>NZ_WWHU01000001.1:1252867-1879300 GCF_009862785.1 Gordonia sp. SID5947 | reverse complement strand
GATGTGCCACTCGCAGGATGAGCAATTCGCGTTGCCGCGCCGACAGCGCGGAACCGGCGAGTAGGTGTTTGTTGAAGGACAGGAACGCCATCGCCAGGTTGGGATACCGCGCGAGGGTGCCGAGCAGGTTGTCGCCTGCCTGTCGCTCGTGATCGGGACCGACGCTCTTGACCGACGACCGGAACCCGGCCACGAAGTCGCGCATCTCGGGCGTCCACTCGGCCCGTTGCGCGGGATTGATCCGATCGGTCATGTGTTGCGCCCGCCGTTGACCCCGATGATCTGGCCGGTGATGTAGCCGGCCTCCTCGCTGACGAGGAATGCACAGGTCGCAGCGACGTCCTCGGGCTGACCGATCCGTCCGACCGGTGTCTTGCCGATCTGGGTGTCCACGTCGAACATGCCGGAATCGACGGTTCTGCGCAGCATGGGGGTATCGATGAAGCCCGGTGGGATCGTATTGACGGTGATGCCGCGACGACCGAACTCGAGCGCGAGAACCTTTGTCAGTCCCACGACACCGGACTTCGCGGTCACGTAGCCGGCCAAGCCGGGCGACCCGCTGTGCACGCTCGACGAGGAGATGTTCACGATTCGGCCCCAGCCCTCCTCGAGCATGTCCGGGAGCACCGACTGGCAGCAGTCGAAGGTTCCGGTGAGGTTGATCGCGAGTGCCTGATCCCAGCTCTGGCGGGTGATCTCGAGGAAGGGCGTCGCCAGGGTGGCGCCGGCACTGTTGACCAGCACGGTCGGACGGCCGAGCCGCACCCGAACCTCCTCGACCCCCGCGTCGATCTGCGCTCGGTCGGTCACGTCGACCGCCAGACCGAGCGCCTTCCCGCCGGCATCCTCGATCGCCCGCGCGGCTGTTTCGGCGGCTTCGCCGTCGACATCGAAGATGGCGACCTGGTCGTTGCCGGATGCGAGACGAGTGCTGATGGCTCCGCCGATTCCCGAGGCGCCACCGGTGACGATTGCGGTGCGTCCACTCATTTGATCTTCTCCTCGCCTGCGACGGTGATCCGGTGCATGATCCGTGGCTTGTCGCGGTCGAACTCGCGGACGCGGTGCATCAACCCGGTGTTGTCCCAGAAGACGGTGTCGCCTTCGGTCCAGCTGTGGCTGCACACCTTTCCCGGGCCGGTGATGCGGTCCCGCAGCTCCGCCAGCAGGGCCTTGCCCTCGTCGACGTCCATGCCGGCGATATGGGAGGCCGTCGCACCGAGCACCAACGACCGACGGCCGGAATCGTGTTCCCACACCAACGGGTGTTCACGAACGGTGCGAGTTGCCCAGTCCGCCACCTGCTCCGGGGTCGGATCGGTGTAGGTCATCCGCTGGACCGCATCAAAGGTGTGCACGACCCGGAGCCGCGCAAACTGCTCCTTCTCGCTGTCGGAGAGCTCGTCGTAGGCCGCGTACGTGCTGGCGAACTCGGTCTCCCCGCCCTCGGTCGAGGTCACCCGCGCGGTCAGGATCGACGACTTCGGCGCGATCTCGTCGAGCAGGCCGTCGATGTGCCAGAACTCGTTGCTTCGAAGGTAGGCGGCGTTCGGATTGGACGGGTTGAAGCTGATCTCCATCACCTCCTCCGTCTCGGGGGCAGGTGTGAGAAGTTGATCAAGGTGCCGAGCTTGCGGCAGAACTCGACCAAGACCTCGTCGCTCGCGTGTAGTTCCGGGAACAGCAGCACCCCGGAATGTTCGAGTGCATCTGCGATGGTGCTCGGCAGATCCGCGTCGGTGGCGAGCCGGTCGGCATCCACGTCGAGCACCTTTGCGCCGACGTTCTCGGAGAGTGGTTCGGATCGCAACGCCGTCATCTTCCCTCCTCGGTGGCCGGGAGGTAGCCGAGGATGCTCTTGATCTCCAAGTAGTCGTCGAAGCCGAAGTCGCCCACTCGCGCCCGTTTCCACTCTTCTTGTAACCGCCGAACGGCGCGCAGAAGTCGAACGCATCGTTGATGGCCACCGAGCCGGCGCGTATCCGCCTCGCGACCGATCGAGCTGTGTCGAGGTCGGCGCCCGCGACGAAGCCCGCGAGGCCGTATTCGGTGTCGTTGGCGATCTCGATCGCGTGCTCGATGTTCTCGTACCCCAGAATCGTCAGGACCGGGCCGAAGATCTCCTCGCGGGCGATCGTCATGTCGTTCTTGACATCCGCGAACACCGTCGGCCGGACGTAGTACCCCTTCGTGAGATTCTCGGGACGACCGGGACCACCGGTCACCAGCGTCGCACCGTCGTCGATCCCCTGTCGGATGAGGTCCTGGATCTTGTCGAACTGCGATTTCGACACCACCGGTCCGATCGAGAAGTCACCTTGTGGATCCCCGACCGTCACCGAGGGTGTGGCGTCCCGGGCGGCCGCGATCGCATCTTCCATGCGGTTGCCGGGAACCAACATTCGGGAGGGCGCGCTGCACGTCTGTCCCGAGTTGAGCATCATGGTGACGACGCCCTTCGCGACGTTCTCGACGAAGTCCGGATCATCGAGGACGATGTTGGGTCCCTTGCCGCCGAGTTCCTGAGTGACACGTTTGACGCCTGCCGCGGCGTTCTCGGCGATGTCGATGCCGGCCCGTGTCGAACCCGTGAACGAGATCATGTCGACATCCGGATGTCCTGAGAGCGGCACCCCGACACTTGGTCCATCGCCCTGGACCAGGTTGAACACACCGGCCGGAACGCCTGCGGCATCCAGGATCTCGGTGAAGACCTGACCGGTGAACGGTGATCGCTCCGACGGCTTGAGCACCATCGTGCAGCCGGTCGCCAGGGCGGGGAAGACCTTCACCGCTATCTGGTTCATCGGCCAGTTCCAGGGAGTGATCAGCGCGCAGACACCGATCGGTTCCTTGACCACCAACGTTTCGCCGCGCTGCTCTTCGAAGACGAAGTTCTGCAGTGCTTCGATCGCGGTGCCCAGGTGCCCGGCCCCGAGCCCGACCTGGAACCCGTTGGCGAGTGCGGTCGGTGCACCCATCTCCTCGGTGAGCGCGTCCGCGAGGTCGCCACTGCGACTCTGGTACTCCGCGGAGATGTTGGTCAGCAGCTCGACTCGCTCGCTGACGGTGCTGCTCGACCAGCCGGCAAACGCCTGGCGGGCGGCGGCGACCGCTTTGTCGACATCCGCCGCGGAGCCGGCGGCGACCGTGCCACAGACATCTTCGGTTGCGGGATTGATGACGTCGAAGGTCGCCGACTGCGCTGAGTCGACCCATCGGCCACCGATGTAGAACTTGCGATAGTCACGCATGACAGCCCCAATTCTCGTTACGTGCAACAGGAAGTACTACTGCTGGCCCTCGGCGTACCAGGTGCGGAATTCGTCGTAGCTCGGCATCTCCTCCGAGTTCGCCTTGGGATCGACGGCCACGTGGATGACTCCCGGCTTGCCACTCGCATACGCGCGTTTGATGGCCGGAGCGATGTCCTCGTCCCGCTCGACATATTCGCCGTAGCAGCCGAATCCCTCGGCCACCTTGTCGAGACGGGTGGTCTCGCTCCAGTGCACACCCGTTTCCAGAGAACCCTGCCCGAAGGTGCGTTTGTAGACGCCGACCTCGAGACCCCACGCGTAGTCGACGGCGACAACACAGACGAGTGGCAGGTTCAACCGTGCCGCGGTCTCCAGTTCCGAGATGTGGAACTGGAACGACGAGTCGCCGGTGATCAGCATCATCGGCCGCTTGCCGCCGTCGGCGACGCCCGCCCCGACAGCGTAGGGCAGACCGGTGCCGAGATGGCCGAAGTTCTGATTCCACATCACGTCATGCGGTTTGGCCTGCGAGTAGGTCCATCCAAAGATGGTCGTCGCACCGCCGTCGCGCACCATGATCCCGTCGGCGGCGAAGTCTTTTGTCGCCTCGACGATCAACCGAGCGGGATGAACCGGCGTGGTGCCAGAAGGTGCGGTCTCGGCGAGCTCGGCCAGTTGCGCTGCGTCATCGGAGATCCAGCGCGCGAGTTCCGGGGCCGGTGTGCGCGGCGAGTCTTGCAGTGCGTCCACGAGCTGGGGGACCACGGCACGCAGATCTCCGACCATCGGAACGTCGATCGGACGATTGACCCCGATCGCCGCCGGGTCCTGCTCGATCAGCAGCCAGCTACGTTCGGCCTCTCCCTCGACCCAGTGCCTGCCCTTGCCGAAATGCACGGGCTCGCCGAGCTCGGTACCGATGGCCAGGCACAGGTCGGACGTGACGACCGCCTCGACGGCCGCCTTGGAGAAGCCGTACGGGAAGGTGCGATCCTCGAGTCCTTCGATATAGGAAGTGCCGCCGGAGGTCTGGATCACCGGACAGGCCATCAGGTCTGCGAGTTCCTTCACCGACGCGCCGGCGCGCGAAGTGTGCACACCATGCCCGATGAGGAGGATGGGACGCTCGGCCGCACGGATCATCCGTGCCGCCTCATCGATCTTGTCCTGACCCGCCGTCTGTGCCACCAGCCGGTACCGATCCGGCGACAGTGCGGGCGGGACATCCAGTTCTTCGGTGATCACGTGCGACGGGTATTCGATGTACACGGGTCCCGGGGTGCCCGACAACGCCTTACGCAGGCCCTCTCGGATGATCTCATCGGTCTGATCGGCGTATTCGATACTGGCGCTGTACTTCACCGAGGGCTCGATCAGCCCCGACTGCTGGACGAACTGTATCCGTCCGCGGCGGACCCGCTGCTCGGTGATCCGGGCCCGCTGTCCTCCGAGAAAGATGACAGGCGAGTTCTCGACCTTGGCACACATCACCGCACCGGCCATGTTGGCGATACCCGGTCCGAGAGTGCCGATACAGACGGCCGCCTTGCCGGTCATCCGGGACACCGCCTCGGCCATGAAGCCCGCGGTCTCCTCGTGATGCGGAGCGACGACGTTCCAACCTCGCTCCTCCGCGGTGTGGAAGAGGTGAACGAAATTGGGATCCGGGATACCGAACATCGTGGTGATGCCCTCGGCCTCGAAGAGGTCGAGAATTCGTTCATAGACCTTGACTGACACGCGCGCTGCCCTCCGTCGCTAGTGCGAAACTCTTCGTGATGTGATCGACATGGCCAGCCGGGACGACCGGCAGAAGCCAAGAATTGGTGGTGTCGCGGATTTCTTCGATACGTTCGCCGACGTCGTCGACGGACCACGCGGATTGGTACACGCCTTCGGTCTCGGAGATGTAGGCGCGGGCCACCCGCCCCGCGATCGACACCAGCATCTCCCCGGTGATCGAACAGGATTCGTGCGCGAGCCACCCGACGGCCGGTGCGGTCAGCTCCGGGCCCATCGGTGGGTAGGCGGACGTGTCGAGTCCCTCGGCCAGCCGGGTCAGGGCAGCCGGGATGATGACGTTCGAACGTACCCCGTGGTCGTACCCCTCGAGGGCGGCCACGTTGGAGAGTCCGATGATCCCGGCCTTGGCAGCACCATAGTTGGCGACGCTCTTGTTGCCGTAGATCCCGCCGATCGACGACGTCAGCACCACACGTCCGTAGCCAGCTTCACACATCAGCGGAAATGCCGGTCGCACAACGTGGAAGGCGCCGCGCAGGTGGACGTCGAGGACGGCATCGAAATCTTCGTAGCTCATCTCCGACAGCGACGCATAGCGGTTGTTGCCGGCGTTGTGGATGAGGACGTCGACACCGCCGAACCGGTCCACCGCGGCGTCGATGATGGCACGTCCACCATCGGCGGTGGCCACCGACTCGGTACAGGCGACCGCCTCGCCGCCCGCGTCCCGGATCTCCTGGACCACGTCGGCCGCCGGACCGGAATCGGTGTGCTCACCGCTGATGCTGCTTCCTGGATCGTTGACGACGACCTTGGCGCCACGGGAAGCGAGCAGGAGGGCGTATGCACGTCCCAGTCCACGGCCGGCGCCGGTGATCACCGCGACCCTGTTGTCGAATCGGAGTTCAGACATCTGATGTCCTGCGTCCACGAGGCGCTCCACGGTCGCGTGTCACTTGTCCAGCACCAGGCCTTCGAGTTCGCCGGTGTCGCGCCACGCCTGCAGCCGATCGCTGAGCTCGTAGAAGCCACCCCAGAACGGATCCCCCAGGAACGACCGGCCGTTCGGCTCGCCCTCACTGTTGTAGTAGCCGGGGGTGCATTCCATCGTGAAGGTGCTGTTGTCGACCGAGTATTCGCGGATGGTCTGGACCCAGCCCTCCTCGGCTTCGGGAGTGGGTTCCACATAGGTGACATCCCGGCGGAGAGCCTCGGCGACGATGTAGGAGATGTGATCGGCCTGCTGCTCGAACATCAGCGTGGTGGAGGCGGTGACACCGCCCTGCACGAATCCGGTGGCGAAGTGATTCGGGAATCCGTGCGCCATCACACCGTGGAGAGTGCGGAATCCCTTGCCCCAGTGGTCGTAGAGCGACACGCCATCGCGGCCGGCGAACGGCTTGATGTCGAACTGCCGGTCCAGTGCGGTGGTGATCTCGAAGCCGCTGGCGAACACGATGCAGTCGACCTCGTACTCGACCCCGTTCGCCACGATCCCGTTCTCCGTTATCCGTTCGACGCCCTTGGTATCCGACACGTCGACGAGTGTCACGTTCGGACGGTTGAACGTCGGCAGGTACTCGTCGTTGAACACGGGGCGCTTGCACATGTTGCGGTAGTAGGGCTTCAGCTTCTCCGCTGTGTCCGGGTCCTCGACGATCTGTTCGACCCGCTGACGCAGCCGTTCCATCGCCCGATAATCTTCGATCTCTTTGAGTTCCATGAACTTTGCGGGATCGGCCAGCGCGGCCCAGCCCTCGAAGTTCTCGGTCGCATTGAGCTTCGCTGCCATGTTGCGGGCGACCTCCGTCCACCCGTCGCAGATGAGGTCCGGTTCACCGGGGTTGTAGAACGCGAACGCGGCGTTGTGAAAGTTGCGCTGCCGTGCGGTCCGCCACCCGGGTTCCAGGCTCTGGACCCATTCCGGATCGGTGGGGTAGTTGGCCCGTTCGAAGATGTAGGACGGTGTGCGCTGGAAGACGGTGAGGTGTTTCGCTCCTCGCGCGAGGTGCGGGATCGCCTGTACGCCGCTCGAGCCCGTTCCGATGACGGCGATGCGCTTGTCGCCGATCTTGTCCAGCCCACCGTGCAGGTCGCCACCGGTGTAGTCGTAGTCCCAGCGCGCGGTGTGGAAGGTATGGCCCTTGAAGTCCTTGATGCCGGGGATGCCCGGCAGCTTCGGCCGGTTGTAGGGGCCCTGGCACATGATCACGAAGCGGGCGCGGATCTCGTCGCCGCGGTTGGAGGTGATCTGCCACCGGTTGATCTCACCGTCCCATTCCAGGGAGCGGACCAAGGTGTGGAAGAGAGCGTGGTCGTAGAGATCGAAGTGTTCCCCGATTCGCTGGGCGTGCTCGAAGCATTCGTCACCCTTGGAGTACTTCTCCTTCGGCATGAAGCCGGTCTCCTCGAGCAGCGGCAGGTAACAGTATGCGTCCGAGTCGATCTGGATTCCCGGGTAGCGATTCCAGTACCAGACGCCGCCGAAGTCCCCGCCGAGCTCGACGATCTTGAAGTCGGAGACACCGGCCTGTTGCAGCCGGTGTGCGGTGATGAGACCACAGAATCCGCCGCCGAGGATCACCACGTCGATATCGTCGGTGATCGGCTGTCGCGGTACGACCGGCAAATGCGGGTCGCCCTCGTAGAACTCGGCGAAGTCGTCCTCGGCCTCGAGATACTGAGCCTGGCCGTCGGAGCGCAGACGCTTGTCGCGCTCGTGGAGATACTTCTCGTGGAGGGCGGCGATGTCGACGTCGGGTGTCTGCGTGGGTTCGCAGTTCTGCATCGTGATTCCTTGTTTCGGCAGTGCTGATGGGGGGTGATGACGAGTGGTCAGGCGAGGTCTTCGGGCGCACCGGTACCCATGTACTTCGCCAGGTTGTGGTGCAGATTGACGACGCTGCGTTCGCGGTACGGATTGGGCTTGGCGCCCGAGAACCCGTGTGACTTCACGCCTTTCTGGACAGCGGCCATGTTGGAGAAGTCCTGTGGCAGTACGGTGCGCCAACCCGGGTCATCCTCCGGGGTGAACTCCCATTCGGTGTGTGGCTCTTCTCCTTCGGGAACAGCTCGAAGACGGCTGCCTCGAAGTAACACTTGTCGGGATCGTCTCCGTAGGGTCGAGCGCTGTAGCAGAGCATGTTGTTGAGCGCGTGACCGATCTGGAAATTCGGGAAGATCTGCCATGCCGTCCCGCTCTTGGCGACCGTCTCGTTGTCGACCGTCGGCCAGATGACACCGCGTTCGGCGTCGTCGCGTCGCGCCGAGGCCAGCCAATGCGCCAGAACCTCGTTGGCGGGAGTGCCTTCGGGCAGTTCGTCGATCAGTCGCTGGGCCGCGTCCACCAGTGTGCGGGTGGTGTTGGTGTTCGCGTTCTCCCACGTGAAGTTCTGCAGGTCGATGGTGGAGATCCGGGCATCAGGGCCGTCGGCGACGCGCAGCTTCGCCTGATTGTCCTCCATTCCCTTCGGGGCGTCATACCCGATGTTGCTGTGTTTGCCCTGGGCGCGCGACCATCCGAGAAAGGTGCCGTAGGTCCGGAACTCGGGGTGCGTATACGGGACGTGATAGGTCTCCATGAACGCCTCGAGTGCGATCTTCCAGTTGCAGTCGAACACCAGCCACTTGCGCCAGCGGTATCGCATGTTCTCGAGCTGGAACGGATCGAGCAGGCTTGCCGCCGGCTCGAGGTAATCCCGCAGGGGTTCGCAGTCCGGATCCATGTTGATCCAGATCCAACCGCCCCAGGTGTCGACCTGCACAGCGCGCAACCGGGTCTTCTCCTCGGTCAGACCGGTCGGCCAGTCCTCCCGTTCGGCCGCCCAGGTGTTCTTGCCCTGTAGGTCGTAGGTCCAGCCATGGAATCCGCAGACGAATGTCTTGCACGTGCCCTTGGCTTCTCGTTTCCCGTCGGGGGTGTCGACGAGGCGGCGGCCCCGATGCGAACAGACGTTGTGGTACGCGCTGATCCGGTCGGGTCCCGAGCGGGCGATGATGAACGAGTTGTCCATGATCTCGTAGGTCAGGAAGTCACCGACCTTGGGGATCTCCTCGACGCGTCCGACCTGCTGCCACACCTTGCTCCAGAGCTTGTCCTGTTCGGCGCGTAGGTAATCTTTCGAGATGTAGGCGTCCACACCGATCTCCAGCGGTGTGATCGGTGGCTCGTCGGTGGAGTTCTGGACCGGTACGTTGACGTTGTCGATCGTGTTGGTCATGACGTTCTCCCGTCGAAAGTCGTTGTTTCAGTGTGTGATTGCTGCACGAAAGTCCTCGTCCTTGAGGAACAGGGACGTGTGATCGGCACCCATGTGGGTCCACTTGAGGTTCAGCCCGCCGTCCACGAGCAGCGTTTGTCCGGTGATGTAGCTCGACAGGTCCGACAAGAGGAACAGGATGGCTCCGGCCTGCTCCTCGGGGCGGCCGCGCCGTCCCATGGCGATGGCCCGACGGTCACGGTCCGCATCGTCGTCGACGTAGGTCATCGAGGCCGGCGTCGCGGTCACGCCGGGCGCCACGGCGTTGATCCGGATGTTGTCGGTGGCCAATTCCACGGCCATGGTGCGCGTTGCCGCGACCAGCGCAGCCTTGGCGGTGCCGTAACCGATGTGGAACGGTGCGGTGTTCATCCCGCTGATCGACGAGATCGACACGATGGAGCCGGGCAGGCCTCGTGACTTGAGTTCGGCCGCAACGGCCTGACTCATGAAGAACATCGTCTCGAGGTTCTGGGTGAACAGGTCACGCCAGTCCTCGCGGGTGACGCGGGTTGCCGGCATCCAGGTTGTCGGTGCTGCGCCGCCTGCGACGTTCACCAGTCCGTACAGGGTGCCGTCGGTGATCCGCACCTGGTCCATCACAGCGTTGATGCCCTCGTCGGTGGACGCGTCCGCACTGATCGGGATGATCGAAAGCCCCTCGGCGACAAGCGGGCTGATGTGCGTGTCCAGGTTGTCCTTGGAGCGGCTCACCGCGATGACGGTCGCGCCCGCCTCGGCGACCATCCTTGTCACCGTCGTTCCGATGCCGCCGCCCGCTGCGCCGGAGACGACCACGATCCGGCCGGTCAGGCCGACCACATTGTGCTCCATCGATGGATCAGTGCTCCTTCCGAAGGGCGATGACGCTGCCGTCGGCATCGGCGGAGACGTACAGGGTGCCGTCGGGCCCCGCGGCGATTCCCGCGAACGGCCCTTGCGGCCCGGAGAAGGGGATCAACCCGAGGAGCGGCTTGGGAGTGACCCCGGGGGCGCCCCGACAGGCAGACCTGTGGCGACGATCTGTCGACTCTTGGTCTCCAGATCGACGTTCACCAGCGACTTGCTCCCGGTGTCGACGATGTAGAGCTGTGTCCCTACGACGGCGATGCCCTGCGGCGACTCGAGACCGTCGACAATGGTGTCGGTTCCCGAGCCTGTCACCGCTGCCACCCGGCCCGCACCCGACTCGGAGACGAGGCAGGTCCCGTCCGCGGTGAACGCGACGCCCATCGGGCGGTCGAGGCCGCTCGCCAGGACGTCGGCTCGCCCCGCCTGAACCGAATGCACTTGCCCCGAGCCGAGATCGGCCACCGCGATGGCCCCGTGCGCCGCGACCGCGACGCCGTACAGCTGGTCGAGGCCCTCGACGAGTACCTCGCTCTCGGCGGCAGCGGGACGGTACCGCGACACCGTGCCGTTGCCCGCGACGACGAACTCGCCGTCGCCCGTGGCGGTCATGCCGCGGATGTAACCGGGATAACCGGGACTGAAAAGCATTCCGAGCGTACTCAGTTCGCCGCCTGGTGAACGGGTCAGAAGGAATGTCCCGTCCGCGATGTAGAGGGTGCCGTCCGGTCCGACGGTGAGGTCGAGCGGCCAGGTCAGGCCGTCCGCGAGGGCGGTACGGGTGTCACCGTTGCCGAGGATCTCGGTGATCTGGCCGGTGAAGCTCGACACGAACAGGCGGTCTCCGGCGAACGTGAGGTTGTCGAGACCGGGCGTGAGTTGAGCCAAGAGTGTCTGCGTGCCGCTGCGGGGATCGATCCGGAGGACCTGTCCCGAGGCGACCTGGGTGGACACGATGTACCCGTCCGAATCGAACTTGACGGCATCGGGACCGCCGAGATCGGCTGCGACCCTTTCGGGTTCGCCGCCGTCGAGGTCGATACGCCAGATCTCGTTTGCGCCGAGCAGCGGGTAGTAGAGCTTGCCGTCCGGGCCGACCTCCATGCCGTTCGGCATGGGCAGATCTTCCAAGATGACCGTGGGGGCCCCGCCCGCCGGATCGAGTTCCATCAGTCTGCCGCCGGGCCTGCATTCGTTCACGAACAGCCTGCCCTGATGGATCGTGATGCCATTGGCACCGGGCAGATCGTCCCGCAACACGCGGGTGGTGCCGTCGGCCTCGCGCACGCTGACCCGACCGTCGTAGTACTCGGTCACATACATGTCCCCGCGGGGGTCGAATGCGACATCGTCGGGCGCGACGATGTCGCTTCCCTGTGCGCTGACAGTGTCCAGTGCGCCGGATTCGAGGTCGAGCGCGCTGATCTGGCTCCCCGCGACCTGTGCGATGTAGATGCGTCCGTCCGGGCCGGTCCGGATGCCGTTCGCCCCGAACAGTCGGCTCGGTTCGGTCAGGCGCTCCAGCTGCCAGCCGTCGGCGAGTTCATGGGACGAGGTGCTTGTGTAGCGGGCCGCCTGAGTCAAGGTGGGCCTCCTGTCATGAGGAGAGATCAGTGATGACGACGTGTCCTGACGGCCGGTGCGCGGAGGCGGAAGGGCGTGATGCAGGCCACAATTTCGCTCGCGTCGGAGTCTAATCTGGGATCAACAAGATTTACAAGTATTACTATCCTTGAAAGGATAGAAACCATGTTCTCGGGTCCGCAAGCCCGATTATCGAGGGGTGGCGAGGTGCCCAGTCATCGGGACAGAGCTCGATGACCGCCGCGCATGGGTGCGCGGCGGTCATCGTCCTCGGTCGGTCACGGACCCGGGACGGCGCCGGAGAGCGTGCCGAAAACGCACGAGAGCGGACCGTCGCGACGGTCGTCGTCGCGAGGGTCCGCTCTCGTGGGAACTGTGTGTGTGGGCGCCTACGCGCTGCCGTCGAAGAGGCTCGTCACCGAGCCGTTCTCGAAGACCTCGCGGATGGTCTGGGCCAGCAGCGGGGCGATCGACAACACCGTCAGGTTCTCGAACCGCTTCTCCTCCGGAATGGGGAGGGTGTCGGTCGCGATGACCTCCCGGGCGCCGCAGTTCGCGAGCCGTTCGGCAGCGGGATCGGAGAAGACGCCGTGTGTGGTCGCGATGACGACGTCGCCGGCACCGGCGTCCTTGAGGACCTTCACGGCACCGGCGATGGTGCCGCCGGTGTCGATCATGTCGTCGATCAGCACGCAGGTGCGGCCGTCCACGTCGCCGACCACGCGATTGGACTTGACCTGATTGGGAACCAGCGGATCGCGCGTCTTGTGGATGAACGCCAGCGGTGCGCCGTTGAGGGCATCGGCCCACTTCTCCGCAACACGCACGCGGCCGGAGTCGGGCGACACCACGGTGACGTTGTCGGTTCCGTAGTTCTCCCGGACATAATCGGCGAGCTGACCCTGGGCGTGCATGTGGTCGACCGGGCCGTCGAAGAAGCCCTGGATCTGGTCGGTGTGCAGATCGACGGTGATGATCCGGTCCGCGCCGGCAGCCTTCAACAGGTCGGCCATCAGGCGAGCCGAGATCGGCTCGCGGCCGCGATGCTTCTTGTCCTGGCGCGCATAGGGATAGAACGGCAGGATCACGCTGATGCGCTTGGCAGATCCGCGCTTGAGCGCGTCGATCATGATGAGCGACTCCATGACCCACTGGTTCATCGGGTATGGGCAGCTCTGCAGGACAAACGCGTCAGAGCCGCGCACCGACTCCTCGAAGCGTACGAAGATCTCGCCGTTGGCGAAGTCCCGCGCTGTCTGCGGTGTCACCTTGATGCCGAGCTCGTCGGCGACGGACTGGGCGAGATCGGGATGGGCGCGGCCAGAGAACAGCATCAGGTTCTTCTGGTTGTCCGTGGTCCAGGTCATGAAAACTCTTCTGTTGGAGATGTAGCGGTCAGGCGTCCGGCTGGTCGTCTGCCGGGCTGTCGGTCTGTCGGGCCTCGAGTGCGGCGCGGGCCGACTCGCTGTCCGGGCGCTTTCGCACCACCCAGTTCTCGATATTGCGTTGTTGTCCGGCCGACACCGCGAGAGCACCGGGCGGGACATCGTCCCGCAAGACCGTACCCGCTCCGGTGTAAGCGCCGTCGCCGACCTGCACCGGTGCGACAAACATGTTGTCAGAACCGGTCCGGCAGTGGGACCCGATCACAGTACGATGTTTCGCCACGCCGTCGTAATTGACGAACACGCTCGACGCCCCGATGTTGGAGTGTTCGCCGATCGTCGCGTCGCCGACATAGGTGAGGTGGGGGACCTTGGAACCCGCGCCGATGTCGGCTTTCTTGGTCTCGACGAAGGTGCCGATCTTGCCGCCGACACCGAGCCGTGTCCCCGGCCGCAGGTACGCGAACGGTCCGACCGACGCATTCGCGCCGATCTCCGCCTCGCTGCCATGGGTGCGGATCACCGCGGCCCCGGAGCCGATCACGACATCGCGGAGGGTGGAGTCCGGGCCGATCACCGCGTCGTCGGCGACGGTTGTGGTGCCCAGCAATTGGGTGCCGGGTTCGATGCGGACGTCCTCGCCGATGGTGACGTCCACGTCGATCCATGTGCTGGCGGGATCGACGACGGTCACGCCGGCCAGCTGATGGCGTCGCACGATTCGGCGATTGAGCTCGGCACCCAGCTCGGCGAGTTGGACGCGGTCGTTGCAACCGGCCACGAGGACGGGATCGTCGACGGTGAACGCCCGCACGGCGTGACCGTCGTCGCGGGTGATCGCGATCACGTCGGTGAGATAGAACTCATGCTGGGCGTTGTCGGTCGACAGGCGTGCGAGTGCCGACCGGAGCGTGGCCGCGTCGAAGGCATATACCCCGGCGTTGACTTCCGAGATCGCGCGCTGCTCGTCGGTGGCGTCCTTGTGCTCGACGATTGCCTGCACCAGCGAATCGTTGGTCCGGATGACCCGCCCGTATCCCGTGGGGTCCGCCGCGCGAAAACTGGTGAGCGTGACGGCCGCACCACCGTCGGCGGTGTGCGTCGCGACGAGAGCGTTCAGGGTCGCCGCGTCGAGGAGGGGGACGTCGGCGGCGGTGACGATGACCGTGCCGTCGAAGTCGTCAGGCAGCGAGGTCAGTCCGGCGCGTGCGGCATCGCCGGTGCCGAGTGGTCGATCTTGCACCGCGATGGTCACGGCGCAGCCGACCTGTTGCGCGATCTCGTCGATCTTCGCGCTCACCCGTTCACGTTCGTGGCTGACCACCGCGATCAGGGTCTCGGGCTCGATGCCCGCGGCGCCGTGCAGGGCGTGGCCGACCAGCGGCCGCCCGGCGATGGTGTGCAGGATCTTCGGGGTCTTCGACTTCATCCGGGTGCCCGCGCCTGCCGCGAGCACGATCACGGCAGTAGCCGGCGAGGGCGTCTCCGTCATGTCGCCCGATGTTACGCAGTCGGTGGTCCGGCGCCGCGCTCACCCGCCGAAACGCCGGCCTGATAGAAAACAGGGAGGTGAACAGACCTGGCACGCACAAACGGAGGTACAACAGTGAGTACTCAGAAAGTCGCGATCGTCACCGGCGCCGCGCGCGGTATCGGAGCGGGTGTCGCCAAGCGATTGGCTGCCGACGGCCTCGCCGTGGCCGTTCTCGACCTGGACGCCGGCGCATGTGCCGACACCGTGTCGGCGATCACCGGTGATGGTGGAAAGGCGATCGCGGTGGGCGCCGACGTCTCCAAGGAGGAGTCGGTCAAGGCGGCTGTGGAGAAGGTCGTCGAGGAACTCGGCCCGCCGACCGTCCTGGTGAACAACGCAGGCATCCTGCGCGACAACCTCCTGTTCAAGATGACGGTCGACGACTGGGATGCGGTCTTGGGTGTGCATCTGCGGGGTGCATTCAACATGAGCAAGGCGTGCCAGAAGCACATGGTCGACGCAGGGTGGGGACGAATCGTCAACCTGTCGAGCACGTCGGCGCTCGGCAACCGGGGCCAGGCCAACTACTCGGCCGCCAAGGCCGGCATGCAGGGCTTCACCAAGACACTTGCCATCGAGCTCGGCAAGTTCGGCGTCACCGCCAACGCGATCGCGCCCGGATTCATCGCCACCGAGATGACCGCCGCCACTGCCGAGCGGGTCGGTGTGCCCTTCGAGGACTTCAAGAAGGCCGCCGCTGCGGAGATCCCGGTCCAGCGCACCGGCCTCCCGGAGGACATCGCCCACACCGCGTCGTTCTTCGCCAGTGAGGGAGCCGGATTCGTCTCGGGTCAGGTCATCTACGTCGCCGGCGGTCCGAAGGACTAGATCGGTATTCCCGCGCCCTCATCTCGTTCCCGCTCATCCGATCGGGCGAGCGGGAACGAAACGGGGGCGCGGGAACTGCGTCGAACTGCCGCCACCTGCCTGTGGCACAATCGTCTGCGCAGTATTCCCCCATGGTGTAATCGGCAACACTTCTGATTTTGGTTCAGGCATTCCAGGTTCGAGTCCTGGTGGGGGAGCAGGTCCACGGGGCCATCACGGCCCGGACACGACAGTGGCCCGTCGTTCCGCACGGAACGACGGGCCACTGTTCTGTTCAGGCTCAGGCCACGATCGCGTGGATCATGACCGTCGGCTCACGGCACCACGGGATTCTTGCCCGACGCCAATCCGATGTCGGCGCTGTTGTGTTGGCCCGCAGTGACCTTGACCTGTACTGCGGCCGGCTCGTACAAGTTGGCCACGATGGTGAACTGGCCGTCGGTGAGACCGTCGATGCGGTACCGACCGTCGGCGTCGGTGGTCGTGGACGCGACGATGGTCTGGTCGGGACCGATTGCCGACACCGTTGCGCCTTCCAGAGGGATGCCGCTCTGCGCGGCGCGTACCGCGCCTTCGATGCCACTGGTTTCCACCAGCCGGATCTCGATGGGTTCGACGTTCCGTCCGGGGGTCGCATCGACGGTCACCAGCTGGCTGGCCGGCTGGTAGCCGGGGGCCGATGCGGTCACCGCGACGGTGTCGCCCGCGGACAGCCCGGGGATGGTGAAGTGTCCGTCGGGATCGGAGTGTGCCTGTGTCATCACGGCGCCGGATTGATCGGTGACGATCAGTTCGGCCCCAGCGCGCGGTGGCCATCGCGGACCCGTCCTCGCAGCACGGAGCCGCCGATGAGGGCGAAGTCGCGGTGGGACACCGCTTCACCGACCACGGAGACGGTCATCGCCTTGGGAGCGTGGCCGGGCGCGGTGGCGATGACGGTGTAGGTGCCGTCGGCGATGTCGTGCACTGTGTAGAAGCCGTCGCTGTGGACTGCCGCGACACCGGCCTGGCGACCGTGGACGTCGGTGACGGTGACCGCGGCGGTATCCAATGGCGTGCCGTCGCCGTTGACGACGCTGCCCGCGATGCGCGGACGGACTGCCGGTGCGTCGGCTTCGTCTGCGATACCCGTTGCGGCTTCCGGTGACCCGGCGTCACTGGCGGACGCCGGCAGCTTTCCGCTCCGGACGAGCAGCCCCGCGACCACGCCGCCGATCGCGAATACCCCTGCGGCCACTGCGAATGCGGTCGTGTAGGAGTCCACCGCAGCCAACTGCGCCAGCTCGTTCGGATTCGAGACAGTCGCGGCGTGGTCGGCGATGTACGAGGCCGCTGCGCTCGACGCGATGGTGCTGAGCAGCGCCGTGCCCACCGAGCCGCCGACCTGCTGCATCGTGTTGACCGTCGCCGAGGCGACACCTGCATCCTCAGGCGAGACGCCGGAGATCGCACCCTGCATGGCCGGGGCCATCGAGGCGCCGATGCCGACGCCCATGACCAACAGCGCGGGCAGGATATCGGTTGCGTACGAACTGGTTTCGCTGATCCGGGTGAGCAGTACCATGCCGCCTGCGGCAATCAGCATGCCGCCGGACATCAGCCAACGCGGACCGAACCGCGGAAGGATGACTGCGGTCGACGTGGTCGCCGTGATCACCAGCATGCCGATCATCGGAAGGAAGGCGAGCCCGGTGCGGATCGGGCTGAACCCGAGGTTCTGCTGCAGGTAGTAGGTCAGGAACAGGAAGATGCCGAACATCCCGATACCGGCGATGAAGACCACCAGATAGGAGCCGCCGCGGGTGCGGTCCTTGATCACGCGCAGCGGCAACAACGCGTGCTTGCTGCGTGACTGCCACCAGATGAAGCCGGCCACGAGGACTGCGCCTGCGATCAGCCAGGTGATGGTCGCCCAGTCGCCCCAGCCATTGGTCTCCGCGTTCGAGAATCCGTAGACGATCGAGAAGAGTCCGGCCGACGCCGTCACCACGCCCGGCAGGTCCAGCTTCGGACGGTGCTCGGACTTGGACGGGCCGAGGAACAGCACGGCACCCACCAAGGCGATCGCCGCGATCACGAGGTTGACGTAGAGGCACCAGCGCCAGTCCGCCCATTCGGTGAGCATGCCGCCGAGCAGGAGGCCGAGCGCGCCGCCGCCACCGGCGATCGCGCCGAAGATGCCGAACGCCTTGCCGCGTTCGGCCGGGTCGGTGAACGTGGTGGTCAACAGAGACAGTGCCGCAGGCGCCAGGAGGGCGCCGAAGATGCCCTGGCCCGCGCGCGCGGCGACCAGCATCTCGAAGTTCACTGCCGCGCCGCCGACGGCCGACATCACCGCGAACCCGATGAGTCCGATGATGAAGGTGGTCCGGCGTCCCCACAGGTCCGACAGGCGGCCGCCGAGCAGCAGCAGGCTGCCGAACGACAGTGCGTATGCGGTGACGATCCACTGCCGGTCGTCATTGCCGAAGCCGAGCGATTCCTGAGCGTGGGGGAGCGCGATGTTCACGATGGTCGCGTCGAGAACGACCATGAGTTGGGCGAGGGCCAGGACGCCCAGGACGACCCAGCGCAGCCGATGATGGCGGGCCTGTTCCGATTCCTTCTCGACGGGGGCGACGTCGAGGTCCTCGTAGACAGTGCTCATCCGAGCCTCCGTTCTAGGCGGAGGTATCTCCTCCGGTTACCGTTCCAGAACGTACGGCAACCGGAGGCTATTCCTCCACTTGTTATCCTGTGACCATGAACACGCCAGCCGCCGACGCCGTCGGGTCCCGGAAGCTGCGTGCCGACGCCGAACGCAACCGGCTGCGAATCATCGAGGCGGCCCGCCAATTGTTCGCCGAGCGTGGCCTGGAGGTCTCGCTCGACGAGGTTGCCGAGCGTGCCGGCGTCGGGGTCGGGACCGTCTATCGGCGGTTCACCAACCGCGACGAGCTCATCGTCGGGGTCCTGGCCGAACACCTCACCCAGGTCGCCGAGCGGACTCGAATCGCGATTCGGGATCCCGATGCCTGGCAGGCCGTCGTCGATGTCCTGACGCTGGTCGGGTCGTCGATGGCCACCGACCGGGGGCTGGCGGCGCTCATCATGCGCATCGACCACGAGCATCCGGACATCAAATCGGCGAAGTCGGCTCTCACCGGACAGCTGACGCAACTCTACGAACGGGCCACGGATGCCGGGGTGCTACGACCGGATCTCGCGCCGAGCGACTTCTTCGGCATCTTCACCATGCTCGCGGCCCTCGCCGAGGTCACCGAGCCGAGTGTGCCGGACGCGTGGCGACGCTTTCTCGAGCTGATCCTCGACGGCGTGCGCGCGAGCGGCCGGACGACGTTGTCGGTGCCCGCCCTCACCGACGATCAGATAGCGGAGATCCAGCGGACGCGGCGCGACGCCCAACGATAGCGAGGGCGGTGTCGGCTAGGTGATCAGCCCTTCGCTCTTGAGCCAGTCGTAGGCGACGTCGGACGGATCCTCACCCTCGATGTCCACCCGTCCGTTGAGTTCCTGCATCACGTCGTCGGTGAGCCGCTCGGACACCGTGTCCATCAACGGTGCGATGTCCGGATAGGCGTTCAACGTCTCTTTCCGGACCACCACGGTGCCGCTGTAGGGCAGGAAGTACTTCTTGTCGTCCTCGAGGGTGACGAGTTCCAGGTTCTTGATCCGCCCGTCGGTGGTGTAGACCATGCCGAAGTTGCACGGCGCGCTCTTGGCGGTCGAGGTGTAGACGACACCGGAATCCATCTGGATCACGTTTCCCGCGGGCACCCCGTTCGGCGTGTTGTACGGCATTCCGTAGGTCTCGAGCATCGGCAGGAAACCGTCTGGGCGGCTGAAGAACTCGTCGTTGATACAGAAGGTGCGATCCTTGACCGGAAGTTTGGCGATGTCGGACATGGTCCGGACATTCAGCCGCTTGGCCGTCGGTCCGGAAACGGCGAACGCGTACGTGTCGTTGAAGTTCGCCGGCGGAAGCCAGACGAGGCCGTTCTCGCTCAGTTCGATGTCGTGGACCCGTGTCCACAGTTCCTTCGGGTCCGGGATTGTCTCGGTCTCATGGTGATAGGTGACCCAGGCCGTACCGGTGTACTCCCAGAGAAGGTCGGCGTCACCGTTGAGCTGTGCCTGCCGCGACGACGCGGACCCGGGTGCGTTGGTGAGGTCGGTGACCTCGGCGCCCGCCGCCGCGAGATAGGTGGCCGCGATCTTGCCCAGCAGCACGCTCTCGGTGAAGTTCTTCGACGTCACCGCGATCTGGGCGCCGGACAGCGGCTTCTTTCCGTCCGGCAGTGATGCGCTGTGGAACGTGCCCGACGAGCTGACCAATCCGCAGCCGGCGATGGTCAGGATCGCGACCACGAGGGCGATGATCGGGACGGCGCGCTTCATGAGAGTCCCCTTGGGGTGGCGAACAGCTCGACCAGCCGTCCCAGCCAATCGATGATCAGAGCGAGCAATCCGACCAGGATGGCCCCGGAGACAAGGAGTTTCGGCAGGAAGAGCGTGACCCCGGTGGTGATCAGGGTGCCGAGGCTGGTCGCGCCGATGAAGGTGCTGAGGGTGGCCGTACCGACAAGGATGACCAGCGCTGTCCGGACACCGTTGAGGATCACCGGGACGGCCAGCGGTAGTTCGACTTGGACGAGGGTCCGCACGGCGGAATAGCCGATGCCGCGCGAGGCCTCGACGGTTCGCTGATCGACCTGGCGGAGCCCGACGATCGTGTTCTGCAGGATCGGTAGCACCGCGTAGACGACCAGACCGATGACCGCTGTCTTGAATCCGGTGCCCAGCCAGAAGGTGAACAGCACAAGCAGTCCCACGGCCGGCGCCGCTTGCCCGACGTTGGCGATGTTCACCGCGATCGGGTTGAGCCATCGCATCGACGGACGTGTCAACAGGATGCCGAGGGGGATGGCGATCACAACCACGATCACCGTGGAGACAAGGGTCAGTTTGATGTGATCGAGGATGGTCGTCTGTAGCGTGCTCCAGGAGAGTGCGGCCTGCTCGGTCTCAGTGAAGGTGGTGGACTGGTACCAGACGATGTAACCGACCAGCAGCACGACGATGATGAGCGGCTCGAACCACACATCCATCGGTAACCGTCGGAGTCGTTTCATGACTTGTCGTCGCTCGGTTCGATCGGATCAGGGGTCGCCTCGTCGTCGGTGGCTGCGACGATCACCGGCATCTCGTTTGTCGAAGTTCCCTCCGTATGGTCGACGTACGAGGTGTCCTCGTCGTTGCGGACGTCGGCCAGTTGGGTGCGGATGACCTCCATGACGGTGTCGATGCCCAGTGACCCGACGACGGCTCCGCGACCGTCGGTGACCAGGGCGCCGCCCTGGCTGGCGGCGAGCATCGTGTCCAGTGCGTCGTTCAGCGTCGACGACCTGGCGACCACCGGCAGCCGCCGGTCGATGTAGTCGGAGACCTGTGGTTTGGCGGCCACCTCGTCGAGAGATGGCCATGCGCGCGGATGTCCTGCGTTGTCGATGACGACCACCCAACTGTGGCCCGCCTGATGTGCCCGGGCGAGCACGGGTTGGGACGATTCGCCGACCCGCGCGGTCGTCACCTGCTGATGCGGCACATCCCGCACCCGGGAGAACGTCAAGTGTGCGAGCGTCGCACCGGAACCGATGAACTGCTCGACGAATTCGCTTGCCGGATTGGCCAGGATCTCCTCGGGGTGGCGTATTGCTCGATGTGGCCTCCTTCGGACAGGACGAGGACCTTGTCGCCGAGCTTCGTGGCCTCCTCGAAATCGTGGGTCACGACCACGATCGTCTTCCCCAGTTCGTGCTGGATGGCGATGAGGCTGTCCTGCAGGCGGACCCGGGTGATCGGGTCGACCGCCCCGAAGGGCTCGTCCATCAGGAGCACCGGCGGATCGGCGGCCAGAGCGCGTGCGACGCCGACACGTTGTTGCTGCCCGCCGGACATGTCTTTGGGCAATCTGTCGGCGAAGGTGTCGGCATCGAGCCCGACGAGATCGAGGAGATAGGCGGTGCGCTCGGCGATCCGTTTCTTGTCCCAGCCGAGCACACGCGGTATGGCGCCGATGTTCTTCGACACCGACCAGTGGGGAAGAGGCCACCGGACTGGATCACGTAACCGATGGATTGCCGTAGTTTGTCGGGGTTCTCGTGCGTGACATCGCGGTCGCCGATGAAGATGTGGCCCTCGGTCGGCTCGATGAGCCGGTTGATCATCTTCAGCATCGTGGTCTTCCCACATCCGGACGGACCGACGAAGGCGACGATGTCCCCGGCGTCGATCTCCAGATCGAGGCTCTCGACTGCTGGCTTGTGTTGTCCTCGATAGCGCTTCATCACGCCGTCGAGTCGGATCGACGTGCCGGTGACGGTGCGGTCGGGGGAGGCCGAGTCGATTGCCGGTTCGGTCATGAGAGTCCTTTGGAGATCGTGAGGCGGCCGAGCAGGACGAGGAGGCCGTCAAACACCAACGCGATGATGACGATGAGAATTGTTCCGGTGAGGGCCATCTCGAGGGCATTGGCACCCCCGAGCCGGGAGAGACCGCTGAAGATGAGCGAACCCAGCCCGGGACCGAGTACGTAGGCGACGATGGCGGCGACACCGATGATCATCTGGGTGGCGACGCGAATACCGGTGAGGATCACCGGCCAGGCGATCGGCAACTCGACGGAGACCAGAATTCGCCAGCGGGACAGGCCGATACCCTGCGCCGCCTCGATCACCGACGGTGGGACCGACCGCAAGCCGACGATCGCGTTGCCGATGACGGGCATCGTCGCGAAGAAGGCCAGCATGATGAAGCTCGGCACCACACCGAGTCCGAACGGCACGATCAACAGCGCCAGGAGTGCCAGCGAGGGGATCGTCAGCGCAACCCGGCTGGTCGTCAGGGTGAAGGCCGAGAAGAACGGCAGTCGATAGACCAGGACGGCGACAAGAACCGCGATCACGGCGCCGACCAACACCGTCTGAAATGCCAGCGAGGCGTGTTGATACGTGAGAAAGGTCAGCGTCGCCGCATGCCCTTGGACGTAATCCCACAGTTGCACGCCGAATCCCCTCGTCGTCTGCCCGTCGGCCTCAGAACCCGAACTGACGGACACCATCTGAGGTCTGAGCCGATCTCACAGTAATGCGCCGCCGTGTGATCGGGCAGGGTTTTGTTGGATGTGGCCGCGCTCGTGACTGCCGAGACGCGGCGGTCGCAGGCCACTGACCTGCCCTCATGTCGAATAGGTAACGATTGGGTGCTAATCGGTGTCGCCTCGCGATCGGTGCCGGTCAGAGCTGTTTGTCGAAGCACTTCTCGAGTGTTCGTGTCCTGATCCGCCAACCGTCGTCGGTCAGCAGCCACGTGTCGGCGTACCAGATCCCGATCAGGAAGGTCGACGAATCCGGTGTCTGCATCGGGTTGAGGCACAGGGTGCGGGTGGTCGCGGTGTCGCCCGCCACCCGCATGTCGTGGTTACCCAGGAGATGGCAGTAGGCCGAGAAGCTCGGAAGGACTTCGGCGAGCCACGCTTTGACCTCGGCAGGTCCACCGACGATGCCACCCATGACGCTGTAGTCGACGACGGCGTCCGGGGTGAAGACGCTGTCGAGGTCGTCGAACCGGCCCGAGTCGACCGCGGTCGAGTAGTCGGTCAGGATCTGCTGGATCTCGAGTCGTGCGGAGATCTCTTCGATGCTCAACATGTCTAAGGATTACCAGTGTCGAGCGGGCGTCGTTAGTGTTGTGGGTATGGCAGTGAGCCGCCCCACCGACAAGTCCGACGAGGTGCAACGCGCACCGCGGGCGAGAATGACCGGTCCGCAGCGCCGACTACAGCTGATCGAGGTCGCCAGAGGGCTGTTCGCGGAACGCGGTTTCGAGGGGACCTCGATCGAGGAGGTCGCACAGCGCGCAGGCGTGTCCAAGCCGATCGTCTATGAGCACTTCGGCGGCAAGGAAGGTCTCTACGCGGTCGTGGTCGATCGCGAGATGGAGACCTTGCTGGAGATGGTCACCTCGTCGCTGACCAAGAATCGTTCGCTCTACCGCGTTCAGCAGGTGGCTCTGGCGTTGCTCACCTATATGGAGGAGCGAACCGACGGGTTTCGCATCCTGGTCCGCGGGGATCGCACTGGTGGTGACGAAACAACCACGTACTCAAGCCTTCTCAATGATGCGATCAGTCAGGTCGAGCACATCCTGGCAAGCGATTTCGAACGTCGTGGCTTTGATCCCGCGTTGGCGCCTCTGTATGCGCAGGCGCTGGTCGGAATGGTGTCGGTGACCGCGCAGTGGTGGTTGGACGTCCGGGAGCCACCCAAGGAAGTCGTGGCGGCGCATCTGGTGAATCTGTGCTGGAACGGACTCACCAGGCTCGAACCCGATCCGAAGCTCGTCGGGCCCGATTACGTGGAGAACCGAGAACGCACCACCGTCGAGGACTGAGCACCCGCCTCGCAGCTCGCGGGCGGTGGACGGTCGTGGGTGTCCGAAGGCCTTGCGCAGCAACGAGTTCCAGGTCAGTGCAGCAGTAGGCTCCGCTTTGCGAGCCCCATCCAGAAGCCGTCGATCACCTGATCGGGCTTCTGCTCGACGCCGCTGCTCGCGCCGAGCGCGACGAACAGTGGTGAGAAATGCTCGATGGTCGGGTGCGCGTAGGGCATCCCCGGGGCGCGATTGCGGAAGTCGATGAGGGACTCGACATCTCCTGCGGCGAACCGCTCCTGAGCCCAGGCATCGAATTCCGCCGACCAGCCCGGCGGGGTCGCCTCGGGCGTCCGGTCGGTGAGGTAGGGGAGTCCGTGAGTGGTGAAACCGGACCCGATGATCAACACGCCCTCGTCTCGCAAGGGGGCCAGACGGCGACCGAGGTCGAGCAGTCGTTCGGGGTCGAGCGTGGGCAGGGAGATCTGGAGGACCGGGATGTCGGCGTCGGGATACATCACCGTCAGCGGCACGTACGCACCGTGGTCGAGGCGGCGATGGCGGTCGTGGGCGATCGGTTCGCCGTCGGGCACCGATCCCGCGATCCGGTCGGCGAGATCGTGGGCACCGGGTGACCAGTAGGTGGTGCGGTAGAAGCGATCGGGGAAGCCCCAGAAGTCGTAGGTGAGCGGGGTGGTGGGGTCGGTCGATCCGATGGTCAGCGGTGCCGCCTCCCAATGCGCCGACACCACGAGGATCGCGGACGGCCGGTCGAGGCGACCCGCGAGTGCCGACAGTTCGGACACCCAGCGCTCGCTGTCGACCAGCGGGGGCGCGCCGTGGCTCAGGAAGAGCGCGGGTTGACGTGTCATTGCCTCTGACATGGCCATATCCTACTCAACTGGACCGCAGTCCGTTTATTCCCCCGAGGTGCCTCGGACGTGAGTGGCTCCGACCATCCGGCATCATCGTTCCCATGGTCTCGATCCGTCCCGCCAGGCAGGCCGACTGCGCCGCGGTCGCCGACATCTACCGACATTACGTGGAGCACACGGTCGCGACGTTCGACTACGAGGCGCCCGATCGCGAGGCCTGGGAGGCCAAACTCGCGGCGATCACTTCTGCCCGCCGGCCGTTCCTGGTGGCCGCCGACGCCGCCGGGTCGGTCCTCGGCTTCGCCTACCTCGGCTCCTTTCGCGACAAGCGTGCGTACGCCTGGACGGCCGAGGACACGATCTACCTGGACCCGGACGCCGGGGGACGGGGGATCGGCTCGGCGTTGCTCGGTGCGCTGCTCGAGGCGGCCGACCCGGACAACGTGCGGCAGGTGATCGCGGTGATCGCCGCCGCAGGCGGAGAGGCGTCGATCGCGCTGCACACCAAACACGGCTTCACCGAGGTCGGCCGAACGCCGGCGGTGGGCTACAAGTTCGACCAGTGGATCGACTGCGTGTATCTCCAGCGACCGCTGCGCTGATCCGTCGTCACACCCACGAACTAGAATCGCTGGAGTGTCATCAACCCCCGCCCTCCACGGGCTCGCCGCGGTCACATGTTCGGACAAGGCGATCGCGGATCTGGTGGGGAGGCGCGGTCAGGAACGGCTCGACATCAGTGCGCCGGACTCGGCCCGGCCGTTCGTGGTCGCCTGCCTGGCCGGTGCCGCGAAGACCGAGTCCTCCGCCGCGCCGCTGCTGGTGGTCTCCGCCAACGGTCGCGAGGCAGATGATCTGACCGCGGAGCTGACCGAACTCCTCGACGATCCGGCCGCGGTGGCGCAGTTCCCGTCGTGGGAGACGCTGCCGCACGAGAGGTTGTCGCCGAGCGCCGACACCGTCGGTCAGCGACTCGCGGTGCTACATCGGCTCGCCAACCCCGCCGAGGGCACCGCCCTGCGAGTGGTGGTCACCACGGTGCGCTCTCTGGTGCAGCCGATGGCGCCGGGACTGGGTGACACCCGCACCATCACGCTGCGCGAAGGCGTCGAGATCGACTTCGAGGTTCTGCTGAACGACCTGGTCGAGATGGCCTACGAACGTGTCGACATGGTGGGCCGGCGTGGCGAGTTCGCCGTGCGCGGCGGCATTCTGGACGTCTTCCCGACCACGGCCGACTTTCCGGTGCGCGTCGAGTTCTGGGGCGACGAGATCTCGGAGATCCGGGCCTTCTCGGTGGCCGACCAGCGTAGTCAGCCGGAGATAGATGCGTCCGTCGTGCGCATCCATCCGGGCCGCGAGCTGATCCTGACGCCCGAGGTACGCGCACGCGCTGCGGACCTCGCGGCCGAGCATGCGGGCGAACAGGTGCTCGCCGAGATGTTGTCGAAACTCGCCGAGGGCATGCCCGTCGAGGGTATGGAAGCCCTGATCCCGATGCTCGTCGAGGGTCGTATGCAGATGCTGACCGAGGTCTTCCCGGACGGCACCGGTGTGCTGCTGCTGGACCCCGAGAAGGTCCGCACCCGCGCTGCCGATCTCGCGCAGACCGGGGCAGAGTTCCTCGAGGCGTCGTGGACGGCGGCCGCACTCGGGGCCGACGCTCCTGTCGACGGCCGGTCCGCCGACGGTTCCGGCATCGATCTGCAGGCGAGTTCGTACCGCTCCCTCGACGAGGTGGAGAAGACGACGCTGGCCGCGGGCCGTCCCTGGTGGACGATGAGCCCGCTGTCCACCGGGAGCGGTGACGAGGTCGAACTCGACCTGACCGCCGCGCCGGCCCCGCGCGGGAACGAGTCGGACATCGCCGCCACGTTCGCGAATCTCCGCGCGCATGTCACCACCGGTGGTACCGCAGCGGTCGTCGTGGCGGGCAAGGGAACAGCACAGCGCGTCGGTGAACGTCTGGCCGAGGCGGAGGTGCCCGCCGAGATCGTCGAACCCGGTGTGCGGCCCCAGCCCGGCCAGGTGTCGGTGTTCCACGGCACGTTGCGCAGTGGTGTGGTGTGTCCCGATGCGCGGTTGGTGATCGTCACCGAGACGGACCTGACCGGTAACCGGGTGGCCGGCGTGCGCGACGGCCGGCGGTTGCCCGCCAAGCGTCGCAATCAGGTCGACCCGCTGGCTCTCACCGCCGGGGACATGGTGGTCCACGACCAGCACGGGATCGGCAAGTTCGTCGAGATGATCGAGCGGACCGTCTCCGGGGCGCGCCGGGAGTATCTGGTCCTCGAATACGCGGCGAGCAAGCGAGGTCAGCCCGGCGACCGGCTCTTCGTGCCGATGGACGCGCTCGACCAGCTGTCGCGGTACGTCGGCGGCGAACAACCCTCGCTGTCGAAGCTCGGCGGATCCGAATGGCAGAACACCAAACGCAAGGCGCGTAAGGCCGTTCGGGAGATCGCGGGGGAGCTCGTGCAGCTCTACGCCGCCCGTCACGCGGCCCCCGGTTATGCCTACAGTCCGGACACGCCGTGGCAGCGCGAGATGGAAGACGCCTTCGACTTCACCGAGACGATGGATCAGCTCACGGTCATCGCCGAGGTGAAGTCGGACATGGAGCGGGCGGTCCCGATGGACCGCGTCATCGTCGGCGATGTGGGGTACGGAAAGACCGAGATCGCCGTACGTGCCGCGTTCAAAGCGGTGCAGGACGGCAAGCAGGTCGCCGTCCTGGTGCCGACAACCATTCTTGCGCAACAGCATCTGCAGACCTTCACCGAGCGGATGAGTGAGTTCCCGGTCCGGGTCCGCGGTCTCTCGCGATTCACCGACACCAAGGAGTCGAAGGAGATCATCGACGCCATGGCGACCGGTGACGTGGACATCGTCATCGGAACCCACCGTCTCCTCCAGACCGGCGTCACCTGGAAAGACCTCGGTCTGGTGATCGTCGACGAGGAACAGCGGTTCGGCGTCGAGCACAAGGAACACATCAAGTCGTTGCGGACACATGTCGACGTGCTGACGATGTCGGCGACGCCGATCCCGCGAACGCTGGAGATGTCGATGGCCGGTATCCGGGAGATGTCGACGATCCTGACGCCGCCGGAGGAACGGCATCCCGTCCTCACCTACGTCGGCGCATACTCGGGCAAGCAGGTCGGCGCCGCGATCCGACGCGAACTCCTGCGCGACGGCCAGGTCTTCTACGTGCACAACCGCGTCTCGACGATCGACAAGACGGCACGCGACATCGCCCAGATGGTGCCGGAGGCACGGGTCGTGGTGGCGCACGGTCAGATGAACGAGGATCAGCTCGAACGCACTGTCGCAGGATTCTGGAACCGCGAGTACGACGTGCTGGTCTGTACGACCATCATCGAGACCGGTCTCGACATCTCCAACGCCAACACCCTCATCGTCGACCGTGCCGAGAACCTCGGACTGTCCCAGCTCCACCAGCTGCGCGGACGGGTGGGCCGCAGTCGCGAGCGGGGGTACGCCTACCTGCTCTACAGCCCGGAGCGGCCACTCACCGAGACCGCCTACGACCGCCTCGCCACCATCGCGCAGAACAACGAGCTCGGCGCGGGCATGGCGGTGGCACTCAAAGATCTCGAATTGCGCGGTGCGGGAAATGTGTTGGGCGCCGAGCAGTCCGGGCACGTGGCGGGTGTCGGATTCGACCTCTACGTGCGACTGGTCGGTGAGGCGGTCGAGGCATATCGTGCGGCCGCCGACGGGACACCGGTGTCGACGAGCGAGCCGGCCGAGGTGCGGATCGACCTGCCGGTGGATGCCCACATACCTGTCGAGTACGTCGACTCCGACCGGCTACGTCTGGAGGCCTACCGGAAGCTCGCATCGGCGACCGACGACGAGGCGGTGGAGAGTGTCCTGGCCGAACTCGCCGACCGCTACGGTGAGCCCCCCGAGGAGACCAGCCGACTGGCGGCGATCGCGCGACTACGGCTGCGCTGCCGCGAGCGGGGGGTCACCGAGATCGGTCTCGCCGGTACCGGCGTGAAGATCGCACCGATGACCCTGCTCGACAGCGAACAGGTTCGGCTCAAGCGGCTCTACCCGGCGGCCGGATACCGGGCCACGACGTCTGTCATCACGCTGCCGCTCCCACGGACGGGCGGTGTGGGGTCGTCCCGGCTACGCGACGAGGAGGTCATCGACTACCTCAACGGCTTCCTGCTGGCGCTTCGGCCGCAGCCCGACTGAGCCCGAGCGTCGCCGCCGGCCTCGTCCCGCCGACCGAGCGGGAGCACATCCGAGCTCGCAATGATTCCATCGTCGGCGCGGCCTGTGTCCGCAGCGAATTCGTGCGCGCACTGGGTTACCGTCATGGCATCTGCACCCTGAACGGAGGTCGTCGCCGTGACCGTCGTGCTTCTCGACCCGCTTCGTCCCGACGTGATCCCCTTGCGCGCGATCGCACTGCTGTCCGGGCCGCTGGTGATCACCGAGGACATCCATCCGTCGACCCTGTGGGAGCTGGGTACGACGTCTGCGTCCTGGTCGGAGGTGGACGATCCGACGTCGACGTTGCTCACCGGCGACCGTTCGCATCCCTTCGTGCAGGCAAGGATCGAGCGGGGCGAGGACGTCATCACCGCGCGGCCGGTGGCAGGCGATGCGTTGCTGGAAGCGGTCGCGCTCATGGACACCCTCCGTCGCAACGGTCCCTGGGAGAGTACTCAGACGCACGCCTCGCTGCGCCGGTATCTCCTGGAGGAGTGCTATGAACTCCTCGACGCGATCGACGACGGCGACCTGGACCTCCTGCGTGAGGAACTCGGTGATCTGTTGCTGCAGGTGCTGTTTCACGCCCGCATAGCCGCCGATGACGCCGACCATCCGTTCGACATCGACGATGTCGCCAGGAGCTTCACGGTGAAGGTGAAGGGCCGGACCCCGGGGGTCCTGTCGGGTGCGCACGCGGATCTCGAAACGCAGATCCGCGAGTGGGAGGAGCAGAAGGCCGCGGAGAAGAATCGCGAGTCGGTCCTCGACGGTGTGGCCACCACCGCACCAGCGCTGGCGCTCACACAGAAGGTGCTCGAGCGGTTGTCGGCCGCCGACTACCCGCTCGAGACCATCGATTCCGCGATCACCACCGTCGTCGTCGAGCCGGGTGGTGACAGTGCCGAAGAAGTTGCACGACAACGTGTGCGGGATCTGATGAACCAGGTTCGGGCTGCCGAGCGACGAGCTCTCGCCCGCGATGAAACACTGGACAGTCGCGAAGCGTGGCAGGAAGTGCTGACGGGTGACGGTGCCAGCCCGGAATCGCGCACGGTCGACGCAGATCTGCGCACGGTCGGCGGAAAGTCGGGCGCGTTCGGCGGGGAGTGAGCCGAGCGACCCCCACGGCGGCGAGGCTCAGCTCTCGAAAAGCCTTTGCCCCCACCATTCGCCGGGTCGCAGCCCCGGCGGGACCGCGAACACCGACGACCCGTTGGGGATCAGGTATTCGGTCATCGCGTCCTGACGAGACAGGACCTGCTGCATCGGGACGAACTGCTTGCCGGGGTCCCGGTTGAATGCGATGAAGAACAGGCCGGCATCGAGGTGTCCGAATCCGTCGGAGCCATCGGTGAAGTTGTAGCCGCGACGCAAGATCTGCACGCCGCCGAGATTGTCGGGATGGGCGAGCCTCACGTGCGCGGTGCGGGGGATCATCGGTGCGCCGTAAGACGTGACGTCGAAGTCCGGCGTGTCGAACTCGTCCTGCTGACCCAGCGGCGCGCCGGACCCTTTCGAACGACCGATGATCTGTTCCTGTTCCAGCAGGTTGGCGCGATCCCACGGTTCGATGTCCATGCGGATCCGGCGGGCGACGAGATACGTGCCGCCCGTCATCCAGCGGGCGTCTGCGGAGTTGTCTTCGTTCGCAACCCACACCCACCGATCGAGGAGATCGGTGTCCTCGGCCCGAAGGTTCGCGGTCCCGTCCTTGAAGCCGAACATGTTTCGCGGCGTGTCCTGGGACGCGGTGGTCGACGACGTGCGGCCGAATCCGAGTTGCGACCACCGGACGGCCACCACACCGAGTCCCATCCGGGCCAGGTTCCGAATGGCGTGCACCGCGACCTGCGGGTCGTCGGCGCAGGCCTGCACGCAGATGTCGCCGTAGGAGCGCGATGCCTCGATCTTCTCGGCGGCGAATGCCGGCAAGTCGACCAGGGCGGCGGGCTTGCGGCCGGCGATACCGAAGCGATCGCGACGTTCCGGATCGGATGCACTCGGTCCGAAGAGTCCCGGGCCGAAACCGATGGTCAGCGTGAGGTTGGCGGCCGCGAGACCGAGCGCCTCTCCCGTGTCGGCGGGTGGCGTGTAATCGCCGAGGCCGACGGCGCCGTCCGGCGCCGTCTGCTCGCCGCGCGTCATTCGCTCGGCCGCGACCGTCCACTTCTGGAGCATCGCCACCAGATCGGCACGGGAGTCGGTGATCACGTCGAAACTCGCGAAATGCAAGCGGTCCTGGGCGGCCGTGATGATCCCGGCCTGGCGTTCACCGCGGAAGGTGACCACCTGTGCTCCGCTGGTGTCCTCCGCGGCGGTCGCCCGGCCGATCGCGCCGCCGGCCGCCGCCGCAACCACCCCGACGCCGGCGCCCCCTAGCAGCGCCCGACGCGAGATGCGTTGGCGTCCTGAGGCTCCGGTCGGCGGCGAGGTGTTCTCGGACATCTATCCCAACACCAGCCCCGGGACCTGCGACAGGGACGCCGACAGCGCGTCGATCTTGTTGGAGAGGTCCTTGCGCTGCTCCTCGGTGACCTGGGTGTAGGTCACGTAGCCATCGCCGTCGCGGTATTGGTTGATGGCGGTGCGGACATCGGCGAACTGAGCGGTGATCTTGTCCATCAGCGGCTGGTCCTTGGCAGAGATCATCGGCTGCATCTCGGCGATCAGTGTCTCGGCGCCGTCGACGTTGGCGGCGAAGTCCCACAGGTCGGTGTGGGAGTACCGGTCTTCTTCGCCGCCGACCTTGGTTGCGGCGATCTCGTCGATCAGCGCCTGGGGTCCCTGGACGAATTGGCGTGTCTCGAAGTTGAAGTCGGGCTTGTCGACCTCGGTCTTCAGGTTGTTGACGTTGGCGAGCAACTCGTCGGCGACCTTGTCGAGTGCGGCCTTGTTGTCCTGGGCCTTGGCGTCGGCGGCGTCGGCCGGGGCGATCTGTCCGGGCCCCTCGCCGACCTCTGCAGGCTGTGGCGGCCACAGGTAACGCTCGACGCGATGGAAGCCGGTGAACGGTTGGGTTCCACCCTCGGTGTCGTCCCAGCGCATGTCGATCGCGGGATCGAGGTCGGGGAACGATTCGGCGACGGGCTCGATGCGCTCGTAAAAGGTACGGACCTGGCCGAACATCGCCTTCGCCTGCTCGAGTTCGCCGGCCTTCACGTGGTCGACGAAGATCTGTGCCTGAGCCGAGAGCCCGTTGACCTGGCCGCGCACGTAGTCGAGGTAGCGCGTCTTGGCGGCGTTCACGTCGGCGGGCACTTCCTCCTTGGCCTTCTGATCGCCCGTCACCTCGACCTCTTTGCGGATGCCGGTGCCGACCATGCCCGGCTTGCAGGCCACGGCGTAGGTGCCCGGGTCGGTGATCTCGACGGTCAGATTCCCCGACAGCCCCGGCCCGATGTTCTCCACCTCACCGAGCACCCGGTTGTTGTTGCCGTAGACGTAGAACTCGGTCACCTTGGAGCCGTTGTTGGTCACCTTGAAGTTCACGTCTCCGGTCTGGGCCTCGGTGCTGTCGAGGTCGCAGCCGTCGTTGGTCGAGGTGACCGCGATTGCGCCGCTCTCGCCGGCCTTGGCGGTGCAGCCGGCCAGTATGAGCGGCGCGGCGACCGCCAGCGACAGCAACGCGACGGGTGTGGTGATTCTCGGATTCACCCTGTAGTTCCTTTCAGGTACCGGCGTCGGTGGCTGCCGGAGCTTGTGCGGTGGACTCGTCTTCGGACCTGACGGGCCGTGGACGGTTCGCGCGGACGAAGAAGAAGAGGACGATCGCGACATAGAGGCACCACGCCACCACCTGGAGGACGGTGGGATCGGGCCGGACGTTGAAGATGCCGGCGAGCACGGTGCCGTACCACGACGATTGGTCGTAATGCTCGGAGATGTCGAAGGCGAGGTTGCTGCCACCGGGCAGCCACCCGACTGTCTGGAGGGCGCGCACCCCGTAGGACAGGATTCCGGCAGCGACGAAGATCAGGAATATCCCGGTGTAGAGGAAGAACTTGTGGAAGTTCAGCCGGACCGCACCGCGATAGAGCAGCACGGTCACCACGATCGCGCCCACGATCCCCAGGAACAGGCCGACCAATGGCCACAGGCTGCCCGACACGCTCTCGGCGTAACCGACCATCAGCAGAGCTGTTTCGAAGCCTTCGCGCCCGACGGCGAGAAACGCCAGGCCCATCACCGAGGCGCCGCCGGTGAGCAACGCATGGGACATGCCGTACTTCAGGTCGGTCGAGATGTGCGCGGCCGCCTTGCTCATCCACAACACCATGAACGTCACGATCACCACTGCGACCAGGGACGCCAGGCCGGCGATGAGCTCCGCGGTCAGCGTGGTGACGGTCGACGTGCCCAGGTGGATGACCAAGAAGATCACGAGAACCATGGCGACCGCGGCCGAGACCCCGGCCCAGATCCACTTCAATGCGTCCCGACGATCCGCTTTCACGACGAACGCCACCAGGATCATCACCACGATGCCCGTTTCGAGGCCTTCGCGAAGACCGATGAGTCCGCTTCCGAACATCTGCGCGAAAATCGAGGGCGCGCCACCCGCGGCCAAATGCTGCATGCCGGACTTTCTGCGTCTGAATCACACCGGTGATCAGGTTTGGTGAGGCTAACCACGTGACAGTAGCCTCGCAGCGCGGGAACCGAAAGAGGTACCCCACAGTTGTCATGGAGAACGGGACAAATGACTCAGAAGGAGATGCCGTGAGGGGGCGCAAGATCGTGCGGCGCGGGGCGGGTCACCGGCTGGTCATGGCTCCGCTGATGATCGGCGCGACCGCGCTCGTCGCCTCGGCATGTCTCGACCTTCCCTCCGTGAACCGTCCCGACATCCCCGACGGCATTCCGCCCGGGCCAGGAGTGCCGACCCCGTACATCGACGTCAACGCGCCAGGGCGCACCGCCGAACTCCTCCGTGGCTGGGCCGGGCCCATTTCCGACTCGACCGGCATCCCGCTGATCGCGCTCGAGGCATACGGCAACGCTGCCGAGATCCAGCGTCAGCAACACCCGGAATGCGGACTCGCGTGGACAACGCTTGCCGGGGTCGCGGCGGTGGAGAGCAAGCACGGTACCCACCACGGCACCGACATCGCGGCCAACGGCGATACTGCGCCGCCGATCCGTGGCGTGGCCCTCGACGGCACCAGGGGAAACATGCAGATCCACGACACCGATGGCGGGAAGCTCGACGGCGACTCCACACACGACCGCGCGATGGGCCCGTTCCAGTTCATCCCGGAGACATGGAAGCGCTACGGGGTGGATGCCAACGGTGACGGCAGGGCCGATCCCGACAACATCGACGACGCCGCGCTGTCGGCGGCTCGCTATCTCTGCGTCTCCTCTGGGGGCGACATGACCACCGCGGAGGGCTGGGAGGACGCGGTGAAGGTCTACAACAACTCGATGAAGTACGTCCTCGACGTGCGTGACCGAGCCAATGCCTACTCGGTGAACGTCCGATACTGAGGCTGTGGCCGGGTCCATCCCTTGTCACGTGCGCCCAGCGGGCAACGATTAGGCTTTGTGCCGTACCCGTCGGCGTTGAAGTGGCGTCGACCCCGTCGACCATAAAGGGGCACAGCTGTGGCAATGATCGAGCAGGTCGGTGCACGCGAGATTCTCGATTCGCGGGGCAATCCGACCGTCGAGGTCGAAGTGGTTCTCGACGACGGCACCTTCACCCGCGCGGCGGTCCCCTCTGGTGCATCGACCGGTGAGCACGAGGCCGTCGAATTGCGCGACGGCGGTGAGCGTTACGGCGGCAAGGGGGTGACCAAGGCGGTCGAAGGTGTTCTCGGTGAGCTGGCACCGGCCGTGATCGGTCTGGAGGCAGAGGACCAGCGCCTTGTCGACCAGGCGCTGCTTGACTGCGACGGCACCCCGGACAAGGGGCGTCTCGGTGCCAACGCCATCCTCGGCGTGTCACTCGCCGTCGCCAAGGGCGCCGCCGAGTCGGCCGGTCTGCCGCTGTTCCGTTACCTCGGCGGACCGAATGCCCACATCCTGCCCGTCCCGATGATGAACATCATCAACGGAGGCGAGCACGCCGACAACGGAATCGACTTCCAGGAGTTCATGATCGCGCCGGTCGGCGCCCCCACGTTCAAGGAAGCCTTCCGCTGTGGCGCCGAGGTGTATCACGCGCTGAAGTCGGTCCTGAACAAGCAGGGGATGAACACAGCGCTCGGCGACGAGGGCGGATTCGCGCCGGACCTGCCGAACACCGAGGCCGCGCTCGCCGCCATCGGCGAGGCAGTCGAGAAGGCCGGCTACACGTTCGGACAGGACGTCGTCGTCGCACTCGATGCCGCTGCGACCGAGTTCTACTCCAACGATGTCTACAAGCTCGAAGGCAAGGACCGCTCGTCGAGCGACATGATCGCCTTCTTCGAGAAGCTCGTCACCGACTTCCCGATCGTGTCGATCGAGGACGGGCTCGCCGAGGACGACTGGGCGGGTTGGGCGGCCCTGACCGAGGCCATCGGCGACAAGGTGCAGCTCGTGGGCGACGACCTGTTCGTCACCAACCCCGAACGCCTCGAGCGTGGCATCTCGGAGGGTGTCGCCAACGCACTCCTGGTCAAGGTGAACCAGATCGGCTCCCTCACCGAGACGCTCGACGCCGTGGCACTTGCCCACAACAACAGCTACAAGACGATGATGAGTCACCGCTCAGGGGAGACCGAGGACACCACCATCGCCGATCTGGCCGTGGCATGCAGCTGCGGACAGATCAAGACCGGCGCGCCGGCCCGCAGCGAGCGTGTCGCGAAGTACAACCAGCTCCTGCGGATCGAAGAAGGTCTCGGCGACGCGGCACGGTACGCGGGGGACCTCGCCTTCCCGCGATTCTCGTTCGGTTCGTGATTAGCTTGAACCCATGACATCAGGCGGGCGCCGGGAGCCGAGCGAGCGGGCCCAGTGGACGCGTGGGACGCCGAACGGGCGGCGTCATCGGGCTCGGGCAGATCGACGTGGCGTCGCCGCGCGCGGTCATGCTCGTCCCCGGTCGCCGGGGGCCACCCCCGGGCCCACCCGTCCGTCCAGGGGCTCGGTGACCGAGACCGGCGAACAGGAAATTCACACCGACGATCTCGATTCGGCGGGACAGGATGTGACCGCGGCGGACTCTCACGTCGGTGGTCGCGTCCTTTCGCGCGGACGGCGCTCGGCGGCGCCCGCTCGGGGGCGCCCGCGCTTCGATCGCGCATCGCTGACCGCCCGTTGGGAAGGCCTGGATGCCAAGCGGGCGATCATCCTCGCACTGGTCATCAGTGTGGTCGCGCTGACGCTCGCGATGCCGGTTCGTACCTATTTCTCGCAGCGTGCGGAGTTCGACCAACTGCGGGCGAGCAACGACCGTCTTCGGTCCGAGGTCACGGACTATCAGCAGAAGGTGAATGAGCAGGGCGACCCGGCCTACATCGAGGCGAAGGCGCGCGAGCGACTTCAGTTCGTCCGACCGGGGGAGAAGGCGCTGGTGATGATGTTCCCCGATGATGATGCGCGGATCGCTGCGCAGAAGCAGGCGCAGGAGCGCGCACGAAATCCGTGGTACGGGAATCTCTGGGAATCTGTGTCGACCCCTCCGAACGCCAAGTGAGCGTCTCCGAATCGGACCTGGCCACGATCGCGGCGCAACTCGGACGGGAGCCGCGTGGCGTCATCGAGGTCAGCTACCGCACGCCTGACGGCGCACCCGCGGTGATCAAGACGACGCCCCGTCTGCCTGATGGCACACCGTTCCCGACGCTCTATTATCTGACCGATCCGCGGCTGACCGCCGAGGCGAGCCGCCAGGAGTCGGCCGGGGTGATGAAGGAGATGACCGCACGACTGGGCACCGACCGGGAACTGGCGGCAGCCTATCGTCGTGCCCACGAGTCGTATCTCGCCGAGCGTGACGAGATCGAGTCGCTGGGCACCGATTTCACCGGCGGTGGCATGCCAGATCGTGTGAAATGCCTGCACGTCCTGATCGCCCATTCGCTGGCGAAGGGGCCCGGCGTGAATCCGCTCGGCGACGAGGCGGTCGCGCTCGCCGCCGAAGGGCCCTTGCGGGGTGCGGCGATACCGATGGACTGGCCTCGCTCCTCGTACCACCACACCACGGAGGATGAGCAGCAGTGACCGTCGTGGGGGCCGTGGATTGCGGAACCAACTCGATACGTCTGCTGGTCGCACGGGCTGACGCCGTAGTCCCCTCCGCCGACCGAGGAGTCGCGTCCTCCGCTGATCGAGTAGGCGTCCCCTCCGCCGACCGAGGAGTCGCGTCCTCCGCTGATCGAGTAGCCGACGAGCGCGGCGAGGAGGCGTATCGAGATCACCCGCCCGGCCCCCTCGTCGACATCCACCGCGAGATGCGCGTCGTCCGGCTCGGCGAGGGCGTCGACGCCAACGGCGAGTTCGCGCCGGCGGCCATCGAACGCACGCGAAAGGCGTTGTCGGATTACGCCGACATCATGGTGGCGGCCGGTGTGGATCGTGTTCGGATGGTAGCGACGTCGGCGACGCGCGATGCAGCCAATCGCGACGACTTCTTCGCGATGACCTCGGAGATCCTCGGTCGGGTCGTGCCTGGCGCACGTGCCGAGGTGATCACCGGTGACGAGGAGGCGCGTCTGTCGTTTCGCGGTGCGGTCGGCGAACTCGATGCTGCCAGTGGTCCTTTCGTGGTCACCGATCTCGGTGGCGGGTCGACCGAGGTGGTGGTCGGTGACGCGGACGGCGTGTCTGCCGCGTACTCCGCCGATATTGGATGCGTTCGGCTGACCGAACGGTGTCTGCCGTCGGATCCGCCGACCGACGACGAAGTTGCCGCGGCGCGTGAATTCACCCGCGACCGACTCGATGCGGCCTTTGCCGCTGTACCAGTGGGCGATGCCTCTACCTGGGTCGGGGTGGCCGGCACGATGACCACGTTGTCGGCGGTCGGTGCGGGATTGACCGAATACGACCCGGAGGTCATCCATCTGTCGCGGATCTCGCTCCACGAGCTCGACGCGGTGTGCAGGCGATTGGTCGGCATGACCCGTGCCGAGCGTGCCGCGCTCGGCCCCATGCATCCGGGCCGTGTCGACGTGATCGGCGGTGGCGCTCTGGTGACCAAGGAACTCGCCAGGGTCTTGCGAGAGCGAGCCGGGATCACCGAACTCGTGGTGAGTGAGCACGACATCCTCGACGGCATCGCGTTGGGCCTGCTGGACTGACCGCCCGGATCGGCCATCTGGTGAGCAAGCCGATGTTGTTGTCCCATCCGGTCCCTGAGGAAGCCGGAGCTTGCGGAGGCTGTCTCGAAGGGCCCTTCGAGACGCTCGCAGGCTCGCTCCTCAGGGAGCGGGGTGGTGATGCTCGCAGGCTCGGCTCTGAGTGGGCGGGTGGTGTTTGCGGGCCGCTCGTCAGCGAACCGAAGCTGCGGGACTCCGCAACGAGAGGTTGTTGCAGGCCTCGCACACGGTTTCGGGGATGATGCCGCGACGCTGAAGGAAGCCGAACGCGACGCACCCCAGGCACAGGCCGAACACCGACTCGAGGCCGGCCGCGACGATGAGTAGGGCCACCACGATCTGCGCCGCGGCGCCCGCGCCCAGCAGCGACAGTACGAGGGCTGCGCCGCTGAAGATCAGCCCGATCGTCTGGGCGAAACGTTTCGGAGGTCCAGGGACGAGCTTTGTCTTACGCCAGATCTTGGGCACGATCACGCGGACCGAAAGCTGTCCGAACGGCGAGAACCGAGGCCCGGCCATCACCCGCAGCAGGAATCCGAGTGTCAGGATCGCGTACACGATCGGGCTGTCGACCAGGAGCGCGACCGCCGCGAGCACCACGACGAGCCCGGCGGTCGAGCGTGCCGCGTACTCGTTGACCGGGTTGGGGAAGGTCAGGGCCGAGGGCAGCGAACGGGACATGCGAACCTCCTGGAGACAACGACGGCTCAGACTAGGTGGAACCACACCCGCCGGGCAATTGTTCCGTTCACGCGGGTTCGAAGGTGGCGATGGTCGCCAGGACGTCGTCGCCGTACTGCTCGAGTTTCGCGTCGCCGACACCCGACACGCTGCGTAGCTGCTCCGGGGTTTCGGGACGTCGGGCCGCCAGTTCTCGAAGGGTGGCGTCGTTGAACACGACATACGGTGGCACGCCGCGACTCGATGCCTCGCTCTTGCGCCAGGCGCGTAGGTGTTCGAACAGTCCACGGTCGGCTTCGGGCAGGTCGTCGGTCCGCCTAGCAGATCGGCTCCGGGCGACCGCGCGCACCGGATCGTTCCGCAACATCACCGCGACCTCACCACGCAGCACCGCGCCGCTCTTCTCGGTGAGTGTCAGAACACCGTAATCACCCTGCGGCGCAATGATTCCGGTGGCCACCAGCTGTCGGATGGCGCTGCGCCAGCCCGCCGGATCGAGTTCGGTACCGATCCCGTAGGTGGTGAGACGGTCGTGGCCGAACTCCCGGATGCGGGCAGTGTCCGCGCCACGCAGGATGTCGACGAGGTGCCCGGCGCCGAATGACTGCCGGAACTCTCGCTGCAACCGGACGATGGTGGACAGGAGCTTCTGTGCGGGGACCGTCCCATCGGAGGTGTCAGGCGGGTTCAGACAGGTGTCGCAGTTTCCGCACGGCTGCGTGGCGTCTTGGCCGAAGTACCGCAGGAGTTGCCCGCGGCGGCAGTCAACGGTCTCGCACAGCGCCAGCATCGCATCGAGGTGCTGCTGTTGGACTCGACGGTGATTCGCGTCACCGTCGGACTGATCGATGAGCCGGCGTTGCTGCATGACATCGGCGAGGCCGTAGGTCATCCATGCCACCGACGGCAGACCGTCGCGGCCTGCGCGCCCGGTCTCCTGGTAGTAGCCTTCGACACTCTTCGGCAGATCGATGTGCGCGACGAAACGGACGTCGGGTTTGTCGATGCCCATGCCGAACGCGATCGTCGCGACCACCACCACGCCGTCGGCCCGCAGAAACCTCTCGAGCGTCCGGTGACGAACGGTCCGGTCGAGACCCGCGTGATACGGCATCGCGTCGACGCCGTTGGCCGCGAGGAACGCGGCGGTCTTCTCGACCGACGCCCGACTCAGGGCGTAGACGATGCCGGTGGCCGGTGCCCCGTCGACCACTCCCTCGGTGCGGATGAACTCCAGGAGCTGTTTACGCGGTTCGGACTTCCCGACGATGCGGTAGGTGATGTTGGGCCGGTCGAAGTCCGCGACGAAATGGCGGGCGTCTGCCAGATGGAGTCGCTCGGTGATCTCGGCGTGTGTCCGCGCGGTCGCCGTCGCGGTGAGCGCGATCCGCGGGACCTCAGGCCAGAGCTGCGCCAGGTCGCCGAGCGAAAGATAGTCCGGCCGGAAGTCGTGACCCCACTGCGACACACAGTGCGCCTCGTCGATGGCGAAGAGCGCGATCTTGCCCTGTTGCAGCAGGTTTCGTGCCCCTGCGGTGTTGAGTCGTTCCGGTGCGACGTACAGGAGGTCGAGCTCGCCGGAACGAAACGCGGCCTCCACCTCGGCACGCTCGTCGGGCGTCTGGGTGGAGTTCAGAAATGCCGCGCGCACACCGAGTTCGCGGAGTGCGGCCACCTGGTCGGCCATGAGCGCGATGAGCGGCGAGACCACGATGCCGCAACCTTCGCGGACGAGGGCCGGCACCTGGTAGCAGAGGCTCTTGCCGCCACCGGTGGGCATCAAGACCACGGCGTCGCCACCGGCGACCACATGTCCGACGATGTCTTCCTGATCGCCGCGGAACGACTCGTATCCGAAAGTGGATTCCAGCACGTGCCACATGTCCGACATGGGCACAAGGTTACTGGCGTCGTGTGTCAGGGTTGTTCGCCCGGCAGCTCGCCCACGTCCACCGGCTCCTCCGGTACCTCGGACGCGCTGGGTAGAGCCGCTTGCTCGGACCCCGGCAGTTCACCGAGGTCGACCGGGTCGCCGATGTCGTCACCGTCGTCCCCGGCTTCGCCATCCTCGAGTCGTGCGTCGTCACCGGCGTCGAGCACGCCCCGCTCCTCGTCTTGCCGGGCCTTACGTGCCGCGTCGCGCATCTCGAAGCCGTCGGTGACGAGGTCGCCGATCTCCCTCGCGACGCCGGCCACCGCGCCGGTGATGATGGTGGCTATCCGGCCCACGTGATTGGCCGTCGATTCGACCAGTTCCTGGACCAGGTCCTTGTTTCGTTCGATGCGGTCGACCATGATGAAACCCCCTCGAGCTGACGGTCGGGTGGATGTGCACAGAGACTACCCCTGCGCACACCCATCGTCCTCAGGCCGCCGACGCGGGGTTCTCACGTTCCACCGTGACCACCAGGTCGTTGTCGTCGCGGGTCATGAAGTTCGGCAGCGACAACTTGGCGATCTTCTTCCACGTCGAGAGCAACTGGTGGCTCAGTGAGCCGGTGTTGTAGGGCAGCCCGTAGCGTTCGCAGATCTCGCGGACCTCACCGGAGATCTCGGGATAGCGACTCGCCGGGATGTCGGGGAACAGGTGATGCTCGATCTGGTGTGACAGGTTGCCGCTCATGATGTGGAAGAGCGGGCTGCCGGTGATGTTGGCCGAGCCGAGCATCTGTCGCAGATACCACTGGCCGCGTGTTTCGTTCGCGCATTCCTCCGGGGTGAAGGTCTGTGCGCCGCTGGGGAAGTGGCCGCAGAAGATGATCGAGTACGTCCAGATGTTGCGGACCAGGTTGGCCGAGGCGTTGCCGAGCAACGTGGAGACGAACAACGGTCCGGTCAGTGCCGGGAACACCACGTAGTCCTTCAGGACCTGGCGACCGGCCTTGCGCCACATGCCTTTCACGAGACCCTTGACGTCGTACCACTTGCGCTTGCCCGCCACGATGTTCTCGACCTCGAGGTCGTGGAGCATGACGCCCCACTCGAACAGCAGCATCAGTGCGGTCGCGTAGCCGAGATTGCCGAGGTAGTAGGGATTCCACTTCTGGTCGCGGTCCATCCGCAGGATGCCGTAACCGATGTCGCGGTCCTCGCCGACGATGTTGGTGAAGGTGTGGTGCATGTAGTTGTGGCTGTGCCGCCACTGATCGGCGGGGCAGACGGTGTCCCATTCGAATTCGCGGGAGTTGTACGTGTCCTCACGCATCCAGTCGTACTGACCGTGCATCACGTTGTGGCCGATCTCCATGTTGTCGAGGATCTTCGACACGGAGAGGGCGCCGACGGCCGCGACCCACGCCGGTGGGAAGAAGCCGAGGTACATGAGACCGCGACCGGCGATCTCGAAGCCCCGCTGAGCCCGGATGATCGAGTACAGGTACTCGCGGTCCTTCTCGCCGAGGTCGGCGACGATGCGAGCTTTCAGCTCGTCGAGGTCACGGCCGAGTGCCTCGACCTGCTCGTAGCTGAGTGTGATGTGGTTCGGGTTCTCGTCGGCGACCGGCCGATCGTGTTCGGCCGGGTGATGCTCGACGACGACTCCCGTGAGCGGTTCTGTGGTGGGTGCGATCTCGGTGCTCGTCATGGCTATACCTCGATTTCCACGTCGCCGACAGGTGCGTTGATGCAGAGTTGGATCCGCTTGTCGGCTTCGATGTCGGTTTCGCCGGTCAACACGTTGCGTGTGCAACCGGATTTCTTGATGGCGGTGCAGGAAAAGCAGATCCCCATCCGGCAGCCGGATTCCGGGCTGAGCCCGGCGGATTCCGCCTGGTCGAGGATGGTGCGGCCGTCGTTGGTCGCGGATCTCCCGGAGTTCAGGAAGGTGAGCTCGCCGTCGACGGGAGCGTCCGGGTCGACCGCGATCGGCGATGCGAGGACGAATGCCTCGCTGTGCAGGGGCTGGGTCATCCCGGTCGTGTCGTAGTGGTCGTTGACCGCGTCCATCAGCGCCGGGGGCCGCAGACGAACAGGTGCGCGTCGTCGATGCCGGCGATGTCCGCGAGATGGTCGCCGGTGAAGTGTCCGGCACCATCACCGCGGGTGTAGTGCAACCGTAGGTCGATGGTGGGATTCGCGGCCGCGAGCGCGGTGAGTTCCGCCCGGTAGGCCACGTCTGCAGGACTGCGCGAGTAATGCAGGAAGGTGATCGGTCCGGGGTGGTTCTCGGATACGAGCGTACGCACCATCGAGAGTACAGGTGTAATTCCACTGCCGCCGCTGATGAAGACGGCCGATCGGGGCCTCGGCGTGGGGAGGGTGAACTCGCCTGCCGGCTGGCTCAGTCCGACGACCATCCCGACATGGGCGTGGTCGCGCAGGTACTTGGACACGAATCCGTCGTCGTGTGCGGTGATCGTCAGTTCGATGTCGCCCGTCGAGTTGTCCGCGGTGTTGGCCGGCGAGAAACAACGAACATGGCGAACACCGTCGATAACTGTGCTGAGCTGCACATACTGTCCGGCTTGGTGGCCTTTCCACTGCCGGGTCGGACGCAGGACGAGTCGAACGGTCCGATCCGTCGGCTGATGGACGGCGACCACCTTGCCGCGGATGTCGCGCCAGGTGAGCATGGGGTCGAACAACTCGAGATAGCGGTCGACCGGGTGAGGGGAGAGGGCGGCCTCGACGATGGGGCCGACAAGCGAGGGGATGCGGATGCTCATGGGCTGGCTCCGTTCGTGGGTGCTCGTTTCAGTGAACATCTGTACACAAGAAAGTGTGGCATGTCTCGGGGGTGCGTCGTCAAGCGATATCTGGTGTGATGGCCACCACGCGCCGGCGGGCGACGGCGGGCGATAACCCTGCTGCGCCGCCCGCCACCTAGACTCGGAGCGTGACCAGGACCCGGCATTCGACCCGCCCGCGCTCGTCGCGCGATGCGGGCGAGTCGGAGACCCGGGCCGAACGCAAGAACCGCACTCGACAAGCACTCCTGGACGCCACGATGGAATTGGTGGCGGATCGAAGCTTCGCCAGCATCAGCCTTCGTGAGGTGGCGCGCGGGGCCGGAATCGTGCCGACGGCCTTCTATCGGCACTACGCCTCGATGGAGGACCTCGGGGTCTCTCTCGTCGAGGACTCGATGCGTGTTCTCCGTCGCACGCTCCGCGAGGGGCGTCGTGACCTCGCGGCACGTCAGGCGTTGCCGACAGCGCAGAATTCGCTCGCGATTCTCCTGCGGCATGTTCACGAGAACGAGGCGCAATTCCGTTTCCTCGTGCGGGAGCAGCACGGCGGTATCGCCGAGATCAGGCGGGCGATCGACACAGAGCTCCGCTTGTTCTCGAAGGAGCTGGCGATCGACCTCTCGCGGCTGCCTGACCTGGCCAAGTGGCTCCCCGATGACCTGGAGATCGCGGCCGAGCTCATCGTGACGATCATGCTGACGGCCGTCGCCGACCTGCTCGACAACGGACATCGGGGTCGCGGATCCGAGCGCGAGCTCGTTGAGCGGACCGAGCGGCAACTCGTCATGGTGTTCCTCGGCATGGGGCGCTGGCGACCGCGTTCGGAGTAGTCGCATCCCACTCCTGACCGGCGTCGGCGATGTCGCCCGCAGGCTACGAATTCGCATCATGGCTGGTAGTGCGCGGAATCCGCCCTTATCCTGCTGTTACAGATGTGACTCAGGAGATAGAAGTGACTCGTGTGAAGTTGGTTGTCGGTCTCACCTCGGTGGCTGTGGTGTGCTCCGTCGTCTTCGGCACGGCAGGGGCCGCGGCGGCCTCGCCGTCGTGGTGGCCGCCGCAGCTACCGCCGCTGCCGCCGCAGATCGCGCGTCTCCTGGAGCCGCCGGTGCCGGTGGAGAAAAAGCTGGCCAAGAGCTTCGCCGCGCTGCAGAAGTCGATGCGCAGGTCGCTGCCGGGCTCTCTGGGCCTGGCCCTTGCCCCCGTCGGCACCGATCAGTCGATCGTCTTGGGCGATCTCAAGTCGGGACGCGCCTGGTCGACTCTCAAGGTACCGGTTTCGCTGGCGGCCCAGCGCAAGAACGGCGCTGCCGTCGCGGTGAAGGAGGACAAGGCGATCAAATTCTCCGACAACGACGCGGCAGGCGATCTCTGGGGCTCGCTCGGTGGTGGGCGCAGCTCGGTCGAGGCCGTCACCCAGGTTCTGCGCGAGGGGCACGACCTGAGAACTGCGGTGACCTCGGAGGCCGACGATCCGCCGTCGTATCCGGGATACACGCCGTGGGCGCTCGCCGATCAAGCACAGTTCGCTGCGCATCTGCCGTGTCTCGCCGAGAGTGAGCACGTGATCCGCCTCATGAGTTCCGTCGCGGCGAATCAACAGTGGGGAGTCGCGAAGATCGGCCGCAAGCAAGGCGCCGTGACGGCGGTCAAGGGTGGTTGGGGCCCCGCGACGTCTGCTTCGGCCGGCTATCTGGTTCGTCAGCTCGGGATCATCAGCACCACGCGCGGACAGATCGCCGTGTCGATGGCCGCAGTGCCTCGCGGCGGATCGTTCTCCAGCGGCGTCGCGATGCTCAACCGGGTGGGCGACTGGATCGACCGCAATCTCGCGACACTGCCCGCCGGACGCTGTTGATCGTCACGACGACCATTCGGCAGTCGCGATGATCAGTCGTCCTCGACCTTTGCGTGCCGACCGGTCGAGATGACCGAGGACGGTCGCTCCACCGGCTCGATCTGCTTGGCACCCTGGTCGCGGGCGCGGCGTCGACGCGGATCCGGCTCGGCTGCCGGGGCTTCTGCTTGTGTGCGTCCGGCCGGACGGGCCAATGCGGCCGCGATGACGGTCGTCAACGGCACCGACAAGGCGATGGCGATGCCGCCGACGAAGGACCGTGCGAGTTCGACGGCCACCGCGTCCGTGGTGATCAGCGAGCCGAACGGTTGCTGGGCGACCGAGAACAGCAGAAGTAGCGGCAGGGCGCTGCCCGCGTATGCGAACACCAGTGTGTAGACGGTGCTGGCGATGTGGTCCCGGCCCACCCGCATCGCGGCGCGGAAGGTGCCGAGCCGGGTGGACTCACCCGCGGCCGCGAGCTCGAATGCCGCAGATGCCTGTGTGATGGTGACGTCGTTGAGAACACCCAGGGTGCCGATGATGAAGCCCGCCAAGAGCAGGCCGCTGATCGAGATACTGCCTTGGTACACCTGGAGATTGGTGGTCTGGTCGCCCGACAGCCCGGTCAGGTGCATGGTGTCGATCGCCAGCCAGCTCAGTATCCCCGCCAGCATCAGGGACATCAGTGTGCCGAGCAGCGCCGAACTCGTCCGCAAACTCACACCGTGCGCCAGGTAGAGCACCACGAACAGGATGGCTGCAGAGGAGACCACGGCCACCGCGACCGGGGATTCACCGTCCAGGATCGCGGGCAGCGTGAACACGCCGAGGACCAGGAAGGCGAACGCCAGTCCGATGATCGACCGGAATCCGCGCCATGCTGCCACGAGGACGATCGCCGCGACGAACAGGAGTGCCCAGATGAGGGTGGGCACAGTGCGGTTGAAATCGAAGAACGTGTAGCGCGGGGTGCCGTCCGGGCCGGGGATCACACTGAGGCGGAGCTTGTCGCCGGTACTCAGAGTCGGTTGGCCGGCTTGCGGCTGATCCGGCGATCCGCGCGACTGGGTCACCGCGCCCGGTTCGGTGCCCGACTGTGCTCTGTTGGTGGGGACTTCGAGCAGCGTGTAACGGCCCTCGTCGTCCCCGCTGTCGATCCGCACCGTGCTCTGGATGCACGGGCCGAGGTCGGTGATCCCCTCGATCTGGAACTCGGCATCGTCTTGTGCGGTACCGGCCAGCGGATTCAGGCAGTCCGCACGAACCTGGGCCACCACCTGACCGTCGACGGCGCGGATGGATCCGCCATCCGCAGAACGGAATTGCATCGGGATCGCGTGTTCGCCGTCCGACGGCCACAACACCACCGCACCCGCGACCACACCGACACCGATGACGGCGAGGCTGACGATCACGATCCAGCGGGCGATGGGCGAGAGGACGGCGGGGACTTCCGAGAGATTGTGGGAATGTCCGTGGCCGTGTCCGGGATGACTCACGCCGACACCTTATGCGGTTTCCCGTGACGTGCCCATTCCCCGATGGCAGTCATCGAGGCCGTCGAAACACGTCTGACGGCCCCACGGTCTCATCGACCGGAGTAGAAGTGGAGACATGCGACCAACCGACGTACTGATCGACGGCCTCGGCCGGGTGTCCGACAACGTCCACGCGGTGCTCGACGGCATCACCGCAGAGCAACTGGTTCACCGGCCCACGCCCGAGGCCAACACCATCGCCTGGCTGATCTGGCACCTGACCCGCGCGCAGGACGCGCAGATCGCCGACGCGGCCGGCACCGACCAGGTATGGACGTCGCAGGGCTTCCACGAGCGGTTCGACCTGCCGTTCCCGCCGTCGGCCTCCGGCTATGGACAGACCCCGGAGGAGGTGGGGCAGGTGGTGGCCGAACCGGGTTTGCTGCGGGACTACTACGACGCGACGCACGACGTCACGGTCGGGTACCTCGGCGGCCTCACCGACGACGACCTCGACCGGGTCATCGACGAGAACTGGGACCCGCCGGTGACTCTCGGGATTCGGCTGATCAGCATCGTCGACGACGACGCCCAGCACGTCGGCCAGGCGGCGTATGTCCGCGGTCTAGTGAGCTGACCTCCGTCTCGAGAGTCAGATCCAGCCACGGTCGCGCGCGACCATCGCCGCCTCGGCACGCGTGCTCGTGCCGGTCTTGCCGATGGCCGAGGAGAGGTGATTGCGCACGGTGCCGGCGGACAGGTGGACCCGCGCGGCGATGGTGGCCACGGTTGCTCCCGACAACGCCGCACGTAACACCTCGGTCTCCCGCGGGGTGAGGGGATTGTCGCCGCTGGTGAGGCTTTCGGTCGCCAACATCGGATCGATGACGCGGAGCCCGTGCCGGACCCGACGGACCGCGTCGGCGAGCTGGGACGCCGGAGTGTCCTTCACCACGAACCCCGATGCGCCCGCGTCGATCGCCCGGCGAAGATACCCTGGTCGCCCGAACGTCGTGACGATGAGGCTTCGCGTGTCGGGCAACTCGGACCGCAGAGCGGCGGCAACCTCGATGCCGTCCATCCCCGGCATCTCGATGTCGAGCAGACAGACGTCCGCCCCGTGTTTCCGCGCCGCCGCCACGACTTCGTCGCCCCGGCCCACCTCGGCGACCACGTCGAGGTCGGTTTCGAGTTCCAGGAGCGCGGCGAGGGCACCGCGCACCAGGGCCTGGTCGTCGGCGAGGAGCAATCGGATCGGATCGCTCATGGCAGCACCGCCCGAACGGCGGTTCCACCGGCGGCCGCGGAGTCGATGGTGAGCGCACCGCCGGCATCCTCCACGCGCTCGGTCAGACCGCGTAGGCCGTTGCCGAAGCCGGATCCGTTCATCCCGTGCCCGTCGTCACGGATCTCGATCTCGTTGTCCCACAGAGTGATGGTGCACGTGGTCGCCGATGAGTGGCGCACCACGTTGGTCACCGCCTCCCGCAGCAGCCATGCGAACAGGGTGTCGTGGGCGGTGCTGGAGCGGTCCTCGGACGAGACCGACACCGTGATCCCGGCGGCGTCGAGCGCGCTACGGGCGGCGGCGATCGTGCTCGCGAGATCTGGGGAACGTAGATTTCCGACGGTGGCTCGTACCTCGTCTAGGGCTTGCCTGGACAGCATGTTCACTTCGCCGAGTTCCTTCTTCGCCCGCTCCGGATCGAGATCTACCAATCGTTGGGCGAGTTCGGATTTGAGGGTGATCACCGTCAGGGAATGGCCGAGGATGTCATGGACGTCGCGAGCCACACGCTCACGCTCGGCGACCACCGCCAGCTGGTTGTTGAGTTCGCGCTGACGCTCGTCGGCGGCGTCGCGTTCCATCTCCCGCGCGCGCAGCACGCGGATGCCGAGGAGAGTCATCCCGACCGCCACCATCACCACGACCGTGCCCGGATCGACCGCCCAGGCCGGAATCCATTCACCGACGAGTACGCCCGCGGCGATCAGGCTGATGACGGCGGTGACGCCGTATACGGGCGGAAAGGTGAACGCCGCGACGGCCATCAGGAACGGGACGACGCCGAATGCGTCACCGCCGATGATCGGCAACAGGCACGCGCCGATCGCGGTCAGGAGGACGAACAACCCGATCGTGAACGGCATCGAGACCTCGTGCTCGCGCGCCATCAGCGAGTACACGCACGTGACCACGTAGATCACCGCGAAGGCGACGATCAGCAGATAGCCAGAGACCTTCTGCGCGGTCGAGAGGTCGCCGGTGGCAACCGCCACCCACGGGTAGATCAGGAAGATGAGCCAGACGGCGGCGAACGCCCAGCGCACATCGCGCCACGGCGCCCACCATCGTCGCATTCCGGACATCTTCTCGTCGTTCCTGTCTCGCCGGCTGCGGAAAGGAGTCACTGCCGGGCCGTACTGCGACTGTAGAAGAATCCGGCGGCCGCGGCGAAGATCGTCCCCCACACCGCGATGTTGAGCACGCAGACCGACAACGGGACCGTCTCGCCGTAGACGGTCACGCCGTCGGTGAGCGGATAGCGGGCCAGCGTTGCCACGCCGAACATCGGGGTGAACTCGGAGACCGTCAGCATGGTGCCCTTGAGCGGCACGAACACGTTGCCGGCGAACGCGAGAAGGGCGAGGACGCCGCCGAGTGCCTGCATCGCACCGTCGGATCGGAGCACGCTGCCGATGGTGAGGCCGAGTGCGGCGAACACCGACGACCCGATCCAGCTCAGTGCCAGGCACCCGACCCAGACGCTCGCCGATGCCGTCGCGCCGGTCAGCGCGCCGACGACGGCGAGCACCGCGAGCGGCAGTGCCGCCATCGTCATCGCGACGACGACTTTCGTCGCGACGTAGCCGCGCGGACGCAGCGGCGTCATCCGCAGGGTGCGGGTCCATCCATTCTGTTGCTCGAAGGAGACCGAAGCGGCGTTGGTCGCGGCGGCCAGGATGGCGCCGTACACGGCCATGCCGACGAGGACATAGAACGCCACGTTGCCGTGGCCGACCGAGTCGTTCCGATCCCCTTGCGTCGCACCGAAGACCAGATAGAGCATGGCGGGCACCACGACGGTGAAGATCATGGCACGGCGGTTGCGTAGCACCCGGCGCACATCGGTGACGAGGTAGGTGGGTGAGATGAAGGTGGTGGTCATGTGGTTCTCCGTGAGTTCGATCAGGCGGTGAGTTCGAGGAAGGCGTCTTCGAGGGTGTGGGCGCTGATCTCGACGTCTCGGCCCGCGGTGTGGATCAGGAGGAAGCGGGCCAGTTCGTCGGAATCCCGGGCGCCGAGATAGACACGACCGCCACGTCTTTCGACCTCTGTGGCATGTGGCACGGATGCGAGGACCCGGGCGATGTCCGGCTCGTCGAGAACTGCGGAGACCACCCGGCCGCCTGCGCGTGCGCGGATGTCGGCGGTCGAGCCGTCGGCAACGATACGTCCGCCGGCGATCATCACGATCCGATCGGCGAATGAGTCGGCTTCTTCGAGGTAATGGGTCGCGAAAAGCACCGTCCGCCCATGCATGGCGTCGGTACGCATCGCCGCCCAGAAGGCCCGGCGGGACTCGACATCCATCCCCGCGGTCGGCTCGTCGAGAACGATCAGATCCGGATCGGGGAGGAGGGCCAACGCAAACTTGAGTCGCTGCTGTTCTCCCCCAGAGCATTTCGACACCGTGCGGCCTGCGATGTGGGCGAGATCGGCGCGTGCCATCGCCGACTCAGGATCGACGGAACCACCGTGCAGCGCCGCGACCACTCGCACCGTCTCCTCGACGGTGAAGTCCGGCTGTAGACCGCCGGTCTGCATCACCGCCGCGATTCGTCCGGAGCGCGCGGCCAGTTGCGGCGGTGAACCGAACACCTCGATCTCGCCGGAATCCGGCCGCGTCATACCCAGCACCATGTCCAGGGTCGTGGTCTTGCCTGCGCCGTTGGGCCCGAGGAAGGCGACGACCTCACCCGGGGAGATGGCGAGATCGAGGTGATCCACGGCGGCCACACGGGTGCGATCGGCGCCGCGGAAGGTCTTGGTGAGCCGGTCGGCTCGAAGTGCCAGGGGTGTCATGCCTCCACGATGCGCGGTGAGGGCATGACACTCCTGGCGGAGATGTCACTGATCTGTCATGACATGTGTCATGGGGGGAGATCGATCAGAACTTCACGAGCGGCAGCCCTTCCACGTCTGGAAATCCCCGGCGAATGCAGGGCCGCCGGTGCAGGTCGGGCCGTTCTTCCCGTCGACCACCACGGTGGCGCCCGGACCCGCGATGCCGATGGCCAGGCCTGGTCGCACGCCGGACATGGTGACCGTCGCTCCTTTACCGATGGCGATGGCGGCGGGTCCGGCGTAGTTGTCGCCGGTAACGGTTGCTTTTCCGCCGCCGTCGGTGATGGCGAGGGTGAGTCCGGTCGGGCCGGAATCGACCTGGCAGTTCGCCATTGTCGATGACTGCCCGGGCAGACCCGGACACACCTCCGGCGCGGCATGTGCGGCCGGTGCGGCGGCCAACGAGATACCGGCAGCGCCGGCACCGGCGATGAGGACTCCGAGGGTGGTGCGGGTGACAGAACGCATGATGTGACTCCTCTGTTGCGGTTGGCTGACGGGAGCGATTCGGCGCCGATGCCGGCATGGATGGGTGAGGACACCACGCCGGACAGCGCGTGGTCGTGCGTCAGATGTGCGACCCGACACCGCGGGGCGTGAGACGATCAGGGCATGGCGAGCGATGCGACGGAAGCAGCGTCCGGCACCTCGGGCGAATCGTCCAGCGAATCCATGCTCACGGTCGTGATCGCGTTCGCGATGAATGTGCTGATCGCCGTTGCGAAGACAGTGGCCGCAGCGATCACCGGTTCGGCTTCGATGGTCGCCGAATCCGCGCATTCCTGGGCCGATGCGGGCAACGAGGTCTTCCTTCTGGTCGCCGAGCGGCGGGGGGCCAGGGGCCGCGACGGCCGACATCCGTTCGGCTACGGCAGAGAAACCTACATCTGGTCGATGTTCGCCGCGTTCGGACTGTTCACCGTGGGCGCGGTGGTCTCGGTGATGCACGGGATCTCCGCCCTGACCGAGCCCGAAGAAGACGCGAATTACCTCGTCGGCTACCTGGTTCTGGCGGTATCTGCACTGCTGGAATGTGTTTCGTTCGTCCAGTCGATTCGCCAGGCGTCGGCCGGCGGGCAACGATTCTCGACACATCCGCTCCGGTTTGTCAGCCGCACGTCCAACACGACGTTGCGTGCCGTGTTCTTCGAGGATGCGGCGGCTCTGATCGGCTTGGCCATCGCCGCTGCCGGTATGGCCTTGCACGAGGTGACCGGGCAGGCGATCTGGGACGCGATCGGGTCGATTCTCGTCGGCATCCTGCTCGGCTTCATAGCGGTGTTCCTGATAAAGCGGAATGGTGAGTTCCTGCTCGGACAGGCGGCGATGCCGGATACGCGGACCGAGATCTTGACCGCGTTACTGCGGCGTCCCGAGATCGACCGGGTCACCTACCTGCACGTGGAGTACGTCGGCCCGATGAAGTACTTCCTCGTCGCTGCGGTCGACATGACCGGTGACCTCGCGGAACACGATCTGGCCGTCCGTCTCCGAAAGGTGGAACGTGAGATCGAGGAACACGAGAGCATCGTCGAGGCGGTACTGACGCTCTCGACAGCGGACGAGCCGTCGCTGAGGCCCTGACCGGGTGTGGGCGTAGGTTGGCAGCGTGGAACTGCGAATCTTCACCGAACCCCAGCAAGGTGCAACCTACGACGACCTGTTGCGCGTCGCGAAGGCCACCGAGGACCTCGGCTTCGACGCCTTCTTCCGGAGCGACCATTACCTGGCGATGAACGTCGACGGTCGTCCCGGCCCCACGGACGCCTGGCTCGCTCTCGCCGGTCTGGCGCGCGAGACCTCACGTATCCGCCTCGGCACGCTGGTCACCTCCGCGACCTTCCGCTATCCGGGGCCGCTGGCTGTCTCGGTGGCCCAGGTCGACCAGATGAGTGGCGGCCGAGTGGAACTCGGACTGGGTGCCGGTTGGTACGAGGCCGAGCATTCCGCGTACGGGATCCCGTTCCCGCCGCTCGGCGAGCGCTTCGACCGGCTGGAGGAGAGTCTCGAGATCATCACCGGACTGTGGACCACCCCGGAGGGCGAAACGTTTGACCATCCCGGCGGGCACTACCCGGTGAGTGAGTCGCCCGCACTGCCGAAGCCGACGCAGTCGCCCCGGCCGCCGATCATCATCGGCGGCGCCGGCAAGAAACGCACGCCCGCGCTCGCGGCTCGTTTCGGCGACGAGTTCAACGCGGCTTTTCAGCCGGTCGATCAGGCGCGGGCGCAGTTCGAGCGGGTGGGTGCGGCGGTCGAGGACGCCGGCCGCTCAGCCGATTCGATCACCTATTCGGCGGCGTTGGTGTTGTGCTGCGGTGGCTCCGAGGAGGAGTTGGCACGGCGGGCGACGGCCATCGGGCGCGAGGTGGGTGAGCTCCGTGAGAATGGTGCCGCGGGAACGCCCGCCGAAGTGGTGGAGAAGATCGAGAGCTACCGCGCAGCGGGTGCGAGCCGGATCTACTTGCAGACGCTCGACCTGAGCGACCTGGATCACCTGGAGTTGGTCGCGAACGAGGTTGCGCCACAACTGCGCTGATCTCACCGATGAGCGATGTGTTGCGACAGGCGGTTCATGATGCCGAGTAGCTCGGCGCCGTCCGTCTCGGACAGGACGTCGATGAACAATGTTCGGACGCATCGTGCATGGTCGTGCGCCGCGGCGCGGAACACCTCGACGCCACGAGCGGTGAGTACCGCGTAGCTTCCGCGTCGGTCCTCGTCTGCCCGCTCGCGGCTGAGCCAGCCGCGGCGTACGAGTGTGTCGATCTGGTACGACAGCCGCGACGTCGAGAACACCAGATGCTCTGAGAGATCGCGCATTCGGAGGCGTCGTCGCGGGGCGTCGTACAGCAACATCAACACCTGATAGTCGGCGAGAGACATGCCCGCGCTCGCCTTCAGGTCGTCGTCGAGAACGGTCTGAAGGCGAGCGCTGGTCTCGATGAAGACCTGCCAGGCGTCGAGCCGAGGGTCTCTCGCCGAAGGTCGGGGGCTCACCGGGAGGTGTGGGGCATCAATGCGTCCGGTGGGATGACGCCGAGTCGTCCGGCCTCGAAGTCCTCGATGGCCTCGACGAGTTGCTGCTTGGTGTTCATCACGAACGGGCCGTACTGGAACACCGGCTCGCGGATGGGTCGTCCCCCGAGCACCAGTAGTTCGAGTGCCGGCCGGTTCGAGTCCTGGCCTTCGTCTGCGTTGACGGTGATCCGATCGCCCTTGCCGAACACCACCAGCTGTCCCTGCCGCACCGGTCGTGCGTCGGGGCCGACGGTGCCGCGCCCGGACAGGACGTATACCAGCGCGTTGAAGTCGGGGCGCCACGGAATCGACAGTCTCGCTCCGGGCGTGACGGTGGCGTGCGCGAACGTGATCGGAGTGTGGGTCGAACCCGGCCCGGCGTGACCGTCGATCTCTCCGGCGATGATGCGGATCAGGGCGCCTGCATCTTCGGTGGTCAGCAGGGCGGCCTGGCCGCCCTCGAGGTTCTGGTACTTGGGCGTTATGAACTTGTCGACCGCCGGCAAGTTCACCCACAGCTGGATCCCGTGGAACAGGCCGCCGGAATCCACGAGTTCGGCCGGCGGGGTCTCGATGTGCAGGATGCCGGCTCCCGCAGTCATCCATTGCGTCGCACCGTTCTCGATGAGGCCGCCACCACCGGTCGAATCCTGGTGCTGGAACCGGCCGTCGATCATGTAGGTGACTGTCTCGAACCCGCGGTGCGGGTGCCACGACGTGCCCTTCGGCTCACCCGGCTCGTAGTCGACCTCGCCCATCTGGTCCATGTGCACGAACGGGTCGAGGTCGGCGCTCGACACCCCGGCGAAGGCCCGGACCACCGGGAAACCCTCACCCTCGTAGCCGCGGGGGCCGGTGGTCACCGACTTGACCGGGCGTTCGGTCTTCTCGGGCGCGGCAGCGCTCAACCGCGGCAGGGTCAAGGTGTCGGCGGTGATGGCAGGCATGGCGGGCTCCTCTCGGTAGCTCAATTTTGAGCTATGTGGTGCTCAACGGGGCGTGGCCGCGTCGTATTCCCATGCCTTGGCGCCCGGCGTCAGACGGCGGTCGCCGCCGGGGCAGAGCGTGTCGTCGTCGGCCAACCCGTACTCCAGGCCGGCAGCACGAGACAACTTTGATCGGATCACACGATCGCGGCGGTCGACCATGAATAATCGGGCCATGGCAGAGACTGGTACCGGAAATCGCGGCTCCGGCGACGGCGTGCGTCCTGCCGAACGGCAGCGCATCAAGAAGCTCGCACAAGCTGCGCTCAACGCGGATGTGACGGTCGACCAGGTCGAGGCGATCCTGACGGACCTCGGCGACGTGCTCGTCGACATGAACAAGACGATCGGTGGACTCGACGGTGCCATCGACACCCTCGACGGCACCTTGTCGCGGCTGTCGGGGACGCTCGATCAGGTCGATTCGACCGTCGTCACGATGGGGGACGTGGTCGATCGGCTCGAGCGGGTGGTGAGCCGGGTGGAGATCCTGGTCGGGATCGGCGAGGCGGCGTTGCGTCCGCTCGGCGCACTGGAATCGGCAGGGCGCGGTGTGGCCGCCCGGCTCGGCCTTCTCCGCTGAACGGTGACGGAGCCACAATGGTGGACATGAGAGTGGAAGAACGTTCGTTCCGAGGCCGACACGGTGAGACGATCACCTACGACGTCAGCCGGCCCGATCGTGTCCCGCGGGGGACGGTCGTGATTGCGCACGGGCTCGGCGAACACGGCCGTCGCTACGCCCACGTGGTCGAGCGGCTTGCCTCCGCGGGCTACGTCGTCGCCGTGCCCGATCACCTCGGTCACGGCCGATCGGGCGGCAAACGTCTTCGTGTGCAGAAGTTCTCTGACTACACCGATGATCTGGGTACGGTGCTGGACCAGATCGTCGACGACGATCTGCCCACGTTTCTGATCGGGCACAGCATGGGCGGCTGCATCGCTTTGGACTTCGCGCTCGACCACCAGGACCGATTGGACGGTCTGGTGCTCTCGGGTGCCGCGGTGATCCCGGGTGACGATCTGTCGCCGGTCGCGGTCAGGCTGGCGCCGCTACTCGGCCGGGTCGCGCCGGGCCTGCCCACCACGGCACTGGATTCCGCGAGCATCTCGCGCGACCCGCAGGTGGTTGCCACCTACGACACGGATCCGCTGGTGACTCGCGGCAAGATTCCGGCCCGCCTCGGCAGCGCGATGCTGGCAACCATGCAGTCGTTCCCTCGCCGGTTGCCCGGACTGCACATCCCGCTGCTCGTGTTGCATGGCGGGGCCGACGCTCTGACGAGTCCGGCGGGCAGCGAGATGGTCGACCGGCTCGCAGCATCGGAGGACAAGACGCTGACGATCTACGACGGCCTGTATCACGAGATCTTCAACGAGCCCGAACGCGATCAGGTGATCTCGGACGTGGTCGGCTGGTTGGCCGATCACACGCCCGAGACCACCTGATTCGTGGCCGACACGGACCACCTCGTGGGCGGTCTCAGTGAGCGGTCGTCATGACGCCGGGGTCGTGGCCGGCGGCGCCGGCGTCGAGGAAGTGACCGACTCCTGCGGGGCTGCCGGCCGCTGAGAATCCGGGGCCTCGGACCCTCCGGTGTCGGCGGTGTCAGCAGGCGGTGCGGGGACCGTCGTCCCGACGTCGGTGCTGCCGCCCGGAGCGGCCGTCGGGTCCGATGCGTCGCTGGGCGTCGTCGATGCCTGCGAGGAACCTGATGTGGCAGTGGCGCTCGACGATGCGGCCGAACTCGACGACGCCGTGGCCTCGGTCGTGGCGGCCAGAACCTCGGGTGTCAGAGCCGGTGACGCCTTCGCAGCGACCATGGCCGCCTGGGTGGCCTTGGCCGCCCCATCGGGGTCGGGGCTTCCCGAAGCGCTGACGAGCTGAACCTTCTCGGTGACCGGCGGCGTGCTGCGCAAGGCCTCGAGGACATGGTCCTTGCCGTCGGCGAGTCCACGGCCCCAGTTCTCCCAGGTGTGCCCACCGTAGTTGGGGAGAGAGATGACCGATGCCCCGGTCTGTGCAGCTTGCAGCTGCATCAACACGGTCGAGACGGCCGACAGGATCTCCAGTGCCATGGCACTGATCTGGTCCTGCTGCGACAGCTTCGCCATCTCACTCGCGGTGAGGAAACCGTTGCCCGAGGAAATGATCAAGGTCTGACCGTTCTCCTTGAGCTTGTCCACGTTCTTCGACGGATCGTTGTCGGTCCATCGCTGGCTGCCCGGCTGTCCCCACATGTTGACGATGCCGTTGGTGTAGTTCGACACCAACGTCTGGGAACCGAACACGCCGAGCGCGCCGAGCGGGTTGTCGGTCTGGTAGTACCCCGACATCGCCTGCACGACCTTGAACTGCTCGGGATGACGCTCGGCGAGCGTGACCGCCGGACCACCCGACATCGACAGGCCGACGATCGCGTTGTTGCTCTTGCTGACGCCGAAGTTCTCGGCCAGGTAGTCGGGAAGCTCCTCGGTCAGGAAGGTCTCTTCCTTGATGGTGGTGTTCTTGTCACCGGCGCCCGCATCCCAGTCCGTGTAGAACGACGACGCGCCACCGACCGGCATCACCAAGGTGGTGTCGCTCGCGGCGTCGTAGACCTTCGCCGCCTGCACATCGGTGGTCCAGGCTGATCGTTCCTCGCTCGCGCGCATGCCATCGAGCAGGTAGACGCCGTTGTCGCTGCCGCTCGACGCCCGGATCTGCACGATCACGAACTTGTTCTGGGACGCCGACCACACCTTGCAGTTCTGGACGAAGTTGCCGGACTTGTCCCAGGTGCAACCCTCGCGAAGGACCTCGGGGTGCCCGGTGAGCGCGGACGCCTCGTTGCCGCCGGAGATCAGCGAACTGATGCCGAAGAGGCCGAGGCTGAGGGCGACGATCACGGCGACGCCTGCGAGACGGCGACGTCCGCTGCGGCGGGGACGTGCGGCAGTCGTCGAGCTGGGTACCTCATTGGGCGAGACCTGCCACCCTTCGGCGACCAGATTCGGATCCATGGATTCCGGAGGGATGGGCATGAGACTCCTGACAGATGAAAGCGATGTCCCCCGACGCACGGACCTCCGTCGCGGAGGACTTCCGTGATGACTGATCTGTCGTTGCGTGGCGGGCGGGCGTTACACGAGTTCGTCTCGGTGGGTGTCGCTGTGAAATTGCTGTGAGGTGCGAGGATCGCGACTCGCCGGGTGCGTCCTCACGACGATTTGGCCCGCGCCGACGATCCGTCTGTGGCATGTTCGGTGCGGAGGAGCCGCACGCCCGATCGGAGATCGCGATGACACGATGGTTGCTGGTGTTCGGCTCCGCCGCACTCGTCTGTCTCGGACTCCTCACCGTGCCGGTTCCGGCGCAGGCGACACCGCTGCCCTCCGCGGACCCGTTCTATCGGCCCGGCGCGGATCTGCCGGCACTCAGTCCTGGCGCTGTGCTGCGGACCCGACCGGTGGCGTTCGTCGCGTCCGGCGTGACCGTTCCGGTGTCGTCGACGCAGGTGCTCTACCGCAGCAACGACGACGCCGGAGCGCCCATCGCAGGCGTCACCACCGTGCTGCGACCAGCCACGGCCAATGGTCGGATCGTCTCGTTCCACATGGCCTATGACGCGCTGGGACCACAGTGCGATCCCTCCTACACGTTGCAGGGCAACAAGCCGAGCCGCGCTGGGCAGTTCGAGGAGGTGGCCATCGGTGGCTACCTGGCCGCCGGATATACCGTCGCCGTCCCGGATTATGAAGGGCAACAACAGGAATGGACGATCGGTCGGCAATCGGGCCATCTGGCCCTGGACGGGATCCGAGCGGCAGAGTCGGTGCTGGGGTTGCCGGCGTCCACGCCGGTCGGGATGGTCGGATACTCGGGTGGGTCGGTACCCACCGGGTTCGGAGCCGAACTCGCGCCGAGCTACGCCCCTGAACTGGCGCTCGTCGGCGCGGCGGCCGGCGGCGTACCGGTTGACCTCGCCCATAATCTTCCATACATCAGCGGCAGCAAGGACTGGGCGGGTGTGATGCCGGCACTCGTCGTCGCGTATGGGCGTGCCTACGATCTGGATCTCGCGTCGTTTCTGTCGCCGTACGGCCACCGCCTCGTGGGCACCGTTCGGGATGAGTGCATCATCGACTTCGCCGGCGATTACCCGGGTCTCACCGATGCGCAGATGGTCCGCGCGCCGTACCGCGGCTTCTTGCAGGTTCCCTCCGTCCGGGCGGCCATCGCGCGCAACGTGATGGGCTCGGCCGGTACACCGGTGGTGCCGATGATGCTCGGGGTGGGGAAGAAGGACTCGATCGGCGACGGGGTGATGGTGGCCGCCGACGTCGCCGGACTCGCCCGTCGGTACTGCGCGCGCAACGTTCCGACACGGTTTCACCTCTACCGGGGCGATTCCCACAGCACCGCGTTCATTCCGTTCGAGCGTGACGCCGCGGCTTTCCTGAACGAACGATTCGCCGGACGGCCGACCGGAGGCTGCTGACGCCCGTCGATCCACCGAGATGCCGTCAATGCATTCCGTCGAATAACCGATGTGCCCACGTGCGGAAGGGCGCATTCTTGGTGAATGCGCGGGACGGGCGCTCCCGCGTCGAACTTTCCGAGAGGCGATCCGCATGTCAACCACGTCACCGACCCCGCCCGGCCCGCACCCGTCGACATGGCACATCACGCCCACCTCTCGGGCGTGTTTGCGCCGCAACGCGAGGAGGTTGACATCAACGATCTCGAGGTCGACGGGGAGATCCCCGACGACCTGCACGGCACCTATCTGCGGAACGGGCCCAACCCGCGATTCGATCCGATCGGCTCGTATGTCTATCCGCTCGACGGAGACGCGATGGTGCATCGACTCGAGATCGCCGACGGCGCTGCGCACTATCGGAACCGGTTCGTCCGGACACCGATGGTGCTGGCCGAAGAGAGGGCCGGCCACGCGATCTGGTCGGGCCTCACCGATGGATACACGCCATCGGCCGACGAGGTCGGTCCCGACCTCGCCGGGACATTTCGGCAACTGCCGGACATCAACATCGTGCAGCACGCCGGGCGGCTGCTCGCGATGGCAGAGTCCGACCAACCGTATCGCCTCGATCCGGCCGGGCTCGGCACGATCGGCCGCGACAGTTGCGATGGCGCCATGGCGGTCGGGAGTACCGCCCACCCGAAGATCGATCCGTCGACGGGGGAGCTGGTGCTCTTCAACTACCTCCTCGAGGCGCCCTATCTCACCTGGGCGGTGATCGGGCCGGACGGGACAACCCGCCGGCCTCCCACCCCCGTGGAGGGTGTCGACCGGCCGCTGATGATCCATGACATGGCCTTGACCACGCGCTACATCGTGCTGTTCCTGTGTCCGCTCGTCTTCGACGTCGGCGCGATGCTGAACGGAGGGTCGCTGTTGCAGTGGCATCCTGAGTCGGGCACCCGCATCGCGCTGATACCGCGCGACGGTGGCTCGATCCGCTGGGTCGACTCCGAACCGATGTGGGTGTGGCACTTCGCCAATGCCTTCGACACCGATGGCGATCAAGCGTCGGGAGGTGACACGGTGACCGTCGATTACGTGGAATGGACGTATCCCGGGGCGTTTGCGGATATGCCGCGGGCGGCGTCGTCGACGCTCGTGCGGGCGATTCTCGATCCGGCGCGGGGCACCATCACGCGCACGGTTCTGGGCGAGAGCGTCGATGTGGAGTTCCCACGGGTGGACGACCGCCGGCTCACGCTGCCGCATTCACGGGTCGCAACCGTCGGCAGGAGCGGCGGCGACACCGGGGATCGCGACAGCCTGTGGTTCCATGATCTGCAGGCCGGAACCGAAACCTGTTGGCGCCCAGGCGTTGCCATTGGCGAGCCGATCTACATGCCGGGGGAACGGCACGACTACTGGGGTGCGTTCGGCACCGATCCGGACGACTTGACGTCGTCGTTCTACGTGCTCGCCGCCGAGGATCCGGCCGCCGGACCACTGGCGACCGTCCGTATGCCGATTCGGGTCCCGGCGGGCCTGCACGGGGCGTGGCTACCGGCCGGCGAGCCGGTCGAAGCCGTTCCGCCGATCGGGTAGTCCCTGCGGTGGTGGTGCTCGCCGATCGAGTAGGCACCGAGCGGGGCGAGGCGCCGTATCGAGATCCCTTGTGTCGCCAAGTGGTCTCGATACGCGCTCGCTCCGTTCGCCGCTACTCGACCGGCGATGGGATCACGGGTGGACGCTTTGCTCAGGCGTCATAGCCCAGGATCGACTTGACCTCCAGGAACTCGTCGAACGCGTAGTCGCCCCACTCACGGCCGTTGCCGCTTTGCTTGTATCCGCCGAACGGTGCCGACGGATCGAGCTGCGCGCCGTTGAGCGAGATCGACCCTGCGCGGATGCGCGAACCGACCTTGCGGACCTCGTCGACATCCTTGCCCGAGACATAGCCCGCGAGACCGTATTCGGTGTCGTTGGCGATCTCGATGGCGTTGTCGATCGAGTCGTAACCGATCATGACCAGCACCGGGCCGAAGATCTCGGTGCGCGCGATGTCCATGTCGTTGGTGACGTCGGAGAACACGGTCGGCCGGACGTAGTACCCCGTCGGCAGCTCGTCCGGACGTCCCGGCCCACCGAACACCACGTTGGCGCCCTCTTCGATACCTCGCTCGATGAGTCCCTGGACCTTCTCGAACTGCGGCTCCGACACCACGGGCCCCATACGGACGTCGGTGCTCGGATCACCGACGGTCAGGGACGGCAGGACCGACTTCGCGGCCTCGGCGGCCTCGGCCATCCGTGCCTTGGGGACCAGCATGCGGGTCGGCGCGTTACACGACTGCCCGGAGTTCATCATCATCGCAGCCACGCCGCCGCCCACATTGGTGGCGAAGTCCTCGTCGTCGAGGATGATGTTGGGGCTCTTGCCCCGAGTTCCTGGGCGACTCGCTTCACGGTCGGTGCGGCGTTCTTGGCGACCTCGATGCCGGCGCGGGTGCTGCCGGTGAACGACACCATGTCGATGTCAGGATGCGACGCGAGGGCCGCGCCGACGCCCGGTCCGTCGCCGTTGACGAGATTGAAGACACCGGCGGGAACGCCTGCGGCATCGAAGATCTCGGCCACGATGGCGGCGCTGAACGGGGCCACCTCGGACGGCTTGAGCACCATGGTGCAACCGGTCGCGAGCGCCGGCGCAACCTTGACCATGACCTGATTCAGCGGCCAGTTCCACGGCGTGATGAAACCGCAGACGCCGATCGGCTCCTTGACGATCCGCGACGACCCGCGATCCTCGGAGAAGCTGAAGGTGGGCAGCTGAGCGGCGGCGGTCATCAGGTGGGCGAGTCCGATGGGAACCTGGACGTTGTTGGCCAACCCGTTCGGGGCGCCCATCTCCTCGGTCACCGCGGCGGCGAGGTCCCCCATCCGCTTCTGGTATTCCGCGACCACGGCGTTGAGGATCTGTACGCGCTCGTCGACGCTGGTCTGGCTCCAGGTGGCGAACGCCTTGCGCGCCGCTTTCACCGCGGTGTCCACGTCAGCGGCTGTGCCGAGTGCCACATGGCCCGCGGCCTTCTCGGTTGCCGGGTTGATCACGTCGATCAGATTGAGCTCTGTGGGCTCCACCCACTGACCGTCGATGTAGAACTTGCTGATTTCGCGCACGGTGATCCTCCATATCCGCGGGGTGTTGTCGACACCACACTATGCCTGCCTGCAGAGTGTGGGGCGAGCCTTTGGGGAAACAGTTGTTGTCAGATGCGGGTGGCGGTGTGTCCGCCGCCCACAAGTTCTGATTGTGGGCACACAAGGTGCGGACGTCTACCGTCGTGCGGCTTCCGCGGCGAGGGTTGAGCCATGACCACCACCGCCATTCTCGATCGCCGGTTCCTCGGCGAGCTCGACCGCCCGGGCCGGGTGTTCGAGCACATCACCCCCAACTGGTTTGCCGCCGTGATGGGGACCGGGATCGTCGCCAATGCAGCGGTCTCACTCCCTCTTCAGTCGGGACTGCTGGTGGCATTCGCCACGATGATCTGGGTGCTGGCCGCGGTCCTGCTCGTCACGATCGGCACGGCGTTTGCGGTGCACTGGATCCGGCATCCAGACACCGCGCGACGCTATGCGGCCGACCCGGTGATGTCACAGTTCTATGGCGCCGTGCCGATGGCGGTGCTCACCGTCGGGGCCGGAGCTGTGCATCTCGGCGTTCCGCTGCTGGGACCTACCGCGGCGGTCGGGATGGGCGCGGTGCTGTGGGTGGCGGGAACGGTACTCGGTGTGGCGACCAGTGTCTGGGTGCCTTTCGCGATGATGATCCGCCCGCGGACGCAGGAGGTGCGTGCGCTTCCGGCGTGGCTGATGCCGGTGGTGCCGCCCATGGTGTCCGCGACGACGGGCGCGGCATTGTTGCCCCACGTCCCGGAAGGCCAAGCGAGACTTGCGATGTTGTCGCTGTGCTACGCACTGTTCGGCCTGAGCTTGACGCTCGGCGTGATGACCTTGACGATGATCTATTCGCGATTGATCCACGGTGGGGTGCCGGCCGCACAGTCGGCGCCCACGGTGTGGATCACGCTCGGGATGATCGGTCAGTCCATCGCGGCCGCAAATCTGCTCGGCGCGCAGGCCGCGCTCGTCTTCGCTGGGGCGATGGCGCCGATAGCGCTGGGGCTCAAGGTCTTCGGGATCATCTACGGTCTCGCAATGGGTGGTTTCGGTGCCGCGATGTTCGCGCTCGCGACGGCGATCACCGTTCGCACGATCCGTCAGGGGTTGCCGTTCGCGCTCACCTGGTGGAGTTTCACGTTCCCCGTCGGGACGTGCGTGATGGGCCTGAGCGCACTCGGTGTCACCCTGAACGCAGCTCCGATCCGCGGGCTCGCCGACGCGCTGTACGTGGTGCTGACGATCGCCTGGGGCATCGTGGCCACGCGGACCGTGCACGCCGCGTACACCGGAACGGTGTTCCGCCCGGCGTGATGTGCGGACCGGTCAGGAGACGCGCCGCAACCGGATTGCGCGTGACGCCGACGCGGCGGCCGCGGCGATCGCGAGCACGATCATCGGCGCGACGATTCCGGCCGACGGCTCGATGGTGGTCAGCAGTACGGGCAACCCGAAGCCGAGATAGCAGGCCACGTAGAAGATGCCGGTCACCGCGCCACGGCTACGTCGCGGGGCGAACGCCTCCACATCTGTCAGCCCGTCGCGCAGACACAGCCCGTAGGCGAGCCCCAGCACCACCGCGGTCACCGCGAACAACAACATCGACGGGTGGCCACCCGCGACGGCCGACAATGTGAACCCGGCGGCGGCGAGCGCAGCGCCGACGACACCCGCCACCCGGCCGACCCCGGCCCGCCGGACGACGAACTGGACGATCACACCGGACCCGAGACTCAGGGCAGCGGCCACCCCGGGCACCCACGGGCCGTCATAGCGGTCGCTGATGCGGTGGGCCATCACGACCACCGCGACCGTCACCGACGAGAACACCCAGAGTGCCATCGGCACCGACCAGGACAACGCTTTCGCGACCGACCGGCCGTCGACGTCATCGACGTCGGTGAGCGGATGGTCGTGCCGGGCGGGAGTCACCGGAGTCAGGGCGAATCCCGCGGTCGCCACCACGAGCGAGACGATCCCGCTGAGCGCGAAGGGGAGCTCGGCGGGGTGAGGCGCGAACTCGGCGAGCAGTCCCGTGATCACCGGGCCGATGGCAAAACCGGTGGTGAGCAGCGCGCCGGCCAACGTGGCGCCGGTCTTGCCGCGCAGGTCGGCGGCCCAGGCGGTGCCGGCGCTGATCGTCAGCCCGGCGCCGAGACCGACCACGAGCCGGCCGACGAGGACGCCGGCCTGGTCGTGCCAGCCGATCATCATGAGGTTGCCGATGCCGGCAAGGAGGGCGCCGGTCAGCACCACAGGTCGTCGTCCGGCGCGGTCCGACAGCGAGCCGCCGCCGAAGAGTCCGGGCAGGAGGCCGATCGCATAGATACCGAAGGCGCCGTCGAGGATCGCGGTCGGCAACCCCTCGTCGGCCTTGAGTACCGGGATCATCGAAGCGAAATGATTGGCGCCCCAACCGGTCGCGAACAGGACGGCGAGGATGGCCGGCAGCGCGAACCGCTTGGCCGGACTTTCGGCAGTGTGCATCGAAACCGATTCTGCCGGTTATAGGGTTGGCGGACCGCACCGGTACCGACAGCAGATTGGAACGCCGACGATGGCAGTGAACGTGCAGGACTTCCACCCCGACTTGCAGCGGATGGCACGTTTTTTGCCCCGGGGCATCGTCGGACCGCGGACCCTCCCGTTGATACGGGTCGTGCAGAACGGAATGGGGCGACTGAGCCGGGATTCCGATGTGGAGGTCCACTCACTTCCGTCGGGCGGGGAGGCCCGGGTGTTCCGGCCGGCCGGCGTGACCGGTGACGCTCCGGCGTTGCTCTGGATCCACGGGGGTGGGTATGTCATGGGGAGGGCGCAACACGATGACGCCCTCTGCCGCAGGTTCAGCCGCGATCTCGGGGCCGTCGTGGTGTCCGTCGACTATCGGCTGGCGCCCGAGCATCCCTTTCCGGCGCCGCTCGACGACTGCCACGAGGCGCTCGACCTGCTGCACGATCTCGACGGCGTTGCCGACGGACAGTTCGCCATCGGCGGGGCCAGTGCGGGTGGCGGGCTCGCGGCACAGTTGGCTCTGCGGATCCGTGACCGGGAAGGGCCCACACCTGCCCTGCAACTGCTCGTCTACCCGATGCTCGACGACCGGACCGTGCGCACTTCTGTCGACGAGGCGGATCTGCGGATATGGCACGCGAAGTCCAACCGATTCGGTTGGGACAGCTATCTCGGCGGCGCAGATCCGGAGGTCGTCGCGCCCGCTCGACGCGACGACCTCAGCGGTCTGGCCCCCGCATGGATCGGCGTCGGCGGAATGGACCTCTTTCACGACGAGGACCTGCGGTACGCCGACCGGCTCCGGGCGGCCGGGGTCCCGTGTGACGTCGAAGTCATCCCCGGCGCCTTTCACGGATTCGATCTCGTCAATCCCGAAGCGGCGGTGTCGCGCGAGTTCTTCCGACTTCAATCAGCCGCGCTGCGGGCCGCCTTCCACGGTCGGGAATGACCGCCTTTCGCTAGCCGATACTGCTGGCCACCGCGACGACGACACCGGCCACCACCAGCACCAGCACGACGACCGCCGCCACGATTGCACGGTTCCTGCGATGGTGGGTGATCGCGTTGACCGCCAGTCCGATGCCGACCAGGATGGCGGCCGCGTAGATGGCGATGGCCAGGGTCAGCACGGCCGCATCGGCATCGGCCATGGCAACGATCATCGGTTGGCTCATGTGTCGAGTAGACCACGGAGCCGAAGGCGGGCGGTCGTCGACGATTGCGCACGCGGTCGCACCGTGAGAACATCATTCTCGTGAAGCAGAACTGCATTCTTGGTCGACGGTTGGCAACTCGGTGACGACGCCACGACTCGAGGTCATCCGCAGCGTATTGGTGCGCGGTGACAAGGGCTTTCGTATGGAGTTCGTCGCCAGGGCGGCAGTACCTTCACTGCGTCGATGCTGGGCGGTTCCGTCATGACCAGCACTGTCGGTGTCGTCACCGGCGCGGGTCGTGGCATGGGATCAGAGTGTGCCGGGCGACTAGCGGACACGGTGGACAGAATGCTGCTCGTCGACGTCGACGACGCCGCCGTGACCGCGGTCGCGCACCGGCTGTCCCGCGAAGGGGAGAGGGTGGTGGAACCGTTCGTCCTCGACATCACCGATGTGGAGGGGCTCGGCAGGCTCGCCGCTCGTGTGAGTGAGCTGGGCGCGCTTCGGGCGGTGGCGCATGTCGCCGGGATCTCGCCGACGATGGCCGACTGGCGACGAATCCTCACGGTCGATCTCATCGGCACGGCGTCGTTGGCCGACGCCTTGCGACCGTTGGCAACCGGGGTCACAGCCTGGGTGTGCTTCGCTTCGATGGCGCCGGTGATCGGGGGCCTGACAATAGATTCGGACACGGCAGATGCGCTCGACGATCCTCTGCACGATCATTTTCTGGATCGGCTCCGCGCGAGCGTGGGACCGATGGTCGAGCAGCCCGGGGTCGCGTACTCGTTGGCGAAGCTCGGTGTCCAGCGCTTCGTGCAGCAAGAAGCAGTGCGGCTCGGCCCGGTCGGCGGGCGCATCTGCTCGATCTCCCCGGGGCTCATCGACACCCCGCAGGGGCGGCAGGAGGCGGCCGGCAATCCTCGGATGGCCGCCTGGGCACAGCAGACGCCGTTGCAGCGCCTCGGGCGCGCCGACGAGGTGGCCGCGGTGGCCGAATTCCTGTTGTCGGATGCGGCGAGCTTCCTCAGCGGGATCGATCTGCTCGTCGACGGCGGCCTGTGCGCTGCGGTCCGCGGACCCCAGCCGGTCGTCGAGGCGGGTGCCACCTGATCAGCGGTCCACTCGACCAGGCATGCGCAGTGCCTCCCGCCGGCGCCGAACCGACACCGTGCGGGTGAGAGTCCACCGGCCGGATCGTGCCGCGCCCCGACTGCCTGCCTTCGTCACTCACATGTGGCCAGAAGAGTTGTCCGACTGGGAAATCGATGGCGGCGGCGGTCCGGTCCTGGTCGACGCGGAAGCCGGCCGTCTCGAGGAGACGCGTTCGGTGGCCCGCCCTCATGGCGTGCACCGAGTAGCCTCGTCGGCATGGCCCCGCGTGCTCTGACACCCGTTGCGCTGCACGGATATCGACGTTCGTGGTTGCGCGGTGATGTCATCGCGGGGGTCACCCTGGCGGCGGTGGCCATCCCGGAGTGTATGGGTTACAGCTCGATCGCCCATGTCCCGATCGTGGCGGGGCTGTACACGATCATCCTTCCTGCCATCGCGTTCGCGCTGCTGGGTGCATCGCGGATGCTCGTGGTCGGCGCCGACTCCGCGACTGCCGCGTTGCTGGCGTCGGGAATCGCCGGCCTCGGCGTGGCGGCACTGACCCCAGACACCGAGGAGTGGCTGGCATGGGCAGGCATCATCGCCGTGGTCACCGGGGTCTTCCTCGCGGTCGCGCGACTCTTCCGGCTGGGCTTCCTCGGCGACTTCCTTTCCAGCGCAGTGCTCGTCGGTTTTCTCGCGGGGACCGGGGTCAGTGTGCTGACCGGCCAGATCCCCGACATGCTCGGAATCCCCGAATCGGAGGGAGACGTGTGGGGACGGTGGGCATCGATCGTCACGCATCTCGGGTCGATCGACGCCATGTCGACCGCCTTTGCCGCCGCGACCCTCGCCATCCTCGTCGGCGCACGGCGATTTGTGCCGCGCGTCCCGGCCGCGATCATCGTGGTGATCGGTTCGATCGTCGTCGTCTCCGGGTTCGGGTGGGCCGGTGAACTGGACGTGGTCGGACCCCTGCACGGCGGCCTGCCGCGGTTCGGGTGGCCGCAGGCCGTCGACGCCGACGATCTCGCAAAGGCGGCGACCGTCGCGTTCGGCTGCGCGGTGGTCATTCTGGCCCAGAGTGCGGCCACGGCACGGAGCTTCGCCCAGAAGCACGGCGAGGCGGCGGACGTCAACCGCGACATCGTCGGACTGTCCGTCGCCAACATCGTCGCCGGGTTGAGCTCGACCTTCGTCGTCAACGGCAGTCCGACCAAGACCCAGATTCTCGATGAACAACGTGGCCGAACCCAGGTCGCCTCCCTGACGATGGCCGCGGTGACGCTGGTGGTGGTCGTCTTCCTCGACGATGCGCTTGCCGATCTGCCGCATGCGGTGCTGTCGGCGATCGTGTTCCTGGTCGCCGTGAACCTGATCGATCTGCATGCCTTCCGGCGAATCTGGCAGATCCGCCGCATCGAGTTCGGGATCGCCGTGTGCACCGCCGTCGTGGTCCTGATCGTCGGCGTGCAGAACGGTATCCTGACCGCGATGGTCGTCTCGCTGCTCGAGATCATCCGCCGTCAGTACCGGCCGGAGCGATTTGTGGTCGGCGTCAGTGACCACGGTCGGGCCCGCCGGTATCAGCGCGCGCGGCCCGGGCAGCAGTCGCTGCCGGGGCTCATCGTCTTCCGGTATGACGCAGACCTGTTCTATGCCAACGTGAGTCGTTTCGCCGACGACGTGATGTCCCTCATCGGGGCGGCGCCGGACCCGGTTCGGTGGCTGGTCCTCGACTGCACGTCGATCACGGATGTCGACTACTCCGCGTCCTCGGTGCTCGGCGACCTGATCACCTTCGTCCACTCGCATGACGCCCACTTCGTCCTCGCCGGCGTGGATCCCGAGCTGCAGGGCACCCTGCTCACCGAGGGGCTGATCGGCGACCTCGACCCCGACCACGTCTATCCGACGGTCGGTGCCGCGGTCCGTGCTTACGAAGCCGCCCATCCCGACGTGGTGGAACCTTGATACCCGCCCGCGTCGCCCAGACGACGGCGGCCATCGCCGCGACCCGATCGAGCACCCAGAAGCCGACTCCGCGCTCTCCGCGACGAGGCACAGCCGGGAGATCGTCGCCTTTTGCCAGAGGCCCAAGAAGCCTGGCCAACCCTCTGACCAGCACTCCCTCGGTGCCCCCAGTCGGACTCGAACCGACACTGGGCGGATTTTAAGTCCGCTGCCTCTGCCAATTGGGCTATAGGGGCCGACGCACCCCGCAAGAATCGGGAACACGCCCTATCAGGATGGCATGGGGGAGAACGCCGGACGAACACCGGGGAGCGGTCACATTCCGATCGATCGAGGCGGAACCCTTCCCCCACGGGCAGAACCGCCGGGGGAAGCGATCGGACCCCGCCGGGACGGCCGCCGAACGGTCAGACGATGCCGCTCGGTGCCCTGCGGGTTCCCGGTTGCTGCCGCGGCATGCGATTGGGCGGGACCGGGTAGGGCCGTCCGCGGCCGAGAGTGCCCGCGGCGACATTCGGTCCGCAGCCGATCAGCGCGTTCTGGGCGCCGGGGACCGGGTCGCCGAATCGCGGACGGGTGGCATCGGGGCGGTGGGCGAAGTCGAAGGCAGAAGTCATGTCGCCGACGGTCTTTCGACGCCACGGCGTCAGGTTCGGGACGTCCACACCGAACCGCCGCTCGATCAATCGGAGCTGGGAGGTGTGATCGAACGTCTCCGATGCCACCAGGCCGCCCCGGCTGTACGGCGAGATGACGAAACACGGAACCCGGTAGCCCAGGCCGATCGGCCCGCGGATGCCCTCCGACGACGCGACCTTCCCGAGGTCGGGCACGCTGACGTACTCGCCCGCGGTTCCCGGCGGTGGCGTCGGCGGGGTGACATGGTCGAAGAAACCGCCGTTCTCGTCGTAGGAGACGATGAGCGCGGTCTTCTCCCACACAGCGGGGTTGGCGGTCAGGATGTTCAGGAGCTCGACGATGCCCACGGCGCCGAGTGCGGCGGGGAGGGCCGGGTGTTCGCAGTTGATCGCGGAGGGGATCACCCAGGACACCTTGGGAAGGCGGCCGGCGGCCACGTCCGCGGCGAAGTCGTTCGGATAGGTGGGCGCGATGCCGCGCCGGGACAGCTCCGAGGCGGGATTCCGGGCCTGTGTGAAACAGCCCATCATCCCGTCGAGTACCACCGACGACACCGGACCGAGATCGCGGTTGTTGAAGATCTTCCAGCTCACCCCCGCGTCGCGCAGGTTTTCTGGCATGGTGCGCCACGAGTAGACGAACTTCGTTATCAGCGTGGGAGTTTCGAGCAGTGGGCCGCCATGGGTGCCGGCCGGGTCGATGCTCGCGCTCATCCAATAGAGGCGGTTGGGGTCGGTGGGGCCGAGGACCGAGCAGTGGTAGCTGTCGCACAGGGTGAACGCCTCGGCGAGTGATCGGTGAACCGGGATGTCCTCGCGCTCGTAGTAACCCATCAGTGCGGGTGCATTCGCCGGTCCGACCGACTTGATCGACATCGGCAGCCAGCCGTCGTTGCGGCCACCGTTCCACGCCCGGTGCATACCTTGCCACGAATGGTCCGGATCGTTGATGCACTCACCGTCGAGGTTCGCGTCGTTGCGGGTGTCGAGCCGAAACGGCATGGTGTGGCCGCGAGCGGTCGGACCGACGCCGGGCGCCCAGCCGCGTTGCTTCCACGCCGACGACTTCTCGCCGAATCCCCTGACACCGGAATAGGTCCCGAAGTAGTGGTCGAACGACCGGTTCTCCTGCATGAAAAGGACGATGTGCTCGATGTCCTTCAATGAGCCGGTGCCGGCCGGGTCGGCCGATGCGTAGGCGCGGTCGATGATCGGTGCGGCCCACGACGTCAGCAGGGCCCCGCCGCCGACGGCTCCCACCCGGGCGAGGAACTCGCGACGTGACAGACCGGCAAATGGCGTATCCGCCATGTTCGATTCCCCTCGGCAGACGGTGCCTGTGAGCTGTTCAGGCCGGGTCAGTGTACTCGCTGAAACCGTACTGTCGGTGCGGTCCGATCGCGGCGAATTCGAACAGACCGTCACCGGATTCCTCTGTCGCACCGTCGAAAAGGACGAAACGGGCGTAGTGGTCGGTGACGCAGAACATCTTCATGGTCGGATCGAGTTCGGACACCTTCAAGTGGAGGTCCTCGACCTTCTCCTCGCCCTGCCACATACCGTGTCGCCAGTCGGGTTCGAGGCCGTAGCCGGTACCGAACGCCAGATAATTGGCCAGTCGGGGGACACAGGTGACGGTGGTGACCTCGCCGGATGGCCGGGTGAACGTCAGTGTCGCCTCAGCTGTTTCACGCGTGCCCGGGACGAAGGTGATCTGGTGGGACACGTGCCCGAGCCATTCGGGTTCCCGATCGGGGTCGCGCCAGACCCGTCGGGCATCATCCATCACGCGCTCGCCGGTCTCGGTCTCCTGGATGACGACGACGATCGAGTGATCGACGAACTCCATCACCGAATAGATCCAGAAGAACGTCCCGGAGATGCTCGCGTCCGCGCGGCGGCCGGGTGGTTCGGCCTCGCCCACCGGGCGGACACCCCATGACCGGTCACGATTGCCGCGCCACTGGTCGGGCTCGACGTCGAATCGCGTGCCGTCGACGGTCAGTTCTCCGGACCACTTGCCCACCTGGACGAAACGCTGCGTGTCGAAGGTGACGCGCTCGATCTGTCGCACGAAGTGTCGAGGTTCGAGGGCTGCGGGACCGGTGGCATCGAAGGTGAGATCGAAGGAGAGGTCGCCGTGGCCGGCATCCAGGGCGACACGCAGACGCGCCAGCCCATCGAGGATCTCGACGGTGAAGGGGCCGACACGCAGGTCGCTGCGGTCAGCTCCGAGAGCGCGCGACGCCCGCACCACGATGTGCTCGTCGCGATGACGGACCACGGCGAAGCAGTCGGTGACGCCGAGATTGGGATAGACCCCGAGGCCGACAACGAGCCACGGCGAGTCGGATTCGGGCCCATGGCAATTGAAGTAGTAGCGGTCGTAGAAGTTGCGGTCGGAGGTCTGGACGTGCCGGATGACCTCGGCGACCTGATGGATGGGGTAGTCGTCCATGGGGGAGAGCATCTATCGGACCTTCTCCCAGTAGGTGCCCGCGAGCATGGCTTCGAGGGTTGCACGGTGCAGGATCATGTCGTCGGGATCGGCAGGGTCTTCTGCCTGGCCGAAGTGGATGGCGCGTGACTGGATTCGATACATCACCACCGCGTGGATGAGGGCTGCATAGGTGATGTAGAAGTCGAGATCGAGAGGCTGATGACCGCTGTGGCGATGGTAGGCCTCGGCCACCTCGTCGCGACGGAGAAAATCGGGAAGTCCCGGGAGACCGGCCATCTCTGCCAGGTCCTGGAAGAATCGGTGCAAGAAGATCATCCACGCCACGTCCAACTCGCGTGGACCGTATGTCGCCATCTCCCAGTCGAGTACCGCGGCGGGTGTGAAGTCCTGGTAGATGATGTTGCCGATCCTGGCATCGCCCCACGAGAGCACGGGGGCGGTCTCGTCCGGGACGTTCTCGTCGACCCACGCGAAGCCTCGCTCGATCAAGCCCGATCCTGCGCGACCTTCGGCTGCCCACGAATAGAATTCGCGCAGACGTCGGATGTGTGCACGCAGCGGCGTCTCCTGCGGTCCCGGCTGATCGAGCAGTTCCGACGGTATGGGTGCGGAGTGGATCATCGCGAGAGTCTCGATGGTCTTCTCGGTCAACATGTCCCGCTGTGCCGGGGTCGCCTCGGTCATCCAGGAGCCGAACGTGTAGGGCATCACGTCCGGCGGCACCTGACCATCGACGCGGCCCATGATGAAGAACGGGGCGCCGAGCGGTCGGGGATCGGGTTCGGACCAGTAGAGCTTCGGAAGTGCCACATGGGTACTCGACGACACGTGATCGATGATCCGGAACTGGCGGTCGAGGTCATACGTCGGGAACACCGGATCGCTCTCTGGGAGCGGGGCCACCCGGACGACGAGCGGGTGCTCGGTGTCGTCCCAGCGCGCGTCGAGGACGATCGTCTCGCTCGACATGCCGTTCGCCGATGGGATCTCCAGACGTGTGACGGCCACCGGCGCGTCGACGACGGTGTTCAACCAATCCTCGAGACGGGCACGGAGCCAGTCGGGGTCGCGGCGCGACGACGTGGGCCGTGCGACCTCGTTGGGGTCTGCTGAATCGGTATCCGGCATGAGGCCATCCATGGGGCGAGTGCGGGTGGGACGGACAGAATTGGAACACGTTCCACCCCTCCTTGTCTGCCGACTCGGCGAGATCGTCGGTGGACCGGTGGTCGGCTCGGACCGGCCTGGCCACGCCGGGGAACGCCGACGCGCGGGATGGTGCTTGACCTGCGCACATGTACTGGTCACCATGGGTGATATGGACGCCGCGTCGGTCACCGGGGCGCGCAATTGGGATGCGGTCCGGCAGCGTCACCCCGAGATGGTGGATCGCCTCGAGGTCGGTCTCGCGCGGTCCGACGTCGCCGCGGACGCGGTGATCGCGCAGATGTACGAGCGCGGGCTCTCGTGGACAGGATTGCTCGCGTCGGTCGAGGCCGGGGCCGACGATCCGGGGACGCCTCCGGCGCTGGCCCGTCTGATCCGATCGGCGAGCGAGCCGCCGCAGTGGTTCGATCCTGCGTTGGCCGAAGCCGGTGCGCGCGCATGGTGGCGATTCGGCACACTGCAGTCGTCGACGCTGTACCAGTCGCTGATCTACGGGTACAAGGCTCAGGGGTTCGTCCGACCGCTGGCCGCCACGGGCAGGCTTGGCGACGGGACCCTCGAACGGGTCCAGAACACCGCGCGCTGGGTGGCCGAGGCGACCACGCCGGGAGCGATGCGCCCGGGCTCGACCGGGTGGGTGGCGACCATCCGTATCCGGCTGTTGCACGCCCTGATCCGCGACCATCTGTTGGCCGACCGCAGTGACACCGGCGAGCAGTGGGACACCGACTCCTGGGGTGTTCCGATCAACCAGACCTATTCGGCCCTGACGATCAGCGGGGGCTTCCTGGTGCTGCCCCTGATCGTCGCGCGCGATCTCGGGATTCGCTACAGCAGCGCCGAACGCGAGGCGATCACCCATCTGTGGCGATGGATCGGTTGGGTGATCGGTGTCGACGACGAATGGCTGCCGTCCGACTTCGCCGCGGCGCGTGAACTGTTCGCGGTGGCGGCCGAGTTCGAACTGCAACCCGACGCGGCGTCGAAGACCTTGACCCGGGCCCTGCTGCGGGATGGCTACGACCTGCAGAATGCGATCCCGCTGCCTGGGCCGCTGGTGTCGATGATGGGCCTCGTGATCAAACCGGTTCTCTCCACGTCGTTCTCGTCGATCAGCACCCGGTGGATGGAGCAACCCGCGGCGGTGGCAATGGGTCTGCGTCGAACCCCGCTGCATCACCTGGTGGACGTCGCCCGCCCGGCCGTCCGCCTGCGCGAGGTCTTGCGCGCAACCGGTCTGCTGGGGTCGGAAAGCACTGTCGTCCGTAGGGAATTGAGGACCGTACGCCGAGGACTCGGCCTGCCCGCTCACGACGTCGAACCGTTGACCGAAGTCGGTTAATGCTGATAACTTAACGCCGGTAACCAACCGGTGGGAGTGCGTATGTCGGCGAGGATGACCCAGCTGATCATCAAGGCGCCGAGAGTGGTGCTCGCCGCCGCCGTTCTGGTCCTGGCACTCGCGGGCCTGTACGGCGCGACCGCAGCCCAGCATCTGCTCGCCGGAGGTTACAGTGACCCGAATTCGGGGTCGGCCCGCGCCGACCGCATCCTCGACGAGACCTTCGGCCGCGGCGGGCTGCAGGTCGTGGTGAAGCTCGACGGACCGAGCGGGATGAACATGGCGAGCGATCCCGCGGCCCGAGATGTCGGTACCGGGATCGTCGAGGAACTCGAACGTCGGGACGACGTGCAGAACCCGATCCTGTCGGTCTGGCAGAACCCCGATCTCGCCCCGGCGCTGGTGAGTCGCGATTCCACGTCGACGCTGATCGTCGCGACGCTGGACGGCGGAGAAGAACTGGCGCCGGACCGGGCGGAGGAGATAGCCGACCTCGTCTCCGGTGAGCAGCAGGGGATCTCGATCCGCGTGGGCGGGCAGGGGCTGGTGTTCGGTCAGGTCAACGAGCAGACCACAAAGGATCTGGCGAAGGCCGAGGCGATCGCGATACCGATCAGTTTCCTCGTCCTGGTCGTCGTGTTCGGTGGCCTCGTGGCGGCGTCGCTGCCCGTGATCATCGGGATCGTCGCCATCGTGGGTACGTTCGCGCTGCTCCGCCTGATAGCCGAGTTCGCCGACGTCTCGATCTTCGCACTCAACCTCACCACCGCGATGGGCCTGGCCCTGGCGATCGATTACACACTGCTGATCGTCACGCGATACCGGGAGGAGGTCGCGGGCGGCACGGCCCGCGCGACCGCGATCACGACGACGATGGCGACCGCGGGCCGTACCGTGGCGTTCTCGGCGGTGACCGTGGCACTGTCGCTCGCCGCCCTCGCGATCTTCCCGATGTACTTTCTGCGATCCTTCGCCTACGCGGGCATCGGTGTGGTGCTGGTCGCCTCGCTCGCTGCGCTGATCCTGACGCCCGCGATGCTCATGGTGCTCGGTGATCGTGTGGACGCGCTCGACGTCCGCCGCCCGGTGCGCAGGCTCTTCCGTCGCCCTGAGCCGACGCCACGCGGGATCGAGGAGACCCGCTGGTATCGATCGGTGCGCTTCGTCTTGCGCCACGCGCTACCCGCTGCCATCGCGGTCACTGCACTGCTCCTCGTGCTGGGCGCACCGTTCTTCGGCCTTCGCTTCGGGTTCCCGGATGACCGGGTACTGCCCTCGTCGGCGTCGTCGCACGCGATCCAGCAGGAGGTCCGCGACGACTTCTCGCAGAATCTGTCATCGACGGTCACCGTCGTCGCCTCGGGAATTCCGGATCAAGCAGGCCTCGGCCGATACACCGCGGCGCTCTCGAAAGTCGGCCAGGTGAATTCGGCGACGTCGTCGGCCGGCACCTTCGTCGACGGTCGAGCGGTGGGACCCGGCAGCCCGGCGGACTCCCGCGCAGGCGTCTCGACAGTCACGGTGTCGACCGATCTCGAACCCATGCGGGACGACGGGCTGTCGCAACTCGAGCACCTGCGCGACGTCGCGGTCCCGGATGGCGCGCAGGTGCTGTTCACCGGGCTCGCGGCCACCAACAAGGACACCGTGGACGCCATCTACGCACACCTGCCGTGGGTGCTGGCGACCATCGCGATCGCGACGTTCGTCCTGCTGTTCCTGTTCACCGGCAGTGTCGTCCTGCCGTTCAAGGCGCTCGTCCTCAACGTGCTCTCGCTGACCGCGACGTTCGGCGCGATGGTCTGGTTCTTCCAGGACGGGCACCTCGGCGGATTGGGGACCACCGCGACCGGCTACCTCGTCGCGACGATCCCGATACTCATGTTCTGTATCGCCTTCGGCCTGTCGATGGACTACGAGGTGTTCCTGCTCGGACGCATTCGGGAGGAGTGGCTGGCATCCGACGGCAGTCGGGCGGCGAGTGACCACGCGGTGGCGGTCGGACTCGCCCGGACCGGCCGTGTGGTGACCGCGGCAGCTCTCCTGATGAGCATCGTCTTCGCCGGCATCGCGGCCTCCGAGGTCTCGTTCATGCGTATGTTCGGAGTGGGGCTGACCCTGGCCGTCCTGATGGACGCGACTCTGATCCGCATGGTGCTCGTGCCCGCGTTCATGCGGCTGGCGGGACGCGCCAACTGGTGGGCCCCGGGACCCTTACGGCGCCTGCACGACCGGATCGGGTTGTCGGAGTCAGCCGCCCCGCGACCCCCCGGCCCGGCCGCGGCAGGACCGATGTCGACCCAGGAGAACAGTGCGCAGTACGACGAAACGAACTCGCTCCCCCGCGGGTCAGGTGAGCTCCTGGCCGAGGAGATCATCTCCTCCGCCACGGCGCTCCTTCTCGAAGAGGGCGATGAGGCCGCGGTGTCGATCCGCGCCGTCGCCGGGCGGGTGGGGGTGACCCCGCCGTCGATCTATCTGCACTTCGCCGACAAGGATGCTCTGCTCGACGCGGTGTGCGCACGTTATTTCGAGCAGCTCGACGGCGTGCTCGGCGAGGTGTCCGAGGGCATCGACGACCCACTCGAGCGAGCATTGCAGCAGGGATTGGCCTACGTACGTTTCGCGGTGTCCACGCCCGTCCTCTATCGGCTGGCGTTCCGGCAGGCGCCCCGGATGGAGCATCGAAGGTCGACGAGGTGCTGGCGGCCTCCGCGTTCGCCCGGATGTCGGCGACCGTGACCGAGCTGGCCGGCGAAGGATTCTTCCCGGTGTCCGATGTCACCGAGGTGGTGCTCGAGTTCTGGTCTGCCGCCCACGGGGTGGCATCGCTGATGCTCGCGAAGCCGGGTCTGCCCTGGGGTGACGACCTCGCCCTCGCCGAAGCGCTGATGCGGTCGGTGTGCCTCGGTCGCGCCTCGATGGGGATGCTCGGGACCGCGAGCGGACCGTGCGACGCGCGTGCATGGCTGAGCGGGCAGCGTGCGCAGAAACCCTGAGAACGGGCTGTCACACGACATGAAAGTCAAGAGAAGGTAAAGTCGGAACTCGATAGCAGCCGTACCCGTTGACAGGGCAGACACCACAAGCAAAAGGAGCACGTACGTGCGAGAGAGCAGCAATCCGGTTATGCGCGGCGTCGTCCGCGATAACCAGACCGGCTACGCCGGTTTCGGCGCCGGAGCGGCCGCCGCCGGTCAAGGTGCCATGTGGAACCAACACGGGCAGCAGACCGATCCCTACACCCGGCCCGCGCCGCCGGTCACCCGGCAGCTGACGATCGATGACGTGGTCACCAAGACCGCGATCACGCTCGGCGTGCTCACCATCTCCGCCATCGCGACATACTTCCTGGTCGACCAGAATGTCTCGCTGGCATCGCCGTTGATGCTCGTGGGTGCGCTCGGCGGACTCGCGCTGGTGCTCGTCGCCTCGTTCGGCCGCAAGCAGGACAACCCGGCCATCGTGCTCGCCTACGCGGCCTTCGAGGGTTTGTTCGTCGGGTCGATCTCGTTCGTCTTCGCGAACATGGTGGTCGCCAACGACACGTCTGCGGGAGCGCTGATCGGTCAGGCGGTGCTCGGCACGTTCGGTGTGTTCTTCGGGATGTTGCTCGTCTACAAGGTCGGCGCGATCCGTGTCACGCCGCGGTTCACGCGGATGCTGTTCGCGGGCATGATCGGCGTGATCGTCCTGATGCTCGGCAACCTCGTCATCGGGCTGTTCAACGGCGGTGAGGGTTTCGGCCTCCGCAACGGTGGACCGTTGGCGATCATCTTCTCGCTGGTCTGCATCGCGCTCGCCGCCTTCAGCTTCTTGCTCGACTTCGACGCCGCCGACCGACTGATCCGGGCGGGTGCGCCCGAGCGTGCCGCCTGGGGCGTCGCGTTGGGACTCACCGTCACGCTGGTCTGGCTCTACGTCGAGATCCTTCGCCTGCTGAGCTACTTCAATTCGGATTAGTCCGTCCGCATGACCGGAACCCCGTGCCGATCCGTCGGCGCGGGGTTCTTGCGTCGACGTGGATCCGACGCATAAAACATTCGCCAGAGTCGCAGTGGCGTTGATAGCGTTCTGACCCATGTGGTGACAGCAGGGCGGCCGAAGAATTCCGCTGCCGTATCCGGTCAACCAATCCATCGCCATCGACCCGTCGGTCGATGGCTTCTTTCCGGAAGGACTCGCTGTGACCGCCACTCAGACGTCGGCGCCTGCCGACGATCGACTGTCACGCCAGAATCTGCTCCTGATCGGCGTACTGCTGGTCGCCTCGTTCGTGGTCATCCTCAACGAGACCGTCATGAGCATCGCCATTCCCGTCCTCCAGGAGGATCTCGGCGTCGAACCGAGTGTGGGGCAGTGGCTCACCACTGCCTTCCTGCTGACGATGGCCGTGGTCATCCCACTCACCGGCTTCTTGATCCAGCGTGCCGGTGCGCGGGTGTTGTTCATCGCCGCGATGTCGGCGTTCACCCTCGGCACCTTCATCGCGTTCGCGGCACCGGGTTTCGAGGTGCTGCTGATCGCGCGGGTGATCCAGGCGCTCGGCACCGCGATCATGCTCCCGCTGCTGATGACCACGGTGATGACCGTCGTCCCCGAGGCACGACGCGGGGTCATGATGGGCAACATCTCGGTGGTCATCGCGGTCGCGCCGGCGCTCGGGCCGACCGTGTCCGGCTTCATCCTCGACCATTTCGGATGGCGCTGGATCTTCGGTTTCGTCGGTCCGATCGCACTGGTGGCGCTGATCGTCGGTGGTGTGCTGGTGCGTCCCGTCGGGGAACGGATCAAGACCCCCATCGACTACCTGTCGATCCCGCTGGCGGTTCTCGGTTTCGGCGGACTGGTCTACGGGCTCGCCGGGATCGGTGAGTCGGCCGAGGCGGGTTCGTCGGTGCCACTGTGGGTCCCGTTCACGATCGGTGCGCTCGCACTCGCCGCGTTCATCGGTAGGCAGCTCGCGTTGCAGGGACGCGACCGCGCCCTGCTCGACCTGAGGGTGTTCAAATCCGGACAGTTCTCGCTGGCGATGGGCGCAATGGTCGTCGCGATGGGGACCATGCTCGGTACGTTCATCGTGGTGCCGTACTTCGCTCAGACCGTCCTCGGCCTCGATCCGCTCACCACCGGTCTGCTGACGCTTCCGGGTGGACTGATCATGGGGCTCGCCGGACCGGTCGTCGGACGGATCTACGACACGCACGGGCCCCGCATCCTGGCGGTTCCCGGCGCGATGATCGTCAGCTCCGCCGTCTGGATGCTGGTATTCGTCAGCCCGTCGACGTCGCCCTGGTGGCTGTTGGGTGCCAACGCACTGCTGTGCCTGGGCCTGGCCGCGACCTTCACGCCACTGATGACGCTCGCGCTCGGGTCCGTCGAGCCGCGGCTGTACGCGCACGGTTCCGCGGTTCTCGGGACCTTCCAGCAGGTTGCCGGCGCTGCCGGTACGGCGTTGTTCATCACCGTGATGACGGTGGTCGCGTCGAACGATCGGGCCGTGGGCGTTGCGGAGGCAGAGGCGATCAGCCACGGTGTCCAGCGAGTGTTCACCGTCGCCGGGTGTCTGAGCATCGCGTTGATCGTCATCGTGCTGTTCTTGCGGAGGCCACCTGCGTCGGCGGAGCCCGCCGACGACACACCCGAGGGAGCCCTCGACACCGATGCCGCGCTGCCCGAGAGGGTCTGACATCAAAGAGGCCGGGGCCGTCGGATGAGAATCCGACGGCCCCGGCTCTTCGGTCGAGCTGTGATCAGCTGAGGCGCTCGAGCACCATCGCCATGCCCTGGCCGCCACCCACACACATCGACTCGATGCCGAAGGTCTTGTCCTGGGTCTGCAGATTGTTGAGCAGCGTGGTGGTGATGCGTGCACCGGTCATGCCGAATGGGTGACCGAGTGCGATCGCACCGCCGGAGATGTTCAGCTTGTCGTGGTCGATGCCGAGTTCGGCCGCCGAACCGAGCACCTGCACCGCGAACGCTTCATTGATCTCGACGAGGTCGATGTCGGAGATCGACTTGCCGGCGATCCTGAGCACCTTGCGGATCGCCTCGATCGGGCCGAGGCCCATGATCTCTGGCGACAGTCCGGTCGCCGCGGTCGCGACGACGCGCGCGAGCGGCGTCAGGCCCAACTCCTTGGCCTTGGTGTCGCTCATGATCACCAGGGCTGCGGCGCCGTCGTTGAGCGGGCAGGCGTTGCCGGCGGTGATGGTGCCGTCGGGCCGGAAGACCGGCTTGAGCTGGGACACCTTTTCATAGGTGGTTCCCGCACGGGGGCCGTCGTCGGTGGTCACCGTGGTGCCGTCGGGCAGGGTCACCGGGTCGATCTCACGCTCGAAGAAGCCCGACTTGATCGCTTCCTCGGCGCGGTTCTGGCTGAGCACACCCCAGCGGTCCTGATCTTCGCGGGAGATCCCGGTGAAGCTTGCGACGTTCTCCGCGGTCTGGCCCATCGCGATGTAGACATCGGGGATCAGACCGTCCGTGCGGGGATCGTGCCATGCCGGCGCGCCACCCTCTGCGGACTTCGCAGTGCGGGCCATGGCCTCGTCGAAGACCGGGTTCTTCGAATCCGGGGCGCCGTCTGCGCCACCGGAGATGCCGAAGCTGGACACGCTCTCGACGCCGCCGGAGATGATCACGTCGGCTTCGCCTGCCTTGATTGCGTGCAGCGCCATGCGGGTGGTCTGCAGAGACGACGAGCAGTAACGGTTCACGGAGACGCCGGGCACATGGTCGAGGCCGAGTTCGACGGCGATGACGCGGGCGATGTTGTAACCACCCTGACCACCGGGCTGGCCGATGCCCCAGTGGATGTCCTCGATGTCGGCGACATCGAGTTCGGGCACCTTCGCGAGGGCGGCGGCGACCATCTGGCGGGAGAGTTCGTCCGGCCGGACGTCCTTGAGGGATCCCTTGCCGGCGCGGCCGATGGGGGAACGGGCATGGGCGACGATCACTGCTTCAGGCATGCCGCCCAGATTACCCCCTAGCAGTTGCTTGGTTCGTCTGCCGTCCCACCAGCCGGCGAACCTTGCTGACCAGCCGATTCTGCTCGACAGCCTCTGAGACCTCGGGTGGCTGGGGCAATGGTGCAGGTCCCCACTCGCCGATCGACTCGAGAACCTCCGGGATCAGGATGTCGGCGGCGAGGGCGTACCCGGCGGCCGACGGATGGTATTGGTCCGGCGAGAACATGTGCTCCGGCTTGGCGAGGAATTCTTTGGCCAGCAGATCGGCCATCGGCACGGGCCGCCCACCGGCCGCACGCACCGCACCGCGTTGCGCCGACGCGAGTTGCAGACCCCAGCGGCGCAACACGGAACGGAGTGGTTGTGGGATGGCGGTGATGACGCCGAAGTCGGGGCAGGTGCCCACCACCACCGCGGCGCCGTTCTCCTTCAGCAACGCAACGGCCTCGCCGAGGCGTCTGGCCGACGACCGGATGCCATTGGTGGCGGTGACGTCGTTGGCACCGATCAGGATCACCGCGACGTCGGGCCGCTCGCGCGTGATCAGCATCGCGTCGACCTGTGCCCCGAGGCCCTTTGATGTGGCACCGACGATGGCCTTGTTCGCGTATCGCACGGTCTTGCCCGTCTCCGCCGCCACCCGCCGGGCGAGCAGCACCCCGGGCGTCTGGTCCGCGGTCTCGGCGCCGAGGCCGGCAGCGGTCGAATCGCCGAACACGACGAGGTAGACGTCCACCGCGGTGCCCCGGGCGGCGCGGTGCGGTCCGGTGCCGTCGGGCAGATAGATGCCGTCGCCGTTGGGCGCGTCGTCGGTGCGATGTGGGATCACCGTGCGCGCCTCGGTGGCCTGGCCGTTCAGGTAGTTGTATGCCGCCCACGATGCGCCTGCGCTTGCCGCGGTGGCCGCGACCGTCGCGCCGACGTCACGCAGCAGTCGGTTGTTGTCCACGGCGACCCGGCCACTCGAATCCATGTGACTCACATTCGGACACGGCTGCCAGCTTAGTCGTAGTTTCACTCCGGGTTCGATCCGATTCCGCACCTCTGGGACCATGGTCGTATGCGTATCGCTGATCATGTCGTGGACCTGGTGGGCAACACCCCGTTGGTCAAGCTCAACTCGGTGACCAACCCCGGTTCGGGCCTGGTCGCCGCCAAGCTCGAGTACCTCAACCCCGGTGGCAGCAGCAAGGACCGGATCGCCGTCCGGATGGTGGAGGCCGCCGAGAAGTCGGGTGCGTTGCCGCCGGGCGGCACCATCGTCGAGCCGACATCGGGCAACACCGGCGTCGGACTGGCGCTGGTGGCCCAGCAGCGCGGATACAAATGCGTCTTCGTGTGCCCCGACAAGGTCGGGGAGGACAAGCGCAACGTGCTGCGTGCCTACGGTGCCGAGGTGGTGGTGTGCCCGACCGCGGTGCCGCCGGACCATCCGGACAGTTACTACAGCGTGTCCGACCGGCTCGTGCGCGAGATCGAGGGCGCCTGGAAGCCCGATCAGTACTCCAATCCGGCCGGCCCGCAGAGCCATTACGAGACCACCGGTCCGGAGATCTGGGCCGACACCGACGGCACCGTCACCCACTTCGTGGCCGGCGTCGGCACCGGCGGCACGATCACGGGAACGGGTCGCTACCTCAAGGAGGTCTCCGACGGGGCCGTGAAGGTGGTCGGCGTCGACCCGGAGGGCTCGGTCTACTCGGGTGGCACCGGTCGTCCCTACCTGGTCGAGGGTGTCGGCGAGGATTTCTGGCCGACGGCATACGACCCGTCGATCCCGGACGAGATCATCGCGGTGTCCGATGCCGATTCGTTCGACATGACCCGCAGGCTCGCGCGTGAAGAGGGCCTCCTGGTGGGCGGTTCGTGCGGCATGGCCGTGGTGGCCGCATTGCAGGTCGCCGAACGTGAGGGGCCGGATGCGGTGGTCGTCGTGTTGTTGCCCGACGGCGGCCGCGGCTATCTGGGCAAGATCTTCAACGACAAGTGGATGAGCAGCTACGGCTTCCTCCGGTCCCCGCTCGACGGCAAGACGACCGAACCGCTCGTCGGTGACGTGTTGCGCGGAAAGGCCGGAGCGTTGCCCGACCTGGTGCACACCCACCCGTCGGAGACTCTGCGCGACGCCATCGAGATCCTCCGTGAGTACGGCGTCTCCCAGATGCCGGTGGTGGGGGCCGAGCCGCCGGTGATGGCCGGTGAGGTCGCCGGCGCGGTCACCGAGCGGGACCTGTTGGGGGCGGTGTTCGAGGGCCGCGCGAGTCTGGCCGACCCGGTCTCGGCGCACATGGGTGATCCGTTCCCGCTCATCGGGTCCGGCGAGCCGGTCTCCGCGGCGACCAAGGTGCTGTCGGAGTCGGATGCCCTCATGGTGGTGGAGGACGGCAAGCCGATCGGCGTCATCACCCGCCACGATCTGCTGGCCTTTGTCAGCAGCAACCCCATCGTCGGATAGGAAGTCGAGTCATGAGCGAGAAGCGTAGTGCCGCGGATTCGACCCGCTGGCAAGGATTTTCCACCCAGGCCATCCATGCCGGATACGAACCGGACCCACGGACCGGCGCCGTGAACGTGCCGATCTATGCCAGCTCGACGTTCGCGCAGGACGGCGTGGGCGGCCTCCGCGACGGATTCGAGTACGCACGGACCGGTAACCCGACCCGGCGGGTACTCGAGGCCAACATCGCCGCGCTGGAACGCGGCGAGTACGGGCGGGGATTCGCATCCGGTATGGCCGCGACCGACGCACTGCTGCGCGCCACCCTGCGTCCCGGCGACCACATGGTGATCCCGAACGACGCCTATGGGGGCACCTTCCGTCTCATCGACAAGGTCTTCTCGCAGTGGGGGATCACGTACTCGGCGGCACCCGTGTCCGACGTCGACGCGGTGCGGGCCGCCATCACGCCCGCCACCAAGCTGGTCTGGATCGAGACCCCGACCAATCCGCTCCTGAATGTCGGCGACATCGAGGCGCTCGCCGCAGTCGCGCACGAGGCCGGGGCAAAACTCGTGGTGGACAACACCTTCGCCTCGCCGTACCTGCAGCAGCCGATCACCCTCGGCGCCGACGTGGTGCTGCACTCGACGACCAAGTATCTGGGCGGGCACTCCGACGTGGTCGGCGGCGCACTGGTCACCAACAGCGAAGAACTCGACGATGCGGTGGCGTTCTTGCAGAACGGTGCCGGTGCGGTGCCGGGCCCGTTCGACGCCTACCTCACCATGCGCGGCATCAAGACGCTCGCCGTGCGCATGGACCGGCACTGCGACAACGCCGAAAAGGTCGTCGACTACCTGTCGTCACATCCCAAGATCGATTCGGTCCTGTACCCGGGTCTGCCCATGCACCCCGGCCACGACGTCGCGGCCAAGCAGATGCGGCGATTCGGCGGCATGGTGTCGGTTCGGGTCAAGGGCGGACAGGTTGCGGCGCAGGAGTTCTGCGCACGGACCGAGGTGTTCACACTTGCCGAGTCGCTCGGCGGCATCGAGTCGTTGATCGAGCATCCCGGTGCCATGACCCACGCATCGACCGCCGGCTCGCTGCTGGAGGTGCCCGCCGATCTGGTGCGTCTGTCGGTCGGTATCGAGGACATCGCCGATCTCCTCGGCGATCTCGAGAACGCGTTGGGCTGATTTCGGACGGCCGAGGGCCGATACTGGCGACCATGTTGCTCACCTCCGCCGAGATCGACGACGCAGGGCAGGCGCTGTCCGGCGTCATGCGTCGTACCCCGGTCATCGCCTCACGGGTGCTGTCGGAACGAATCGGCTGCGAGGTGTGGCTGAAATGCGAGAACCTGCAGCGCACCGGCTCGTTCAAACCGCGTGGGGCCTACCTGCGCATCTCCCGACTGTCGGCGGAGGAACGGGCTCGGGGGGTGGTCGCGGCCAGCGCGGGAAACCATGCACAGGGAGTCGCCTGGTCGGCAGGCACACTCGGCATCACCGCCCGCGTATACATGCCGCGTGGCGCGGCGCTACCCAAGGTCGCGGCGACGAAAGCCTATGGTGCCGAGGTCGTTCTCGAGGGCTCGACGGTCGATGAGGCGCTCGTCGCGGCGCGGCGGTTCGCCGACGAGACGGGTGCCGTGCTGGTCCATCCGTTCGACCACTCCGACATCGTCGCCGGACAGGCGACCGTCGGATCGGAAATCCTGACCCAGATCCCCGACGTCGATGCGATCGTCGTGCCGCTCGGTGGGGGAGGCCTGTTGGCCGGGATCGCCGCGGCGGTGAAGCCACGACGCCCCGAGGTCTCGGTCATCGGGGTGCAGGCGGCACAGGCCGCCGCGTGGCCGCGATCGCTCGCAGAAGGACACCCGGTGGCGGCCGAGTCGATGAACACCATGGCCGACGGAATCGCCGTCGCGATGCCCGGTGAGGTCCCGTTTGCTCACATCAGCGAGTTGGTCGACTCGGTGGTGACGGTGAGTGAGGAGTCGTTGAGCACGGCTCTCCTGCTGATGCTCGAACGCGCCAAGCTGATCGTCGAGCCGGCCGGGGCGGCCGCCGTCGCCGCCGTGGCTTCCGGTGGGCTCGCGCTGTCGGGCAAGGTGTGCGTCGTCGTCTCCGGCGGCAACATCGATCCGTTGTTGCTGAGCCACGTCACGACCCACGGGCTCACGGCGGCCGGTCGATTCCTCACCGTCACCGCAACGGTCTCCGATCGCCCGGGCGGGCTGATCGCTCTCCTGGAATTGCTCCGTGACCGCGGTGCCAGCGTGGTCGACGTGGTCCACTCCCGGGTGGCCGACGATCTCTATCTCGACGAGGTGCAGGTGACAGTCAGTGTCGAGACCCGCGGACCTGAGCACCAGCGCGAAGTCCGTCACGCGCTGTCGGAGGCGGGTTTCCTGCGGGAGTGAACCTCCGCGCCGCCGACGGCAACCGAAACCTCGCTGACAGCAACCACAATCCCGCCGACAGCAACCCCAATCCCGCCGACGGCAACGTGCTGCGGCAGAGGGGACTGCCGGTCGCACGCACACACGTTGCCGTCGGCGCGGAACCGGTTGCTGTCGACGGGATGACGGTTGCTGTCGGCGGGATTGGGGTTGCTGTCGGTCAGGACTGGGGTGCGAATTTGGCGAAGTGGCGAATCGTGTCGGTTTCGACGGTCTTGAAGACCGTGGCCGCGGTGGGCCCGGAGAAGGCGGTGACCGCCTTGGCCGAGGTGGCGAGTTCGAGTGCGAACGACCAGATCAGTCGGCAGCCGACCTCCGCGGGACGCACTTCGGTGAGTTCCCCGAACCGCTTGAGTCCCGGTGTCGACGCGGAGGCCGCGTAGAAGGCATTGCGATACTCGCCCGCGGCGTCGTCCTCGTCCCAGACGAAGAAGTGTTCAGACAACCCGGCGACCCCGAGCGAGGCCTTCCGGGTGGTGCCCACGCCATACGGTGGCGGGGAGGTGAACTCGATGGATTTGATTGCGCGACACCAATCGAGTGTGTTCTGCCGGGTGAACTCGGCCCACGCCCGCTGCGGCGTGACGGGCAGGTTCACATCAATCCGGTAGGTGACCGGTGCGGATTCGAAGAAATCGAGGTCGATGGACTCGAGGGGATAGCTGCGCGCCATGGATACATTCATACACGCCCGATGGTCGGCCGGTCTGCCCGCTGTGCGCGCGACGGCGGTGCGGTCGCCCAGCGCGCTGTGGCGTTAACCTGACTGGGTGTCCGCGTCCGAGAACGTCACCGTCATCGGTCTGTTGGGGCCGGTTGCGGTGGGTCGTGCCGAGCCGGAAGGCCTGGTCGCCGTGCCAGGGGTACGCGCCCGCAGGCTCCTTGCCTCGCTGGCGCTCGCGGACGGGCGAACCCGGTCGGCCGAGCGGCTGATCGTCGATGTGTGGGGCGATGATCCGCCGCGGTCGCCGATGCCTGCCCTGCACACCCAGATCTCGCGCCTGCGTCCACTGCTCGGCCCCGGCCGCCTCGAAGGTGTCGGCAACGGATACCGACTCGTCGGGTGCCGCACCGATCTGGAGGTGGTCGCCGATCTCATCGACGACGGGCGGCCGGCAGCGCTGGCCGCCGCGTCAGGATGGTGGCGGGGCGTACCCGGCGACGATCTCGACGACGACGGTCCCTTCGGCCTCGCCGCCGATGTGAAGACGCGCGCGGATCACCAGCGCGACGCCCTCGACCAGCGTCACGTCGGCGTCGCGCTCGCCGCGGGAGACTTCGTGACCGCGCGCGAAATCGCTGACAGGCGTTGTCGCGCCGACCCGTTGGACGAGTCGGCGCACGTCGACCTGATGCGCGCGCTGGCGGGGGAGGGGCGGACCGCTGACGCGCTGGCGGTGTTCGCGCGCCTGCGCCGGTCCCTGTCCGAACAGCTGGGTGCGGATCCTGGCCCGCGGGCCACTGCCGTGAACGCCGAACTCCTTGCCGCGGAGAGCAGTTCGGCGACGTCAGGGGTGGCGTCGGACGCGCAGGCATCGCCGCGGCCGGGCAGACGCGCCCGGACGGTCGGACTCCTGGTGGAGTCCTCGGATCTCATCGGCCGCGACGACGACATCGCGGCCATCGTCGCCTCGTTCGACGAGCATCGGCTGGTGACGGTCCAGGGCCCGGGCGGGGTCGGCAAGACTCGAGTCGCCAACCGGGTCGGCGATGCGCTGGCGGAGCAGGGACGGCCGGTGTTCTCTGTACCGCTGGCACCGGTCCGCGACGACGACGATGTCGTGGCCTCCATCGCGGCGTCTCTGGGGGTCGGTGAGACAGACATCGGCAGCGGCGCGCGACCACGCGTCGCGATCGGCGATCTAGCGGATCGGCTCGTCGATGCGGTGCGTGGACAGCGCGCCGTCATCATCCTCGACAATTGTGAGCAGGTCATCGAGCGCTGTGCGCGCGTGGCCGCGGACCTGTTGGCGGCCGAGCCCGCCCTGTCGATCCTCGCCACCAGTCGCTCGCCGCTGATGCTCGCCGCCGAGCGAATCTATCTGCTGCCGGTCCTCGATGTGGGCATGGATGGTTCGGCGGTCGAGCTCTTCGAGCGGCGCGCACGGGCGATCCGGCCCGACGCTCACCTGCCCCGGGCCGAGATCGCCGAACTCTGCCGCCACCTCGACGGCCTTCCGCTGGCCATCGAACTCGCCGCGGCCAGGATTCGCGCCATGACGGTGGCCGAGATCTCGCGACGGCTCGAGGAGCGTTTTGCGCTTCTGCGGGGCACGGACCGAACCGCCCCTGATCGGCATCGCACGCTCTATGCGGTCATCGAATGGAGCTGGGATCTCCTCGACTCCGACGCGCGATCGGCGATGCGCCGCCTGTGCCGCTTCCCGGCAGGCTTCACCATCGACGCCGCATCGGTGGTCATCGGGCAGCGCGGATTCCTGCTCACCGACACTCTCGAGGCGCTGGTGAACCAGTCGCTGCTCACCGTGTCCGAGGCCGACGGCCGCATGCGATACCGGATGCTGGAGATGGTCCGAGAGTTCGGCGAGCAGATGTTGGCCGGTGGTGATGATCTGACCGAGTCGGTGGACGTCGACCGTGCGATGGCCCGGTGGGCCCGAGGTTTTGCCGAGGACGCCGAAGCGAGGTACGACGTCGCGGTGGATGAACGGTTGTTCAGCTGGATCGCCGCGGACGTCGACAATCTGGTCTGGGTGTTGCGGCGCTGCGTCGCCATGGCCGACGACACGGGTGATCCCGACGCCGTCGACACCATCGTCTCGGTATTTCCTGTGCTGAGTGCCTTCTGGATGGTCCGTGGATTGCACGGCGAGGTGATGTCCTGGGGCACAAGGATTCTCGCGGTACTACCCAAGCCGGCGCCGGATCTTTCTGATGCGATGCGCCGCCGCTGGCAGTTGACCGCGCTGGCGTCGATGGGGCATCTGGCGATGCGACAGGATCTTCGTGGAGTGGCCGCCGGGCGCCACCACATCCGCATCATGCATCGACCGGACCGGGTCTTCGACGAACCGACGGAACTGCTGTCGGCCTGTGTGCTGTGCCGGACCCCGCAGGCGGCGATGCGGTTCGTCTCGCGAGCGACACGTGCCGCCGACGAACAGGTGCGTACAGCCGCCCTGTCGATCCGGATGAACACCAGGGAGAACTTCGGCGACCTCGACCGTGCGCTGGCGGACGGTCTCCTGTTGCGCGAGATAGCCCGCAGGCACGACAACGCCTGGATGTCGGGGATGGCGCAGGTGACCATCGGTAGTCTGCACGGGCAACAGGCGCGGTGGGATCGTGCGGTCGACTACTACCGCAGCGGCATCGTCGATCTCGACCGTCTGGGGTCGCGAGATGACGAGCTGCAGACACGCTGCTACCTGGTGGCCACCCTCGTCGCACTCGGCCGCCTCGACGAAGCAGAGCGCGAGCTGGCGATGGCTGCCGAGGGCTGGACCCCCGACGACCCCAACCCGCAGGGCAATCCCGAGGTCATCGGCGCGATGATGCTCGGCTGGGCCGAACTGGAATATGCGCGCGGTCATGTGCAGGCCGCCGGCGAGATCTACTGGCGCGCGGCCGACGTCGTGAAGACAAACCATCCGCTGGGTGCGCAGGACCCGGGCATGGTGATGCTCATCAGCGCTGCGGTGGTCGGCATCGTCCGAGCGGGCGACCCCGCACGAGCCGAGGAGTTCCTCACGTTGCTCGCCGACGGTATCAACCAGACGTTCGGATTGACCGGGTGGCAGGATCAGCCGCAGGCCGGGGCGATGGCGATGGCGGCCGGCTACCTGATATGCGAGACCGACCGAGGCGACGAGAGGGGCCCCTGGCTTCTCGCGCTGGCCCGCCGGTTGGGTGCCCGTCAGGACTATCCGTCGCTGCATCATGTCTATGTCGAGATGGCCGACATCTCGGGACTGTCGACCGCGCAATGGGATTCGCTGGTCGAGGAAGCCACGAAACGGTCGCGGCGCCAGGCGGTGGACGAGGTCCGGACCCGCCTGGCGCCGCGCGCCAGTATTCAGGGTTGAGCGTCAGATCAGGTGTTGCGCATGTACGCCCGCACCGCCAGTGGTGCGAAGACCACGGTGATGACCGCGGCGCCGAGCAGTGCGTAGAGCACATGCACGCCGACGTGGCCGTTGGCGGTCAGTTCGCGGACCGCGGTGACCAGGTTGCTCACCGGATTGAGCTTCACGAAGCCCTGCAGCCAACCCGGCATCGTGTCGACCGGGACGAACGCGTTGGACATGAAGGTCAGCGGGAACATGATCAGCATCGAGATACCCTGCACTGCAGAGGCTTTGCTCATCAGGCAGCCCATCAATGCGAAGATCCACGACACCGCGAAACTGCAGATCATGACCAGCAGCGCAGATGCGACCACGCCCCAGAAGTCGGGCCGCCAACCCATGATGACACCCATGACGATGGTGAGGACACTGGCGATCAGGTAGCGGATCACGTCGGCGAGGAGCGCGCCCGCGAGCGGGCTGATACGCGCGATCGGAAGTGATCGGAATCGGTCGAAGACGCCCTTGTCCATGTCTTCACGCAGCTGTGTGCCGGTGACGATCGAGGTCATCACGACGGTCTGCACGAGGATTCCGGGGATGATGACCGGTAGATAGTCATGGACGTTGCCGCTGATCGCGCCACCGAAGATGTAGGTGAACATCAGCGTGAAGATGATCGGCTGGATCGTGACGTCGAACAGCTGCTCCGGGTTGTGCCGGATCTTCAGCACGCCCCGGTAGGCCATGGAGAACGACTGCCGGATGGTCTCGACCAGGGTGATCGAGCGTTTGGCCGCCGGCCGTGCCTCTTTGGTGGTGATCGCGGCCGACGTCGGGTCGCGATCGATGGTCGTGGTGGTCATCAGGCCACCTCCTCTGTGATGGTGTCGGTGACGTTCTGGTCGTCGGCGGGCCGGCCGGTGATGGTGAGGAACACCTCGTCGAGGCTCGGCTTTTGGACGTTGATCTCGTCGATCGCGATCTCGTTCTCGCGCAGCGCGATCAGGACATCGGGAACCAGGTCGGGCTTCTGGAGGCCGACGGAGACACGCGCGGCCTCCGGGCTCAGGGTCGCGGTCTCGCCGAGGATGGCCTCGACGATCCGCGACACCTCCTGCGCGTCGGCACGGTCCACCGGGACGAGCTGCAGGGTGCTGGCACCGACCGACTGCTTGAGTTCGTCGGCGGTGCCGTCCGCGACCACCATCCCGTGGTCGATGACGGCGATACGATCCGCGAGTTGATCGGCCTCATCGAGATACTGGGTGGTGAGCAATACCGTCGAACCCTGCCGGACGAGATTGCGGATGGTTTCCCACATCTGAGCCCGTGTGCGGGGATCGAGCCCGGTGGTGGGTTCGTCGAGGAACAGCAGTGGCGGGGTGTCGATGAGGCTTGCCGCGAGATCGAGACGGCGTCGCATGCCGCCGGAGAAGTTCTTCAGCGGTCGGTCGGCGGCCTCGGTCAGCGAGAACTCCTCGAGCAGTTCGTCGGCGCGCGAGCGTGCTGCGGGGCGCGACAGCCCGAGCAGCCGGCCGAACAGGACCAGGTTCTGTGTCGCGGTGAGGTCCTCGTCGACCGAGGCGTACTGCCCCGTCACACCGACGAGGGAACGAACAGCCACGGCGTCGTCGACGACGTCGTAGCCGAAGACGGTCGCACGGCCCGCGTCAGGGCGCAGCAGCGTCGCGAGCATGCTGACGGTGGTGGTCTTCCCGGCCCCGTTCGGGCCGAGCACGCCGTACACCGAACCGGTCGGGACGGCCAGATCCACGCCGTTGACGGCGCGGGTCGATCCGAAATGTTTGACCAGCCCGTGCGCATCGATCGCCAGGCCGGCAGAGGTGGTGGTTGTCATGCCGAAGAGACTGCCCGGTGCCACTGTCGTGGGTCTTACACCCGCTTGCACGGTGGTTACAGCGGTTGGACAGGCGCTGACATGGGTTGTCGTGACAGTTCGGCCCGGCGGGCGATGTAGGCGAGGCCGAACAGCAACATGGGGATCAGGAGGTATCCGAACCGCCCGACCGGGGCGAGCAGGAAGAAGCACGAGAAGCCCGCCCCGATGAAGGTGGCCGCGGCGGCAAAGGTTGTCGGAGGCCACCGGACAAGGCAGGTCGACAACACCACGGCACACACCGCCAGCAACGCCATGGCGGCGACACGGCCGTCCGGGCCGAGCGACGCGAGGAGTACGCCGGGCATCGGACTCCGCGCGGGGGTGGGAGTGCTGCCGTGGCCGGTCGGGAACTCGACGACCTGGGCGATCGTGTCCGAGAGGGACAGGACGGCCGGGATGACGAAGACTGCCGATGCGGCCACGAAGAACGCGACGAACCGGGCCGCGACGGCACGTCCGTAGCGGGCAACCAACAGCGCCAGGATGATCGGCAGGCTCAGCAATGCCACCCACTTGATCGCGCAGGCCGCGGCGATGACCACTGCGCCGAGAGCGGGTCGTCGGGTGGCGGCGAGTGCGAGGCCCAGGAGGAGGAAACCGGCGAGCGGGAGGTCGACTCCGCTGGCACACATCTCCAGCGCGATCGTCGGAGATGCGATCAGTAGTACAGCGGCGTTGGTCGCCCATCCGGACCGGGCGCGGAGCAGACGGATCGAGCCCCACACACCGCCGATCGCGATCGCCGCGCACCAGAGTCGCGGGTCCCCGATGACATTCCACGCGCTCTGCGGATCGATTCCGGTGCGCGCGACGAGTGCCGCCGGGATGCCGAACAGCGCCATCACCGGCAGATAGGGATTGATGTCGGCAAGGTCGGTGGCGTGATGCACGTAGGGGATTCCGCTGGTGATCAGCAGATTGCCGGACCGGGAGATGACCCCGACCTCGTCCTGGGTCTGGTGATGGCCGTTCAGCAGCATGACGAAGGGCACGATGAGAGCGCCGGTGACCGCGGCGATGCGCGCGAGGCGGCCGCGCCGAGTGCCCGCGGGCAGGGGAGTGATCGAGATGAGTGCTGCGATGCCATAGCCGATGGCGGCCGAATGTGCCCAGGTGATGTGGGCGTCGAGGTCCGAATACCGGAACAGGACCAGGGACCCGACGCCGAACACCAGATACGCGACGGCCTCGAGGTGGTGTCGCCGCACCTGTGGGTGCTTTCCCAAACCCACGATGACCATTCGATTGCCCCCGGTCTACTGTGGAGTAGCAGTTAGTTGAACATATCAACCACGTCGTTCCGAATGTCACGCTGGGGGACGTATGGCAATTGCGTGGCGGGATCTGCCGCGTCATGAGATTCAGGGCCGAGGCACTCGGTTGTCGGCGAGCGCGCGCGGATGGTCGGCCCGCGTGTTCGAATACCTGGGGCAGCCGCGATGGTGGGTGGAGATCCTGCTCATCTGGGCGATCTACTCGGCGTATTCGCGGGTTCGCAACATCGGTGGCAAGGACGTCGATCGGGCGTTCGGGAATGGGCGATCGATCGCGGAGATCGAGCGACATCTGCACATCGCCTTCGAACCGGTGCTCAACCGCTGGGTGCACGTCAACGGTTGGGTGGCCGATCTCAGCGCATTGCACTATCACACGCTGCACTGGTGGGTGACGATCGGCGTGTTCGTGTGGCTGTTCTGGCGGCGACGCGAGCGCTACCGGCGGGCGTCACTCGTGCTGGCGGTGACGACCCTCATCGCGCTGGCCGGGTTCTTCCTGATTCCGACTGCGCCACCGCGGATGTATCCGGGGTACGTCGACATCATGGCCCAGACCGCGTCGTGGGGCTGGTGGGAGGGGTCGGGTTCTCCGGGCCCGGAGTCGGTCACGAATCAGTTCGCCGCGATGCCGTCGCTGCACTGCGGCTGGGCGATCTGGTGCGGGGTGATGATCGCGATGTATGCGCGGCGGACGTGGGTACGGGTGCTCGGGGTGCTGTATCCGATCAGCACCGGCTTCGTCGTGATCGGGACGGCCAATCACTATGCGCTGGACGTGATCGCGATCGCCGTGGTGATCGCGGTGGCGATGGCGATCGTGTACGTGCCGTGGCGTCAGGCCGCGGAGGCGGTCGCGCGCAAGTTGGCGGTGTCGGGGAGATCCGTCGCGTAGCGGATGACCGAACTCACGCGCCCGAGACGGCGCTCGACGAGGACGATGGCCTCGGCGAGTTGATCTGGATCGTCGACGTCGGCGACGAGCGCCGCGGTGTGTCCGTTGTTGCCGAGCATGAACGGAACGGCCGCCGAGTAGTGGCTGCTGACGACACCCAACGGTGTGTCGCGTAGGAACAGTGCACGGGCATAGTCCAGGACCGCGGGGTCGTCATCGAGGACGATCAGTGGAACGCCGGGGGTACGTGTGTTCTTTCTCATGGTTCAAGGATGATGCCGCAGGTTGGAGACGATCTGAGGCGTCGCTGTGGGTTGGCTGTGGATGCTTTCAGGACCTGTGGATGCTCCTACGCCGATGGGACGGAGCGCACCCACGGATCAGCTTTCGACGTTCGTCGACGACGGGGGTCGAGCCGATCGAGGAAGCGGAGGTGTTCGCGGCCTGAGATGTATATGACTGCGGCGTGAGCAGAGCGTCACGACAACTATTGCCGTCACGGCGCGCACACGCCGCAGCCATATCGCTGCGCAACCCCCGCGAACCCGAAGATCCGGCTTGTACTCGGAACCGCGCGGGATTCGAGTGGTCGCTTGTTCTCGGCTGCCGTTTCTAGTATCCAGAATAGAACATGTTCTAATTTCTGTTCTGTCTGTGTCGACCCACTGGTGTTGAGGAGTCTCAATTGCACACCCCGATCTGTGACGAGCTCGGTATCGAGTTCCCCATCTTCGCGTTCACCCACTGCCGTGATGTGGTGGTCGCCGTCAGCAAGGCAGGCGGCTTCGGCGTGCTCGGGGCGGTCGGGTTCACTCCCGAGCAGCTCGAGATCGAGCTCAAGTGGATCGACGAGCACATCGGGGATCGGCCGTACGGTGTCGACATCGTCATCCCCAACAAGTACGAGGGGATGGATGCCGACATGTCCACCGAGGAGCTGACGAAGATGCTCCAGGACATGGTGCCCGCCGAGACCCTGGACTTCGGGCGCAAGCTGCTGCTCGACCACGGCGTTCCCCTCGCCGAGGATGGCGACAACTCGCTGCAGTTGCTCGGTTGGACCGAGGCGACCGCGACGCCGCAGGTCGAGATCGCTCTGCAGCACCCGAAGGTGAAGCTGATCGCCAACGCACTCGGTACACCGCCCGTCGACATGATCGAGAAGATCCACGCGTCGGGCCGCAAGGTCGCCGCGCTGTGTGGTTCACCCCAGCAGGCGCTCAAGCACGCCGACGCCGATGTGGACATCATCATCGCCCAGGGCGGCGAGGGTGGCGGTCACTGCGGAGAGGTGGGTTCGATCGTGCTCTGGCCCCAGGTCGTCGCCGCGGTCGCCCCGCGTCCGGTGCTGGCCGCCGGCGGCATCGGCAGTGGTCAGCAGATCGCCGCCGCATTGGCACTGGGTACGCAGGGTGCGTGGACCGGTTCGCAGTGGTTGATGGTCGAAGAGTCCGAGAACACGCCGGTCCAGCAGGCCGCCTATGTCAACGCCGGTAGTCGCGACACCGTGCGCAGCCGGTCGTTCACCGGCAAGCCGTGCCGCATGCTCCGCAACGACTGGACCGAGGCATGGGAAGACCCGAACAACCCGGAGCCGCTGGGAATGCCGTTGCAGTACATGGTCTCCGGTATGGCGGTGGCGGCGACCCACAAGCACCCCGACGAGAGTATCGACGTGGCGTTCAATCCGGTGGGACAAGTCGTCGGCCAGTTCCAGAAGGTGGAGAAGTCCGCCGCCGTGATCGAACGCTGGGTGCAGGAGTACATCGACGCCACCGGAAATCTGGAGAGCCTCGCCAACGCGACGTGAAAGCCGTTGCACAGCAGGGGCACCGGTGACGTCCGGTCGATGTTGTCGGGTCATCGCCGTATTCGGATCAGGAATCCGTGGCGCTAGCGATCGACGAGCGTAGTGGGGTGGTCGAGTCCGGCCGAGGCCTCGAGGATGCTTCGAACGATGTGGGGATACCAGCAGCGGCGGTAGCAATTGCGAGATCGTCGGTGAGCATACGGAATTCATCGTGCAGGTCGGCGACTGTGCGACTGCGGTGCTGTTGAACCGACTGAGGTCCGGGCCGAGCGATCCATCGCTATGTCAGCTCTTGGTGTCGAAAACAAGGTGACGGGATCACCGATTGAGACGCCGGCAGGGTCGCGGCTCTGGCTGCTGTGTTCCTGATCGAAAGTAGCTGTCGCGCAGAATTGTCAGACCCCTGCTGCAATATCTCTCCCGAGGCGGCCCCCACTTCCCGGGGATCGCACGTGAGAAGGATGATCATGACCAATCCCCAGAATCCGGAGCAGCAGTACGCGGCTCCTCAGCAGGGCGCCCCGTACAGCGGAGCACCCCAGTACGCGGCACCGCAGCAGTACCCGGGCGATCATTACGGCGCCGCTCCGCAGTACGGAGCGCCGATCCCGCCCGTTCAGTCGCCGAAGAAGAAGCGCAAGTGGCCGTGGGTCATGGGTGGAATCTTCATGCTGCTCATCATCATCGCCGCGGTGTCCGGTGGGGGTTCCGACGACGCGACGGACGACACCGCTGCGGCTGCAAACGCCACGGCGGCGAACGCCCCAGCCGATGTGCCCGCGGCGGCGAACGCCGCAGCCGATGTGCCCACGGCGACGGCGCCGCAGAATGACGATGATGCTGCGGCGATGAACAGCCCGGTCCGCGACGGCAAGTTCGAATTCGTGGTCACCGGAGTCGAGAGGGGTCTCGAGAGCGTGGGAAGCAACCCCTATCTCGCCCAGAAGGCGCAGGGACAGTTTGTGATCGTCGCAATGACGGTCAAGAACATCGGCGACAGGCCGCAGGGGTTCTCGCCCAGCAATCAGAAGCTGCTGGACTCACAGGGCCGCAGTTTTGAATCCGACACCTCCGCGCAGATCGCGCTCGACAGCGACAGCACCGATGTCGCGGTGTGGGACAACATCAACCCCGGCAACGCAGTTCAGGTCAGGATTGTCTACGACATGCCGGCCGGCGCCGCCCCGGCGACCGTCGAACTGCACGACTCGATGTTCTCGGGCGGCGAGAAGGTTTCGCTGAAGTAGCGCCGTGACGTTCCGCGGAACGCGGTGGCCCTGCGGGTCGTTGCGTTCCGCGGAACGTTCCTTTGTCCTTCGTCGATGGCCCTTCGGGTAGTTGCATTCGACCTGCGGGGGCTTGTCGTGAAAGTCACTTCTGCCGATCCGCCGACCACCATCTCTCCGAGCGATGCGCAGTCGGTGACCTGACAGATGCGTAGCTCCGAGAGCGCGTCGTCGGCTTGCTGGCCAGATCGCTGCGCTCACCTCACGATTTCTGGAAATCCTCGCCGAGTTCGACGGCGGCACAGGTGGAATCACTGTTCCGGGCGATGCGGCGCGTCGATCGGCGCTCGCAGGAAGATTCGTCCGGTCTGTTCGAGTCGTCTGGTCGCCGGCGCTGGAACGACGATGGCACACCGGCGGAGCGGGTCAGAGAACCCCGGCATCGCCACCGACGCGACGGTACCGGTCGGCGGAAATCGGCTCGATCTTCAGTACACGACCGAAGTGCTCAACCGGTGTGGGAGTGGAAGGCCCGCCAAGAACCGGAATCGAAGGCAGGCGAGATAGACCCCACCACGAGATGACGGCCGGTGTCGACACTCGACACCGGCCGTCATGTCGCCGACGCATCGGCGAATGGATCAGCTGTGGTACGGCTCGGCGCTGACGAGGGTCACCTTGACCACCGCGCCGCTCGGCACGGAGTATTCGCGGGTCTCGCCGACCTTGGCGTCGATCAGTGCCGCGCCGAGGGGCGAGCTCGGCGAGTAGGTCTCGATCGACCCACCCTTGGCGCTCTCCTCGCGGGTCGCGATCAGGAAGGTCTCGGTGTCGCTCTCGTCGCCGTCGTAATAGACCTTGACAACCGATCCCGGCAGCGCGACACCCGACTGCGTCGGTGCTTCGCCGACCTTCGCATTGTTCAGCAACTCCTGGAGCTGACGGATGCGCGCCTCCTGCTGGCCCTGCTCTTCGCGGGCCGCGTGGTAGCCGCCGTTCTCCTTGAGGTCGCCTTCTTCACGACGCTCGTTGATCTCCGCAGCAATGACCGGTCGATTGGCGATCAGTGAATCCAGTTCGCCCTTGAGGCGGTCATGCGACTCCTGGGTCAGCCACGTCACCTGTGTGTCGGTCATCGGTCACTCCTTTGTGTTGTCCGCGCCCGGGCGGTTTCTCCAACCGGACATATGGACTGCTCAAAATGCAGCAACACGACCCCTCGCGGAGCCGTGTATCAGTTGAGGATACCAGTCACTGAGAGCTAAAGCACATCAGAACCGTCTGAGCGCGCCTGTCGGAGTGCTTCTGCGTAGCTGGGCTCAACCCTCTTGAGCCACCCGACGACCAGGTACGTCACCGGCATGATCACTATCTCCACCAACGTCTTCCAGACGAATCCGACGACCGTGTAATTGATGAAATCGCCCCAGCTGGAAATCCCCAGAGCGGTCGCCGCAATCGAACAGAAAACGAGGGTGTCGGCGAACTCGCCGACCACCGTCGAGCCGATCAGGCGCGCCCACAGGTGACGTTCGCCCGCGCGTTCCTTCATCTTCACGAGCACGAACGAGTTCAGGAACTCACCGGCGAGATAGCCGGCCAGTCCGGCGAGCAGGAACTGGGGGACCACGCCCGCGACCGTCCGGAATGCTTCCTGGCCTTCGTAGAAGTCCGCGGCCGGCAGCTCGATGGTCAGCCAAAAGCAGATCGAGGCGATCAACAACACGGCGAAACCGGCGAGGATCGCCCGACGCATCGCGCGGAACCCGTAGACCTCGCTGATCACGTCGCCGAGTACGTACGCCAGAGGAAACAGGTAGAACGCGCCGTCGGTGACCAGGCCGTTCATCTGGATGGGTCCGAGCGAGACGTTCAGCCAGTCGTCGAACAGGACGACACCCTTGGTGCCCGTGATGTTGCTGACGAGCATCACGCCGACGAACAGCGCCATCAGGTACGCGTAGTACGGGGTCGCCACGGTCGCGAAGACCGCGCGCTCGCGCGTCGACGTGGTCACGGTTCAGAGGGGGCGGTCAGATACGCGGGCACATCGGTGGTGCAACCGAAGACCTCGCCGATAACGGGAGGCTTGGACGTGCTCACCTCGGTGTGCACCCCCACCTGGGTCTGCGTGCCCGGCGGGATGAGGATCTCCCGCCGACCCGTCTCGTCGCCGTCTGCCGAGCGTCCGCGCACCACGCAGGCGGCCGGCTGCCCCGGATCGCGCCGTGTGATGGTGATCTGCACCGCAACCGTGGAGGGATTCAGGATCTGATATCCGGACGCCTCGCCGGAGACCTCCGGGTTGGCGAATTTCGAATAGCCCAGAGCGGCGAGCGCGAGACCCACGACCACCACCAGCGCAGACAGCGCGATGAACCACCGGCGCCTACTGGTCGGCGACTGCTGCGTCGGGTAGGTCGCCCGAGGGCCACTGCGCGGCGTGTTCTCCCCGGCGCCGGTGCCCCCGTCTGAACTGTTCACGCGTCAATACCTACCATGGGAGCAGTACCTATCCGAAGGTGAGGAAGCGTGACCGAATCTCACACAGGTGGACCGCATGCAGGTCTCCGTCTGATGGCGGTGCATGCTCACCCGGATGACGAGTCCAGCAAGGGCGCCGCGACGACCGCGAAGTATGCGGCCGAGGGCCACGACGTGCTCGTGGTCACGCTCACCGGTGGTGAGCGTGGCGACATCCTGAACCCGGCCATGGACCGCCCGGGCGTGAAAGAGCGGATGAGTGAGGTCCGCAAAGAGGAGATGGCGAACGCGGCCGCGGCGCTCGGGGTCGAGCAGATGTGGCTCGGTTTCGTCGACTCCGGTCTTCCCGAGGGCGATCCGCTGCCTCCCGTGCCCGAGGGGTCATTCGCCGCCATCCCCATCGAGGAGGCCATCGAAGCGCTCGTCCGCGTGGTCCGGGAGTTCCGGCCGCACGTGATGGTCACTTACGACGAGCGGGGCGGTTATCCGCATCCGGATCACATCCGGGATCACGAGGTGTCGCTCGCCGCGTTCGAGCGAGCCGGCGACCCGGAGGCGTACCCCGGAACCGGCGAACCGTGGACCGTGTCGAAGATCTATTACACGCATGGGTTCATCCGGGATCGAATGGTTCTGTTCTCCGACGAGTTCGAACGGCACGGTCAGGAGAGTCCGTTCACGGAATGGCTCAGCAAGTGGGAGCCCGGTCGTGGAGACCTGATGGGTCGGGTGACGACCCAGGTCGAATGCGGCAAGTACTTCCCACAGCGTGACGACGCGCTGCGGGCACATGCGACCCAGATCGATCCGAACGGGGTCTTCTTCGCGGTGCCGCTCGAGTGGCAGCAGCGGCTGTGGCCGACCGAGGAGTTCGAGCTCGCGCAGACACGAGTCAAGACCTCGATCCCGGAAACCGATCTGTTCGCGGGAATCGAGGAGCCATGAGCCCGCTGAACCCGATGCACGTGGCCAGCTACCAGATCCTGGCGGCTCAGCAGCCCGAGGGGCCCGAGTTCGGCAAGGCCTCGCCCCTCGGCCTGCTCATCATCGTCGTCCTGCTCGTGGCCACGGCGCTCCTGATCAGGTCGATGAACTCGCAGTTGAAGAAGCTGCCGAAGACCTTTGACGCCGACCATCCGGAACCGGATCAGGCATTCGACGACGGCACCGATTCGGTTGTCGACGGTGAGGGAAGTCCGGCCACCGCCGATGCCGACACCACAGACCCCGACACCACAGACCCCGACACCAGAGACAGGGTGCAGCCCGATGAACGGAAGTCAGCCGGGACCTGAATCGACCGAGGTGGGTCGTGACGGGGACCTGCAGCGCAATGCCCTGGGACGATCCACGAGCCCGTATCTCCGCCAACACGCCGACAACCCGGTGCACTGGCAGGAGTGGGGGAGCGAGGCCTTGGCCGAGGCCGCCCGCCGCGACGTGCCGATCCTGCTCTCCGTCGGCTACGCCGCCTGTCACTGGTGCCATGTCATGGCACACGAATCATTCGAAGACGCCGCCACCGCTGCGGTGATGAACCGTGATTTCGTGTGCATCAAGGTCGATCGGGAAGAACGTCCCGACATCGACACGATCTACATGAACGCGACCGTGGCGATGACCGGGCAGGGCGGGTGGCCGATGACGTGCTTCCTCACCCCCTCCGGCGACCCGTTCTATTGCGGTACCTATTTCCCGTCGTCCCCCCGTGGCGGGATGCCGTCCTTCGTCCAGATCATGGGTGCAGTCGTCGAGGCGTGGACACAGCGACGCGACGAGATCGATGCCATGGGCAGTCGGGTCCGTGATCATCTGCGGGCCAACGCCGAGGCCCTGCCGCTCGCCGACGTCGGTGTCGATGATCGATTGCTCGCCCACGCGGTCACCACGATCCTCGACGACGAGGACGTCGAGTCCGGCGGATTCGGAGGGGCCCCGAAATTCCCGCCGTCAGCGTTGCTGGAGGGGCTGATCCGCGCGACCGAGCGGACCGCCGATCCGCGGCCGATGGACGCGGCGATCCGGACCACGTCCGCGATGGCACGAGGCGGCATCTACGACCAACTGGCCGGCGGGTTCGCTCGCTACTCGGTCGACAACGACTGGGTGGTACCGCATTTCGAGAAGATGCTCTACGACAACGCGCAATTGTTGCGTGCCTACGCGCATCTGGCACGTCGTACAGGTGACCCGCTTGCGATGCGGGTTGTCGAGGAGACCATCGAGTTCCTCGAGCGGGACCTGCGTGTGACGGACGGGTTCGCATCGTCGCTCGACGCCGATGCCGACGGCGTGGAGGGTTCGACGTATGTGTGGTCGCCCGCTGAGTTGGTCGAAGCCCTCGGCGAGAGCGATGGACGTTGGGCGGCAGAGGTTCTCGAGGTGACCTCGGACGGCACCTTCGAACACGGTCGGTCGACGCTGCAACTGCCGCACGACCCCGACGACCCGGTCCGGTTCGCGGAGATCCGGCGGCGACTTCTGGCGGTTCGCAGCGGGCGGGTGCAGCCCGCGCGCGACGACAAGGTGGTCACCGGTTGGAACGCCATGGCCGTCACGGCTTTGGTCGAGGCGGGCGCCGGTCTCGGGCGTCCGGACTGGATCGATCTTGGTGCCTGGTGCGCTCGCGCGATGCTCGATCGTCATGTCGTCGGCGGGCAGTTGCGGCGTTCGTCGCTGGGTGGCGTCGTCGGCCAGCCTGCGGCGGCGCTCGACGATCACGCCGCCCTCGTCACCTCTCTGCTGACCCTTCATCAGGTTACCGGCGAAACGCATTGGCGCGAAGACGGACTGGCTGTTCTCGATGCGACCATCGAGCAGTTCGCAGATCCGGATGCGCCAGGGACCTGGTTCGACGCCGTCGGCGACGGACTGATCACGCGACCCCGTGATCCGGTCGACGGGGCCACCCCGGCCGGCGCGTCACTGATGGCCGAGGCGCTGCTGGCGGCGTCGGCCCTGGCGGATTTCGGGCCGGCCACGCGCTATGCGGAATTGCTCGATCAGACGTTGGCGCGCGCGGTGGTTCTGCTGGCGAAGGTGCCTCGGTCGGCGGGCCACTGGCTGGCGGTGGCGCAGGCCCGTGTCTCCGGACCGCTGCAGATCGCGATCGCTCAAGGCCCGGACAGCATGGGCGATCTCGCCGCGCACGCTCGTCTGGTTGCGCCCGGCGGAACGATCGTCGTTGCCGGGGAACGAGATTCGATGCCCCTGTTGGACGGGCGGGGGACGGTGGACGGAGCCGATGCCGCCTATGTCTGCCGTGGCACGGTCTGCGGGCTACCGGTGACGGAGGGCCGAGCGCTCGAGGGAGCTTTGGCGACAGGCTGATCCCGGACAGCCATCTCCCTGAGGACAGGTGGATGGCCTGCCCGATCGGCGACAAGCTGCGCCCGGTCGGCGGGAACTGTCGCGTCTTTCGGGTAGAACGGCGGTATGCGCATTTCCACCCTGACCGGGACCACGTTGGCTTCGGCCGCTGCCGCAGTCGTCGGCAGCGTGGTCACCAAGCCTGCCGTCGAATCGTGGTATCCGACCTTGCGTAAGCCGCGCTTTGTGCCGCCGAACTGGGTCTTCCCCGTCGCCTGGACAGCGTTGTACGCCGACCTCGCGGTCACCTCAGCCGCCACGATCGATGGGTTGAGAGATGTCGGAGACGACGCAGCGCGTCGCGCGTACATCGGCGCGCTCGGAGCGAATCTCGCGCTCAACGCGGGGTGGACCTGGGTGTATTTCGGGCAGCACCGATTGGGCGGTGCATCGATTCTTGCCGCGGTACTCACCGCGAGCAGCGCCGACCTGGCTCTCCGCAGCGCGCGCGTCGACCGGCGTGCGGGCGTGGCGCTCGCGTCGTATCCCGCCTGGTGCGCGTTCGCGACCGCGCTGTCGACGAGCACCTGGTGGCTGAATCGGGACGGGTGAGCCGTTCCGACGGTCAGAGCGCCAGGTGAGTGGCGGCGGCTCCTTCCGGTCCGACCAGTGCGCACAGCCGTCGATCACTCCCCAGCTGCATGAGCAGCGCCGCACCTGCGGGCCGCAGGTCGATCGCGGCGCCCTGGCCGATCGGCCAGTCCAGAAAACGGCAGACAAACGACCGGGAGAAGTGTCCGTGGGACACGATGATCACATCGGACCGTGTCAGGCGCTCCTCGACGAGGTCGACCGCGCGGTCGACTCGGGTGGTCATGTCGTCGACGGATTCACCGTGCGGTCCGCCGTGAGTCCAGATCGTCCAGTCGGGATCGCCGTCGGCGTGGATCTCTGCGCGGGTGCGGCCTTCGTAATCCCCGTAATCCCATTCGGCGAAGCGGTCATCGACCTCGTCCACGGCGAGGCCGGCGAGTTCGGCGGTGCGCTGGGCACGCAGCCTCGGCGAGGCGAAGACGTATGGTGTCGCGAGGCCGAGGCGGTCGGCGATGCCGACAAGTGCGCGAGCGTCCTCCGCTCCCCGCGCGGTGAGGTCGATGTCGGTGCGGCCGGTGTGCCGGTCGCTCAACGACCATTCGGTCTGCCCGTGCCGGATGAGCAGTACTCGGCGGTTCGTCGGGATGCCTGCGGCGAGTCGATCGTCGGTCACCCTGCCGAGCCTACGACCTCCGCGAGCTGATCGACCGCCCAGTCGATCTCCGCCTCGGTGATCACGAGGGGCGGAGCGAGCCGAAGCGTCGAGCCGTGGGTGTCCTTCGCCAGGATTCCGCGACCGGCCAGGCGCACACAGATGTCCTTTCCGCTGCCGAGCGACGGTTCCACGTCGATCCCGGCCCACAGGCCCAGACCACGGACCGCGACCACGCCGTGCCCGATGAGATCGCGCAACCGGGTGTGTAGGCGGTCGCCGAGTTCGGCGGCACGGGCCTGCCATGTGCCCTCGGCCAGCATGTCGACCACGGTGTGCCCGACCGCGGCGGCCAGTGGATTACCGCCGAACGTGGATCCGTGTTCGCCGGGGTGCAACACCCCGAGGACCTCCCGGTCGGCCACCACGGCCGAGACGGGCAGGATGCCCCCGCCCAGCGCCTTGCCCAGGGTGTAGATGTCGGGCTCCACGTCCCAGTGCTGCACGGCGAGGGTCGTTCCCGTCCGGCCGAGCCCGGACTGGATCTCATCGGCGATCATCAGGACGTCGTGCTCGGTGCAGAGCGAACGGACGCGACGTAGGTAGTCGTCCGGTGGCACGATGATCCCGGCTTCGCCCTGGATCGGCTCGAGGAGAACGGCGACCGTGTTCTCGTCGACAGCGGATGCGATGGCTGTCGCGTCCCCATACGGCACGCGCACGAATCCGGGAGTGTACGGGCCGAAGCCGTCTCGTGCGACGGGGTCGTCGCTGAAACTCACGATGGTGACGGTGCGGCCATGAAAGTTGCCGTCGGCGACCACGATCTTCGCCTGACCCGCAGGCACACCCTTGACGTCGTAACCCCATTTGCGGGCCACCTTGATCGCCGATTCGACTGCCTCGGCGCCGGTGTTCATCGGCAGCACCATGTCTTTGTCACACAGCGCTGAGAGCGCGGCGCAGAACGGTTCGAGTCGGTCGGATCGAAAAGCGCGGCTGGTCAACGTGATCCGGTCGAGTTGGGCGGTCGCCGCGGCGACGATCCGGGGATTGCGGTGGCCGAAGTTGACGGCCGAGTACGCGCCGAGGCAGTCGAGAAAACGTCGCCCGTCGACGTCGGTGATCCAGCAGCCCTCGGCAGTCGCGGCGGTGACCGGTAGTGGCGAATAGTTTTGTGCGACATGAGGTTCAGCCGGAGGTGAGGCGGCGGGAACGGTCGCAGGAGACGACATGACGACCTCCTTGTCGGTGCCCCTCAATTCTAGGGTGCAGCACTTGATGCCACCGCCGCCTTTGAGGAGTTCGGAGAGATCGATCTCGACGGGTTGGTACCCGGCGGTGCGGAGTGACCGGGCGAGGCGCGGGGCCGCATCGGTCATCACGACGTGCCGACCGTCGGAGACGAGATTCAGGCCCAGGACTGCGGCGTCGGAATCTGTGGCGACGATGGCTTCGGGGTACAGCTCGGCGAGCAGCGTTTGCGACGCAGGGGAGAACGCAGGTGGGTAGTACGCGATGTTCTCGTCGTCGAGCACACCGAGCGCGGTGTCGAGGTGATAGAAGCGCGGATCGATCAGTTCGAGGGTCACCACAGGCATTCCGGTGATCGACGCGATCTCGGCGTGGGTGTCACGGTGGCTGCGAAATCCGGTACCGGCGAGGATGCGCTCTCCGACGACCAGGAAGTCACCTTCGCCTTCCTGGATGCCGACAGTCCGATGGACCGGACCGAGCCCGTTGGCCTCGAGCCAGGCCGCATAGAGGTCGCCCTCCGGGCCGCGTTCGGGAAATGCGAAGCGAGCCGCGACCGTGTGTCCGCTGATGCTGAGACCGCCGTTGGCTGCGTAGACCATGTCTGGAAGGTCAGGGTGCGGATCGACCACTCGGACGGTGTGGCCGAGGGTTTGGTAGGCCGCACGCAGACGGCGCCATTGAGCGATCGCGAGGTCGGAGTCCACCGGCGTCGAGGGGTCCATCCAGGGATTGATCGTGTAGGCGACCGTGAAGTGGACCGGCGGGGTCATGGCATAGGTCCGCAACCGCGACGTGCGCACCGGGAGGGCGAGAGCAGGGCTCGTCAGCGTCATGAATCGACGCTATCCTCGGTCCTGTGTGCAATCAATCGACGTGTGTTGCGCATGCCCGCAACAAAGCGGTCAGATGTACTCAACAGATGGAGATGCATTGCGTCAGCTCGATGATCTGGATGAGAAGGTGCTCGCCTGCTTGACCAAGGACGCCCGGGCCACGTTCGCGCAGATCGGTGACCAGGTGGGCCTATCGGCTCCGGCGGTGAAGCGGCGGGTCGACCGATTGGTCGAGGACGGCGTGATCAAGGGATTCACGGCGATCGTCGATCCGCACGCGATGCAGTGGACCACCGAGGCCTATGTCCAGGTCTCCTGCCGGGGCAACATCTCGCCCGATTCGCTGAAGGCGGCGTGGGAACCGATTCCGGAAGTCGTCAGCGCCGCGACCATCACCGGTCAGGCGGACGCCATCCTCCGGGTCCGCGCTCGCGACGTGCGCCACCTGGAACAGGCGCTGGAACGGATTCGAAGCGCAGGTCCGGTCGACCACTCGGAGTCCATCATCGTGCTGAGTCAGCTCATCGACCGGGGGCACCCGTGAGCGACGCCGGATCAACGCGATTGGACGCGGTGCGGGGTCGTGCTAGCCTGGTCGCCGTGATGACCACCGCACGCGCCTATTGGCGCTTTATCGAGGCTCCGGGTGGGGCCGCGATAAGGCGCTGATCGTCGCGCGCACCACACCCGGAGCCCGAGCAGCAACCACGAGGTTGCTGCTTTCGTCATTTCAAGGGCCTCCGGTGATCTGTGAGCAACCAGGGGCACCCGACATCGACCGGGCCAGACCCCGAAAGGCATGACGTGACCACCATTCCCGACTTGACTGCCGAATCGACCTCCGATCGCCGGGTCAAGTCCTTCCGTTCCATCCCGTCGCCCGACACGATTCGCAGTGAACTGCCGCTGACCGCCCGTCGCGCGGTGGCGGTGCGCAACGATCGCGACGAGATCGCCGACATCCTCGCCGGTAGAGACGACCGCCTGCTCGTCGTCGTGGGTCCGTGTTCGGTACACGACCCCGTGGCGGCGCTGGACTACGCACGACGGCTGGCACCGCTGGCCAAGGACTACGCCGATCGTCTGAAGATCGTGATGCGCGTCTACTTCGAGAAGCCGCGCACCACAGTCGGGTGGAAGGGCCTCATCAACGATCCCGGGATGGACGGGACCTTCGACGTGGAGCGCGGGTTGCGGACCGCTCGTTCGCTGCTGCTCGACATCATCGACCTCGGATTGCCTGTCGGGTGCGAGTTCCTGGAACCGACCAGCCCGCAATACATCGCCGACACCGTCGCCTGGGGTGCCATCGGGGCGCGCACCACGGAGTCGCAGGTCCACCGCCAGCTCGCATCGGGACTGTCGATGCCCATCGGTTTCAAGAACGGTACCGACGGAAACGTCCAGGTCGCGATCGACGGTGTGAAAGCGGCGGCGGCGCAACATGTGTTCTTCGGCGTCGACGACTTCGGCCACGGATCCGTGGTGGAGACCGCAGGTAACGACGATTGTCACGTGATCCTGCGTGGCGGCACCGCCGGACCGAACCATGACGGGGAGTCGGTCGCGGAAGCGGTCGACGCGCTCGCGAAAGCTGCTCTGCCGCAACGAGTGATGATCGATTGCTCGCACGCGAACTCCGGCAAGGACCACGTTCGGCAGGCCGAGGTCGCCAATGAACTCGCCGCGACGATCGGGTCGGTACGTCGTGCGGGCCAGAAGGTGGCGATCAGCGGCGTCATGCTCGAGAGTTTCCTCGAGCCGGGCGCACAGTCGCCGGACGCCCGTCCGCTGACCTACGGCCAGTCGGTCACCGACAAATGCATGGGCTGGGAGGCCAGCGCGGCAGTGCTGGCAACGCTGGCCCAGAGTTGACGCGCGGCGGCGGGGGCGGACATGCCGCTGTCGCCCCCGGCCGCCGCGACCGACATCTCGGGTCAGTTGTGCTTGTGCCGCAACCGTTCCGCGTGGCCGACGATGATGTCGACGAGGATGAATCCGGCAAGGCTGATACCGAGGAGCGGGATGAGCCAACCGACTGCGACGGCGATCGCCGCCACCGCCACAAGCGTCGGGACCGGTAGTCGCCGCCAGGCCCCTCGTTGCGGCGGCCGTCCGACCGAGATCGTGCGGCCGGTACGACGGGGGCGACGCTGCCACCACATCTGGTAGCCGCGGACGATCACGGCGAGCAGGCCGATCGCCAACACGAGCAGTGCCACCTGGTTGACGAGGCCGAACAACAGTCCCATGTGCAGCGAGATGCCCCATGTGCTCAGTTTCGCGGCGACCGGCCAGTCGGCGAACCAGGAGACGTCGACGACCTGTCCGGTCGCTCCGTCGACGGAGACCGTGTTCGGTGAGAACTGCCATGGCTGTCGTGTCTCGGCGACCGTGAACGCGGTTGTCTCGTCGGTCGGTAAAGTGACCTCGACGTGATCGGTCACCCCGACGCGACGCGCATCGGACAGAACCGAGTCCACTTGCGCCACAGTGTCATCGGTCGCGTTGCTCCCGACGGGATCGTGCCCGCCCGCGTGGCCCTCGTGCCCGCTGTGTGCGGAGGGCGACATGTCGGATCGGTCGAGGGACGTGGAGACACTCGGAGTGGTCCAGCTCAGCGCCGAACGCAACTCGCCGATGTTCTCGCCGGCGAATCGTGACCAGGTCAGGCCGGTCGCCGAGAGGAACAGCACGCCGACGACGATCCAGACGCCCACGGCACCATGCCAGTTCAGCGTGCGGGCCCGCCCGGTCGTGGAACGGTCGACGGTGATCAGCCGGGCCTTGCGGTCGCGCCTCGTGCGGCGGTGGCGGGCGACCCACAGTGTGAGACCCGCCAATGCGATCACCCACAGCCATGACGCAGCGAGCTCGCTGTACACACGGCCCGGTTCGCCCAGATGCAGGTGACGATGCAGCTGGCTGAACCAGGTTCGCAGTGGGAGCGCCGCGGAGCTGCCGTAGCTCACCAGCTCCCCGACCGGCCGCGTGGTGACGGGATCGACGAAGACCGCCAGCCGCTCGGACTCGCCCAATGACGGGTCGTCGAACAGCACGCGCGTGGTGTCGCCGGGTGCCGCCGCCGGGCGCACCGCGGAGAGGGTGAGATCCGGTCGCTCGGCCATGGCGGCGCGGATCTGATCGGCGACGGGGCGAGTCGGACCCGTGCTGTCGGTGTGTAGTTGCCCGCGATAGACGACTTTCTCGAGACTCGGTGCCAGCGCGTACAACCCGCCGCTGACGACCGCGACGATCAGAAATGGTGCCACCAGAATGCCTGCGTAGAAGTGCAATCGCCGCACCAGCGGTTCCCAGGCGGTGCGGCGACTGCCCGGCCGGTCGCGAGGAGGGCCGGACGGTGTCGACGAATCCGGGAGGTCTACCGGTGTCGACGAGGGGAGGGGACGTGGGGGTGGTGGTTCCTGGGTGAGGGACACAGCGGTCCGCCTTTCACAGCTGAATGCGGCGCGCGGCGTCGTCATGCCGCGCGCATACGCAAGGAGCCGACCGGCGCGTGCTTTTGTCGCGGGCAGGTCAGCGAGGATGAGGAATGGTCAGATCGCGGCTGCGGGCGGGCCGCGGGTGCCGACCGGCCGGACATGCCGGCGGCCGGGGCGCAGACGGTCGTCGTCCGCGGGCAGCACGCTCCAGGCAGTCGAGTCGTCCACCGGCGATGAGATGAGGGTGAGAACTGTCCGGATCACCACCGACAGAGTCGCGCTCAGGGCGGACTCCAGGCCGAGAGCCGATGCGGCCGCCACGACGGTCGCGGCCACGTGGAACGTCGCCATCGACGGGGTGAACAGGGTGGCGTGGTGATGCGACAGGGCGACGAGTGAGAGGTGTCCCACGACCTGTCCGGCGACGAGCATGCCGACCAGACCGGGCCGCCCGGCCTTCGACGTAGCTGTGACCGCCGCCGTCCAGCCCAGTCCGGCGCAGACCGCGACGAGGAGGGTGAGCGCCGTGGTGTCCGGCAACCCGCCGCCGGCCGCCGAGTGCGCGAGGATCGCGGTGACCCCCGACGACGCACCGACGACGCAACCTCGAACGTTCTCGAGGGTGTGGGCCTGCGGGTCCATGGCTCGCATCCTATGACGGTGTTGCAACGCCGATCGAGTCGGCTGCTAGGTTCGGTGTTGCGTCGGTCTCGCGTCCGGTTCGTCCGGATCGAGCGCAAGAGGGAATCTGGTGAGAATCCAGAGCTGCCCCGCAGCGGTGACCGGAAACGACAGCGACCAGGAGCACTGGGTCAGCGATGACCTGGGAAGCGGCCGTCACTAGGTGGCACGAACAGTGCCGTGTCCGGGAGTCCGAAGACCTGCCGACGTGACCGCAGCGGTGTGCCGCGGTCGACATCGACTCCGTGGGACATGGTCGGTGCCGCCGGTCGGTCGGCGTCGTCGTGTGCCCTCGGTATGTGACGAGGTGCGATGACCAGGCAGTGGCTGCGCGTGAGCGTGCTGAGTGCGCTCTGCGTATCGGGGCTTCTGGCCGTCTCCGTGCTCGGACTCATCTTCGGCACAGCCGACATCCCGTGGCGTGATGCCTTCGGATACCTGTGGGCCGACCTGGTCGGTGGCGTCGTCACCGCGGCCGACGCCGCCGATTACCGGATCGTGGTCGATTCGCGACTCCCTCGTGTTCTCTCCGGTGCACTGGTCGGGGCAGGCTTGAGCACTGTCGGCCTCGTGGTTCAGGCGATGGTCCGCAACGCGCTGGCCGATCCGTATGTGCTGGGCATCTCGTCGGGAGCATCGGTGGGCGCAACCGCGGTGCTGCTGTTCGGAGTCTTCGCCGGGGCCGGTGTCTACGCGCTCCCGAGCGCCGCATTCGTGGGCGCGTTGGCCGCCACTGCGATCGTCTTCGCGATCGCGAGATCGCCCGGCGGTCTCACGCCGTTGCGGCTGGTGCTCACCGGAACTGCTCTGGGGTACGGGTTTTCGGCTTTGACCACGGTGCTGGTCTTCCTCGCGCCTGCGGGCGATGCCGCTCGCAGTGTGATGTTCTGGTTACTGGGGAGTCTCGCAGCGACGAGCTGGCGCACCGCGGGGCTCATGGCGGCCGTGGTGCTGATGGGCCTCGTGGTCGTCGCCGGACTCGCCCGCCAGCTCAACGCGCTGGCAATGGGCGATGAGGTGTCGGCATCACTCGGCCTGCGCGCCTCGCGATTCCGCATGCTGCTGTTCGTCGTGGCAGCGCTCATGACCGGCGTCATGGTCTCGGTGTGCGGGGCCATCGGGTTCGTCGGACTGGTGGTGCCACACGTGGCACGGCTTCTGGTGGGCGCCGACCATCGCCGCCTGGTGGTGGTCACACCGCTCATCGGCGCCGTGTTTCTCGTCACCGCCGATCTGCTGGCCCGAACCGTCATACCGCCGCAAGAGCTCCCGCTCGGTGCGATCACGGCCGCGGTCGGTGTGCCCGTCTTTCTGCTCCTGATGCGCCGCCGCGGCACGGAGGCGGGGTGATGCGGGCGGTGGACTACGACGAGGTCGGCGTCGCAATCGGACATGCGACGATCTTGCGCGACGTGACGGTCCACGCGCCGCGGGGCAGTTTCCTGGGCATCGTCGGCCCCAACGGCAGCGGGAAGTCGACGATGCTGCGTTGCCTATACCGCGCTCTCGACCCGACCCGGGGGCGTGTGCGGGTGGGAGACCGTGACGTCACGTCGATCAGCATGCGGGACAACGCTCGTCAGGTTGCCGCCCTCACTCAACGGATCGCCCTCGACTTCGACTTCACGGCGGCGGAGGTGGTCGCGACCGGTCGTCTGCCGCATCGTTCCCTGACGAGCTCCACCGGCCATCGCGACCGGGAGCTCTGCGCGCAGGCGATGAGCGACGCCGGCGTGGCACATCTGGTCGACCGAGCATTCACCTCGCTCTCCGGTGGTGAGGCACAACGGGTTCTGATCGCCCGTGCGTTCGCGCAGGAGCCGGCAGTCCTGGTTCTCGACGAGCCGACGAACCATCTCGATGTCCGGCACCAGTACGCAGTGCTGCGTGCGGCGCGCGATCGCGAGGTCACTGTGGTCGCGGCGTTGCACGACCTGAACATCGCCGCACAGTTCTGCGACCGGCTTGTGGTGCTCGCGCACGGTCAGGTGGTTGCGACCGGAACACCACGCGAGGTCCTCACACCCGCAGCCATCCGCCGGTTCTTCGGCATCGGCGCCCATGTCTTCGATCATCCACGCCTGAACGTTCCCCAGGTCATCTTCGACGAGAAAGAAGCAGAATGACGACGAGATCGGTGATCATGGGCCTCTCGGCACTGCTGGTGTTGTCCGGCTGTGGTGCGCAGGTTGAGGGTGCGGCGCCGAGCACGGGCGGCGGAGAGGTCAGCGTGGAGAACTGCGGTGCACCGCTGACCGTACCCGGACGTCCCGACCGGGTCGTCACGAACGACACCGGCATCACCGAGATCATGTTTGCGCTCGGTCTGTCCGACCGGATGGCCGGATACACCACGTATGCAGGGAAGGAGCGGGACATCGAATCTTCTCCGTGGCGTGCCGATTTCGAGCGGACCACCTCGCTGGGGGACGGATTCACCCGCGAGGTCATCCAGTCTGCGGATCCCGACTTCGTCTTCGCAGGGTGGAATTATGGGTTCAAGGAATCGACCGGGGTCACACCGGAATGGATTCGCGGTCTGGGTGCAACGCCGTACCAGCTGACCGAGGCCTGCCGACAGCCGGGAAGCGCCGAGCGCGGCATCATGCCGCCCCTCGATGCGTTGTACGCCGACCTGACGAACATCGGCGACATCTTCGGTGTCCGCGACCGGGCGGATGCGCTGGTCACCGACTATCGCGTCACGGTGACCAAGGCCAACGCGACCGCGCCGGCTGCCAACCGGCGGTCTCGTGTGTTCCTTTTCGACAGTGCCGATCCCAACCCGTTCACGGCGGGGAGATACGCCGCGCCGGAACAGATCATCTCGGAGGCCGGCGGTACCAACATCTTCGGCGACCTCGCGGATTCGTGGGCATCGACGTCATGGGAAGCGGCCGCCCAACGTGACCCGCAGGTGATCCTGATCGTGGACTACGGCGCGGGGCCCGAGAACACTGTCGAGGCCAAGATCCGGCAACTGCGAGCCCATCCGCTGATGTCGCAGACCGACGCCGTACGCCATGGGCGGTTCCTCGCGCTGCCGTATGCGGCGTTGGTGGAAGGCCCCCGCAATCCTGCCGCGATCACGACGGTCGCCCGTTACCTCCGGTCGGTGGGATTCTGATGGCCACGACGCGGGTTCTGCTGACAGCAGAACCCGCGGTCGGGTCGCGTCTGCGCGACCTACCATCGGCCCATGGACACCCGACTGCAGCCTGCCGAACCCTTGTGGCGTGAGGTGACCGGACGGGTTCTCCGTCGTCATCGCCACGACCGCGGCGAACGTCTGGTGGAGACCGCGCAACGCGCGGGGGTCTCGAGTCAATACCTCTCCGAGATCGAACGTGGCCGCAAGGACGCCTCGTCCGAGCTGCTGGCCGCAGTGGCGGGAGCCCTCGGACTGACGCTTCTCGACCTCACGCGCGAGGCGTCGATCGAGCTGTCCCGGACGACCGCGACGCCCGTGTTGCGGGCCGTCACGGTCCGGTCACCGGCGATGGCGCCGGTGCGGACCTTCCGCGGGCCGGTTGCGTTGGCGGCCTGAGTCACCCGGCTCCGTTACCGGTGAGTCGCGGTCTACCCGCGGGTGTCGATTATCCGGTCGGCCAGTCCGTACGACACGATCTCCTCGGCTCGCAGCACACGGTCCCGATCGGTGTCGCGTCGGAGCGTCTCGACCTCCTGACCGGTATGGCGGCTCATCGCCTTCTCGATCTCCTCGCGGACACGCAGGATCTCCTCGGCCGCCAGGATCAGATCGGGAATGGTGCCGCGCCCTTGACCCGACGGTTGATGGAGCAACACCCGGGCGTGCGGGAGAACCGATCGTCGTCCGGGGCTCCCTGCGGCGAGGAGCAGCGCCGTCGACGAGAGTGCCTGCCCGACACATGTGGTGGCGATCGGGGCGTGGCAGTACTGCATGGTGTCGTACAGGGCGAAGGTCGCCATCACCGAACCGCCGGTCGAGTTGATGTACAGGTCGATCGGCGCGTCGGGGTTGTCGGAATCGAGGTGGAGTATCTGCGCGATCAACGCGTTCGCCACGCCGTCGTCGATCTCGGTGCCGAGATAGATGATCCGCTCGTCGAGGAGGTGGCTGTAGACGTCCATCACCCGCTCGCCGTTCGGCGTCCGGCTGATCACGTTGGGGATCGTGTATGTGCTCATCGCGCGACCCCGAAGCCGGTGACTGCCGGCGTGAGCGGACGGATCTGCGTCAGGTCGTCGACGATGTGGTCGACGAACCCGTACTCGACCGACTCCTCGGCGGTGAAGACGTGGTCGCGCAGTGAATCCGCGAAGATCTTCTCCACCGGGCGGCCGGTCTGCTCGGCGATGATCGTCAGAACCGTGTCGCGGACATGGCGTAGGTCGTCGGCCTGTAGTTCGATGTCCGGAGCGTATCCGCCGATGCCCGCGGAACCCTGATGCAGCAGGACCTTGGCATGTCGGAGCGCATACCGCTTGCCGCGCGTGCCGCAACAGAGCAGGAACTGTCCTGCGCTGTAGGCCATCCCCAGGTTCACTGTGCTCACATCGTTGGGGATCAGGCGCATCGTGTCCATGATGGCGAGCATGGCCGGGACGGAACCGCCTGGCGAGTTGATCCACAATGCGATGTCGGACACCGGGTCCTCGGATGCCAGCATGACGAGCTGGGCGCACATCTGACTGCCGATCTCGTCGTCGAGAGCGGAGTCGAGCATCAGGACACGTTGCGTCAGAAGACTTTCTGCGGTCCTTCGGCGAAGGGGGAGGAATCGTTGTTCATCACTCATGTCTCGATCCTGCGCCGGCGCCTCCGGATTGGGCGCGACGCGCTGCCACGCGCAGAACGACGCTGCCACGAGCAGTGTGTGCCCCTGGCCGTCAGATCACGTCGATGGTGGGCCGGGCGTCCGGAATCGTGATCAGGGCGCGGCGATGCAGCCGAGCCGACGACTCCGCGATCGAGTCGGCGACCCGGTATTCGGCCTCCCACCGGTCCGCCCGCAGGCGGTTGAGGACATAGCCGCGTTGCGCGTTCCCGAAACGTACGTGCGGCGACGCGGCCTTGATCGCGCGGTCGGTGGCATCGCTGTCTTCGCCGTCGCCGCCGGACGAGATCGACGTACCGGCCAATTCGACTCCGACGGTGGGTGACTCGCGACGGTAGGTCGAGCGGAGGTCGGATACCGCGTTGCGGTGGATGTCGCCGACGATCGACACGAGATTGGTCACGCCCCGGCGTCGCGCGCCATCGAGCACCCGGGCACGGTTGGCCTCGTAGCCACTCCAGCCGTCCATGCTGACCTCGCGGACGCCGTTCTCCCGGTGGGCGAGGTCGGCCATGGTGGTCTGATGTACCAGCACATTCCATCGATGCCCGCTGCGGGCGAATCCGTCGAGCAGCCATCGTTCCTGCGCTGCGCCGATGATCGTCCGGCGGGGATCGGCGGTCACGCTGTTCTGTCCGGTGTCGTCGTCGCCGTTCGCCTGATCACTGCGGAAGGTCCGCGTGTCGAGGACGTTGAACTCCACGAGATCGCCGAAGGCGAAACGGCGGTAGGCGCGGATGCCGGACCCGTGCGGCTGTTGAGCGTTGCGCACCGGGGTGTTCTCCCACCAGGCCTTGAGGCCGCACGCACGGCGGAGCAGGAACTCCGAGATGGGCTGTCCGTCCTCGGGAATCGTTGCCGCCCAGTTGTTGTCCACCTCGTGGTCGTCGAAGACGGTGATGAACGGGCTGGTGCGATGGATTTCACGCAGGTGCGGGTCGGTCTTGTAGAGCGCATAGCGGTCGCGGTAGTCGTCGAGGGCGGTCGCCTCGCGATGGGCGGATTCTGGCATCGCGCTGGTCCGACGGCGCCCGCCGTTGCCGGGTATCGGCTTTTCGTAGATGTAGTCGCCGAGGTGGAAGACCACGTCGGGGCGTGGGACGCCATGTCGGCATAGGCCGCGTAGTGGCCGTCGGCCCATGACTGGCAGGACGCGAATGCGAATGTCAGACCGTCTGCCCGCCCGTCCGGCGCGGTGCATGTACGACCTACGTCGGAGATGTCACCCGCGGCCCGGAACCGGTAGAAGTACTCCCGCGCCGGCGCGAGCCCGCGGACGTCGACGTGGACGCTGTGCCCGTTGTCGGAGGTCGCCAGGGCCCACCCGGCTCGAAGCACGCGGCGCATCTTCTCGTCGGCGGCGATCTGCCATTCGACGGGCACCGGGGCCGCGCCCATGCCGCCGCCGCGTGCCAGCGGATTGCGGGCCAGGCGGGTCCACAGCACCACCCCGTCCGGGAGTGGATCACCGGAGGCGACGCCGAGGGTGAACAGATCCTCGCCGCTTCGCGGTGCGCCCGACCACGCCGGTGCGTCACCGAGGAGGCCGGGGATGACGGCAAGTCCTCCGGCGACACCGGTCCAGGTGAGGAATCGGCGACGTGTCATGCCGACGCGCAGGGTCTTGCCGGAGCCGATCGAGACGACTGGTGAGTCGGTGCTGGGCATGGCCCAAGCCGACCAAGGCTGCCTGACCACATGCCGTCGAACGGTTTGATGTCGGGTGATGCTCGGGTGAAGACGGGGTCGTCGCGGTGAGCGCGCCCGACCCGCGCGGCGGGGTCAGGCGGTGAGCACGAGCCACACGGCGACGTAGTGCATCAGTGCGGCCACCGCGGTGCATGCGTGGAAGACCTCGTGGTGGCCGAACGTCGCCGGCCACGGATTCGGCCATCGGGCCGCGTACAGGATGCCGCCGACGGTGTAGAACACGCCGCCCACGGCGAGCAGCACGATGACCATCCAGCCGACGTGACTGATCAGGGCTGGGGCGACGGCGACGATCACCCAGCCGAGGAGGATGTAGAGCGCCACGCCCAGCCAGCGTGGCGCCGCAGGCCACACGAGTTTGAGGGCGACGCCGGCGATCGCGCCCACCCAGACGACGCCGAGTACCCACCACCGGACCTCCGCGGGCAGGGCCAGCGCGCAGAAAGGGGTATACGTCCCGGCGATGAACACGAAGATCATCGAATGGTCGGCGCGTTTCATCCGGACCTGCGCGCGCGGTGTCTTCCACGGGATGCGGTGGTAACTCGCGCTCACGGTGAACACACCGACGACCGTGATCGCATAGATCGCACACGCGATCGCCGCGCCCGGCCCACGCAGCACCCCCGCCCCGATCACCACCGCGAGTCCGGCGCATACGGCCACCCACGCGGAGTATTGATGGATGACACCACGCAGGCGGGGTTTGATGGCCGCGATGGGGTCGTCCGTCAGGGAGCTCACGCAACCTACGGTACGGTAACTTTCGAGCCGTTAGGATCAGGCAGCGATGAAACTACTTCCCGATCGGCTCCGGCGACCGATGCTGAGCGTCTACGAGCGCCGGCTGGTCCAACTCATGGACACCTCGCGGCTACCGCGTCACGTCGCCATCATCTGCGACGGCAATCGGCGATGGGCTCGCGATGCCGGTTTCGAAGATGTGAGCCACGGCCACCGTGTGGGAGCGCAGCGGATCGCGGAGATGCTGTCCTGGTGTGCCGAGCTGGGGATCTCGACGGTGACGATCTATCTGCTCTCCACCGAGAATCTGCAGCGCGCCTCCGACGAACTCGACGCCTTGATGGAGATCGTGCCCGACATCGTCGAGGAGATCTCCGGACCGGAGGGGGATTGGCGTGTCCGCATCGTCGGCTCGCTGGCGCAACTCCCGGATGAGGTGGCTGCGCGGCTGCAGTCGGCGTCGGACCGGACACACGAGCGCGACGGGATGAACGTCAATGTCGCGGTCGGCTACGGGGGACGGCAGGAGATCGTCGATGCGGTGCAGTCGCTGTTGCGCGAGAGCCTCGCAGCGGGCGATGATCCGGAACAGATGGTCGGTGCGGTCACCGTGGAGGCCATCGATCGCAATCTCTACACGCGCGGACAGCCGGATCCGGATCTGGTGATCCGGACCTCCGGCGAACAGCGTCTGTCCGGGTTCTTGCTGTGGCAGAGCGCGTACTCCGAGATCTGGTTCACCGATGCATACTGGCCGGAGTTCCGGCGCGTGGACTTCTTGCGCGCTTTGCGTGACTATTCGGCACGCAGCCGCCGCTTCGGCAAGTGATCCGATGTGACCAGATGGTCGGTGATCAAGGTGATGAGCGCATCGACATCGGTCGCGAAAGTGGATGCCGCCGGAGTGCCGAAGCCGACGACGATGCCACCGGTGCGGGATCTGCCGGGGTCCTCGCCCGGCGCGGCCGGGTGACGGAACATCGACAGTGACGCCAGTGCGAATCCCCGTCGCGCGGCGGCGTCGACGATGATCGGTTCGATCTCGGCGGGGACGGGGATCACCGCGTGCAGCCCGGCGGCGATCCCGGGTAGTTCGAGCCCGGCGTCGGCGAGGCGCTGTGTCAGGCGATCGCGACGTCGCCGATAGTGCTGCCTGCTGCGCCGGATATGGCGGTCGTAGGCGCCCGAATCGATCAGGTCGGCGAGGATGAGTTGGTCCACCACGCTGGCGTCGGGTTCGCGAATGCCTTTGGACCACACCACCGTCTCGACCAGGTGCGGCGGCAGGACCAGCCAGGCGACGCGCACGGCAGGGGAGAGGCTCTTGCTGACCGAGCCGGTATAGATCACCACGTCGGGGCCGAGCGACTGGAGGGCGCCGATCGGCTCCCGGTCGTATCGGAGTTCGCCGTCGTAGTCGTCCTCCACGATCAGCCTCCCACCGGCCCGTGCCCAGTCGACCACGTCGGATCGCCGGGGCGGCGACAGCGGGACACCGGTCGGGAACTGATGGCTCGGCGTGAGAAGCACCGCCGAGGCATGCTGGGGCAGACCACCGACCATTGCGCCGCCGGCGTCGATCGAGATCGGCGTCGTCGCCGTGCCGCCGCGCTCGATGACCTGCCGATGGAACGGGAGACCGTGCTCCTCCACCGCGACGACGTCGCCGAAGACAGTGCGGGACAGCAACTCCAGGGCATGCATGACCGACGTGGTCAGTACGACCTGATCCGGGTCGACACGTACACCACGGGCCCGCGCCAGGTAGGCGGCCAAGGATCGGCGCAGCGGCGCGCTGCCCTGTGGGTGACCGGGACCGAAAGCGTTGTCGGGGCTGCGGTGATGGCCCGACGGGTGGAGGCGATCCAATCCGCGCGCGGAAACAGGGCCGAGCTCGGTTGCCCGAGTCCGAAGTCGTGTTGTGGGGCGGGCAGGTGGACGGCAGGCGCGGTGGCGGCGTGCAACGATCCCGGCCGATGGGTGGTGTCGGAGACCCGGGTGCCCGACCCCTGCCGGGCCACCAACCGGCCTTCGGCGATCAGCTCCTGGTAGACGGCGGCAACGGTCCCGCGTGCCAATCCGACGTCGGCGGCCAGTGAGCGGTAGGGCGGGAGCCGGGTGCCCGCGGGGAGACGTCCGTCGTCGATGGCCGAACGCAGGGCGGTGGCGAGGGAACGTCGCCTGCGCGCCCCACGACCGCGCGGGCTCGCCGTGGGATCGGGTTGCAGCTCGAGGAACAGGTCGGTGCCGAGCCGCTGCGCGACCTGCGTCCAGGGGTCCGAATTGGCCTGCATATCCACGACACAATTGAACCAGTTTTGTGATGCAATCTTCTCCTACCCTGGACAGCGGCACCCACGAGAGTTCGACGGATGGAGAGGGCAGAGCACATGAGAGTGGTCGTATTGGGCGCAACGGGCGAGATCGGCAGGGCGCTGAGCGAACGGCTCCGGGAACGCGGTGTCGAGGTGATCGCGGCACAACGGTCCAGCGGTGTCGACGCCTACGCCGGCACCGGACTGGCGGAGAGCTTCACCGGCGCCGACGCGGTGGTCGACTGCATGAACATCGTCACCACCAAGGCGCAGAAGGCGATCGACTTCTTCGGTACGGTTGCCGCCAACGTCGCCGCGGCTGCCGTCGAGGCGGGCGTCGGCCGCGTCATCTGTCTGTCGATCATCAACGCCGCGGACCCCACCGTCAATGCGAAGTTCGGCTATTACCAGGGCAAGGCCGCTCAAGAGAAGGTCTATCGCGACGCGTTGGGCCCGGAACGGTTGACGGTGGTGCGGTCGGCACAATTCTACGAACTGGCCCGCCAGATGATGGACACCCTGCACCTCGGCCCGGTGGCTGCGGTGCCGCACATGCGTTGCCGCCCGCTGCCGTCGGCGGACGCCGCAGCTGCGCTGGCCGACGTGGTCACCGCGCCCGTGTCCGGCGACGTCGAGGTCGCGGGTCCGGCGGTCTGCGACCTCGCTGAGGTCGGCAAGGCCATCGCGCACCGGACCGGATCCCCGAGATGGGTGTTCGGCATCAACTTCGGTGGAGCGGCGGTCCGCAACGGTGCGTTGGTGCCCGACGATCCGACCGTGGTGGTGCACACCACCGTGGACCAATGGCTGGACAAGGAGTACCCGGCATGACGACCCTGCCAGACAATGTGCCCGACACCCGTCGGATGTGGTTGCCGGGCAACAATCCCGGTGCCTACAAGGCGCTCGTGGCTCTTCAACGAGCCTCATCGGAAGGGCTGGAGACGACTCTCGCCGAACTCATCAGGATTCGAGCATCGCAGCTCAACGGGTGCGCCTACTGCCTGCACATGCACCTCTCCGACGCGCTCTCGGCGGGGATGGAACCGATCACGCTCGGGATGGTGTCGGCGTGGGCCGAGGCGCCGCACCTGTTCTCGGCGCGCGAGCGGGCGGCGCTGGCACTGACCGAGGCGGTGACCCGGCTCGGTGAGCAGGGTGTCCCGGATGCGGTGTTCGACGGCGCGCAGGCCGTTTTCGACGACTTCGAGCTCGGCCAGGTGGTGGCCTCGATCGTGATGATCAACGCCTGGAACAGGATCGCGGTGGCGGGGAGGTATCCGGCGGGTCTCGACGAGCGTCAGATGAGGTGAGACTACAACTTGCGCAAACGAACCCGATTGATCGAGTGATCGGCGTCCTTGCGGAGCACGAGGGTTGCCCGGGGTCTGGTGGGCAGGATGTTCTCGATCAGATTGGGTCGGTTGATCGATGTCCAGAGGTCCCGGGCGGCGATCGTGGCCTGCTCGTCGGTCAGCGACGAGTAGTAGTGGAAGTGTGATTCGGGGTCGGCGAACGACGTGGTTCGCATCTGCAGGAATCGCGAGACGTACCACTGCTCGATGTCGGCTGTCTTCGCGTCCACGTAGATCGAGAAGTCGAAGAGGTCCGAGACCATCAGCGTCGGGCCGGTCTGCAATACGTTGAGGCCCTCGAGGATGAGGATGTCCGGTTGGCGGACATAGTGTTTCACGTCCGGGACGATGTCGTAGGCGATGTGGGAGTAGACCGGGGCGGTCACCTCGCGGGCGCCCGACTTGACCTCGGTGACAAACCTGAGCAGTGAGCGACGGTCGTAGGACTCGGGGAAACCTTTGCGGTGCATGATCCCTCGGCGTTCCAGTTCCGCGGTCGGCAGCAGGAACCCGTCCGTGGTCACCAGATCGACCTTGGGATGCGACTCCCAGCGTGCGAGGAGCGCCGCGAGGACGCGCGCCGTGGTCGACTTGCCGACCGCCACGCTGCCGGCGATCCCGATGACGAACGGCACCTGGCGGTTGGTCTGGCGTTCACCGAGGAAGGTCGACGTCGCCGCGAAGAGTCGCTGCCGTGCCGCGATCTGCAGATGGATCAGGCGCGACAGCGGCAGGTAGACATCGGCGACCTCGTCGAGGTCGACCTGTTCGCCGAGTCCCACGAGCTGCTGGAGTTCGTTGTCGTTGAGGACCAGCGGCATCGATTCGCGCAGTTCACGCCACTGTCGACGGTCGAGCTCCAGATACAGACTGGGATCGCGCCCGGTCGTGTCGCGTGCCATGGTCCTACAGCTTAGGGCGCACGTATTCACGCCGATCGGTAGCCTCCGTTCATGACCTCGACAACCGCCTCGCAACCCTCTGGCCCGCCGTCACCGGTCACCGAGTATCTGCGGTTGGGCCTGGCCTTCGACCGGCTCGAGGACGGCTTCGTCGATGCTTTCACCGGTGACCCGGCGCTGCGTGCCGACGTGGTGAACGGTCCGGCCCCGGAGCCGTCGGCACTCGCGGACCGGGCCCGCGGCCTACGCCGTGAGCTGCCGGGAGATCTGCCATCTTCTCGGGCGGACTTCATCGGCGCACACCTGTCCGCACTCGAATGCTCGGCGCGGAAGTTCGCCGGCGAGGAGATCGGTTTCGTCGACGAGGTCCGTGCGTACTTCGATGTCGACATCACCATGGGTGATCCGCAGACCTACCGCGAAGCCCATGCGGCGATGGCGGCCGAACTCGACGTGCCCGGCGCATCGGGAGTCACCCTCGCCGACGCGTATGCGGCACACCGTCGGTCCGACGAGATCCCGGCCGACCGGGTCGACGATTGCGTCCGCGCCTTCAGCGGCGCCCTGCGGGAGCGTGTGCGGTCGACGTTCCCGCTGCCCGACAGCGAGATCGTCGAGTTCGACGTGGTGACCGACAAACCGTGGTCGGGCTTCAACTACTACCTCGGCGACTACCGCTCGCGTGTGGCGATCAATGTCGATCTCACGCAGTACATGTCGTCCCTTCCGCATCTGATCGCGCACGAGGCCTACCCCGGACATCACACCGAGCACTGCCGCAAGGAGGAGATCCTGGTCGGCGGCGGACAGGACGAGCAGACGATCTTCCTGGTGAACACTCCGCAGTGCCTGATGGCCGAGGGTCTCGCCGACCACGCACTGGTTGCCGCGATCGGACCGGACTGGGGACTCTGGGCCCAGGAGATCTACGCGGACCTCGGCTTGCGCTTCGACGGTGAACGTGCCCAGCGGATGTCACGCGCGTCGAGCGGACTGCTCGGTGTGCGCCAGGACGCGGCTCTGCTCCTGCACGACCGCCGTGCGGATGAGGATGCGGTCGCCGATTTCCTCCAGCGATGGCTCCTCGCGCCGCCCGAGCGGGCCCGTCAGATGCTGCGCTTTCTCACCTCGCCGCTGTGGCGGGCCTACATCTCCACCTATGTGGAGGGGTACCGGCTGCTGGACGCGTGGCTCGACGCGGTGCCCGCCCACCAGCGGCCGGCCCGCTTCGGACGACTGCTCGACGAACCGCTCACACCGTCGCAGCTGAGAGCCGAACTCGGGATCTGAGCGCCGGGCCCATAGACTTGACCACCATGAGCCTGAATTCGATGTCCCTGGCCGAACTCGACCCGGACGTTGCCGCTGCGATGAACGGCGAGCTGAGCCGCCAGCGCGACACGCTCGAGATGATCGCTTCGGAGAACTTCGTCCCGCGCGCGGTACTGCAGGCGCAGGGAAGCGTGCTCACCAACAAGTACGCGGAGGGCTACCCCGGCCGCCGCTACTATGGCGGGTGCGAATACGTCGACGTCGTCGAGGACATCGCGCGCGACCGCGCCAAGGAACTGTTCGGTGCCGACTTCGCGAACGTGCAGCCGCATTCGGGCGCGCAGGCGAACGCCGCGGTGCTGATGGCGCTGATGAACCCGGGTGAGAAGCTGCTGGGACTCGACCTCGCACACGGTGGTCATCTGACCCACGGGATGCGGTTGAACTTCTCCGGCAAGCTCTATGAGAACCATTTCTACGGCGTCAGCAAAGAGGACTTCCGGATCGACATGGACGAGGTGCGCAAGATCGCGCAGGACGTCCGACCCACGGTGATCTGCGCCGGATGGTCCGCGTACCCGCGGACCCTCGACTTCGAGGCGTTCCGGTCGATCGCCGACGAGGTGGGCGCCTACCTGTGGACCGACATGGCCCACTTCGCCGGGCTGGTCGCCGCAGGCCTGCACCCGTCGCCGGTGCCGCACTCCGACGTCGTGTCGTCGACCATCCACAAGACCCTGGGCGGCCCGCGGTCGGGCCTGATCCTGGCAAAGCAGGACTGGGCCAAGAAGCTGAACTCGGCCGTGTTCCCGGGCCAGCAGGGCGGACCGCTCATGCACGCGATCGCGGGCAAGGCCGTTGCACTGAAGATCGCGGGTACCGAGGAGTTCGCCGAGCGTCAGCGCCGCACGCTCTCGGGTGCGAAGATCCTGGCCGAACGACTCACCGGGTCCGACGTGGAGAAGGCGGGCGTCTCGGTGCTGACCGGGGGCACCGACGTCCACCTCGTGCTGGTGGACCTCCGAAACAGCCAACTCGACGGCCAGCAGGCGGAGGACCTGTTGCATCAGATCGGGATCACCGTCAACCGCAATGCGGTGCCTTTCGATCCGCGACCGCCGATGGTCACCTCGGGGCTGCGGATCGGTACGCCCGCGCTCGCGACCCGCGGCTTCGGTGACGAGCAGTTCACCGAGGTCGCCGACATCATCGGCACCGCGCTCGCGGCCGGCCAGGACGCCGATGTCTCGGCATTGCGTGGCCGCGTCTCACGTCTCGCCCTCGACTTCCCGCTCTACGACGGGCTCGAGGAGTGGGGACTGATGAGTCGCGTCTGACCGGGCTCTGCCCGACGCTCGGCGACAGACGGGATTGGCCTCCCGCACCGTGTGTGCATATCCTGTCTGACGATGAACGCATTGACCGAGGACGAGCTGATCATCGCGCTGGAAAAGGCGCTGCCCGAGATCGCCGAAGAACACCAGGCGGCGGCAAACCCATGGAATCCGCATGACTGGGTGCCGTGGGAATCGGGACGCAACTTCGCTTTCCTCGGGGGTGAGGACTGGGACTCGTCGCAGGCGTCATTGTCGGAGGAGGCGCGGGCGGCGGTACTGGCGCTGCTGCTCACCAAGGACAACCTGCCGTCGTACCACCGCGTGATCGCAATCCACTTCCCGGCGTTCTCCGACTGGCGCCAGTTGGTCGGTGTCTGGACGGCCGAGGACAACCGCCACGCCATCGTGCTGCGCGACTACCTGGTGGTGACCCGCGCGATCGATCCGGTCGACGCCGAGGAGCGTCGCCGCGTCCACGTCACCGCGGGCTACCGTCAGCACACCGAAGACGTGCAGGGTCTGGGCCCGCTCGACGTGCTCGCCCTGATGGCAGTGCACGAGAACCAGTGCGTCGCATTCATCGAGAAGTTGTCGGCCGCGACCACCGACGACGTCTTCAAGCAGATCCTCGCAAAGATCGCCGGAGACGACGCCCTGCAGGCCAAGACGTTCGCCGCATTTCTGAACGCCGGACTCGTCGCAGACCAGGAAGGCACCGTCCGAGCGCTGGATCGGGCGCTGACCGACGTGGCGCCGATCGGGTCCGACGTGGTCGACTTCGACGCCGAGCGCGCCCTGATCGCGGGTTACGAGGACGACAGCACCCGCGCGGCGATTGCCGCGACGCTGGTCGACCAGCTCAAGCTGGCCAACCTCCACGAGTTGAGTGACGACGCCGAGGCCGCGCGCCAGCGCATTCTCGCGAAGGCCGGCCTCGCGGGCTGACGAGCCCGTTCGCAGGTCTCACCGGCCGCCCCTGGGTGGCTCCGGGCAATCCGCGGTTAACGCACAATTCACGCCGACACGCCCCTTTCGGACGCGCCGAAAGGGGCGTGTCGGCGTACGTTGACGAGTGACGGGCCGCGGGGAAGCGGTTCGTCCGGGAGGTTCGATTCGTGGTGTGCACCAGCAACGCGAGGGGGCCGGCCCCGGTCCTCGTCCACCTCGGCTGACCAGCCGAGACGGGTAAGAACCAGCCGGTCGTCGCAACTGGTTTGTGCGGGCGCCGCACAAACGTAGGAGTCCTACGTGACCACTCGCACCTACGTCCTCGACACCTCCGTGCTGCTGTCCGATCCCTGGGCGGTCATTCGCTTCGCCGAACACCATGTGGTCCTGCCGCTGGTCGTCATCGGAGAGCTCGAGGGCAAACGCCACCATCACGAGCTCGGTTGGTTCGCGCGGGAATCGTTGCGGATGCTCGACGACCTCCGTCTCGAGCACGGCCGCCTCGACGTCCCGTTGCCGATCGGGGACGAGGGCGGCACCCTACAGGTGGAGCTCAACCACACCGATCCGGCCGTGCTGCCCGCCGGTTTCCGCACCGAGACCAACGATTCCCGAATCTTGGCCTGCGCGTTGAATCTTCGCGCGGAGGGCAAGGATGTCACCCTGGTGTCGAAAGACACTCCGCTGCGCGTCAAAGCGGGCGCCGTCGGTCTGGCGGCCGACGAATACCATGCCCAGGACGTCGTGGTCTCCGGCTGGTCGGGGATGACCGAGCTCGATGTGGACACCGCGGCGGTCGACACCCTGTACTCGGAGGGCGTCGTCGACCTCGACGAAGCGCGAGAACTTCCGTGCCACACGGGAATTCGAATCCTCGGCAACGGGTCGAGCGCGCTCGGCCGGGTCAACGCGGACAAACGGGTGCAATTGGTGCGTGGCGATCGGGAGGCCTTCGGTCTGCACGGTCGGTCCGCCGAACAGCGCGTCGCACTCGACCTTCTGCTCGACGACAGCGTCGGCATCATCTCGCTGGGCGGAAAGGCGGGCACCGGCAAATCTGCACTGGCGCTGTGCGCGGGCCTCGAAGCGGTGCTGGAGCGGCGCACACAGCGCAAGGTCGTGGTGTTCCGGCCGCTCTACGCAGTCGGTGGCCAGCAACTCGGCTACCTTCCGGGCAGCGAGTCCGAGAAGATGGGCCCGTGGGCGCAGGCGGTCTTCGACACGCTGGAGGGACTGGCGTCTCCCGAAGTGATCGAGGAGGTGCTGAGCCGCGGCATGCTCGAGGTCCTGCCCCTCACCCACATCCGGGGGCGTTCGTTGCACGATTCATTTGTGATCGTCGACGAGGCGCAGTCGCTGGAGCGCAATGTCCTACTGACCGTGCTGTCCCGGTTGGGTGCGGGCAGCCGTGTGGTGCTCACCCACGACGTCGCGCAGCGCGACAATCTGAGGGTCGGTCGGCATGACGGCGTCGCGGCGGTCATCGAGAAGCTGAAGGGCCACCCCTTGTTCGCACACGTGACGCTGACACGTAGCGAACGTTCGCCCATCGCGGCGCTGGTGACCGACATGCTGGAGGAGTTCGCACCCGGGGTGTGACGGACGAGGACGACTGACAAGAACGCTGCCACGCCGGTGAAGACCGGAGTGGCAGCGTTCTCATTGGTGAGCGCTAGGAAGACCCGAGCGGGATACCCGCGGCGATGAGCTCGGCCAGCGTGGACCACAGGGTGATGAGGCTTTCGAACATGTGTAACCCTTTCTCGCAAGGGGGACGTAGGTCCCCGACCTGCGACGAACTCTAGTGGGAATGGCCAGGACTCGCTCGGTGGGCTCGTGTCCGCCGGCGCCGTCCGGTGATTCGATCTGTATCAGTCTGTGACCATCACGTGACTCACGCCTACTTGCGCACTGGCACACTGATGTGGTGCTGAAGTTACTGATGAGGCGAATGAGGTTATTGGGACTACTGGCGATCGCGGTTTTGGCTGCCGTCGCCGGTGGCGCCGGCACGGCCCTGGCCGCGCCGGGCACCACGACCCCGACGACCCCGTCAACGCCACCGAAGTCGTCCGCACCGGTCTCTCCGGTGATCCCTGAAACTGGTATCCCGTTGCTCGACACCCTGCTGAACAACCTCGCCGGCAACCTCGGTGGCAGCAGCGCCGAGGCCGAGACGCGTCAGATGATCGTGGTCACCGCTCCGAAGGCGAATGACACAACGGCTACGCTGACCGGCTTCGAGCGGGGCGCAGACCAGTCCTGGAAACCCACTCTCGGTCCGACCAAGGCATTTCTGGGCTCCCTCGGCATGGGTGAGCCGAAAGACAACGTTCATCGCACTCCCGAGGGCACATTCGCGCTTGATCAGGCCTTCGGGCGACAGCCCAACCCCGGCACCAAGATGCCGTACAAGAAGGTGGACCGGCAGGACTGGTGGGATTCGAACATGAAGTCGCCCACCTACAACACGATGGTGCGGCAGGCCAAGAGTCCCGGTGGCGACAGTGAGAACCTCTACGATGCCGGACCCGTTTACGATTACGCGGTCAACATCGCACACAATCCGCAGCGCACGCCGGGTAAGGCTTCGGCGATGTTCCTCCATGTCACCAACAACCAGCCGACCATGGGCTGCGTGGCGATCGACAAGGAGATCATGCGCAAGGTCCTGGTGTGGCTCGATCTCGCGAAGCATCCCAAGATCGCCATCGGGGTGAATCAGGGTGGGCCCGCGTCGAATTCGACCGTCCCCAACTCGACCAGCCCGAATTCGACGACTCCGAACTCGACTGCACCGAACTCTACTGCGCCGAAATCGGATTCCCCGGCGCTGCCGGGTGGCGATACGCTGACACAGCTGCTCGGTCAGCTGGCGGCCCTGGTGCCATCCCTGCTCGGGACCACCACCGGCAGTTGACTCTTCGTTCCTGAAGCGGGGGCCGGTGGTGTTCTCACTCCGGCCCTCGCTTCAGTTCGAAGCGCGCTGCGCGGACATCGGCGACGTCGTCGCCTCGAGCCGTCACCATGTCGATCTGGCGACGTGCCTGCTCCTCGACGGGCGTGGCCGGATCGAGGACCGAGAGATATTTCTCATGCGCGGCAAGCGAATTCACGGCGATATCGATCTGATCGGTGACATCGATCGCGTGGGTCGCGCGTGGGCCGTTCTCGAAGAGGCGCCGCGGGCGCGTCATGGGATCGAGGGCGTCGTAGGTCTCGATGACGGCAGCCGCGAATTCCATGTGATCAGCCTGGTTGGGTTGTCCCGGCGCCCATTCCGGACCACCGTACAGTGACAAGATCAGGTCGGGCGCGACCCTCGTGATGGTCTCCCGGATGCGGGTTCGCAGTTCTGGCGTGTTGCGGATCGAGCTGTCGGGAAATCCCCAGAACTCCACTTCGTCGACACCGACGATCGACGCGGAGGTCCGCTGCTCCAGCTCACGCGCCGGCCCCGCCTCCGCAGGGTCCATGCCCGCGATGCCGGCTTCTCCGCTGGACGCGAGCGCATATACGATGTGTCGGCCCTCCGATGTCCATCGGGCGACCGCGGCCGCCATCCCGTACTCGGGGTCGTCAGGATGGGCGACCAGAACAAGCGCGGTCTGCCAGTCGTCCGGGAACGGGCGGAGCTGAGTCGTCATGATGACGAAGCTACGCCCCGCCGTTCGGACTTCGCAGCGCGTCGACGTATGCGATCCATCCGCTGAGCGATCGACGGAATTCCGCGCCGACAGACGTTGAGGGCCGCCCGATCAGGGCGGTGGCTCAGCGCTCGCGGTCGAGGTTTGCCATCTTGAGCACGTCGAGACGCTTGTCGAGCTCGGCCTCGGAGAGCTTTTCGCCGATCAGGCCGCGATCGATCACCGTCTGGCGGATCGTCTTGCCCTCCTTGAGGGCCTGCTTGGCGACCGCGGCGGCCTCCTCGTAGCCGATCGCGCTGTTCAACGGGGTCACGATGGACGGCGAACTCTCGGCGAGGGTGCGCAGCCGTTCCTCGTCGGCGTCGAGGCCGACGATGCAGCGGTCCGCGAACAGACGCGACACGTTGGCCAGCAGCTTCAGTGACTCGAGCACGTTGCGTGCCATCATCGGGATGTAGACGTTCAGCTCGAACGCGCCGTTGCCGCCACCCCAGGTGACGGCGGCGTCGTTGCCGATGACCTGCGCCGCGACCTGTGTGACGGCCTCGGGCAGAACCGGATTGACCTTTCCGGGCATGATCGACGATCCGGGCTGCAGGTCGGGAAGGTGGATCTCGCCGAGGCCGGTCAGCGGGCCCGATCCCATCCAGCGGATGTCGTTGGCGATCTTCGTGAGAGAGACCGCGATGGTCTTCAGCTGGCCGGACAGTTCGACGAGTCCGTCGCGTGCGGCCTGCGCCTCGAAGTTGTCCTTCGCCAGCGAGAGCGCATCGACATCGGTCAGCGAACGGAGCTCCGCGACGACCTTGGTACCGAAACCGTCGGGCGCGTTCAGTCCGGTGCCGACTGCGGTACCGCCGATCGGCAGCTCACCGACGCGGGGCAGGGTCGCGGTGACGCGCTCGATGCCTGCTTCGATCTGACGTGCGTAGCCGTTGAACTCCTGACCCAGGGTCACCGGGACGGCGTCCATGAGGTGGGTGCGCCCGCTCTTGACCACGTCGCGCCACTGGGTCGCCTTGTCCAGCAACGCGAGCCGCAGATGGTCGAGTGCCGGGACGAGGTCTGTGACGGCGGCCTCGGTGGCGGCCACGTGCGTCGCGGTGGGGAAGGTGTCATTCGACGACTGCGACATGTTGACGTGGTCGTTGGGGTGGATCTCGACGCCGGCTGCCTTCGCAATCGAGGCGATGACCTCGTTGGCGTTCATGTTCGAACTGGTGCCCGACCCGGTCTGGAAGACGTCGATGGGGAACTGATCGTCATGACGACCGTCGGCGATCTCCTTGGCGGCGGCGACGATGGCGTCGGCCTTCTCCGCGTCGAGCAGACCGAGGTCCTTGTTGACCTGGGCGCACGCGGCCTTGAGCAGGCCCATCGCCCGGATCTGAGTGCGTTCGAGTGGACGATGACTGATCGGGAAGTTCTCCACGGCCCGCTGGGTCTGTGCGCGCCAGAGCGCGTCGATCGGGACCTGGACCTCGCCCATGGTGTCGTGCTCGATGCGGTACTGCTGTTCGGTCATGTGAAGACAACCATCCTCGTGTGTTCTCGGGAAACGGTGTGCGGCAGAGGCTCTCGCAAGTCCTGAGGATCTCGCTCAGAGATCGAGTCGGGCGTACTCGCGCAGCTTGGACGGCTGGTGGACCGACTCGATACGGCGGATGGTGCCCGACTTGGAACGCATCACCAGCGAACGCGTGGTGGCGCCGTTGGGCCGGTAGGTGACGCCGCGGAGCATGTCCCCGTTGGTCACCCCCGTCGCGCAGAAGAAGGAGTTCTCGCCGCGGACCAGGACGTCGTTGGTGAGCACGCGGTCCAGATCGTGGCCTGCGTCGATGGCCTTCTGCCGTTCCTCGTCGTTGCGCGGCCAGAGTTTGCCCTGGATCTCTCCGCCCATGCACTTCATCGCGACGGCGGTGATGATGCCCTCGGGGGTGCCGCCGACGCCCATCAGCATGTCGACGGTGGAGTAGTCGTCGGCCGCGGCCACGGCACCGGCGACGTCGCCGTCGGAGATGAGCCGGATCTTGGCGCCTGCCTGGCGGATCTCACCGATCAGGTCGGCGTGACGCGGACGGTCGAGGACGATGACGGTGAGGTCTGCGACGTCGATGCCCTTGGCCTTGGCGACCGAGTTGATGTTCCAGCTGACGGACTCGTCGATGTTGATGGCGCCCTTGGCCTCCGGGCCGACCGCGATCTTGTCCATGTAGAAGACCGCGGACGGGTCGTACATGGTGCCGCGCTCACTGACCGCGATGACGGCGATGGAGTTGGGGCGGCCCTCGGCCATCAACGTCGTGCCGTCGATGGGGTCGACCGCCACGTCGCAGGCCGGTCCGTCGCCGTCACCCACCTCTTCGCCGTTGAACAGCATCGGCGCCTCGTCCTTCTCGCCCTCGCCGATCACCACGACCCCACGCATCGACACGGTCGACAGGAGTTCACGCATCGCGTCGACGGCGGCGCCGTCGCCCTTCTTCTTCTCGCCGCGACCGACCCAGCGTCCGGCGGCGAGCGCCGCCGCCTCCGTGACTCGGACCAACTCCATGGCCAGGTTGCGATCGGGGGCCTGTGGGGACGGGGACATGTCTGACTCCTCGGCGTGGCAGCGATGACAATGCGGCAGGTGGCTCTCATCCTTGCATGTCATACCGAGCGTTTGGTCAGCCGGGTCAGAGGGGTTCGAGTAGTCGGCGCAGAAACTGCCGGGTCCGGTCCTGGGCCGGCGCATCGATCACTTGCTCGGCGGTTCCCCTTTCACGCACCTCGCCGTCGTCGACGAATATCACCTGATCGGCGACCTGACGGGCGAACCGGATCTCATGGGTGACCACCACCATCGTCCACCCCTGAGCCGCGAGATCCTGGAGGACCTTGAGGACGTCGCCGACGAGTTCGGGGTCGAGTGCTGACGTCGGTTCGTCGAAGAGCATGACCTTGGGTTGCAGCGCAAGAGCACGGACGATGCCGACGCGTTGTTGCTGTCCACCCGAGAGCTGATCGGGGTGGTCGTCGCGCTTGCCGGTGAGACCGACATCGGCGAGGAGCCGTTCGGCATCGGCGACCGCCTCGGCGCGCGGACGCTTCTGCACGATGACCGGCCCCTCGATGACATTCTCCAGCACGGTCTTGTGCGGGAAGAGGTTGTGATTCTGGAAGACCATCGCGCTCTGGCGGCGATACCGGGCGATGTCGGCCTTGCCGTATGTGCCGGCGAAGTCGATGGTGGCGTCCGCAACCCGGATGACGCCGGAATCCGGCAGGTCGAGCGCATTGAGAGACCGGAGGATGGTGGTCTTGCCGGAGCCCGACGGGCCGAGGATCACCGTCACACTCCCGGCCGGAACGGTGAAGTCGACACCTTTGAGCACCTCGTTGTCGCCGAACGATTTCCGGAGGCCATCGACGTCGATCACCGTGTCGCCGGCGCTCGGCGTGGGGACGATCGGGTTGTCGGTCATGTCGTCACGAACCTTCCCAGACGATTCTCGAGCCGGCCCTGCAAACCGGACAGTACGACGCAGACGATCCAGTAGAAGACCGCCGCCGTGGTGTAGAGAGCGAAGAACTCGAAGGTCGGCGCGGCGGCGATCTGGGCGACCCGGAGCAATTCGGTCACCAGGATGGTCGAGGCCAGCGAGGTGTCCTTCACCAGCGAGATCAACGTGTTCGACAGACCGGGCACGGCATTGCGCGCGGCCTGGGGTAACACGATGCGACGCAGAGTGGTCACATAATCCATCCCGATGGTCTGCGCGGCCTCGGTCTGCCCCTTCGGTACCGACAGGATCGCGCTGCGGATGATCTCGGCCGCGTAACCACCCACGTTGAGCGAGAACGCGACCACCGCGGCGGGGAAGGGAGGCACGCTCACCCCGAGTTCGGGCAGGGCATAGAAGATGATGAACAACTGCACGAGCAGCGGCGTTCCGCGGATCACCGAGATGTAGGCGCGCGCGACCCATGAGATCGCGCGTTTGGTGGAGAGCCGTGCAAGGGCGACCGCAAGCGCAATCACCAGGCCGATCACGAAGCTGATCGCGGCGAGGGGATGGTCATGGTGATGGTGGCCCTCGCCATCGGCCACAAGTTGTCGGCGATCAGCTGCCACGTGCTGCGGGAGGCGGCCTCGTCGCCCGAGGCGGCGGGCCGGGCGCCACTCGCGTCTGCCTTCAAGTACTTCTGCGAGATCTGTGTGAGAGTGCCGTCGGCCTTGAGCTCATCGAGCGCCTTGTCGATCTCGCCGACGATCCGGCTGTCCTTGCGCGCGGCGAACGCCTGCTCGCTGGTGTCGCCGGTCTTCGCGGAGATCTTGACGCTGGTGTCCCCGGTTTCCGCCAGGTACGCGTACACGGCGATGCTGTCGTTCACGGTCGCCTGGATGCGGTCCTGGTTCAGCAACTTGATCGCCTGCGTGAATCCCTCGACGGTCTCGACCCGGGCTCCCGCGTCGCGAGCGACCTGGGCCCAGTTGCTGGTCGAGGACTGCGCGGTGACCTTGCCGTTCAGATCGGCGAGCGAGCGGATCGAGGAGTCGTCGGCGCGGGTCACGATGACGCCTTCGCCGATCGAATACGGTTCGGACAGGTCGTATTTCGCTTGTCTCTCCGGCGTGATGGTGACCTGGTTGGCCACCACGTCGAAACGATCTGCGCCCAACGCGGCGAAGATCGAATCCCACGGCGTCTCCACGAACTCGGCGCGCACCCCCAGTTTCTCGGCGACCGCGTTGGCGACGTCGACGTCGTAACCGGCGAGCCGACCGGTCGTCGGGTCGTGGTAGCTGAACGGCGCATACGTGCCCTCCGTGCCCACCCGCAGGACTCCGGAGTCGCGGATGCCCTCGATACCCGTCGACCGTTCGCTGCCGCATCCGGACAACCCGACGACGAGAAGCATCACGATGCACAGTGCGGGTACCGAGCGTCTGAGGCGTCCCATGGCACCACTCAACAGGCTGGGACGCACGATGAACAGGCCCTGGCGTCCGCGGGTCGGATGGGCGCCGTCGGTGCACGCGGCGGACCTTGGGATACTCATGGCATGGCCGCCAAACCCCGCATCCTGCACAGCAGCAAGGACATGATCTGGTCGTTGATCCCACTGCTGATCATCTGCGCGATCGTCGCGATCGCATCGGGCAATTGCTCGGTCGGGCTGTCGGGTCAGGCTTCCGACGACAAGACGCCGGGTTTCGACGTGTCGGCCGCCCTGAAGGCCGACGCCCGTGATCTGCCGTTCCCGATCCGCGAGCCGGCAACGCCGCAGGGTTGGAAGCCGAATTCGGGATCGACGCAGGCGGTCGGGGGTACCCGCGTCAGCAATGTGGGCTGGATCTCTGACGTCGGCGCGTACGTCCAACTCAGCCAGACCGATGCCTCCGAGGAGGATCTGGTCGTCCATCTCGGCGGCGGCGAGGCACTGGGAACCGGTACCCGACAGATCGGTGGGAAGGAATGGGTCACGTACTCGACACCGGACGACAAGAAATTCTGGATCACCGACCTCGGTGATGTGCGGATCGCCGTCCTGTCCCGCGGCCCCGATGAGGACATGACCGAGATCGCCACGGCCGTGCTGGCGCAGCAACCGCTACCGAATGGCGCCTGAGCCGCCGGTCGGCGTGCTTCAGTCGTCGTCGTCGGCGTCGCTCTCGGCCAGGGCGGACTCGATCCGGTCGCGGGCGCCCGCCAGATGTTCTTCGCAGCGTGCGGCGAGTGCCTCGCCACGTTCCCAGAGGGCGAGTGAGGCATCGAGGTCCAGGCCGCCGTGTTCGAGAGTGGCCACCACATCGACGAGTTCGTCGCGCGCCTCTTCGTATCCGAGTTCCTCGACCGGGGTCCGATCCCCGTCGTCGAGTTGTGGATCCGCCTGATCCGCGTCCCCGTTCACGTTTCGTCTCCTTCGGTCACGCGTGCCGTCGCGGCACCGTCGGCCACCCGAATGCGCAAGCGCGCCCCGCCGGGCATGTCCGCGGCAGTTCCCACCACGTGGGCCGGGTCGACATCTGTGCGTTGCACCACGGCGTATCCGCGGGCGAGTGTCTGTGCGGGGCCCAGTGTGCCCAACCGGGCAGACAGATGGTCGCGGCGACGGTCCTCTGTGTCGACATGACGCCGGATGTCGCGGCGCATGTCGCGGCGCATCCGGTCGATCTGCTCGGCATGGGCATCGATCACGGTGAAGGGTCGCGCCAGCACCGGACGGGCTCGTAGCCCGTCGACGACGTGAGTCTCCCGTCGTACCCAGTTTCGCAACGCATGGGCGCTGCGCTGCCGCATCTGCGCGACACCGGCCAGCTCCGCTGCGACATCTGGCACGACGCGTTTCGCGGCGTCCGTCGGGGTGGCCGCCCGCAGATCGGCGACCAGATCCAGCAACGGGGCGTCGGGTTCGTGACCGATCGCACTGATCACCGGAGTGCGGCACACCGACACCGCGCGCAGCAGTGCCTCGTCGGAGAAGGGGAGCAGGTCCTCCACACTGCCACCCCCACGGGCGATGATGATGACCTCGACCGCCGGATCTGCATCGAGGTCGGCCAGATGCCGGAGGATCCGTGGCACGGCGGTCGGTCCCTGAACCGGGGCATCGCGCACATCGAATCGCACCGCGGGCCACCGGCCGGCGGCCACCGCCACCACATCGCGCTGGGCGGCGCTGGATCGTCCACTGATGAGCCCGACCGCGGTGGGCAGGAAGGGCAGCGGGCGCTTCAGGCGGCTGTCGAAGAGGCCTTCGGCGGCCAGCAACTGCCGGAGTCGTTCGATTCGAAGAAGCAGTTCTCCGACCCCGACGGGCCGGATGTCGGTGACCCGGAGTGACACCGTGCCGCGGCCGGTGAAATACGTCGGTCTGCCGAGTACCACCACGTGACTGCCCTCGGTGAGCGGGACCTCAGTCCGGAAGAGCAGGTCCGGGCTGCAGGTCACCGAGATCGAGATGTCGGCGGCGGGGTCACGCAGGGTCAGGAAAGCCACCCGCGTGCCGGGCCGGCGATTGATCTGGGTCACCTGGCCCTCCACCCAGATCTGCCCCAACCGGTGGATCCAGTCGGCGATCTTGGTGTTGACGGTCCGTACCGGCCATGGGTGCTCGGCTGAGTTCGCCGACTGCGCCCCCGATGTCGCGCGGTCTGATGTCACGTGGTCGGTTGACGCTTGCTGTTCTGCGAGGCGATGCGATTGTCGATCATCGTGACGAACGGCGCCCGCGCTCTGGTCGCCTTCTCATAGGCCGCGAGCTGTTCGAGTTCGTCGAGACCGACGCTGCGCAGCTTGGCGCGCAGCTGGGCGAGCGTGAGGCTGTCGTATTCGATGTACTCGACGATGTCCGGAACCGGGCCGTCGAACGTCGTTGCCGCCTTGTTCGTGGTCGACTCACCGTCCGCGTTCACGACTCCCTCGGGAGGAGCGCTGTAGAGGGCGAATCGACCACCTGCCTGCTCGGTGCCGCCCTTGCGGGCAGCCTCTTTCGGGGCGGTCTTCTTGTTCGTTGCCGTCTTGCTCGCCGCGGTCTTCTTCGGGGCGGTCTCTTTCGGGGCGGCCTTCTTCGTGGCGGGCGCCTTCGCCGGCGCCGTGTTCACCGAGGGATTCGGGTCCGACGATGGGGCTCCGGAGGGTCCACCGGCATCGGATCCTGTGTTTTCGGACACAGGATTCTCCGGGGCGGGCGTGGCCGGCGGGGCGGTGCTGTCCCCGTTCTCGATGGGTGTCCGGCCCACCTCGGCGTCGACGGTGTCGTCATCGTCATCGAACCGAGCCCATTCGGGCTGGTCGGCCGGTTTCTCGAACAGCGTCTCGAGCGCGAGGTCACCCTTGATGGCGAGCTCGGCGATGTTCTGCTGTACCCGCATACCCGCCTGCAGGGTCTGGCTGACCGCGGTCATGGGCAGTGTGACCACCAGGGCGGGCAGTTTTCGGGACTCCTCGATCGCGGTGACGACGAGACCGGCGGCGATGCGGGCCGGATACGGTGCGCGAACCATGACCACACTCTGCCATCCGATGGGGTACTGATCCACCCCAGGACTCGCGGGGTGATCGTGCGTCGGGCGCAGACCCCCGGCGAAAGCCCGTAGGCTGGGAGACATGGTTGATCGCAAGCGTGTCCTCTTGGCCGAACCCCGTGGCTACTGCGCCGGGGTGGATCGTGCCGTCGAGACCGTGGAGCGCACTCTCGACAAGCATGGTGCCCCTGTGTATGTCCGTAAGGAGATCGTGCACAACCGCCATGTCGTCGAGACGCTGACCGACCGCGGTGCGATTTTCGTCGGCGAGACCGACGAGGTCCCCGAGGGTGCGATCGTCGTCTTCTCGGCGCACGGTGTGTCGCCCGAGGTCCATCGGACCGCGGCGGAACGCAGTCTGAAGACGATCGACGCGACCTGCCCTCTGGTCACCAAGGTGCACCAGGAGGCCAAGCGGTTCGCCCGGGACGACTACGACATCCTCCTCATCGGCCACGAAGGCCATGAGGAGGTTGAGGGGACCGCGGGCGAGGCGCCCGAGCACATCCAGCTCGTCGACGGTCCGGATCATGTCGACGACGTCGAGGTACGCGACGAGTCGAAGGTGATCTGGCTGTCACAGACGACGCTGTCCGTGGACGAGACGATGGAGACCGTGAAGCGGCTTCGCGAGAAGTTCCCGCTGCTCGAGGACCCGCCCAGTGACGACATCTGCTACGCGACGCAGAATCGGCAGGTGGCGGTGAAGGCGATGGCGCCGCAATGCGACCTCGTGATCGTCGTCGGTTCCCAGAACTCGTCGAACTCACAGCGGCTGGTCGAGGTGGCCCTGCAGAACGGCGCGGCGGCGTCGTATCTCGTCGACTACGCGCGTGACATCGACGAGGCCTGGCTGACCGGCGTCACGACGGTGGGCGTGACATCCGGGGCGTCGGTGCCCGAGGTCCTCGTCCGCGGAGTCCTCGATCTGCTGGCCGAGCATGGTTATGACTCGGTCGACACCGTCAACACCGCGAACGAGACGTTGACCTTCGCGCTGCCGCGAGAACTGCGGCCCGCGCGTACCTCGAAGTGAGCCGCACTGCGCGCGTGTTCGGTTAATACTCGTCCGGGTCGAGGTGCCGCACACGACGATGCGGCATCGCCACCAACAGCACCACCGCGATCACCGCGGCACACACGCCGGCACCGATGAGTGCGACGTTCCGGGCGGTGTGGTCGACAACGGGCTCCGCGCCCGGCGCAGCGATCGGCCGGGCATCGGTGGGATTCGGCAGTCCACGCGGGATCTCGCTGGTCAGGGCAGCCACAGGATCGATGACCCCATGGCCGATGGCGGTGTCGTGGCCGGTACCGGGGGAGTGGGCGGTACGGGTGATGCGCTCCATGACCTCGGCCGGACGAAGGTGGGGAAACCGGGCACGCACCAGGGCGACGGCGCCCGCCACGTAGGGGGTCGCGAAGCTCGTGCCCGCGATCGGGATCGGCCCGTCCTGTCCTTGCTGAGCATCGACGAGTTCGCTCGATCCGCGAACGCTGGTCAGGCTCACGATGCCCGTGCCCGGAGCCGCCACCCGTACCCACGGGCCGTGCAGGCTGAATCCGCTCGGCGTGCCGGTATCGGAGTCCACCGACCCGACGGCCAGGACATACGGCGAGAACCAGGCCGGACTCGCGATGGTGGACACCGATCCCCACCCCTCGAGGTCGGCTGCCGCCGGCGGTGGGTTCTGGTCCGGGCATCCGGAGTTCTGCGAGACGTTGCCAGCGGCGACGACCACCACGACGTTGCGGTCGTAGGCGTACTTGACCGCTGCGCCGAGCGACCTGTCGTCGAGTCTCGATCCAGTGGGGGCGCAGGCGACCTCGGAGATGTTGATGACGGTGGCACCGAGGTCGGTGGCGCGCACCACCGCGGCGGCGAGGGTGCGGACCGACCCGTACGCGGCCCCGACGGTGGGGTCGGAGTCGGCTGGTCCGCGGTCGCGGGCCGAGTACGCGCCGCTCGACTGCCGGATCGAGATCAATGAGGCCTCCGGCGCGACACCGGCGAACGCGTCGTCGCGGCTCGGTGCCGCGGCGATGATGCCCGCGACCAGCGTGCCGTGCGCGTCGCAGTCGGCCAGACCGTCTCCCGACGACACGTAGTCGCCGCCCGGCTGCACCCGACCCAGACGAGGATGCGGCGTCACACCGGTGTCGATGACGGCGACCTTCTGTCCCCTGCCGCGGCTGAAGCGCCACGCCTCCGGGAGGTTCATCATCGATTGTGCGGCAGTGGGATCGGACGTGTCGTGACGCCCGGTCGCCAGCGGCTCGGCGCACAATGTGCGCTGCTCGGTGGCCTCCGGTGGCGCGGCGGGTGTGGACCGCTCCAACGCTGTGGGGTCGATCGTGGGGGGCGTCAGCGCGGCGACGGGCGCATTCCCGAACGCGCCGATCAGCGCGAGCGACGCAACCAGTGCCGCACCTGTGTGGAGCAGCCGGCGCACCTCAGATCTCCCGGACGGTCCGGTACAGGTCGAGTATCCACAGCAGGAGGGGCACGATGACCACCACGAGCGTGTACTCGATGATCTCGGCGGTACGTCGCATCACCGGAGAGAACTCGTGGTTCGGCGCGATCACGCCGAGGACGATCGCGGCGGCCGCCATTGCCATGGCCACGGCGAACGCGATGATCGGCCAATGGTCCGACCCGAATGCGAGGCCTGTGACGAGCGCGATGAGGGCAAGTGAGCCACTGCCGACAAGGCAGGCGGCCTGCGCCAGATCGCTGTGGGACCTGCCGCGCAGGCAGAGCACGAGCGCGATGATCCCGGCGTAGGCCGCGGACTTCGGTTCGAGCCCCGAAAGCGGTGCCGCCGCGAGGATCACGCACACGGCGGTCACGAATGCGGTGCCGCCGATGATGCCGGTCAGATACTCAGTGGCGACGACGGACCGACGTTCGAGCGCGTCGGCTCTCGGCAGGACCGTCGCGCCGATGGCGCCGATGCCCTCGATCGCGGGGCGGGGTTCGATGTCCTCGGCGTCCATCGACGTTCCCGCGGTGGGTATCGGCGGAAGTGGGAGCCTCGCGAGGACGATGGTCGCGCGTGGGGCGAGTGCGACGACCAGGATGCCGACCGCAGCCAGCGCCGCGGCCACGTCCGACACCGGCGCCCTGAGCAACAGTGCTGCGCCACAACCGAAACCGGCGAGCAGAGTGGCCGTGGTGACTGCGCTGTGTATCGCCGGACCGACAGTGGTGAGCCGGTACGACACGACTGCGGCGACGAGGGCCACGGCGCACCCCAGGGTCAGATGTGCCGCCCCGAAACGTCCCGGGGTGAGGAGCATGCCGGTGACGAAGGCGAGCGGCATCGCAGTCGAGACGAGTACGGCGGCGCTCGTACGGTCACCGTGATGCCGCGCGACGATCGTCCCGGCGGTGATCAGACCGATGGCTGCGAGGCCGCCGAGCCCGGCGATCCACAACGCCTCGTCGGTCCGTCGGGACGCGCCCAGTGCGACAGCGGCCGCGACGGCGGCGACGACCGCGACCGCGTGACCGGCGACCCGGGCGGACCGCGGTGACCAACTCGCGAAATGAGATTCATTCAAACGAGCGACGGCGTCCACGACGTCGTCGAACAGTGCGGGCGAGTCGCCGGCGTGAATGGACCGGAGCACCAGCAGGTCGCCGTCACGGATACCCGATTCCGACAGCGACCGGTCCGGTGCGATCTGTTCCTGCCCGATCAGACCGAGCGTCCATCGGTTCGGGCGGTCGTACCGACGCCCGTCCTCGCTCTCCGGGACGTCGTCGGGTCCTGTCGAGTTGCGTGTCCTGACCTGGGTCACCAGGTCAGGGATCAGCGCTGCGACGGGCAACCGTGCAGGTAGACCGACATCCAACTGGGTGTTCCCGCCGAGGACCGAGACCCTGACCAATTCGGGCTCGATCCCGGCGTCGGCGCGGGCGCGTGCCCCTGGGTCGTCGCACGCCGCGGCCTGCGGGAGCGTCGCGCTCACACGTGAATCCACAGTTGACATCGATGGGTTCCCCCCGCCCGGTTCGCGGTTAACATAGCGAACTGCGTCAATTGTGTAGCAGCGCGCGCCCGGTGGGTCACGACATCGGGATTGCGGGGTCGGTCGGGGGGAGATCGAATGGTGGCGACTACGGACGGGTTTGTCCGGCGGCCGCGGATCACGCCACCCCGGTCGCCGGGTGGAGAACTGGCCATCCAGCCTCCACCCGACGTGCCGCGGGTGGTCCCGGGCCCCGTGGTCACCCGGATGCTCCCCGTGGTGATGGTGGTCGCGGTGGTCGGCATGATCTCGATGATGCTGGTGACCGGCGGCCGGACGATCGTGTCCAACCCACTGGCCGTGATGTTCCCGCTGATGATGCTGATGTCGATGGTCGGCATGTTCGCGGGCGGGCGTGGCGGCGGCAAACGGGCCGCCGAGCTGAACGAAGAACGTAGGGACTACTTCCGTTACCTCGGGCAGACGCGTACTCAGGTACGTGAGACCGTCGAAGCCCAACGCGCCGCCCTCACCTGGAGTCATCCCGATCCGGCCGCTCTGCTGGACATCGTGGGTGGTCGACGGATGTGGGAGCGACGACCGTCCGACAGCGATTTCGCCCATGTCCGTGTGGGACTCGGTTCGCAGCGTCTCGCCACGCGGTTGATGCCTCCCGAGACGGGACCTCTCGAGGACCTCGAACCGGTCTCGATGGTGGCGCTGCGCCGCTTCATCCGGACACATTCGGTGGTGCACCGGTTGCCGACGGCGATCTCGTTGCGTGGCTTTCCGGCGGTCAGCATCGAGGGGGCGCGGCAGGAGACCCGGGATCTGGTGCGCGCCATGGTGCTCGAGTTGTGCGTCTTCCACAGCCCAGACCAGCTGTGGATCGCGATCATCACCGGCGATCCCGTCGGCGAGGCCTGGGACTGGGCGAAATGGCTTCCCCACGTGGGGCATCCGACGCTGCGTGACGGTCTCGGGGCCGGCCGGATGATCTATCCCGCGCTCGCCGATCTCGAGAACTCGATGGCCGCTGAACTGATCGAGCGTGGTCGGTTCAGCCGGTCGGCACCGCCCGCGCCGGGGCGGGCACACCTCGTCGTGGTGCTCGACGACGGACATGTCGCCGGTGACGAACGGCTGGTCGACGATGCAGGCATGGAAGCCGTTACGATCATCGATCTGATGGCGCGACCGGACGGACTGGCCGCACGCCGCGGCCTGCAACTCGTCGCAGGCAACGGAAAGCTCGCCGCGCGCAGCATGTTCGGCACGGAAGAGTTCGCCGAGATGGACTCACTCACGATTCCCGAGGCCGAAACGCTGGCGAGACGGATGGCACGGTTCCACCTTGCCGCGGCCACGCCCTTGCCGCACCTGGAATTCGAAGTGGCCCCGAGTGATCCCGGCCTGACCGCGATGCTCGGTATCGCCGATGCGGCACGGTTCGACCCCGAGCGGTACTGGCGGGGACGTACTGGTCGCGACCGCCTCCGGGTACCGATCGGGTACCGACAGAACGGCACGCCCGTGGATCTCGACATCAAGGAGAGCGCGCACGGCGGGATGGGCCCGCATGGGCTGTGTATCGGCGCCACCGGATCGGGCAAGTCCGAGTTCCTTCGCACTCTGGTGCTCGCGCTGCTCGCCACCCACTCACCGGCCGAACTGAACCTCGTGCTGGTGGACTTCAAGGGTGGGGCGACATTCCTGGGACTGGAGTCGGCACCGCATGTCGCGGCGGTCATCACCAATCTCGAGAACGAACTCCCGATGGTGGACCGGATGAAGGATGCGTTGTCCGGCGAGATGAATCGTCGTCAGCAACTGCTGCGGTCGGCCGGGAACTTCGCGAATGTCAGCGACTACGAACGAGCCCGTGCCACCGGTGTTCGACTGGAGCCGTTGCCTGCGCTGTTCGTCGTGGTCGACGAGTTCTCCGAATTGCTCGCGCAGAAACCGGATTTCGCCGAGCTGTTCGTCGCCATCGGTCGGCTCGGTCGTTCGCTGCAGATCCATCTGTTGCTCGCGTCCCAGCGGCTAGAAGAGGGCAAGCTTCGCGGCCTCGACAGTCATCTGTCGTACCGGATCGGATTGAAGACATTCTCCGCCAACGAATCCCGTTCGGTTCTCGGTGTCCCGGACGCCTATCATCTACCCAACGCGCCGGGTTCGGCATACCTGAAATGCGACTCGGCCGAGCCGGTCCGCTTCACCACGTCGTACGTGTCCGGTCCGTATCGCTCGCCGGCCGCGAGCGACCACGCGGCGGATGCCGTTCCGGAGCACCCGGAATCGCGCCTGCGGATGAAGATGTTCACCGCGCTGCCGGTGCCTCTCGAGCCGGGCGAGGCGAGTTCCTCGATCCCGGACAGCGGACCGCGACCGGACGGGGAGCCGCTGGTGGACTCCGGTCTCTCGATGGACGACGATCCGACCGTGACGTCGCTGCCGACCCTGTTGGACACGCTGGTCACGCGGATGATCGGGTATGGCCCCGCCGCACACGAGGTCTGGCTGCCGCCACTCGACGAGTCGCCGACGATCGACGGACTGATCGGCCGACGGGACTGGTCGACCGCGGGGGACGTGGGCGATCTGCGTGTCGCGGTGGGCCTCGTCGACCGTCCCTACGATCAGCGACGCGACATCCACAGACTCGATCTCGCGGGTGCGGCAGGCAATGTCGCGATCGTCGGCGGTCCGCAGTCCGGCAAGTCGACCGCGGTGCGGACCATCGTCATGTCGGCCGCGGCCTCCCACACTCCCGAGCAGGTGCAGTTCTACTGCCTGGACTTCGGCGGCGGCAGCCTCGCCGGCCTCACCGGTCTCCCGCACGTCGGTTCGGTTGCGTCGCGGGGCGACATGGATGCGGTGCGGCGGACGGTCGCCGAGGTGGGTGCGATCGTGCGCAGCCGCGAACTGCTGTTCGCGCGGCTCGGGGTCGAATCGATGAGGGACTATCGGGAGCGTCGTCGGGAATGGTTCGCCGGTGTGCGCGCGGACCCCGGCGACCCTCTTGCCGCTGACCGTCATGGCGACGTGTTCTTGGTACTCGACGGCATCGGCGTGCTCCGCGGTGAACTCGACTTCCTCGAGGAACAGATCACCATGATCGCCGCACAAGGACTTTCCTACGGTGTGCACGTCATCGTGACCGCGTCGCGGTGGGCCGAGGTGCGCCCTGCGGTGAAGGATCTGATGGGTAGCCGGATCGAGTTGAAGCTCGGCGATCCGATGGATTCCGAGGTGGGACGTCGTGCCGCCGCGCTGGTCCCGCAGGGTCGGCCCGGTCGCGGGCTGACACCTGACGAACACCACTTGCTGATCGCGTTGCCCCGGCTGGACGGCGTCGGTGCGACCGAATCCCTCTCGGCCGGTTCACAGCTCGCGATCGATCGGCTCGCCGAAGGTTACCGGGGCCGGGCGGCGATGGCGGTGCGCAAGCTGGGTGCGGAAATCGCTCAGCGTGACGTCGACGAGCTGGTCTCGGTGATGGGCATCGCGTTGAGCACACACCAGGTCGCGGTGGGAGTCGGGGAATCGGAACTCGCACCGGTGGTGCTCGATTTCGGTGTGCAACCGCATCTCATGGTCTTCTCTGATGTCGAACACGGTAAGACGACACTGCTGCGCAACATCGTGCGTGGTCTGGTCCGCGACTCGACACCCGAACAGCTCAAGATCGTGTTGATCGACTATCGCCGTACGATGCTCGGCATCATCGAGGGTGACCACGTCGGTGGCTATGCCAGCTCGGCCGATCGGGCGATCCCGATGATGCAGCAGCTCGCGCAGATCCTCACCGATCGCCTGCCGCCCGAGGACGTGACGCCCCAGCAGCTGCGCGAGCGCTCCTACTACACGGGCGCCGACGTGTATCTGGTGATCGACGACTACGACCTGGTGGCAACCGCGTCCGGTAACCCGCTGCTGCCGCTGGTGGACCTCGCAGCCCAAGCCCGGGACATCGGTTTGCACATCATCCTGGCCCGCCGCTCGGGCGGTCTCGGCCGGGTGATGTTCGATCCGTTGATCGCTCGGTTGAAGGATCTCTCTTGTGACATGTTGCTGATGAGCGGCGACCGCGACGAGGGATACATCACCGGCCGCGTCCGGATGCAACAGTTGATCCCCGGCCGTGGCGAGTTGGTCTCGCGCACGCGGCCCCAGGAGATGATCCAGGTCGGTTATGTCCATCCAGAGGAGTGATCAGGTGTCGACCCCCGCACCGCGCCCGACGGTCGTCGACCTCGCATTCGGCCACGTGGCCATCGGTGACGGTCGGGCGGCGGACGTGGCCGGTCTGCTGGACGCGATAGACGAGCCGACGGTGTCGGTCGCAGGTGTCCGATGCCAGGGTCACCAGGCGTGGCAGACCGTGTTGCGGGATCTGCGCCTGCCCGACGCCGGGCCAGGCGGCCCGTTGCCGCTGGTGCTCGGATACCCGAGCACCTGGGGTCGCGTGCGTTCGTCGGTTCTCGCCCGCGCCACCGCCGACATCGGCGTACCGGTGACACTCGTGCCCCGGGCAGTACTCATCGCGCGGAGTCATACAGACGGTTCCATGCAGCGGTGCGCGGTCGTCGAGACCACGCACTTTCCGACCGTTCCGGGAGACCCGGCCCGGCCGACCCAGCCGCGATGGGATGTCGCCCGACTACGTCGCATGTCATCGGGGTGGGAGATCGAGGCCACCGACGTCCTCGAACCGGAGTCAGATGACATCGCCGCACGGACCGAGACCATCGTGGACGACTCGGTGGAGTCGGTGTTCGTCGACGGTGCCGACCCCGCGGAGGTGACCCGTGCCGTCGACGTGGTCGCGGCCCATGCGCTGGCCGGCCGTGTGGTGGCGGTGGATCGGGAGCTGATCCGGCGTTACGGGTGGCGGACCGGTGGTCCAGAGGGCGCGGACCAACGGTTCGGGGTGAGCGGGACGCAGGTGCAGGAACCGCCCCGCGCGGTACGCAGTCGCACCGGCAGGTGGATGACTGCCGCCGGTGTCGCGGCGGTCGCGGTGGCGCTGGTGGCCGGGGTCGTCGGCTTTCTCCAGCGTGACGGCGACGGGCCGCCGGTGGAACAGACGGTGGCACTCGGACGTACCGGCGTCGAGGTGCCCGCCGACTGGCGGAGGAGTGAACTCGCACGATCGGGCGGCGGGGGAACCGATCGGCCCTCGCGCACGGTGTTCGCCGACGTCGAGGACGGTCGGCGGATTCTGGTGGTCCAGAGTGAGGTGAGGGCCGACTCGACCCTGGCGTCGGTGGCGACCAGTCTCGGCAACCGCATCCGGCAGCGGGGCGACGACGTGGTGACCGAGTTCTCCGCCAGTACGCGCTTCATGGGCCGTGAGGTGATCAGCTACCGGGAGGCGCCGGCGTCCGGTAGCGCCATCCGCTGGTACGTGCTCGTCGAGCACGGGCTGCAGGTGTCGGTCGGTTGCCAGGCTGGGACGGCCGGGGAGTCGGTGGACACCGAGTGCGCGCATGCGGTGTCGTCGGTGGTCATCAACGAACAGCGATGACCCCCTGCGTTTTGACCCTGATCAGGGGCTTCGCGTAGTCTGGATCGCTGGTGCGTGACATCTTCTCGCCGGGTGACCGGAAGGAGATAGCCGAGGCCCGGGTCCCCACTGGTCGCCGGGAGTCTCCTCTGTCATCGCATCCGACCAGCACCCATCGACAGAGTTGAGGACAACTGTGCCCACCTACACCCCGAAGGCCGGTGACATCACGCATGCGTGGCATGTCATCGACGCCACCGACGTGGTGCTCGGCCGGCTGGCCGTGCAGACCGCGAATCTGCTCCGCGGCAAGCACAAGCCGACTTATGCGCCGCACGCTGATGGCGGTGACTTCGTCATCATCATCAACGCCGAGAAGGTTGCGCTGACCAGCAACAAGGCCGAGCGCAAGCTGAACTACCGCCACTCCGGGCATCCGGGTGGGCTCAAGGTCCAGACAACTGCCGAGTTGCTGGAGAGCCACCCCGAGCGCGTGGTCGAGAAGGCCGTCAAGGGCATGCTGCCGCACACCAAGCTCGGCCGCGCCATGGCGTCCAAGCTGAAGGTCTACGCAGGCCCGAATCATCCCCACGAGGCCCAGCGGCCCGTGCCCTTCGAGATCAAGCAGGTGGCCCAGTGACGAACGAGAACATCAACGATCCGGCCGTCGAGGAGATCGTGGAGAGCACCGACGAGATCCAGGCCGCAGCCGCCGGTGACGACGCTGCCGCTGTCGAGACCGTCGAGGTCGCTTCGGACGACTACGACACCGACGTCGTGGCCGATCCGGCCGCCGACTCCCGCGAGCCGGTTGTCATCGATCGCCCGATCCAGACTGTCGGCCGCCGCAAGGAGGCCATCGTCCGGGTGCGTCTCGTCCCGGGCTCCGGCCAGTTCCAGCTCAACGGTCGTACCTTGGAGGAGTACTTCCCCAACAAGGTGCACCAGCAGCTGATCAAGGCTCCGCTCGTCACCGTCGAGCGCACCGAGTCGTTCGACATCTTCGCCAAGCTCGTCGGCGGTGGCCCCTCGGGCCAGGCCGGTGCGCTGCGCCTGGGCATCGCCCGTGCGCTGATCGAGGTCACCCCCGAGGACCGTCCCGCGCTCAAGAAGGCCGGCTTCCTCACCCGTGACCCGCGTGCGGTGGAGCGCAAGAAGTACGGCCTGAAGAAGGCCCGCAAGGCGTCGCAGTACTCCAAGCGCTGATCTTGGCACGCCTTTTCGGAACCGACGGCGTCCGGGGCCTGGCCAACGACGAGCTCACTCCAGAGCTCGCGTTGCGCCTCGCCTCGGCCGCCGCGGTCGTTTTCGAGGCCGGCGCGGACACCCGCGATGTCCGGCCGCGGGCCGTCGTCGGACGCGATCCCCGTGCCTCCGGTGAGATGCTGGAGGCCGCGGTGTGCGCGGGCCTTGCCGCCAGCGGTGTCGACGCAATTCGTGTCGGTGTGGTGCCAACCCCTGCCGTCGCGTTCCTGACCGCCGACTACTGCGCCGACTTCGGCGTGATGATCTCGGCGTCGCACAATCCCATGCCCGACAACGGGATCAAGTTCTTCTCGGGCGGCGGGCACAAACTCGACGACGCGGTCGAGGACCAGATCGAGGCCGCGATGGCCGACGGTCTCGATCCCGCCGCCCTTGTCCGTCCCATCGGCGCGGCCGTGGGCCGGGTGGTGGACGCGACCGACGCGGGCGATCGCTACCGCGCTCATCTCGCCGCCGCGATCGGCCATCGTCTCGAGGGACTCACGGTGGTCGTCGATTGCGCCCACGGCGCCGCATCAGAGCTCGCACCCCAGGCGTACGCCGACGCGGGTGCGGAGGTGATCGCGATCCACGCGGAGCCCGACGGCCTCAACATCAACGAGGACTGCGGTTCCACCCACATGGACAAGCTCCGGGCCGCGGTGCTCGAGCACGGCGCCGATCTGGGCCTGGCCCATGACGGTGACGCCGACCGCTGCCTTGCGGTCGACTCGGTCGGGCAGGTGGTCGACGGAGATGCCATCATGGCCATCCTCGCCACCGCGTTGAGCGCACGGAACCGATTGCGTGACAACGTTCTCGTGACCACGGTGATGAGCAACCTCGGCCTGCACATCGCGATGCGGGAGGCGGGGATCACCTTGCACACCACCGCAGTCGGCGACCGGTACGTCCTCGAGGAGTTGCGCCGCGGCGGCTACTCGCTCGGCGGGGAGCAGTCGGGCCACATCGTGGTACCCGGATCGGGCACCACCGGCGACGGCATCCTGACGGGGCTGCTGCTGATGGAGCAGATGGCTGCGACAGGAGAGCGCATCGCCGATCTGGCAGGCATCATGACGGTCCTGCCGCAGGAACTCATCAACGTCCGGGTCGCGGACAAACATGCGGTCGCCCAGTCACAGGCGGTCAAGCAGGCGGTCACCGACGCCGAGGTCGAACTCGGCGACAACGGCCGAGTCCTGTTGCGTCCGTCGGGAACCGAGCAACTCGTCCGCGTGATGGTCGAGGCCGGTTCCGCCGACACCGCGCGGGCGGTGGCGCGCCGGATCGCCGACGTGGTCGAGGCCGCCGGCTCGTGAGCTCGCCGAGCGCGGTCCTGTTCGACTTCTCGGGGACCCTGTTCCGGTTCGAGGCGCGCGACGACTGGTTCGACGGCCTGCATGACGAACACGGCGATGAGTTGCATCTCGACGCCCAGGCGGAGTTGATCCGGCGGATGACGCAGCCGGTCGGACTGCCGGCGATGATCGCGGGCGACGACCGGATTGCCTGGGAACGCCGGGATCTCGATCCCCAGCAGCATCGCCGCGCATATCTGGCGATGCTGCGGGCATCGGGGCTGACCGTTCCAGGGCACGCCGAGCAGCTCTATGGGCGGGTGATCGACCCCCACTCCTGGCAGATCTTCCCGGACACCGAGAGGGTCCTGACCGGACTGCGTGCCGCCGGAATCCCGGTCGGAGTCGTGAGCAACATCGCCTTCGATCTGCGAGCGGTCCTCGCGCTGGCCGGTGTCGCCCATCTCGTCGACGAGTACGCCCTGTCGTATGAGGTCGGTGCGATCAAGCCTGACCCGCGGATCTTCCGCGCGGCTCTCGACCCACTCGGCGTCGCACCCTCCGACGCGCTGATGGTCGGTGACAGCGACGAAGCCGATGGGGGTTCCCGTCACCTCGGCGCTGCGTTCGAGTTGGTCCGGGACGCGCCCGCCGCCGAACGGCCGACGGCCCTCCTCGACGCCCTCGCGCGCCACGGCGTCGTTCTCCCGAACTGACTTCGTCGGCCGGGAACCGGTCCGTGGCCCGGCGCGTCTAAACTTCGACGCCATACCGTGGTCGGACGGTCGAACGGAATTCGACGCGGTGGCGTGCTGGGAGAGGGGGGACCGATGTCGGATGCGCAGATGACCGTCGACGTCGAGGAGATCTCGAAGGTGATCGCGTTCTATCGTCGCGCCGCCGATGTCGTCGGCTGTGCCGCCGACGACATCAGAACGCATGAACTCGGTCGCTGGGCGGTCGGCGACGAGTACCGCGAGATGGGTGAGCGGTACCGGGAGATGGGCCGCACCATCACCGAGCGGCTGACCGCGCAGGCCCATGCGGCAGATCATCTCGCCGACGCCCTGGGACGGGGTGTCGCGCTCATCGGGACCGCCGACGCCGACAACGCAACCGAGGTCGCCCGCACCGTGGACGGGCTCCACGCCCACGGACCGGATGCCCGATGACGAGCGATTCGCTTGCGGCGCTGCGTGACCAGGCGGTGGCCGGCATCGAGGATCTCGTCAAGGTACTGGCCCTCGGCGCAGTGCTGGGAGCGCGGGTGCCCGATGCCGATGACGTACACCGGCCATTCCGGATGGTCGGCGCGTTCGACGTACCGGGTCTGGCCGCCGACAGTCATCGCCTCGACGCGGCCCACCGCGCCGTCGCCGACCAACTGCATCGACTGCCTGAGCAACAGGTGCGACTCGGCCACGGGTGGGTGAGCGAGGCGGGGACGCGCGCGATGGCCGCGGTCATCGACCACCAACGACGGGCCGAGTCGGATCTGCACCTGTTGCGGACCCTGGCGGAGGCCACGGGCGCTGCTGCGTCGGGCATCGACCAGCTGTTGCGGACGTGGTATCTCACCGTGGCCCAACTGACGTCGCCGCTGGTGGCAGGTGTGCCGGTGGTCGCCGTCCCGACCGCGATAGTGGCGGGCGGACTCCCGGTTGCCGTCGTGATCGAAGACATCGTGTCGAGGGCGACCCTGTACTTCGCCACCGCCAGTGCCACCGTCGACGGAATCGACGAGATCCTGCAACAACTCGATCGCGTCACCGAGACGATGGACGTCGAGACGTACCCGCAGACGACACCCGGCAGTGCCGAGTCGCGCCAACGGGAACCGCGGACGACGCCACACAGGCGAGCGGACACCGACAGGGAGAGCTCGACAGACGACGCCGTGCCGGCGCCTGCCGACGACCGTCCCGATGTCCCACTGCATTTGACACCGGACACCATGGACGGACCGACCGCTCAGGCGCCAGAGGCGGTCGCTCCGGCCGCCGAGGATGCCGGACTCGCCCCGCGAACCCGTGCGCCCGATTCCGGCGCCGCCGCCACGCCCGGTCCCCAGGCTCACGAATCGCCTGCTCCGTCAGCGGGAGATCTGGCGCTGGCGGGGGACGAATGAGACCGGGCCGACGATGAACCTCGCAGATCAGATCGAGGCCGTCGCGCGGCGAGCGACCGCGCAGGTCGTGGCCGCCTCTCACGCGTACGCGGCGACGCAGCGACGTATCGCCGCGGATCTTGCCGGCTTCCGGTCCGCAGACGCCGGCCCGGAAGGCCGATGGCGCGATGAGGCGGACACGGACGCGGGTATCGGCGGTGTCGCGATGCCCCGATTCCGGCGACCTGCCGACGCGGCCGAGGCCAGTCCCCATCGGTCCGCCCCGGACGAATAGGCTGTGGGAGTGCCGGCAGCGAAATCAGGGCAGACCAGATCTCAGCGGACGACGCGGGACGCGAAGTCGTCCGGATCCGCGGACAAGCTGATGGCGCCGTTGTCGCGCCGCGGACCTCACCGGGTCCTGCGCGGTGACCTGGGGATCGTCGGTATGCGCGGGCAGGTGTTCGCGCCGGAGTCGGGTCGGCGACTTCCGGTGATCGCCGTCGGGCACACCTGGATGGCGGACAGTCACCGATATCGGGACCTCCTCTACCACTTCGCATCCTGGGGTTTCGTGACTGTCGCGCCGGACGAGAACACCGGCTTCTTCGCGTCCGACGTCGGCCTGGCGGCCGACCTGCGGTCGGCGCTCGCAGTGGTCTCGCGGGTGCCACTCGGGTCCGGCGCGGTGACGGCCGACCCGGATCGCATCGGACTCGTGGGCCACGGATTCGGCGCCTCGGCTGCCGTCATCGCCGCGGCGGACCAGCCGGTGCTGGGGCAGCAGGCGCTCGGGGTCGCCGGCGTCGCCGCGCTGTTCCCTGCACCGACGACCTCGATGCTGTTGCCGGCCGCCGGACTGGTGACCGCGCCCGGGTTGATCGTGGCGGGGGCTGGTGAACTGCACACCGTGGAGTCCAACGCTCTGCCACTGGCACAGGCCTACGCCGGCGATGTGGCGTTGCGCACTGTGCCGAAGGCGAACGCGCGAGATCTGCTGGAACGTCGAACGGTCAAGGCCCTGGTGGGGCTGAACGGGTCCGACCGCGCCGTCCACGGCCTCGTCCGCGCAGCGTGCACCGGTTTTCTGCTGCATACCGTCGCCGGCGACGCGGCGTATCAGGGTTTCTCCGACCCGGCTTCCTCCCTGGGCAAACTGGGAGTGATCGACCTCGACGACCCGCCCGCGCAGCCGGTGGATCCGGTGTCACACCTTCTGGGGGTCAAGCCACGCAAGCGGCGCACCCGTAAGCGCTGACTTCACAGGTACGCTGACTGTCTATGTGTGGAATCGTCGGATACGTCGGGCGGCGCGATGCGCTGGACATCGTGGTCGAGGCACTTCGGCGGATGGAATACCGCGGATATGACTCGGCCGGAGTGGCCATTCTCGACGGGCACGGCAACACCGTGGTCGAGAAGAAGGCCGGTCGGCTCGAGAACCTGGACAAGCAGATCGCAACGGTCGGACCGGACAACCTTGCCGGTAGCACCGGCATGGGGCACACGCGCTGGGCGACCCATGGGCAGCCCACCGACCGCAATGCGCACCCGCATCTGAGCACCGACGGCAAGATCGCGGTGGTCCACAACGGCATCATCGAGAACTATGCGGCGCTGCGGACCGAGCTCGAGGACTCCGGGATCGAGTTCCTCTCCGACACCGACACCGAGACCGCTGTGCACCTGCTGGAGAGCTACTACACCGACGGTCCCACCGCCGGGGATTTCGTCTCCAGCGCCTATGCCGCATTGCGCCGCCTCGAGGGTGCCTTCACGCTCGTCTTCACGCACTCGGACCATCCGGACACCATCGTCGCCGCACGCCGGTCGACGCCGTTGGTGGTGGGGGTCGGTGACGGGGAGATGTTCGTGAGCTCGGACGTCACCGCGTTCATCGAGCACACCCGCGATGCGGTCGAACTCGGACAGGACGAGGTCGTCGTGATCACCGCCGACGACTACCGGATCTCCGACTTCGACGGGGACCCGCGCGCCGGCAAGCCCTTCCACATCGACTGGGACCTCGCCGCGGCAGAGAAGGGTGGCTACGACTTCTTCATGCTGAAGGAGATCGCCGAGCAGCCTGCCGCGCTCGCCGACACCCTCCTGGGGCACCTCGAGGGCGGACGCATCGTCCTCGACGAACAGCGACTCACCGACGACGACCTCCGCGACGTCGACAAGGTGTTCGTCGTCGCCTGCGGTACCGCGTATCACGCGGGTTTGCTGGCCAAGTACGCCATCGAGCACTGGACCCGGCTCCCCGTGGAGGTCGAGCTGGCCAGCGAGTTCCGCTACCGCGACCCGGTGCTGGACCGCTCGACGCTGGTCGTCGCGATCTCACAGTCCGGGGAGACCGCCGACACCCTCGAAGCGGTCCGGCACGCCAAGGATCAGAAGGCCCGGGTCCTGGCCATCTGCAACACCAACGGCGCGCAGATCCCGCGTGAGTCCGACGCCGTTCTCTACACCCACGCGGGACCGGAGATCGGTGTCGCCTCGACGAAGTGTTTCCTGGCGCAGATCGTGGCCGCCTACCTCGTCGGGCTGGCACTCGCGCAGGCGCGCGGAACCAAGTACGCCGACGAGGTGGCGCGCGAGTTCGCGGCGCTGGAACTGATGTCGAAGGCCGTCGACGAAGTCCTCACCACCATGGAGCCGGTCCAGGAGCTGGCACGGTCGCTCGCACATCACAACACCGTGCTCTTCATCGGCCGACACGTCGGCTACCCGGTGGCCCTCGAGGGAGCCCTCAAGCTCAAAGAGCTCGCGTACATGCACGCGGAGGGCTTCGCCGCGGGCGAACTCAAGCACGGTCCGATCGCCCTGATCGAAGACGGCCTTCCGGTGATCATCGTGATGCCCTCGGCGGACGGCCGAGCCCTCCTGCATTCCAAGATGGTCAGCAACATCCGGGAGATCCAGGCGCGGGGCGCACGCACGATCGTGATCGCCGAGGAAGACGACCTGTCCGCCGCGAGCGTCGCCGATCACCTGATCCCGATCCCGAAGACGCCGACGCTGCTGCAGCCGCTGGTGTCGACGGTGCCGCTGCAGGTCTTTGCCGCCACCGTCGCGCAGGCACGCGGCTATGACGTGGACAAGCCGCGGAACCTGGCCAAGTCGGTCACCGTCGAATAGTCACGGTCGATGTCGATCCGCTATCTCACCGCCGACGCCGTCCGGCAGGCGGAACAGGCGACCGGGCATCTGCTGACCAACGGCTCGTTGATGCGGCGCGCATCGGTGGGTGTGGCGCAGGTGGTACTCCACGAGCTCGCGGCGACCGGCGGCTGTTATGGACGCCGGGTCGGCGGTGTGGTCGGCGCCGGTGACAACGGCGGCGACGCTCTCTATGCACTGGCCTTTCTGGCGCGCCGTGGCGTCGCGTGTACCGCCGTACTGCTGAACCCGGACAAAGCGCATGGCGGCGGCCTCGCTGCGTTTCGCCGCTCCGGCGGCCGGGTCGCCGAAGCGCTCCCGCCCGGGCTCGATGTGGTGGTCGACGGGGTCGTGGGGCTCGGTGGCCGGGGACCGCTGCGGGCAGCGGCCGCCGAGCATTTCGGGCGTCTCGCGCCCGCCGACGCCGGAGGGCCGGCGATCGTGTCCGTCGACCTCCCGTCCGGTGTGGATGCCGACACCGGACGGATCCACGACCCGGCCGTGCGCGCGACCGTCACGGTCACGTTCGGGGCACCCCGTCACGCTCACCTGCTCGCCGCCCCGCAGTGCGGGCGGGTCGCGGTGGTCGACATCGGCATCGACCCGCCGGGTTCTTCCGACGGTGCCGCGCCTCGACTCTCGGCACTCACCGACAGCGACGTCGCACGACTCTGGCCGGTGCCCGGGGCCGCTGACGACAAGTACACGCAGGGAGTGGTCGGGGTCATCGCCGGTTCGGCGCGCTACCCGGGCGCCGCGATCCTCGCCACGGGCGCCGCGGTGAGCGCGACGTCCGGGATGACCCGGTACGTCGGGACGGCTGCCGACGAGGTGGTCTCCCACTTCCCGGAGGTGGTCGCGGTGACGGCGCTCGACGACGCCGGACGCGTGCAGGCCTGGGTGGTCGGACCGGGGATGGGAACCGATGACGAAGCACTGGAGATACTCCGCGCGATCCTTGCCACCGACCTGCCGGTGCTCGTCGATGCCGACGGGCTCACTCTTGTCGCTGCTCATCCGGAGCTCGTCGCGAAACGTTCTGCCCCGACACTCCTGACCCCGCACGCGGGCGAGTTCGCACGTCTGACGGGCGCCGAGGTCGGGGCCGACCGGTTGCAGGCGGTCGCGGACCTGGCGTCGAAATGGCAGGTCGCGGTCCTCCTCAAAGGGCGGATCACGCTCGTCGCGGACCCTTCGGGTGACGTGTTCGGCAACGATGCCGGTTCGTCATGGGCGGCCACCGCGGGGGCCGGTGACGTCCTCTCCGGGATTGCGGGCGCTCTGATGGCATCGGGACTCAGGCCGTCCGTGGCCGGGGCCGCAGCGGCACGAGTGCACGGACACGCAGCCGATCTCGCCGCCCGCGGGGCGCCGATCGGCGCCTCGGCTCTGCTGGGCGCGGTTCGATCTGCGGTGCGGACGATCCGCGAGGGCGCCGCCGACCGATGAGTGTGGTCCGCCCGCGGTATGGCTGCCACCGTGGTCCACAACACATCGGTGCCTGCGCGCGCGTTCGGTGCACGACTGCCCATCTGGGACAATGGACGCGATGACCTCACCTGCCCTGACCGCGACCGTCGATCTCGACGCGATCGCCCACAACGTCGGCGTGGTGCGCTCCGCTGCGCGCGCCGACGTCCTGGCGGTGGTGAAGGCCGACGCCTACGGACACGGGGCGCTGCCCGTGGCCCGAACCGCGCTGGCTGCGGGTGCCACCGAACTCGGGGTGGCACACGTGGGGGAGGCGATCGCGCTGCGAGCCGAGGGGATCACAGCGCACATCACCTCGTGGCTGCACACGCCCGCTACGGATTTCGGCGCGGCGATCGCTCACGACATCGACATCGCCGTGTCCTCCTCCCGTCAGCTGGCAGCAGTCATCGCAGCAGCGGAAGCCCGGTCGACCACGGCCACCGTGACCGTCAAGGTGGACACGGGACTCAATCGCAGTGGCGTCGCCGTCGACGAGTGGACCGACTTCGCCGAATCGCTGGCGAAGGCTCGCGCCGACGGCGCGGTAGCGGTCCGGGCGATCATGTGTCACCTCGCGCGCGGCGACGAGCCCGACCATCCACTCAATTCCGAACAGGCGCGCCGTCTCGACGTCGCCGCCGATGACCTGCGCAGGCTGGGGGCAGGCCCGGAGGTCATGCACATCGCCAATTCCCCTGCCGCGCTGACCCGTCCAGATCTGGCGCGCGACCTGGTCCGTCCCGGTATCGCCCTCTACGGCCGGACGCCGGTGCCCGAACGCGGTGACTTCGGCCTGATCCCTGCGATGACGCTGGCCGCCGAGGTTTCGCTGATCAAGAAACTCGCTGCCGGAGAAGGCGTTTCCTACAGCCATACGTGGGTCACGCCGACCGACACGACGATCGCGATCCTCCCCGCAGGTTACGCCGACGGCGTGCCGCGGCTGCTCTCCGGCAGGTTCGCGGTCCGGATCAACGGTCGGTCGTTCCCGGGTGTCGGCCGAATCTGTATGGACCAGATGGTCATCGACGTCGGCCCCGACGGTGGGGGAGTTGCCGAGGGCGATCGGGCGGAGCTGTTCGGCACCGGCCGCGACGGAGGGCCGACGGCGAAGGACTGGGCGGACACGATCGGCACCATCGACTACGAGATCATCTCGGGAATCGGCCGGCGCGCGGTGCGCGAATACATCGGGGGCGCCCGTGGATGAGTCGGAGCGCATCGGGTGGTTGGCCGGGGTCACCGGTGTCGCCGCGCTCGGGGCCGTCGCGGCCGGTGGGGTCGCCCGCAACGTGGCCCGTCGCCGGACCGCGGACCGGGTGGATCCGTTTGCGGGGGTGGATTTCACCACTCTCTACGACGACCCCGCGAGCACCGTGACGACCGACGACGGGGTCGATCTCGCGGTCCGCACGGTGATCACGGGTCCGCCGGGAGCAGATCCCACCGGCGATCCGGAACTGACGGTGATCTTCGTCCACGGCTTCAGTCTGCGTCTGGCCAGCTGGCATTTCCAGCGCTACGAATTGGCAAGGCGGTGGACCGACCGGCGCATCCGGATGGTCTTCTTCGACCATCGCGGCCATGGCCGTAGCGGTCCGGCACCGGCCGAGAGCTGCACCATCACCCAACTCGGCGACGACATCGGTTCGGTGATCCGCGCCGCGGCGCCGACCGGACCGATTGTCCTGGTGGGGCATTCGATGGGCGGTATGGCGCTGATGGGACTCGCGCGCCGTGACCCAGCTCTTTTCGGGCCGCAGGGACGGGTGAGTGGGGTGGCACTGGTGGCCACGGCCTCCCGTGGGCTGACCGAGGTGGGTCTCGGTGAAGGACTGTCGAATCCGCTGCTCGACGCGTTCCGGTTGTCGGTCCGTCGCGTCCCCGCCGTGGTGCGCGCCGGCCGCGGGATCACCCGCCAGGTTCTCGAACCCGTCCTGGTGGCAGCCAGTTTCGGTCCGGACTTCTACAGTCCCAACGCGGGGCGCGCCGTCGAGAAGATGATCCAGAACACGCCCATCGAGACCGTCGTGAACTTCTTGGGCGCATTGGAGGACCACGATGAGTTCATGTCGTTGCCGATCCTCGCGCGTGTGCCGTCGGTGGTGGTGTGCGGCAACGCCGATCGCCTGACACCGTTGCAGACGTCGATGCGGATGTACGGGGAACTCGGGGAGGATTCGCGGCTCGTCGTGGTGGAGGGAGCGGGGCACATGGTGCAGATGGAAACGCCGGACGTCGTGACCGAGGCGATTGCGGAACTGGTGGACCGCGCGCGGCCGGCGAAACCGCAGCCCCGTCGTCGGTGGTGGCGAAGGCGGGTGTCTCGGTGAGCGCGCCGGTGGAACCTGGTGCGCCGGGTACGCGCACCCTGGCCGAGGTCACCGACACCGAGGACCTGGGACGCGAACTGGCCGCGACCTTGCGCGCGGGCGACCTGGTGATCCTCGACGGCCCGCTCGGTGCGGGCAAAACGGCGATGGCCCGGGGTATCGGCGCCGGGCTGAGAGTTCTCGGCAGGGTGTCGTCGCCGACCTTCATCATCGCGCGGGAGCATCGGCCGTCCGAGCCGGACCTGCCCGGCATGATCCACGTCGACGCCTACCGGCTCGGCGGTCTCGACGAATTGGATGCACTCGACCTCGATTCCGACCTGAACGGGGCCGTGGTCGTGGTGGAGTGGGGCGAGGGAGTCGCCGAACGTCTCGCCGAGCGACATCTGCGGGTACGACTGCGGCGGGAGTCCGAATCGGAAGTCCGCCGCGCCGAGTGGGAATGGGTGGAGCACTGATGTGGGTACTGGCCATCGACACCGCGACCGACTCGGTGGTGACCGGCGTCGCACGCCTGGGTTCGGCCGACGCCGGTCTCCCGGAGGTGTCGGCCGAGCGTGTCGTATCCGACGGACGCCGACATGCCGAGGTGCTGACCACGCTGATCGGTGAGGTCCTCGACGAGTCGGGCGTCGCGCGGGCCGACCTCGCAGCGGTGGTGGTGGGCTGCGGGCCGGGGCCGTTCACCGGACTGCGCGTCGGGATGGCGACCGGTGCGGCGTTTGCGGACGCGCTGGGGCTGCCCGCCTACGGTGTGTGTTCGCTGGACGCGGTGGCGGAGCAGGAATTCGAGAGAGCGAGCGGGGGATCGCTGTTGGTGGTCACCGATGCGCGCCGTCGGGAGATCTACTGGGCCCGCTATGTCGACGGGCGGAGGGTGAGTGGCCCGGAGGTCATCGCGCCGGCCCTGCTCGTCGAGGAACTCGCCGACACGCCCGTCGATCTCGTGAGCGGCTCCCCGCCACACGCCGAGCTCTTCGGCCGGCCGGTCGGTGCCGCGACGGTGCCCTCGGTGGCCGGTCTGGTGGCCACTGCGGCCGTCGACCTGCGGGCCGGTACACGGCCGGAACCCCTGGTGCCGCGCTACCTCCGGCGCCCGGACGCGGTGGAATCCAAAGACCGTCGGGCCCGGGCCGGGCAGAAGTGAGAGGTGAGGCGATGACCACGTCGGAGATGCTGATCGACGAGCTGGACTACTCGGACATCCCACGCTGCGCTGCGCTGGAGAAGGAAATGTTTGCCGACGACTCACCTTGGCCTGCAACAGCTTTCCGTGCCGAGCTCAACGCTCCCTACAACCGCTACTTCGCGGCCAGGGAGCGTCCCGGCGGTGAGGTCGTCGGCTACGCGGGGGTCTCCACGCTGGGATCGGCGGGATCTTTCGAGTGTGAGATCCACACCATCGCGGTCGCGCCGTCGCATCGTGGCCGGGGATTCGGGCGGGCATTGCTGCGGGCGATGCTCGACGTCGCCGACGACTGTGGCGCACCGGTTTTCCTCGAGGTGCGAACCGACAACGACACCGCCATCGACCTGTACGCGCGACACGGTTTCGTCCGGTCGGGCATCCGCCGGAACTACTACCAACCGTCGGGTGCGGATGCATACACGATGATCCGGCCGACTGCGACCGAGGTCGCCGCGCCGGAGTCGGGGAGTGCGTCATGATCGTGATGGGAATCGAGAGTTCGTGTGACGAGACCGGGGTCGGCATCGTCCGATGGGATCCCGATGGCGTGGGAGACGGCGGGAAGGGCACCGCCGCCCTGCTCGCAGACGAGGTGGCGTCGAGCGTCGAAGAGCACGCCCGTTTCGGTGGTGTGGTCCCCGAGATCGCCTCACGGGCGCACCTCGAGGCGATCGTGCCGACGATGCAGCGCGCCCGTGAGGTAGCGGGGATCGATCGCCCCGATGCGATCGCGGTGACGATCGGCCCGGGTCTCGCAGGTGCGCTGCTCGTGGGCGTCGCAGCCGCCAAGGCGTACGCGCTGGCCTGGGATGTCCCGCTCTTCGCCATGAATCACCTCGGCGGCCACGTGGCAGTCGACACGTTGGAGCACGGGCCGATGCCCGAGTGCGTGGCGCTGCTGGTCTCCGGCGGCCACACCCATCTGCTCCATGTGACCGACCTGGCATCACCGATCACCGAGCTCGGTACCACCGTCGACGACGCGGCGGGGGAGGCCTTCGACAAGGTGGCACGGCTCCTCGATCTGGGATTCCCGGGTGGGCCTGCGCTGGACCGTGCGGCGGCCGAGGGTGATCCGAGGGCCATCCCGTTTCCGCGGGGCATGACCGGACCCCGTGACGCCCGCTACGACTTCTCGTTCAGCGGCCTCAAGACGGCGGTTGCGCGCCACGTGGAGAAATGCGAGCGCGAGGGGGTCGACGTCCCGATCGCGGATGTGGCGGCGTCATTCCAGGAGGCGGTTGCCGACGTCCTGACCATGAAGGCGTTGCGTGCCTGCGCCGACCTCGGCGTCGACACGCTGGTGCTCGGCGGAGGTGCCACCGCGAACACGCGTATTCGTTCGCTGGCACAGGAGAGGTGCGCGGCGGCGGGGATCAACCTGCGTGTGCCCCGTCCTCGCCTGTGTACCGACAACGGCGTGATGATCGCGACCCTGGGTGCGCATGTCATCGCGGGCGGCGCCGAGCCCTCTCCGTTGAGCGTGGCCACCGATCCGGGGATGTCGGTCCAGGTCAGTCAGCTCTGACGCTGCAACAGCTCGCGGCAACCGAGTGAGTGATCGGCGAGTACGCCGCGCTGGGTCGGCCGGGCGCTCCGGTAGCGACTTTCGCCGTCCTCGGTGAGCTGGGCGAACACCGACCGTCGGTCCGATTCACACATGGTCCGGCTCGCGAGGCCGTCTTTCTCCAGACGTGCCACCACGCGGGACAGGGCGCTCTGGCTGAGATGGACGTGTTCGGCGAGCACACTCATGCGAAGTCTGTGTTCGTCTGCGGCCCACAGCAATTCGAGGACCTCGAACTCGCTCGCGGAGATCTTGTGATTGGCCTGCAGCTCACGGTCGAGTGCGCAGGAGACCCGCTGGTATCGGACCGACAGATCATGCCAGGCGGCGGCAAGCGCATCCTGGTCGGTTTCAGCGGTCATGGCGACACTCTACCACATGCACGTGCATTAAATGCGAAAGACAATAATGCGTGTGCATACGTTTTCCCGACCTGGGAGATCTTCCACCGCGGCGTGGTCGCGGGAAGGGTCGTACGCAGGCGCTTCCGGCCCGGGTGGCGACTCTCGAGGCGCCCGTCGATTGATTTTGCAGCCACCGCCCTTGAGTGCTGGCACTCTCGTGTATAGAGTGCTAGTCGGCACTGCGTGAAGCCTCGGCACCCGCGACGACGGGGCTTCGTATGGCGCCATGAACATCCGAACCACCGTTCGAACTCACTCAGTACGAAAGTTGAGGACTCACATCGTGGCGAGCGTGAACATCAAGCCGCTTGAGGACAAGATCCTGGTGCAGGCCGTGGAGGCAGAGACGACCACCGCGTCCGGTCTGGTCATCCCGGACACCGCCAAGGAGAAGCCGCAGGAAGGCACCGTCATCGCCGTCGGCGAGGGCCGGGTTACCGAGCAGGGCAACCGCGTCCCGGTCGACGTCAAGGAAGGTGACACCGTCATCTACAGCAAGTACGGAGGCACCGAGATCAAGTACGCCGGCGAGGAGTACCTGATCCTCTCGGCGCGCGACGTGCTGGCCGTCATCGGCAAGTAAGACCCGCGAATCACACCGCGTGTCCACCGCCCCGGAGCCCTCGTCGGGCGCCGGGGCGGTGCTGATTCTCCAAGCTGTTCCGCACTCTGAAAGAGATTCATGTCCAAACAGATCGAATTCGATGATGTAGCGCGCCGCGCACTCGAGCGCGGCATCAACCAACTGGCCGACACGGTGAAGGTCACCCTCGGCCCACGTGGCCGGCATGTGGTGCTGGCCAAGGCGTTCGGCGGCCCGAGCGTCACCAACGACGGTGTCACCATCGCCCGGGACATCGACCTCGAGGATGCCTTCGAGAACCTCGGCGCGCAGCTCGTGAAGTCGGTGGCCACCAAGACCAACGACGTCGCGGGTGACGGCACCACCACCGCGACCGTGCTCGCCCAGGCCATGGTCACCGCGGGCCTGCGTAACGTCGCAGCGGGTGCCAACCCGATCGCGCTCGGCGCCGGGATCGGCAAAGCCGCCGACGCGATCAGCGCCGAGCTGCTCCGGGTGGCCACCCCGGTCGACGGTGAGAAGGCGATCGGCCAGGTCGCGACCGTCTCGTCACGTGACGAGGAGGTCGGAGTCATGGTCGGCAAGGCGATGACCCGGGTGGGTGGCGACGGTGTCGTCACCGTCGAGGAGGGCTCCGGACTGGAGACCGATCTCGACATCACCGAGGGCGTGCAGTTCGACAAGGGCTTCCTGTCGCCGTACTTCGTCACCGATGCCGACAGCCAGGAGGCCGTCCTGGAGGATGCCCTGGTGCTCCTCTATCGCGACAAGATCAGTTCGCTGCCGGACTTCCTGCCGCTGCTGGAGAAGATCGCCTCCGAGGGTAAGTCCGTGCTGATCATCGCCGAGGACGTGGAGGGCGAGCCGCTCTCGACGCTCGTCGTGAACTCGATCCGCAAGACCATCAAGGCCGTGGCGGTGAAGGCCCCGTTCTTCGGAGATCGACGGAAGGCGTTCCTGGAGGATCTGGCTGTCGTCACCGGCGCGACGGTGATCTCCTCCGACATCGGCATGTCTCTCGCCGAGACCGGACTCGACGCGCTCGGTTCGGCGCGCCGCGTTGTGGTGACCAAGGACACGACGACCGTGGTCGAGGGCGCCGGTACCAAGGACGACATCGCCAAGCGTGCCGAGCAGCTGCGTCGTGAGATCGAGCAGAGCGATTCCGACTGGGACCGCGAGAAGCTGGCCGAGCGTCTGGCGAAGCTGGCGGGCGGCGTCGCCGTCATCCGGGTCGGCGCTGCCACCGAGACCGCGCTCAAGGAGCGCAAGCATCGTGTGGAGGATGCCGTCGCCGCGGCCAAGGCCGCCGTCGAGGAGGGCATCGTCATCGGCGGTGGTTCCGCGATCGTGCAGGCCGCGTCGGTGTTGGACGCGCTGGCGGCCGATCTGCCGGAAGACGAGGCGCTCGGCGTTCGCGTCGTCCGCGACGCGGCCCGCGCTCCGCTCTTCTGGATCGCCGGCAACGCTGGTGTCGACGGTGCCGTCGTGGTGGAGAAGGTGACCGGGTCAGATCAGGGCCTGGGGTTCAACGCCGCCACGCTCACCTACGGCGATCTGCTCGCCGAGGGGATCATCGATCCCGTGAAGGTGACGCGATCGGCCGTGGTCAACGCGGCATCGGTGGCACGGATGGTGTTGACCACCGAGACCGCCATCACCGACCGGCCCGAGGAGGCTGCGGCCGGCGGGCACGGTCACGGTCACGCGCACTGACGCAGAACGCGCGGGCACAAACCCCTCGGGGGCATCGATCCGGTCGGATCGATGCCCCCGAGGGCGTTTCGGTGGAGGCCGCGTGTCTCTAGCTGGCCATCCGGCGTCCGACCCCGCGCTTCATCAGCATGCTGCGCTCGGCCTCGGAGAGGCCACCCCAGATCCCGTAGGGCTCGGCTACCGCGAGCGCATGTTCACGACACTGGGCGATCACGGGACACTGGTGGCACATCTCCTTGGCGCGACGCTCGCGTTGGGCGCGTGCGCGTCCTCGTTCACCATCGGGGTGGAAGAACATCGAGGAGTCCACTCCGCGACAGATGCCTTGCATCTGCCAGTCCCAGATGTCGGCATTCGGGCCGGGAAGAAGATTGGGCTGAGGCATGACAGCGACTCCTTGTCTGCGAGTGGCACTCGTATTCATCAGTGCATCCACACAGTAGGCAAGCAAAAGAAAAGGAGTCAATCCCGCCAAATACCGGCTCAATGATGGTGAAACTTCGGGAATTGTTAACCCTGTGTTATGGAATCGGACCGGTCTACCATATACCCGGCAGTGGGTGTATCGGCCCCGGTTGGCAGGGGTTCTTGTCCGGGCTGAACTGCGAGTTGTCTTGTCTGGGGCGGCAATTCGGGTATCGCTGACGAGTGTTTCGCGACGGCTCCGCGGTCGCCGCCGTGTAACACGGGAGAAATCTGGAGATTATTCGTGCGTGATCTCGGAGCGGAATTAATGTTTGTGACGGCAGGTTAAATTCATGCAAACTAGAACTGGTTTCATCCCATTCGACGTTGACATATTCGCCGGTGAAACAGTGCCTGATATGGGCAAACGTACGGACGGGTATGCGCTGTGGGAGCGTGCGGTGCATCGGGGAGGTATAGGTCACACTGCGGCCGCTTTCGCCTTGCTCGACGACGTGGATCGCCTGGCGTCGGCGCGCGGCGACGATGTGCTCTCGTCGCTCGCCTTGTCGACGAGGGCCTCCCTGTGGCGACAGGCCGGCCGCCACCGGCGTGCTGCGGCCCTCGACGGGCGTGCGTTGCGGTCGGTGGGCGTCGAGTCACCGACAGGCGATGTGTGGCGCCGAGCGGCCGTCTCGGACGCGTTGGTCGGGCTTGCCGCCGATCATCTCGGACAACTCCGCCTCGCCGCCGCTGCTCGATTGCTGGCCCGGGCCCGCGATCATGTCGACCCCGATGATCCGGGGTGGCCGGCAGGCCGGCGCCCCCGGCTGCGGGTCGAATGGGTCTCATCCGAGCTCGCCATGTACGCCGGTGACGCCGTGGCGGCGATCGGACACGCCGAGGTGGGTTGTCGATTGGCGGAGATCGTCGACACCCCGAACGGCACCGCGTGAAGACCGACCTCATCGCAGCGGCGGCGATGGCCGCCAATGGTGATCTACATCACGCTGCAGAACGCGCGAGCGAGGTGACCAGGCGTGCAGCCGACGCCGGACTGATGCCGTTGCAGTGGGCTTCTCTCGCGTTGCGGAACGGGCTCGACCCGGCAGATGGGCAGGTCACGGCAGAACTCACCCGGACACGCTCGGAGCTCATCCGCCGAGGTGTGCCGTTCGACGCCGCCTGACGGCGGTGGGTGCGTCGAGCGTCGGGTGCGATCGCTAAGGTGACGTGGGGGAAACGGCTCACCGGCAACACCACGACCACATGTAACACGGGGATCTCAACTGACGATGAAACTGACGGGTGTTGAGCTGGACGAGGCTGTCCGTGCCGCGGGGCACGGCGATCGCGTTGCGCTCACGTCAGTTCTCGAAAGTGTGCAGGACCCCATCCTGCGCTACTGCCGAGGGCGAATTGGAGTCGGAGAACGCCATCTGTTCTCCGCCGACGATATCGCGCAGGAGGCGTTGATGGCGGTGATGACAGCGTTGCCCCGGTACCAAGACCAGGGCAGACCGTTCATGGCGTTCGTCTACGGGATCGCTGCACACAAGGTGGCCGACGCGATGCGCGTCGCCGGCCGTGTGAAGGCAGACCCTGTCGAGACCCTGCCGGAGACGATGTCCTTCACGGGCGGACCCGAGCAGTCGGCGCTCGACGCCGACGCGAGCCGCCGGATGAGGGCACTGTTGACGATCTTGCCGGAGAAGCAGCGTGAAGTGCTCGTTCTCCGCCTCGTGGTCGGCCTGTCGGCCGAGGAGACCGCCGATGCCATCGGCAGCACCGCAGGCGCGGTGCGGGTGGCCCAGCACCGCGCGCTGGCGAAACTGAAGGACCAACTGAGGAAGGCAGGTGAGGTCGATGAACGACGAGCGTGATCCTGCCGAACCCGGTTGGGACCTGAACCAGCCCATCGACATGACCTCGATGCACGTCGACGACGAGTTCATCGACGCGCTGTCGCAGGACCTGCCGGTCCCCACGCACGACGACACCGAGTATCAGCTCGCGGAGCTGCTGTCCGGTTGGCGTCATGAGACGCTCGCCGAACCGTTGCCGGAACTGCCGACCGTCGACGAGGTCGAGGCGGCGATCGCGGCCACCGAGCGCGCGCGTCGCGGCCGGGGCATGATCCGTCACCTGCGAGTCGCGTCGGGCGCGGCGGCGATCGTCGTGATCGCCGGTGCGGGACTGACTGTGCTCGCCGAGGGATCGTCGCCCGGTGATCCGCTGTGGGGTGTCAAGCGGGTCGTGTTCTCCGAGGCCGCGACGCAGACGCAGGCATCGATGGATGTGCAGTCGAATCTCGAAAAGGCCGAGGCCGCTGTGGCCGCCGGTGATCCGCAGCAAGCGGCCGAACTCATCGCGAAGGCGCAGAAGGATCTCGGACCCGTACGGGACTCGGAGACCCTGAACCGGATGAAGGACTGGATCGACCGGCTCCGTGCCCAGGCCGAGAAGACGGGTGCATCGCTCACCTCGACGGCGGGCTCGGTCTCGCAGAGTCAGCGGCCGAGTCAGGGGAGCAGGGGCCCCACGACGCCGCCGCGTGACCTGCGCCGGTCGCGGGTCGATGACGGCTCGTCTTCGGTCACCGTCACCAATCCGGCACCGCCGCCGGTGACGTCGGATGTCCCGACCAGTGGCGGCGGCAACCAGGGCCCCGGCAATCCCGGGAGTTCGGAACCGTCGACACCCCCGGATGTGCGGGACTCCGTCCCGACCACCACGGCCACGTCGTCGCCGGTCGAGCGCAGCGACGGGCAGCAGTCGGATCTCCCGACCACGACGTCGCCGTCCTCGTAGGTCCGTCGCCTCGTAGGTGCGGTTCAGCGTTCGTCGTCGACGTGGCTGCGCGCGTCTGCGTAGCCACGGCAGTAATCCCAGGTGACGTAGGCGTCCGGTCGTGGGTCCACGGCCGGCTCGTGCGGCCGTACGGTGCCGTCGATCAGGAGCTGCAGCAGGTTGGCGCGCAGCATGTCCCAGTCGTGATAGTGATCTTCGTGGCAGTCGTCGCACACCACGACGAGTCCGCGGACGCCCCGATGGGCCAGAAGTGCTTCATAGACCGCAAGGTCGGCCAGGTCCTCCTCGACGGCCATCCGCTCGTGCTCGTCGAGCGGGATGCCCGGTTCCACCGAGTCGAGCGCCGAGGCCGGGTCGCTGGGATCGTCCGCGAACGGGTCAGGCGGGAGGCCGGGTGGTAGGTGGTCACGCACACAACCACGGTAACCGATGAATCGGTCAGGGTGGGGCGAGGACTCCACAGTCTCCCGGTGTGTGGAGGCAACCCCACGGGGTGACCGTCACCACTGGCGTACTGCCGATACGATGGACAGATGACGCACGTTCGCACCGGAGGAGACGACCCCGGCAAGGTCGCGATGCTCGGCCTCACCTTCGATGACGTCCTGCTGCTGCCGGCAGCGTCCGACGTCATCCCCAGCGACGCGGACACGTCGTCGCGGGTCACCAAGAACATCACCCTCAAGGTGCCCCTGGTGAGTTCGGCGATGGACACCGTCACCGAAGCGAGGATGGCCATCGCGATGGCCCGCGCCGGCGGTATGGGGGTGCTGCACCGCAACCTCTCGATCGAGGATCAGGCCGGTCAGGTCGAGACGGTCAAGCGGTCCGAGGCGGGTATGGTCACCGACCCCGTCACGTGTTCGCCGACCGACACGCTCGCCGAGGTCGACGCCAAGTGTGCGCGCTACCGGATCTCCGGTCTCCCGGTCGTGGACCAGGTCGGCGAACTCATCGGCATCATCACCAACCGCGACATGCGGTTCGAGGTCGATCAGTCGCGTCCGGTCTCCGAGGTCATGACCAAGGCCCCGCTCATCACCGCCCAGGAGGGTGTGTCGGCCGAGGCCGCGCTCGGCCTGCTGCGTCGGAACAAGATCGAGAAGCTGCCGATCGTCGACGGCAACGGAAAACTCACCGGCCTGATCACCGTCAAGGACTTCGTCAAGACCGAGCAGCATCCGCTGGCCACCAAGGACGCGGACGGCCGACTGCTCGTCGGGGCGGCCGTCGGGACCGGGGACCCGCAATGGGATCGCGCGATGGCGCTGGCCGACGCGGGCGCCGACGTGATCATCGTGGACACCGCGCACGCCCACAACCGCCTGGTGCTCGACATGGTCTCGAAACTCAAAGCCGAAGTGGGCGATCGGGTGCAGGTCGTCGGCGGCAATGTCGCCACCCGTGAGGCCGCCCTCGCGCTCGTCGAGGCCGGTGCCGACGCGGTCAAGGTCGGCGTGGGGCCCGGCTCCATCTGCACCACCCGGGTGGTCGCCGGTGTCGGCGCCCCGCAGATCACGGCGATCCTCGAGGCCGTCGCGGTCTGCAGGCAGCATGACGTTCCGGTGATCGCCGACGGCGGACTCCAGTATTCCGGCGACATCGCCAAGGCACTCGCGGCCGGTGCGTCGACCGCGATGCTGGGTTCGCTGCTGGCCGGCACGGCCGAGGCGCCCGGCGAACTGATCCTCGTGAACGGCAAACAGTTCAAGAGCTACCGCGGCATGGGCTCGCTCGGTGCGATGCAGGGCCGCGGGCAGGCCAAATCGTATTCCAAGGACCGCTACTTCCAGGATGATGTCCTCAACGAGGAGAAGCTCGTGCCCGAGGGCATCGAGGGGCGGGTGCCGTTCCGCGGTCCGCTCAACCAGGTGATCCACCAGCTCGTCGGCGGCCTCCGCGCGGCCATGGGCTACACGGGAGCGACCACGATCGCCGAGCTCCAGCACGCGCAATTCGTGCAGATCACCTCGGCGGGTCTCAAGGAGTCCCACCCGCACGACATCACCCTCACCACCGAGGCGCCCAACTACTATTCTCGCTGAAGCTCGTAAGATGTCGGCGGATCGATCCGGCCGGATCGGCCGGCGATCGATTCGCGTAGCAGAAAGGCGCAACGGTGCGTGATCTCGTGGACATCGGTATGGGCCGAACGGCCCGCCGCACGTTCGAACTCGATGACATCAGTATCGTCCCGTCCCGTCGGACCCGGTCGTCCAAGGACGTATCCACCGCGTGGCAGATCGATGCCTACCGGTTCGAGTCCCCGATCCTGAGTCATCCCACGGACGCTCTGGTGTCGCCTGCGGTGGCCATCGAGCTCGGCAAGCTCGGTGCGCTCGGGATGATCAACGGTGAGGGCCTCTGGGCCCGGCACCGCGACGTCGAGGCGAAGATCGCCGAACTGATCACCGTGGCCACCGAGAATCCTGATCCGATGGCGGCGATTCGCCATCTGCAGCAACTGCATTCGGCTCCGCTGGACACGGGCCTGCTCCGTGAGGCCGTCTCCACGGTGCGCGACGCCGGGGTGACCACCGCAGTCCGGGTGAGCCCGCAGCATGCGCCCGAACTCACACCAGCGCTGCTCGAAGCCGGTGTGGAGATCCTCGTGGTGCACGGCACGATCATCTCCGCCGAGCATGTCGCGCAAGTGGATCCGGATGGTGCGGCCCGAGAACCGTTGAACCTCAAGACCTTCATCGCCGAACTCGACATCCCGGTGATCGCCGGCGGTGTGCACGACCACCGCACGGCGCTGCATCTGATGCGGACCGGCGCGGCCGGTGTGATCGTCGGGTACGGCTCGGCCGCGGGTGCGACCACAACCGGCGAGGTCCTCGGCATCGGTGTTCCGATGGCCACCGCGATCGCCGACGCGGCCGCCGCGCGCCGTGAACACCTCGACGAGACCGGTGGGCGCTACGTGCATGTGATCGCCGACGGCGACATCCACGGTTCCGGGGATCTGGCCAAGGCGATCGCGTGCGGTGCCGACGCCGCGGTCCTCGGCACCCCACTCGCGGCGGCCGCCGAATCACCGGGCCTCGGCTGGTACTGGCCGTCGGCGGCCGCGCATCCGGACACCCCGCGAGGTGCGCTCCTGCAGGTGGCGACCGACGATGATCGGCCCAGCCTGGAGCGTGTACTCACCGGGCCGTCGCAGGACGCGTTCGGAGAGCTGAACCTCGTGGGTGCTCTCCGCCGATCGATGGCCAAGGCCGGTTACAGCGACCTCAAGGAATTCCAGAAGGTCGGGCTGTCGCTGCATTCCTGATCGTCTGACATCCCGACGGGTCGAGTCACTCCAGTCCGCGGGCGATGAGGGTGTCGGCGAACCCGTCGGCCGTCCGTAACGCAGCGATGACCACCGGCGCGACGAGAATCCGCGCGCCAGGACGTAACCCGCGCGCCTGCCGGGCCTCGTCCACCTGTCCGACCACCTCGACCATCAGTGGGATCGATCGGATAGCCAGCGCCAGTGCGAGAGCGATGTGGTCGGTGCGTATCCCGATACGCCGCAACGGACTCAACCCGGCCACGATGGTGTCGAGAATGTCGGATGTCCTGGTGGTGAGCGAGACCGCGGCCGCCAGTGCCACCGATGCGGCGAGGACCGCGCAGATCAGCAGGGCGCGCCGCCAATCGGTGAACACCACCTGGAACACGAAGACGAAGGCGAGTACCCACAGCACCGGCCGCAGCTGCCGCCACGCCTCGCGCGGGCCGATGCCGCCCAGCGCGTAGACCGCCGCCACCGCGATCGCGAGGTATCCGACTGCCGGCAGGCTCCGGACCGTGAAGCTGATGGCGAGGATGGCCGCTGCGAGGGCGACGAGCTTGAGGCCGGTGGGGAGTCGGTGCAGCAGCGACCGGCCCGGACAGTAGACGCCGAGTGCGGTCATGACATCAGCGCGCGGTATGCGGCGATCGCGGCGGCCGGCTCGTCGTCGGCGACGACGCGTCCCTCGTCGAGCACGACGACGCGGTCGTAATGCGTGAGCAGGTCCAGGTCGTGCGTGAGCACGATCAGCTGCTCGTCGAGGGTCGCGAAGACGTCGCGCAGCATCGAACTGTTGCGGAGGTCGAGGAGGGTGGTCGGCTCGTCGGCTACCAGCACGGACGGCCCGGTCACCAGGACCGATGCGAGCGCGAGGAGCTGCTTCTGTCCACCGGAGAGCAGGTGCGCCGGATGATCCGCATGGTCGGCGAGCCCGAACTGTGCCAGGACCGCAGCGGCCCTCGCGGACCGTTTCGCCTTGTCCCGCTCGATCCGGGTCAGCGACAGTTCGATGTCCTCCGAGACAGTCGGCATGATGATCTGACGATCCGGATCGCTGAAGATGAAACCGACCTCTCGCCGCACCTGCCGTTTGTGGCGTGCCGCATGGATCCCGTTGACATGCACCGACCCCCGGTCGGGCACCACGAGCGCGTTGATCATCCGAGCGAGCGTCGACTTGCCGCTGCCGTTCGCGCCGATGATGCCGATCCGCCGTTCGGACAACTCGAGATCGACGTCGGCCAGCACGACGCGGTCACCGTATGCGTGGCCGACAGACCGGAACTCGATCATCACCAGGAACCGATCACCGGGCGAACCCGACCGTCACCGCGCCGCCGGTCACCGGGCACGACGCAGCCGCAGCGGCGTGATGAGCCCCGGGTAGGCGCGGTGGACCTGGGCGGCCACCAGCGCGGTGATGATCGACTTCGCGATGTCGCCGGGGATGTAGGTGCCGTTGGTGGAGATCGCGGCCCACAACGAGAGGTCGGTCCGTAGCAGCAGTCCGGCGATCCCACAGGCGTAGATCACGACCATCCCGCCGACGATGTTGATCACCACGCCCCAGATCACCCGGTACCGCGGCATCATCAGCGCTGTGGCGAGACCGATGGCGACGACGCCGGGCAGGAATCCGACGAAGAACCCGGCCGTCGGGGACGCAAGGGCCACCAACCCGCTGCGGCCGCCTGCCAGGATCGGCAGGCCTGCGATGGCCAGCACGGCGAAGATGATCACCGCCAGCGTTCCTTTTCGGGGCCCGATGATCGAGCCGGCAAGCATCACGCCCAGTGTCTGAAGCGTGATCGGTACGCCGGCGGAGCCGATCGTGATGGTGCCGGGCAGACCCAGCGCCGCGATCAGGGCGGCGAACACCGCCGCCTGTGTCAGGTCGGTCACCGACAGCGAGAATCGCCGCGACGACGAGGGCGTGTCGGTGGTCTGGGACATTCCGACATTATGGCGGGTAGGGGTGTGCGCACGGCTGCCGGGTGGGATCGCGGGTGCCATTAGACTCGACACCGTGACAGACACCTCTGCTGACTCATTCGTCGACGGTCCCCGGCCGGTGCTCGTGCTCGACTTCGGTGCGCAGTACGCGCAGCTGATCGCCCGGCGGGTCCGCGAGGCGCGGATCTACTCCGAGGTGATCGCGCACGACGCGCCGTTGGCGGATCTGAAAGCGCGCAATCCCGTCGCGCTCATCTTCTCGGGCGGCCCCGCCTCGGTCTATGCCGACGACGCCCCGGCACTCGATCCGGCGGTGTTCGATCTCGGGGTCCCCGTCTTCGGTATCTGCTATGGCTTCCAGGCGATGGCCATGGGACTCGGTGGCGAGGTCGCGAACACCGGCGGTCGTGAGTTCGGGCGGACGACGTTGTCGATCACGGGCGACGGTGTCCTGCATCAGGGGCTGACCGAGACGCAGCCGGTGTGGATGAGTCACAACGACGCCGTGCAGGCCGCGCCGGAGGGCTTCACCGTCACCGGCTCCACCCCGGGTGCACCGGTCGCCGCGTTCGAGTGCGTGGACCGTCGGATGGCCGGGGTGCAGTACCACCCGGAGGTGCTGCACACGCCGCACGGTCAGCAGATCCTCACGCGGTTCCTCTACGAGATCGCCGGGCTCGAGGCCACCTGGACGCCCGCCAACATCGCCGACCAGCTCATCGACCAGGTCGCCGACCAGATCGGTGACGGTCTCGCGATCTGTGGGTTGTCGGGCGGTGTCGATTCGGCGGTCGCCGCCGCGCTCGTACAACGGGCCATCGGCGACCGTTTGACCTGTGTGTTCGTCGACCACGGACTCCTGCGTGCCGGCGAGCGCGAACAGGTCCAGCACGATTTCGTCGGTGCCACCGGGGCAAAGCTGGTGACCGTGGACGCCGCGGACACGTTCCTGGGCGAACTCTCCGGTGTGAGTGACCCGGAAGACAAGCGCAAGATCATCGGCCGTGAGTTCATCCGGTCGTTCGAGGGCGCGGTCACCGAGGTGCTGGGGGAGCGCGCATCGTCCGGTGACAAGGTGGAATACCTCGTCCAGGGCACCCTCTACCCGGATGTCGTCGAATCCGGCGGTGGCAGCGGCACCGCGAACATCAAGAGCCATCACAACGTCGGCGGCTTGCCCGACGATCTCGAGTTCTCTCTCGTCGAGCCACTGCGTCTGCTGTTCAAGGACGAAGTGCGTGCCGTCGGCCGGGAACTGGGGCTACCGGAAGAGATCGTCGGTCGTCAGCCGTTCCCGGGGCCGGGGCTGGCCATCCGGATCGTCGGCGAGGTGACCGCAGACCGCCTGGCGATGCTGCGCAAGGCGGACCTGATCGCACGCGAGGAGTTGACCGCGGCCGGCCTCGACGGGCAGATCTGGCAGTGCCCGGTGGTACTGCTCGCCGATGTGCGCAGCGTCGGGGTCCAGGGCGACGGTCGTACCTATGGGCACCCGATCGTGCTACGGCCGGTGTCGAGTGAGGACGCGATGACCGCGGACTGGACCCGCGTGCCGTATGAGGTGCTCGAGGTGATCTCGACCCGCATCACCAACGAGGTCCACGACGTGAACCGCGTGGTACTCGACGTCACGAGCAAGCCGCCGGGCACCATCGAGTGGGAGTAGTCGCCTCGCGACTACGGCGCTGACCGTCACGTCACCGGCGTGACGATCGCGCCCCGGTCAGGATGAGGATCAGTCCGACGACGAGGCCCACCGCAACGGCGAGCCACCCGAGGACGGCGGCCGAGGGCAGATCCGGTCCACCCGCGAGGCCCCAGCCGGACACGAGGAGCGCCGCGAGTCCGAGCATCACGAGTCCCGGGGCGCGGTGGCGGGTGTCGCGGCCGGTCGTCTCCTGCGTCATCGCGCCACCTCCACATGTCCGACGTCGGTTCGTGCGTCGATGGTCAGGACGGGTCCGTCGGTGCCGTCGCCGCCACCGGAGAGACCGTCGGGACAGACATGGTCGCCGACGCCGGAGTCGCAGGTGGCTCGGACGTTCATGTCTTTCGGTACCTGGACCTCGATCTCACCCACACCGTTGCGCAGGGTCACCGACCGGTCGGTTGTGAGGTCCACGTCCCGCAGGTCGAGCACCATGCGGCCCATGGTGAGCGAGTACTCGCCTCGGATGTCGTTCTCCGTGACCGGTGTGTAGATCCGTTCACCGGCGCCGCCCGAGGGGAATCCGTCGAGACGCCCGACCAACGAGGTGGCCACCACGGCCACGCCGAGGGCGAGTGCGATCGGGACGAGGCCCGAGCTGTGTCGTCCTGTCGTCCGACGGCGGAATCCCGCGTAGACCAGACCGGCACCGACCACGGCCAATGCCAGCGAGAGAATGCGTGCCGGCGTGAACCAATCGACCCCGGCCTGGTGCAGAGCAGCGCCGGCCGCCGCCGTGATGACCGCGAGACCGACGACGATGAGGGTCAGCGGCGATCGCCGGTCGGCCGGTTCGGCGGGGGCTCGGTCAGGCGCGGGTTCGGGTAGATCCCAGGCGAATTGGGCCGTACCCAACGGATCCCAGGCGGGTGGGGTGGTGCGTTGCATGAACTCGGTCGGTGCGGTCTCGGTGGTCCCGGCTGCGGCAGGCCGGGCGCTCGGGGCCGTCATGCCGGGCGACATCGCCTGGGCGGGCGGCATGGTGGGGGATGTGCCGGGATGACCGCTCATCGGATTCGCGGCCAGCGCACGGGGAATCCAGGGCTGCAACCGATCCGTGGACGAATCGGTGCCCGCGATGATCTGACCCGGGGTCACCGTGTCGACGCTTGTCCCGACGGGAGGTTCGGGTGTGCGCTGATAGAGCAGCCACCACCCCACGAGCATCAATGCCGCTCCGAGGAGGCCACCCGAACTCCATGTGCGACTGGGCCCGAACGATGTCAGCACGATGATCGCGAGCACGATCAGCAGGATGAACTGTGGGTTTCGGTGCCGCAGGTGTCGCGGCCGACGATTGGCGGCCGAGGCGGCGTGCCGGATCGAGCCCAGTTCGTCGCGCGAGCGGTCCTCGGCCGGAAAGGCGATCCAGGCTGCGATGTAGAGGACGAGTCCGCTCCCGCCGAACAACGTGGCCACCACGAACGCGATCTTCACCAACGTCGGATCGACTCGATAGCGCGCACCGATACCCGCACAGACGCCCGCGACCGTGCGATCGTGATTCGGCCGGACCGGCCTCGTCGCCCACATCCCTTCGAACTGCTTCGTGTCCATGTCATCCATCGTGGCGGCGCGATGGGGCCGGCACATCGGGGGTGGACCCTGAGAACGTCCCTGATGTGCACGAGGACTCGAACGTGCCACTATCGAGAGGTGAGTAGTGGTGTGCCCGTGCCCGCATCACCGCCTGCGTCACCCCAGACGCCGCGGCTGGTGCGACGCGACGGCGGCCGGGTGGTCGCCGGTGTCGCCGGCGGCATCGCCGACCACCTCGGCATCGATGCGTTCCGGGTACGTGTGGTCTTCATGGTGCTCGCCGCCCTCGCGGGCGCGGGCGTTCTCGCCTACGGACTGCTCTGGTTCTTCTGCCCGCCGGGCCAGGACACCGCCCCGCCTCCGCCCGGCGAGCGGCGACAGGCCTACGGGCTGGCGCTGGTGGGACTGGTCGCCATGTCGGTGGTCGGGTTCGCCGCATCTGGCACCCCGGCCGCGTATCTGGTGCCGTTCGTCTTCGTCGTCGTGGGCGCCAGCCTGGTCTGGCGCGAGTTCGACACCTCCCGCTCGTCGCCGCGGACGCCACTGCTGACCTGGACCCGTCTGGTCGGTGGTGCCCTGTTGGTGATCGGTGGCCTGGTCGTGATCGTGCTGGCCGGGAATCAGAACTTCGGTGGCCTCTCGACGACCCTGCTCGCCGTCCTCGCCACCCTGATCGGTGTCCTGTTGCTCACCGTGCCGCTGTGGATGCGGATGTGGCGGGCGCTCAACGAAGAACGGGCCGCGCGCATCCGCAATGCCGAACGTGAGGAGATCGCGTCTCATCTGCACGACTCGGTGTTGCAGACACTCGCGCTGATCCAGAAACAAGCCGGCAGGCCCGAGGAGGTCGCACGACTGGCACGCAGCCAAGAGCGGGAACTGCGTGGCTGGCTGTTCGGTGACCCCGCGCAACGAGCGGGCTCGCTGTCGGCCGGCCTGCAGGGCGTCGGCGCCGAGGTGGAAGACGACTACGGCATCGAGGTCGAAGTCGTCACCGTCGGCGACCTGCGTCCCGACGACGAGCCGGCGGCCGAACGCCGCCGGTGGTCGGCGCTGGTGGCCGCCACCCGGGAGGCGTTGATCAACGCGGCCAAGCACTCCGGCGAACGCAAGGTGGATGTCTACGGTGAGGTGACCGACGAGCACGTCGAGGTGTTCGTCCGTGATCGTGGCGTGGGATTCGAGCCGGAGCGCGTCGACGACGACCGCCAGGGCATCGCCCGCTCCATTCGCGCCCGCATGCAGCGGGCGGGTGGTGACGTGGCGATCGACTCGGCTCCGGACCGTGGTACGAACGTCCGTCTGACGATGCCCCGGGGTGCGCCCGGTGGCGCGGACCGGGCGGAGAGGTCAGAGAAGGCGGACAGGGATGACGTGGACGTGGAAACCGCTGTGATGGTGGGCCGCTCACGCGAACAGGAAGGACATCGATGACCGACGCGGGCGTCTGCCGGATCTTTCTCGTCGACGATCATGCGGTGTTCCGCTCGGGTGTGCGCGCCGAGTTGGCCTCGGAACCGGGACTTTCGGTGGCCGGCGAGGCCGGGACCGTGGCCGACGCCGTCGCGGGCATCGTGCGGATACGCCCGGATGTGGTGCTGCTCGACGTCCACATGCCATCCGGTGGCGGTGTTGCGGTGTTGCGTGGCGTCACCGAGGCGTTGCCCGAAGACGCCGCACCGGTCTTTCTGGCGCTCAGTGTTAGCGACGCGGCCGAGGACGTGATCGCGACGATCCGGGCCGGGGCGCGTGGTTACGTGACCAAGACGATCGGTGGGAAGGAACTCGCCGATGCCGTGCGACGGGTCGCAGACGGTGACGCGGTCTTCAGTCCGCGGCTGGCGGGATTCGTTCTGGACTCGTTCACCGGCCGGTCGACCGCGCCGGAGCCGCCACTGGACCCCGAGCTCGACTCGCTCACCAGGCGGGAACTCGAGGTGCTCCGCCTGCTCGCCCGTGGATACACCTACCGGGAGATCGCCGACGAGCTGTTCATCTCGATCAAGACCGTCGAGACGCATGCCTCGAACGTGCTGCGAAAGACCCAGCAGTCCAACCGGAACGCGCTGACCCGGTGGGCGGCGACCCGGCATATCGGCTGACCGGTCCCCGTGACCGCGCTCCGCTCGTCAGCCGGCGAGCGCGATCACCAAGACCACCACGATCGCGAGGATCACGAAGAACACAAGGATCGAGATCGCCAGAGCAGTGGTCGATGTCGTCGTCCGCTCGGTGGCCGACGTCACGCGGGTCTCGTCGGACGCCGCTCGATATCGGGGCCCGGGCTCGGCGCTGTGTGGCGGCTCGGTCGACAGGGTCGGCGCGGGCGGTGTCGGCGTCGGGCGTCCGGGCGTCGCCGTCGACGACCCGCCGACCGGCAGATGGGTACCCGTCGGATGCGTCCGCGGCGGCCGTGGTGCTCGCTGAGCCCACACCGGAAGTCCGCCGTCGGGCTTGGTGAGCGGACTGGTCAGCACCTGATGCGCCGACCCCCGTGTGCCGGCGGCCACCTGCGCGAGCAGATCGCGGGCCTCGCGCATCGTCGGCCGCTTCGCCGGGTTGGGTTCGAGCATGCGCAGCAACACCGGTCGCAGCTCGCCTGCCTTGGCCATGGGATTGATCTGTGCCCGAGCGACCTTGTGCAGCAATGCCAGCGAATTGTCGTCGACCCCGAACGGTGGCTGACCTTCGACGATGGTGTACACCGTCGCGCCGAGTGAGTAGACGTCCGACGCCTCCCCGGGTTCGGCGCCACGGGCGACCTCGGGTGCGAAATAGGCTGGGGTGCCGGTGATCACACCCGTCTGCGTCAGGCTGACATCGTCCTTCACCCGGGAGATGCCGAAGTCGGTGATCTTCACGAGGCCGGCGCTGCGACCTGTGGTCGTGATGAGGATGTTGCCCGGCTTGATGTCGCGGTGGATGATGCCCACAACATGGGCCTCGGTCATCGCGTCGGCCACCTGGGCGCCGATCTGAGCGGCCTGTTGGGGACCCAGAGTTCTTGTGGTGTGCAGGATCTGGGCGACGCTCCGGGAGGGGATGTACTCCATGACGAGCCAGGGCTCGCCACTGTCGAGGGCGACGTCGTGCATGGCAACGGCATTGCGGTGGGAGAGTCGCGCGGCGATCCGGCCTTCTCGCATCGCACGCTTGCGGACGTTCTCGGCTGTCTCGTCACTGAGGCCCTCGGTGGAGACCACCTGTTTCACCGCGACGTCGCGGGCGAGCAGTTGGTCGCGGGCCAGCCACACCGTGCCCATGCCGCCACCGCCGATGCGAGACTGCAGACGGTAGCGCCCGGCCACCAGGTACTGCGGCCCTGGCGTGCGGTGGCCCTCGTGGGTGGTCGACATAGGCTGCATGATAGTCGTGCCCACCCGGGTCGGTGCCATGCGCTTGACACGGTGATCGCACATATGTTCGACTCTGGGTATGCGGTGGTCCGACCAGGGGGTCGAGGTGGACGACGGCGCGCTGCCCGGTCTGGGCAAGGCGGGTCTCGTGCGCTCGGTGCAGACCCCCGAATTCGAAGGTGTCACCTTCCACGAGGTGTTGGCCAAGAGTGCCCTCAATCAGGTGCCGGACGCCGCGAATCTTCCATTTCGGTTCACGGTCAACACGTTTCGTGGTTGCACCCATGCCTGTCGGTACTGTTTCGCGCGGCCGACGCACGAGTATCTGGATCTCGACGCCGGGCAGGACTTCGACAGTCAGGTCGTGGTCAAGCTCAACGTGGCGGCGGTGCTCCGGAAGGAGCTGCGGCGCCGGTCATGGAACCGTGAGACGGTGGCGTTGGGGACCAACACCGACCCCTATCAGCGGGCCGAAGGGCGGTACCGGTTGATGCCGGGGGTGATCTCGGCGCTCGCGGAGTCGGCGACCCCGTTCTCGATCCTGACGAAGGGGACGTTGCTGCGCCGTGACCTGCCGTTGCTGCGGCAGGCGTCCCGCAAGGTCCCGGTGAGCATCGCGATATCCCTGGCGATGCACGATGCCGAGTTGCAGAAGTCGCTGGAACCCGGCACCCCTTCGCCGAAGGCGCGGCTGGAGCTGATCCGCGCGGTCGCCGATGCGGGTTTTGCTCCGCATGTGATGGTGGCGCCGGTGATCCCGTATCTGAGTGATGCCACGTCGCACCTGGATGACCTCTTGGCGGCACTGGCCGATGCGGGGGCCTCCGGCGTCACCGCGTTCCCCATGCATCTGAGGGGGTCCACCAAACCATGGTTCATGGAGTGGCTGGCCGAACATCATCCGGCACTGGTGCGCAGATACCGCGGTCTCTATGGACGGGGCGCCTACGTGACCCCGGAGTACTCGGCGTGGTTGCGCGACCGGATGCGGCCGCTGGTGCAGCAGTACGGTCTGGCCGGCGCGCAGGGGCTGCGTGGCGCCGCGGCGCCGGCTGAACCGGTCGCGCGACCCGAATTGCAGCAGGCGCTCACCCTCTTCTGACCCTCCCGTTCTGCCCTCTCTCCGCAGCCGCGACGGTTTCCGTCATCCGCGCCCCCTTTTTCCCGTCGCGGATGACGGAAACCGTCGCGGCTGCGGAGAGGGGTGGGTGGGTGGAGTGGACGCGTTGACGGTTGTCGGTGGGCCGCCCTAGGATGAAATCGAATCGAAAACATGTTCGAACAGCATGCATCTTCCCTGCGCGCTGATTGCGGAAAGTCGCAGTTCAGGAGGGTGTATGGGTACGTCTGCGAGTGTTGTCCCAGATGGGACGGTGAGTCACGATCTGGACCGACTCCGTCGCCAGATAGCGGTGATGTCGGGCCGTCCTGATCACCGGTCCGTTGAGGTCTCCGACAGATCGGCCGAGGTGTTGCCGGTGCCGGATGCGCTGGCCGATCTGCTTCCCCGACGCGGGTTGGCGCGGGGGAGTGTGGTCACCATCTCCGGCGCCCGGTCGATCCTGTTGTCGGTGATCGCATCGGTGAGCGGGGCGGGTCGCCAAGTGGGGATCGTGGGTTTGCCCCAACTCAACTTCGGGGCGGTCGTGGAGTTGGGTGGAGATCTGTCGCGGATCGCCACGGTCCCGAATCCAGGGGTCGACCCGATCGAGGTGGCCGGGGTGCTGCTCGACGGGATGGACCTCGTGGTGCTGGGACTCGGCGGCAGCGCGGTACCGCCATCGCGGACGCGAGTGGTGATGGGTCGAGTCCGCAAGCAGTTGTCGACGCTGGTCACGGTCGGTGGGACGTGGCCGGGTGCGCAGCTCCGTATGGATGCGGAAGTGGTCACCTACCGGCATCTGCCCGGCGGTCTCGGTTCGATCGACCTCGCCACGGCGCGGGCGGGCTACGGCCGGATCGGCGGGATGTCTCTGCAGGTGTCCGTCACCGATCGTGGGCATCGACGCGAGACCGGTGAGATCGATGTGGTGGCAGGCGGTTTCGGCGCATCCGCACAGGTGGGTCTGGTACCGTCGCCACCCCGTCCGAGTCTCGCGGTGGCGAACTGATGGCGGCGCCGATGACCTCGCCGGTGGCGGGCGACGGCCGTGTTCTCGCCTTGTGGTGTCCGGACTGGCCGGCGACGGCGGCGGCGATCGCCGACGACCTCCCCCCACACCATCCGATCGCGGTCCTGCACGCCAATCGGGTGATCGCCTGTTCGGCGCCGGCACGCAGCGTCGGCGTGCGGCGCGGGATGCGCAAACGTCAGGCGCAGTCGGCCTGTCCGGAGATGACCGTCGTCACCACCGACGATCACCGCGACGGCAGGATCTTCGAGCCGGTGGTCGCGGTGGTGGCCGACCTGGTTCCGGTCGTCGAGGTGTTGCGGCCGGGACTCCTGGTGGTCCCGTCGTCCAATGCCACCCGCTACTTCGGTGGCGAGGACGTACTCGCGGAGAAGCTGATCGATGCGGTGGCCGCGTCCGGCGTCGAGGCGCATGTCGGGGTGGCCGACGAACTGTTCACCGCAGTGCTGGCGGCGCGGCACGGACGCCACGTGGAGCCGGGTGGTGACGCCGCCTACCTGGCCGGCAGGCCGGTTGCCGACCTCGCCGTGGAACCCAGTCTGAGCGATCCGACCAGAACCGAGTTGGTCGATCTGCTCCGTCGCCTGGGGATCTCGACAATCGGCGCCTTTGCCGATCTGCCTGCCGGTGATGTCGCGACCCGTTTCTCCGCCGACGCCATGATTGCGCACCGATTGGCCAACGCCGTTCCCGGCCGGCCTCCGTCGGGTCAGATCTCCCCGGTCGATCTGGTGATCGAGCATCGATGCGATCCACCGATCGACCGCGTGGATGCGGCGGCGTTCCTCGGTCGCCGGCTGGCCGACGCATTGGCACAACGGCTGGCATCGGCATCCGCGGCCTGCACCCGGCTCACCGTGGAAGCGGTCACCGAACGGGGGCAGCGTCATTCCCGGACCTGGAGATGCGCTCAGCCGCTGACTCCAGAGGCCACCGCGGACCGGATTCGCTGGCAGCTCGAGGGATGGCTGACCGGTGGCCGTGCCGGGGCGGAGGGCCGTCCGGATTCGCCGATCGATGTGTTGCGGCTCGAGCCGGTCGAGGTGGTCGCCGCCGGTGCGCTGCAGTACTCGTTGAGCGGCAACGGGTTACCCGAGGACCCGGAGGTCGACGAGCGGGCAAGGCGATCCCTGGTCCGGGTACAGGGGCTGCTCGGCGGTGACGCAGTGCAACTCCCGATCCCGAGTGGGGGACGCGGTCCCAGGGACCGGATCACGATGGTGTCCCTCGGGACGAACGGATACCGGCACGCAATCCCGAGGCGCCGTGGCCGGGCCGGTTGCCGCAACCAACCCCTGCGGTGTTGTTGAACACCCCGATTCAGATGCTCGATCTGACCGGGAGCCCGGTGGAGGTCACCGCCCGGGGGTGTTTCTCCTCTGAACCCACCACGATCCGGATGGAACGCAACGGCAAGGCTCGAGGTGCCTGGGAACTGCGCTGGTGGGCCGGACCCTGGCCCACCGGCGTCGATACGGGTACGGGCGGGATCACCGCGCGGGCACAGGTTCTGCTCGACGACTCTCGCGCGTTGCTGTTGAGCTATCGAGCGGAGAAGTGGGTGGTCGAGGGAGTGTACGAGTGACCGGCGCTCACGAGTTGGCTCCCCGGGCGACCACCGGCCACCGTGCGGTGGTTCCGTCGGGTGTCTCGGCGATCAACTCGTCGACCAGATTGACCGCGGTACACACGTGATTCGGTATCACCCGCAGTCGATCGCCGGGAGCCGGAAGCGCAGTAGATGCGGTGTCCGACGGGAACTCGATCACCGCATGGTGTTCGGAGAGCGAGGTGATGGTCGCGTCGGGAGCATCGAGTACGCGGCCGAATCCCGACGTCCAGGGCGGACGGTCGGCGCCGAGGATCTTGCTGCCCGCATCCACGACGGCGCGCATCCCGGTTCGATGTACCACGGTCGCGATGGCGGACAATGCGACCTCCGCGAAACCGCACGACCCGAGCTCTATCTGCTGTGCATCGTTGAGAGGGTAGACACCCGGCCGGATCTCGGTCAGCACCCCTGATTCGGCGAACTCGATGGTGGGCGTGGAACCCCCACTGCGGACCACCGGCTCGACGCCGACCGCCCGCAACTGTTCGGCGGCGACCGACAGCGCGGTCACCTCCTGCTCCGCCGCCCGCCGTGGCGCATCGCCGGGACCGTACCCGTGACCGGGGAACGTGAACACTCCGATCACCCGTAGGCCGGCATCGACTGCGGCAGAGGCGACCCCGCCGGCCTCCTGCGGCACCACGCCGGTCCGGTGCTGACCGGAGTCGACCTCCACGACGACGTCGACATCGGCATGACCGATCTCGGCAGCAAGCTGTCGCGCACCCTCGGCGGAGTCGACGGCGAGACGGAGCCGGGTATGCGCGGCGAGTGCACGCAGACGACGCCCCTTGTCGCCGGAGACCCACAATGGATAGGCGATGAACAGATCCGCACGGACCGGCGATGCGGTGGCGAACGCCTCTGCCTCGCCGATGGTCGCGACTGTCAGACCGACCGCGCCGGCCGCCAGCTGTCGCCGGGCGATCTCGGCGCACTTGTGGGTCTTCGCGTGTGGTCGCAGATCGAGGCCTGCCGTCTGCGCGTGTCCGGCGACACCATGGATGTTGCGATCGAGCCGCGCGACGTCGAGCGAGAGATACGGTGTGTCGATCACGGGACAGCGTCGTCGTCTGGATTCGACTTCCCCAGCGCAGCGGCCGATTCACCAAAGGCCAGGTACTCCTGGTGCAGGATTCGCGTGGTCAGCCCGGGGGCGAAGCGATGGCCCACGTCGGCCAGGGAACCCACCACCGACCCGACCCGACGCGGCCGGTCCAGGATGCCGTGCAGCACACGCGATGCGGCCTTGTCCACACCCCATACACCTGCCTGGTTCTCGTACGCCTCGGTGGGTGCGATCATCCGTGTCCGCACGAGGGGAGTCGTACGTTGGTGAATGTCACATGGTCGGAGAGGGTTTCGACGCTCGTCACATCGCTGAAGGCCTCGAGGGCGGCCTTCGACGAGGCATACGCGCCGAACCGGGCACCGCGGGATTGGACGGCGATCGACGTCACGTTCACGATGTGGCCCGACTGACGCTCGACCATGTGCGGGAGGAGTTGCAGTACCAGGTTGACCGCGCCGAAGTAGTTCACCGCCATGACTCGTTGGTAGTCGTGCAGCCGATCGGTGGAGTTGATCGTGGCCCGGCGGATCGAACGGCCGGCGTTGTTGACCAGGATGTCGACGTGATCGTGTTCGGCGAGAATCGTCTTCACCAACCCGCCGACCGACTCCTCATCGGTGATGTCGCACTGGTACGCATGTACCGCACCGGGCGGCACGCCGTCCTTGCTCGCGGTCGCGGAGAGTTCGGCGGTCGCGGTGTCGAGACCGTCCGCGTCACGGGCGACGATGAACACGTTCGCGCCTCGTGCCACACACATCCGGGCGGTGGCCTTGCCGATCCCGCTGGAGCCGCCGGTGATCAGGATGTTCTTGCCGACCAGTGGTCCGCGCGGATCGTTGTGACGATGCCGGGCGGGATCGAGGTGCATCGCCCAGTATTTCCAGAGACGCGGCCCGTAGTCGTCGAGATCCGGCAGCATGATCCCGCGCTCCCGCAGCGCGGCCGCGGTCTCGTCGGATCGGAAGTCGACGGCGAGCGCCACGGTGTCGAGAAGTGCGGGCGGGATGCCCTGCTGGGTGGCGAGGAGATCACGCCCCACTCGCAGCGGCCCGGTGCCGGCGAGGGCGAGGAGAGGCTCGACGACCCCGTTCGGGATCACATTGCGGCCTCGTGGCCCATGGAATCCGGGAGCGATCGCGTTGTACATCCCGGTGATCGTGCGACGACGCGGGTCGGCGAGGTGAAAGACCATCCCGCTGCGTTCCGGCTCCACGGTACAGAGCGCGACGATCGCCCCGGCGACAAAGTCGACAGGGACGATGTTCGTCTTACCGAGATCCGGCATGGGCAAGGGGAGCCCGGACGGGAGATGACCGAGCATGGCGAGATGACCGAAGAAGTAATACGGGCCATCGACCTTGTCCATCTCCCCGGTTCGCGAGTCTCCGACCACGATCGAGGGACGGTAGACACGCCACCGCAATCCCTCGCGTTCCCGGACCACTTTCTCGGCCTCGAACTTGGTGCGGTGATAGGGCGACGGAAACCCTTGTCCGGCATCGAAATCCTCCTCGGTGAAGGTTCCGCGATGGTCGCCGGCCACCGCGATCGAGGAGATGTGGTGCATCATCGCACCGCCCGCGAGCGCGAAATCCGCCACGCGTGCGGTGCCCTCCACGTTTGCCACCTGTTGTGCGTCGGCGTCGGCCGTCATGTCATAGATCGCCGCGAGGTGGATGACGTGGTCGATGTCGGGGAGATCGCGGTTGTCGGCCGCGAGGCCCGGGGTCGTCACGTCGCCGATCACCGGTGTGACCCGGTCACCGGCATTCATGTCAGTGAGCATCTGGCTGAATCTCGCCAGTGACTGCTGACGTACCAGTGCATGGATGCGGGCATCCGGCTCTACGGTGAGGAGGCGTTCGATGACCCGGCGGCCGATGAATCCGCTGCCGCCGGTGATGAAGTATGTCGTCATGGCTGTGGTGTCCGATCTTTGGAGCGTGACGTCGACCAGCGCGACTCAGTTCTTACTTGACGGTAAGGAGCCGGTTTCTACCCAGCGTGACATTTACATTGACGAATGGCAACATTCGGTTGGCCGGGCGGGTCGCGGAGTGTGTCCGGGGGCGTTCTAGGGCCCTGAATGGAACAGTCCGGCGAGCGCATCGACACGTCTGCGCTGATTTTCGGGACTCAGTCGGTGCCCACGCGTGAGGACCGACATGCCGTGGAGGGCGCTCCACAACAACTCGGCGCGGGTGCCTGCGTCTCCGATTTGATCACTGCCGAGGGCGTCGACGAGGACGTCGAATGCCGCCCGCAGTTCGGCAGGGGTTGAGTCATGTGCGAATCGGACCTCGAGCTGCATCGAGAACATCGCCTCATAGGTGGCGGGGTTCGCCGCCGCAAAGGACAGATAGGCGTCGATGAAGGCGCTGAGGCGATCAGTTGGCCCGGCCTCATCGAGCGCATGTCGCATGAGGCGCGTGAATTCGGTGAATCCGGCGAGCGCGACCGCACTCACGATGCCGTCGCGCCCGTCCGGAAAGTGGCCGTAGAGCACGGGTGGGCTGTACTCGATCTCGCCGGCGAGGCGCCGGGTGGTTACCGCAGCCCAGCCCTCCTCCTCGGCGATGGCTCGGGCGCAGTCGATGATCTTGCGTTCGCGAACCTGCCGGTCCCGTGCCTTGCGTTCTCGAACTCCCACGACGGAACCATATCACTGATAGGTTCTGGATCATCATTAGTCTATCGTTGTTAGAAATTATTCAAACGGAAGGTCGAATGCATGGTCACCACCTGGATCGGGCTCGTCATCAGTTGGACCGGCGCCCTTGGCATCATCGCGATCGGAGCTGCCTATCTGGCGAGGAACGAGAAGAACGCGGCCGGCTTCGGTCTTCGGGTGAGTCCCGCGCCGGAGGCGCGGGGCTGGTGGCAGGTCAAAGGCGTCCGCGATGTCGTCACCGGCCTGCTGGTGATCGTGTTCACGTTCGCCGCTCGAGATCAACTCGCACTGCTTGTGCTTGTGATCGCTGGGATTCCACTGGGTGACATGGGGGTGGTCCTGTCCAATGGTGGGGATCGGAGAGCGGCATTCGCCATCCACGGCGTAACGGCGCTGGCGCTCGTCGTGGCCGCAGTTCTGTTGTTCGTCTGACCTACCGAAACGAGACAAGGAGATGGATCTGATGACCGAGAACACCGGACCGACCCCCGAGATCCGTGGGCCCGACCACGAGGTGGTGGGGACCGGCGAAGCGTCGATGCATCTGCTCTTCGATGCATCGGACACCGACGACGCGCTCAGCATGCTCGAGGTTCGGTTGCGGGCCGGCGCCGATGGTGCGGCGCCGCACTTCCACCGGCGATCCGCGGAGATGTTCCACATTCTCGACGGAGAGCTCAGGGTGATGGCGGGCGATAGGATCGTCAGTGTCGGTGCCGGGGAAACCCTGGTGGTCCCCAAGTTGATGCCACACGCGTTCGGCGCGACCCCGGAGACCTCGGTTCGGGTGCTGATCGTGCTGACGCCCGGAGTCGAACGGTTCGAGTACTTCCGGTTGCTCGCACGGATACAGGCCGGCGAGGCGACCCTCGAAGAGCTCGCGGCGGTCCAGGACGAATACGACAACCACTTCGTCGACGCGCCGCAGTGGTGGCAGGAGCGACAGGCGATGAGGCGCAGCGATGGCTGAGTGCCGGGCAGAGGCCGAGAGTGATGTCGCGGCGATTCGCGAGGTGATCGGTGCGGCGTTCGGGCGGTCGGACGAGGCGGATCTCGTCGATGCACTGCGCCGGGAGCCGGAGGTCTGGATTCCGGGCCTCTCGGTGGTGGCGACCGATGCCGGCGAAGGCGTCGTCGGGTACGCGTTGCTGACACGCTGCCGGGTGGGCGGACACGTGGCGCTGGCCCTGGCGCCCTGTGCGGTGGCACCGGGGTGGCAGAACCGTGGCGTGGGCACCGAGGTCACCGCATATGCGTTGAGCGAGGCACGTGAGCGAGTCGCCGAGAATCTGGTGGTGGTGCTCGGGCATCCGGAGTTCTATCCACGCTTCGGATTCCGGCGTGCCTCCGACGCGGGGATCGCGGCTTCGTTCGAGGTTCCCGACGAGGCCTTGATGTACCTGTCCCTCGACCCGGATCGGCCGATCCCCTCCGGCGTGATCGAGTACCCGCCGGCGTTCGGCGTCTGACGGCGAGAGCCGCCCACGCTGGTCTGTCGAACACATGTTCGATAGACTTGATCGGTGGGATGGGACCAGGGGCCACCGACGTGGTCGGAGTTGGAGCGGGTGCTCTCCGGTCGGGCGCCGGGCCCGGGGCGGCCGGCGGAGGCGTTCGGCCCCGGTGACAATTCCGGGGATGGCAACGACAGCCCAGCGTGGTCGCGAAAGCGGGGTGCCTACCGCCCCGAGAGCGTCGAACGCCGGCGATCGTCCGTGCGGTATGCCGAACTCCACGCGCACAGCTCCTACAGCTTCCTCGACGGTGCCTCGATGCCGGAGGAAATGGTCGAGGAGGCTCAGCGACTCGATCTGGAGGCCCTCGCCGTCACCGATCACGACGGTTTCTACGGACTCGTTCGATTTGCCGAGGCGGCAAGGGAATTCGGTATGCCCACGGTGTTCGGTGCCGAACTCTCCCTGGAGCCCGACGTCACGCGGACCGGTGTTCCGGACCCGCCGGGAGAGCACCTGATCGTCCTTGCCCGCGACAGCGAGGGGTATCGGCGACTGTCCCGGACCATCGCGGACGCACATATGGTCGCAGGGGAGAAGGGACTGCTGCGCTATGACCGGGAACGGCTGCCGGACAAGGGCGGCGGCCATTGGCTGATACTCACCGGGTGTCGCAAGGGGGCCGTCCGGCGCGCGCTCGAGAGGAGCGGGCCCGGGGCTGCGCGGCTCGCATTGACCGACCTGGTGGACCGCTACGGTCGCGACGACGTCGCGGTGGAACTCACCGCCCAGGGTTTGCCCGAGGACGACGAGCGCAATGCGATCCTGGCCGGCCTGGCCGCCGAACTGGGGTTGACGACGGTGGCGACCACCGGGGCGCACTTCGCCGGACCACGACGCCGTAGGCTCGCGACAGCGGTTGCGGCGGTTCGGGCGAGGACGGACATCGAGACCATCGAGGGCTGGCTGCCCGGCGTCGGTGGTGCACATCTGCGCAGTGGTGACGAGATGTCCCGGTTGCTGATCGGCCATCCGGACGCGATCGACAACACGGTCGGGGTGGCCGCTGACTGCGCTTTTCAGCTGGGGCTGATCGCGCCGCAGTTGCCCCCGTTCGATGTTCCCGACGGTCACACCGAGATCAGCTGGTTGCGGGAACAGACCATGGACGGCGCGTTGCGTCGGTATGGCACCCCCGGCACGCACCCGCAGGCGTACCGGCAGATCGAACACGAACTCGCCATCATCGAGACCCTCACCTTTCCCGGCTACTTCCTCGTGGTCGCCGACATCGTGAACTTCTGCAGGCGCAACGACATCCTGTGTCAGGGACGGGGCAGTGCCGCCAACTCGGCGGTCTGTTACGCGCTGGGCATCACCAACGTCGACCCGGTCGCGAACAAGCTCTTGTTCGAGCGATTCCTGTCGCCGGAACGAGACGGTCCCCCCGACATAGACGTCGACATCGAATCGGACCGGAGAGAAGAGGCGATCCAATACGTCTATCGACGTTACGGCCGCGATTACAGTGCGCAGGTCGCCAATGTCATCACCTACCGTGGCAAATCCGCGGTCCGTGACATGGCACGCGCACTGGGTTATGCCACCGGGCAGCAGGACGCATGGAGCAAGGCACCTGACGAGGCTCCCGGTGACGTCATCGATCTCGCAGGCGAGATTCTCGGTATGCCAAGACATTTGGGTATCCACTCCGGAGGGATGGTGATCTGTGACCGGCCCATCGCGGACGTATGCCCGACGGAATGGGCGCGGATGGAGAACCGGAGCGTCTTGCAATGGGACAAGGATGACTGTGCCGCAATAGGTCTCGTGAAGTTCGATCTCCTCGGCCTCGGTATGCTGTCGGCGCTGCACTACGCCATCGATCTGGTTGCCGAACACAAGGGCATCGAGGTCGACCTGGCCGCCTTGGATCTGACCGAGACGGCCGTCTACGACATGCTGTGCCGGGCCGACTCGGTCGGCGTGTTCCAGGTGGAGTCGCGCGCACAGATGGCAACCTTGCCGCGGTTGAAGCCACGAACGTTCTATGACCTGGTGGTCGAGGTGGCATTGATCCGCCCCGGGCCGATTCAGGGCGGTTCGGTGCATCCCTACATCCGTCGACGCAACGGGGCGGAGGAGGCGACGGTGGAACACCCGTCGATGCGCAAGGCGCTCGATCGCACACTGGGGGTGCCGCTGTTCCAGGAACAGTTGATGCAACTCGCGGTCGATGTGGCCGGATTCGATGCCACCGAGGCCGACCAGTTACGCCGTGCGATGGGCTCCAAGCGGTCACCCGAGCGGATGGAGCGCCTGCGCAAGCGTTTTTACGAGGGAATGGAGGAGGAGCACGGCATCTCCGGCGAGATGGCGGACCGGATCTTCGAGAAGATGGCGGCGTTCGCGAATTTCGGTTTCCCGGAAAGTCATTCGCAGAGTTTCGCGTCCCTGGTCTTCTACTCGTCGTGGTTCAAGCTCCACCATCCGGCGGCGTTCTGCGCGGCATTGCTGCGTGCCCAGCCGATGGGGTTCTACTCGCCGCAATCGTTGGTCGCGGATGCGCGCAGACACGGCGTCGTCGTACATCGGCCGGACATCAACCTGTCGCTGGCCGATGCGACCCTGGAGAACGACGGACTCGAGGTCAGGTTGGGACTCGGCGGGATTCGTGGGATCGGGGACGATGTCGCTGCGCGGATCGTCGAATGTCGTGACCGTGGCGGTGGTTATCGGGACGTGACGGACGTGTCCCGTCGGGCAGAGCTGACGGTGCATCAGCTCGAGGGGCTCGCGGGTGCCGGGGCGTTCGCAGGCTTCGGGATGAGTCGCCGGCAGGCCCTGTGGGAGGCGGGTGCCGCCGCGACGGTGCGATCGGATCAGCTGGCACTCGAGTCGTCCGCACGCACACCGGCCCTGCCGGGACTGTCGGAGATCGAGCTGGCAGCGACGGATGCCTGGGCGACCGGTATCACCCCGACGTCCTATCCCACCCAGTTCCTCCGTCCGCGCCTGGCCGCGATGGGAGTGGTCCCGGCCGACGGATTGCTGTCCGTCGCAGACGGATCGCGCGTCACCGTGGCCGGTGCGGTGACCCACCGGCAGCGTCCGGCCACCGCATCGGGTGTGACATTCATCAATCTCGAGGACGAAACCGGCATGGTGAACGTCGTCTGCTCGGTGGGGTTGTGGACCCGACATCGAAATCTGGCACACTCGGCATCGGCATTGCTGATCCGTGGCACCGTGCAGAACGCCGAAGGGGCGGTGACAGTGGTGGCAGAGCGTCTGCAGCGCCTGGACCTTCGAGTGGGATCTCGTTCCAGGGATTGGCAATAGACAAGGGGGCGGCGATGCCGAGGCAGATCGTGGTGACCGTGAAGCCGAGTAGTCGCAAGGGGCCGCTGGTGGAGACCGGGCCCGACGGTTCGGTCACCGTCTTCGTGCGTGAACCGGCGGTCGAGGGTCGGGCGAACAAAGCTGTCGCGGCGATCCTCGCCGATCATCTCGGTGTGCCCAAACGGAAGATCGCGCTCGTCGGTGGTGCCACTGCACGGACCAAGCGATTCCGGATCGACAGCTGACCGGGAGCACCAGCGCGGCGGTCAGACCGCTCCGCTGAATCCGTTCTGCCGCCACGCCTCGTAGACGACGATGCTCGCGGCGTTTGCGAGGTTGTGTGACCGACGCCCCGCCAGCATGGGTATCCGGACCCGGTCGGTCACCTCAGGTTCGGCGAGTACGTCGTCGGGCAGTCCGGTCGGTTCGGGCCCGAACAACAAGACATCCCCGGGTCGGTAGTCGACATCCGTGTGGTAGCGGGATGCGTGCGCGGTGAACGCGAAGACGCGCTCGGGCTCGAGTGTGGTCCATGCGGTCGCCAGATTGGGATGCACTGTGACCGTGGCCATCTCGTGATAGTCCAGGCCGGCGCGTTTGACCTGCGCATCGGACATGCTGAATCCGAGTGGCTCGATGAGATGCAGTTCGCAGCCGGTGTTGGCGGCAAGACGGATCGCGTTCCCGGTGTTGGGTGGGATGCACGGCTGATAGAACATGATGCGGAACATGGTCAGGTCATCTTAGTCTTCTGGCCGCAGTCCGTTCTTCTGGACGCACTTTCCGCCGAAGCCCGAACACGGCGACGCGGCCGGAACGCTCAGATGGTCGCCGAGGTGTTTGCGCCGCACAGCACCACGCACAATGTCGAATCCGGTTCCGGCCGAACGACTCCGGTGAGCACCGCGGCGACTGCGGTCGCCGTGCCGGGCTCCACCAGGATGCGGAAGGCTTCCCACAGATGGCGGCGCGCCGCGATCAGGTCTGCGTCCGAGACCACCACGCTGGTCACCGCGCGGCCGGCGATGGTCGACCAGCAGATGTCCCCGAGGCGGGTGGCGCCGAGGGAATCGGCGGCGACACTGTCGAGTTCCACAGGGACCGGGCGACCCGCTTCCAACGCTTGATGCAGGCACGACGCACCGGCCGGCTCGACGCCGATGATCCGATCGCCCGGCCGTTGCACCGCGGTCAGCCCGCCGAGCAATCCGCCGCCGCCGACACAGACGACCGTGGTCAACGGACCGGCGATGTCGTCGGCGAGTTCGAGTCCGATCGTGCCCGCGCCGGCCACGATGTCGGGTTGGTCATAGGCATGCAGCAGGAGAGCGCCGCTTCGTCCGGCCATCTCCGCCGCGGCGTCGGCGGCCTGCTGGTAGCGGTCACCGACCTGACGGACGTCGGCACCAAGTGCGCGCAGGCTGTCGACCTTGACCTGGGGCGCCGTCTCGGGAACCACCACGGTGCAGCTGGTACCGGCGATCCGGGCCGCCCATGCGGCGCCGATCGCGGCGTTGCCGCCCGACGCGACCAGGATGCCTGCGTCGTCGAGCTGTCCTGCCGCACGGGCGTGCCGCACCGCGTTGAGGCTGCCGCGGGGCTTGAAGCAGCCACCAGCCTGGAGGTATTCGAGCTTGAACACCACGTCGACGCGACCGTCGACGGTGTCGAGCGAAGTCGCGAACTCCGGCGTGCGCCGCACGTCGCCGGAGATCCGCTCGCGGGCGGCGACGACGTCGTCGAGGGTGACGACACCCACCCCGTCGGTCGATGGTTCCACGTCGACCCACGGTACCGGCGGGGCAGATGGAACAATGGATCTCTGTGAGCGCTATACGACTCGACGGCAAGGTCACTCGTGACGAGATCTTCGACGATCTCGGCGTGCGGGTGGAGAAGTTGCGTGCCGAGGGCATCATGCCCGGTCTCGGCACCGTGCTGGTCGGGGATGATCCCGGCTCGCAGTCCTACGTGAAGGGCAAGCACGCCGACTGCGCCCGTATCGGCGTGGCCTCGATCCGTAAGGATCTGCCAGCGGACGCGACCACCGAGGAACTGAACGCGGCGATCGACGAGCTGAACGGGGACCCGAGCTGCACCGGCTACATCGTCCAACTGCCGCTTCCGCGCCATCTCGACGAGAACGCCGCCTTGGAGCGCATCGATCCGTCGAAGGATGCCGATGGTCTCCATCCGATCAACCTCGGGCGTCTGGTGCTCGGCAAGGAGTCGACGCTGCCGTGCACTCCGCGCGGCATCGTCCACCTGCTGCGGCGATACGACATCCCCATCAACGGCGCGCGGGTGACCGTGGTCGGACGCGGCGTCACCATCGGACGACCGATCGGTCTGCTCCTGACCCGGCGCAGCGAGAACGCGACCGTCACGCTCTGTCACACCGGCACCGCCGACCTCGCGTCTGAGGTCGCCCGGGCCGACATCGTGATCGCCGCCGCAGGTGTGCCGCATCTCATCACCAAGGACATGGTGAAGCCGGGCGCGGCGGTCATCGACGTCGGGGTCAGCCGGACCGAGTCCGGGCTCACCGGCGACGTCGCGCCGGATGTCTGGGATGTGGCGGGCCACGTGTCGCCCAACCCCGGCGGTGTCGGGCCGCTCACCCGCGCGTTTCTGCTCGTCAACGTGGTGGAACGGGCAGAAGCCGAACTCGCCGGGCGCAGCGGGTCGGGGCCTCTCGGGTGACCGGGACGAGTGCTGCCGGCCGTGTGGAGCGGATTCGGCACGCACGGCAGGTCAGGCGGTATCTGGTTCAGATCCCGTACTTCGTCGTATTGCTGGGCCTGCTGGTGGCCGCGATCCTGGTCTTGTTCGACCGGTGGCGGCGTGGCGCATTCGTCTTCGGATCGGCGCTGCTGCTCGGGGCGGTCCTACGGGCCCTGATCCCGTCGTCGCGAGCGGGTCTTCTCCAGGTCAGAGGGCGTTTCTTCGATGTCGCGGCGATGGCGGCCACCGGCACACTCATCCTGTGGCTGGCGACGTCAATCGATCCGTTGGGCACAGATTGATTACAATAGAGATCAACACGTGACCTGAGGCCCGAGGGGGCGACGACAGCTGGGGAGTACGTATCACTTCGACGATCAACACCGCTGACCCGACGATTCCGGATGATTCCACGTCGATGGGTGTCTCAGCAGGCGATGGCATGATCCACTACGTCCTGCTCACCCGCGACGACGTCGGGCGTAGTGTGGTGGACACCCGGGTGATCGACGTAGACCGCAGCGACGGCCTGGATGTCGCCGGCCGGGTCAATGCCGGGATCGACCTGATGCTGGGTGCCGCACGCGACGCGAACCTGCGGGTCGGTCCGATCGGCGTGGCCGCACGCACCACAAAGCAGCGCTGGGAGCTCCAGTCGAGGGGAGCCGGGCCACGGCGTCAGATCCACCTGGTCAACGACGACGAGGCGGTCGTGGCCTACCTCTCGGCCACGGGGCAGATCACCCGTTTCGAGTCCGTCGTGGTGGTCGACTGCGGCGATACCGGGATGTCCCTCTACACGGTCGAGCCCGCGACCAGTCGGATCTCGGCGACGGAACGATCCCGTGCGCTGACCGGTCGTCGACTCGATCGATCCATCGTCGAGCAGTTGGTCACCGATGAGTCCGTGGCGGAATCGATGGGGGCCCGGACCCGTCGTCGCGCACTGCTGAGTGCGTGCCGGACCGCCAAGGAGGAGTTCTCGGCGCCGACGCCCTCGGCCGAGGCCGGTTCGATCCTGCTCGCCGACGGCGGCGGACACGTGACGCTCACCCAGGACACGATCGACGCCGCGATCGCACCGATGATCGACGAAGCGCGAGGCGTGCTGGCGCGCTACCTGTCCGACGGCGCCGATCGCGGTCCGCGTCCCCAGGCGGTCGTGCTGGTGGGTGGCATCGCCAACCTGCCTGCCGTCCGTGCGATGGTCGATCGTGATCAGACGCTCGAGGTCATCGTCCCCGAGGCCCCCGAACTCGCGGCGTCTGTCGGTGCGGCCATCCTCGCGCGGGCCAAGACCACCGTCGAGAGTCCGTCTCGCCTCGCGTTTATCGGGGGAAAGCGGAATCGCGAGTGGCTCTCCGCGACGCCATTGGCCGTGGTCGGCGCGATCATCGCCGCGGCGATGATGACCGTCTTCGCCGTCAGTTCGTCGCTGACCGGGCAGAACGAGCCTGCCCCGTCGTCGACGGCTGCGCCCGAGACGTCGTCGACCACCAGTTCGGCGGTCACGACGTCCCGCGCACCGCAACAGCCGATCCCCACCACCACGGCCGCGGTCGTACCGCCGCCGGTGGTCCAGATCCCGACCGAGGAGCAGGTGGTGCCGCGGACACGGCGGCCCGAGCCGCGGTGGAACGAGTCGCCGGGCTGGGCCACCACCGAGTTGCCGCCCACCACACAGCAACCCGATCAGCCGTCGACGACCACGCGGACGCTGTTGCCCTACCCGCTGCCCTCGTTGCCGTGGCCCACCGGCACCCGGCCCACTCCGACGATCCCGCCGGACCTGCTGCCGCCGGGGTTCGCGCCGCAGACGACCCAGCCGACACCGGCCCCACCGCAGCAGGCCCCGGCGACGACATCACCGCGGGGCGCGCAGCGTCAGATGACGCCTTCGGCGCCGACGTCGGAGGACGCACCGGAGTCGACCACCAGCACTCCGGTGCCCTCGCGGTAGGGGGGTCGCTCGCGTCAGGCGCGGGCGAGTTCGACGGTCTGCTTCAGCAGATCGTTGATCGCGTCGAATTCCGTGAGGAATCCGTCGTGACCGTTGTCCGAGTGGACCACCTGCAGGCCGCCGACGCAGTTGCCCAGCAGCTCGGCCAGCTCGACCTGTAACCGCAACGGGTACAAGCGGTCCGAGACGATGCCGCCGACGATGACCGGGACGTGGCACCGGCGCAGTGCCGCTTCGATGCCGCCCCGATCGCGTCCGACGTCGTGGTGGTTGAGGACGTTGCTCAGCACCACGTAGCTGCCGGGATCGAAGCGGCCGATGAGTTTGTCGGCCTGATGCTGCAGGTAGCTGTCCACCGCATAGCGGCCGCCGGTCAGCGGTTCCTCGTCGCCCTGGGGCTGGTCGGCGAACCGTTGATCGAGTTCGGTCTCGCCGCGGTAGGTGAGGTGCGCGATTCTGCGTGCCACACCCATGCCGGTCGACGGCACACGACCGGTGCCGTGATAATCGCCGTTCTGCCAGTCGGGATCGGCCTTGATCGCCGCGATCTGGGTGGTCTGGGTACCGATCTGGTCCGCGGTGGCCCGGGCGCCGACCGCGAGCACCAATGCGCTGCGGACCATCTCCGGGTATTCGATCGCCCATTCCAGGGCCCGCGCTCCGCCCATCGAGCCGCCGATGACGGCGCCGATGCCCGCGATGTCGAGGCGTTCCACGAGCAGTCGCTCGGCACGGACCTGATCCAGCACGGTGATCTGGGGGAAGCGTGAACCCCACGGCCGTCCGTCGGGCGCCGGCGACGCGGGCCCGGTGGATCCTTGGCAGCCGCCGAGCACATTGGCGGAGATCACACACCATTCGTCGGTGTCGATCGCGCACCCCGGACCGATGAGTCCGTCCCACCAGCCGGGCGTCGGATGCTCCGCGTCCGCAGGCCCGGTCACATGCGAGTCACCGGTGAGCGCATGCAGAGTGAGGATCACGTTGTCACGGGTCGGCGACAACGTGCCCCAGCGCTGGAACGCCAGGGAGACGTCGTCGATCTGTCCGCCGTTGTCGAGTGAGATCGAGCCGATCTGGACACTGGTCATCGCCCCGTCGGGCATCTGCTCCCAGTCGGGCCGATCAGCTGACTCGGTTGTCGTTTCGATACTCACCGACACGATTCACTCACTCTGCGCTGCACCTCGGTTCCCCTGTCTCCGTTGATCTCCGGTGTTATCGTGCGGCCGCCGCGAACCCCTGCTCGAGGTCGGCGACGATGTCGTCGATGCCCTCGATTCCCACGGCCAGGCGTACCAGTCCGGGCGTCACACCCGCGGCGGCCTGTTCCTCGGGTGTCAGTTGGCTGTGCGTGGTGGATGCCGGATGGATCACCAGCGACCGTACGTCACCGATGTTCGCGACGTGACTGTGCAGTGTCAGGGCGTCCACGAAGCTCTTGCCGGCGTCGACCCCACCGGTGATCTCGAACGAGACGATCGCGCCCTGCCCCTTGGGGAGCAGCTTCTGCCCGCGCTCGTACCAGGCCGACGACGAGAGTCCGGCGTACGCAACGGATTCCACCTGGGCATGCTGATCGAGGAACTCGGCGATCCGCTGCGCGTTGGACACATGGCGCTCGACGCGCAGACTCAGGGTCTCGAGCCCTTGCGCCAGCAGGAAGGCGTTGAACGGGGAGATGGCGGCACCGGTGTCGCGCAGCCACTGAACGCGTGCCTTCAGGGCGAAGGCGGGTGCGCCGAGGTCTGCGAAGACCGCGCCGTGATAGCTCGCGTCCGGGGTGGTGAACCCGGGGAAGAGATCATTGCCGTCGCGCTGCGCCCGCCAGTCGAAGGTGCCGCCGTCGACGATCACGCCGCCGATCGCGGTGCCGTGGCCGCCGATGTACTTGGTTGCCGAGTGCACGACGATGTCGGCGCCGTGCGCCAGCGGATTGAGCAGGTAGGGCGTGGCGACCGTGTTGTCGACGATCAACGGCAACTGGTTGCGGTGCGCCACCTCGGCGATCCCCTCGATGTCGAGGATCTCGTTGTTCGGGTTGGATATCGTCTCGCCGAACACCGCGCGCGTGTTGTCCTTGATCGCCGCCTGCCAGGAATCGAGATCTTCCGGGTCGTCGACGAACGACACCTCGATACCGAGCTTCGGCAGGGTGTAGTGGAAGAGATTGTAGGTACCGCCGTAGAGACGCGGGCTGGACACGACGTGCCCACCGTTCTCGACGATGTTGAGGATCGCGTAGGTCTCGGCCGCCTGACCGGATGCCACCAGCAGAGCTGCGACGCCGCCTTCGAGTGCGGCGATCCGCTGTTCGACGGCGTCCTGGGTCGGATTCATGATCCGGGTGTAGATGTTGCCCGGCTCGGCGAGTCCGAAGAGGTTGGCCGCGTGCTGCGTGTCGTTGAACACGTACGAGGTGGTCTGGTACAGCGGCAGCGCTCGAGCATTGGTGGTCGGATCGGCGGTCTGTCCCGCGTGGATCTGTTTGGTCTCGAAGCTCCAGGTGTCGACTGGATTGGTGTCTTCGGGGGCGTCAGACATGACTGTGTCATCGCTTTCTACGGTCGGCAGGGTGCAACGACCCTGGTGGGGTCCGACCTTCGGACCCGCGCTTGCCGGGGAACACGTGGCGCGTTCCTCAACCCGGTCATCACCCGGAGCACCCCACCGCGGATGGAGGGTTGCCGATCAGCAAGCCGGGGCTTTGCGCTGATGCTCATGACCTGGCGTCAAGGATATAACACGGTCTCGGAGACCCGGGAACCGTCCTGATCGCGCTGATCCGATCTGATGACAGGTGTCCTCCGAAAGAATGAACTTGTCGCGATGTGCCGGTGAAAGCCCAGCTGACAGTCCTTAGCCAAACTAAATACGATACGTGTTTTGAGATAGCGGATCTAGTCTGTGGCCAGCCCTGGGCCGCGCATCCGGTCCGATGTGCGCCAGGTCAGACGAAGGGCCTCAGCATGACGAGTCGCTATCGCTTGCCTCACCGTCTGTCTGCCGTGTCGGTCGCCGTGGGCGCGAGCCTCGCCGTCGTCGCGGCGTTCTGTGTGCCCGGGGCCGTCGGCGCGGCCAACGCCACCGAGTGCGGCGGGGGAGCGGTCGTCATCGTCGGCGGGACGAATGATCCCGACGGCAAGGCGATGGTGGGAATCGAGCAGCGATACAGCGGCACCGGGCTGGACAACGAGCTCGGCACCGCCGACGACACCGAATATGCGGATGACCCCTACCAGGTCATCTATGCCGATTACCCGACGACGCTGTGGCCGTTGGGCGCGGCCGGGTATGACGACAGCGTCGCGCAGGGCACGGCCGCGACGCGATCCGCGATCGCGACCTATCAGGAGTCATGTGGTCCGCGACCCGTCGTCGTCGCCGGGTACTCGCAGGGTGCCCGAGTCGCCGGCGATGTCCTCGCCGACCTCGGCAGAGGCGGGGAGGTCGACGGTGTGCTGTTGGACGAGGACGGGAACCCCGTGCTCGACGAGAACGGGGTTCCGGTGACCCGCGTCATCGACACCACGCAGATCTCCGGCGAGCTCTACGCCGACCCGCGCCGGGACGGGACCGTCGACGGCGAGGGCATCGAGGTGGCGTTGATCGGGGTGATCCCCGGCTTGACGATGACCGGTCCGCGCCAGGGTGGCTTCGGGTCCATCCCGGTGACCACGGTGTGCGCGGACGGGGATCCGATCTGCGACCTACCGGATCCGCTGCATGATCCGATCGGTGCGATCGACGGCCTGGTGGGCTACTTCACCAAGCACAACTACTATCCGTACCGCATGTATCTGGACCCGGCCGAGTGGCCGACGACCGAATGCGAGCCCGGTTCCACGACCACCTGCATCGTGCCGCAGGATTCCGCGATCGTCGGCGTGATCCGTCAGGGGGCGGAGGCCATCGGTGTCGACGGCGACCAGATCCCCGACTTCCTCGCAGGCCGTTGGACCGTCGATCTCCCCGACGGCATCGCGCTGTCGAACCTGCAGCCGTTGGTTCGTCTCGTTCAGGAGCGGCTGCCGCAGCTGCCCGACCTCGGTTATGGCGCGTACCTCCCGGACCTGTTCGTCTTCCAGTCCATCGTGGACGGCATCGTGAACCGGGCGCCCGACGAGGTCAGGGCAGGCGTCCTCGCGCTCGCCGCGAGCGCGAAGAGCATCGTCCTGGCGCCGGTGAACTTTGTGCGATTCCTGGCCGCGCAGTTCTCCGGCCCACAGATGACGGTTGCCGCACCCACGTCGTCGGCGCTCGGTGCCGGTTCCACGAACGAGTCGTCCGCGGCGAGGCAAGCCGCGGTCCTGCGAGCTGTTGCCACCGTCGACGACGTCCCGGCAGCGCAGGGCGGTCGGTCGGTGAGCGCCTCCGCGGACCGGGATTCCTCCACTGCTTCTGATGGACCGGCATCGGAGGGGTCGTCCGCGACGTCCGGGACAGACGGTTCCACTGCAGGGGATGCCACGGCGGGTGCCGGCCCCGACGAATCCACGTACACCCCGCCCGCGGCTTCGGAACCGAGCTCGTCGACGGCGGATTCCGCGGGTGGTGACGCCGGTTCGGCCACGTCAGAACCCGACGCCTCAGAAACCGGCCCCACCGGCCCCACCGGCCCCGCCGGCACGGGTGGCGCTGAGCCGGGATCCACGAACGCCGGCGCCGGTGACACCACACCTGGCGACACCGGCGGCGGAGACGACAGTGGGACTGGACCGGCCGCCACCGCGAGCACCGGCGGTGGCGGCACAAGAGGTTCGGAATCGGGCGATGCCGGCGACGGTGGCGAGTAGCCGGCACCTGAGGCGGGGCGGTCCGTGTGAACGAACTCACCTCCCATTCGTGGAATCAGCACGCGGCCGGCCGAGGTTGGAGAAATGGTGTCCTCAGCCCCCGGCCTCACTCAGGTGTCTTCCACACGACCGCAGCGATCCATTCGTCGGTGGGCGATCCTTGCCCTTGCCCTCGGTGGGTTCGGCATCGGGACCACCGAGTTCGTCGCGATGGGCTTGCTGCCCAACATCGCCGACACCCTTGGCGTCAGCGAGCCCACTGCCGGTCATGTCATCTCGGCGTACGCACTGGGAGTGGTCGTCGGTGCGCCGCTGATCGCGGCACTCACCGCGCGCATGTCCCGCCGCACGTTGCTCATCGGGCTGATGGTCGCGTTCACCGTCGGCAATCTCGCGACCGTGCTCGCGCCGACTTATGGATTGCTGATCGCCGCGAGATTCGTGGCGGGCCTTCCGCACGGTGCGTACTTCGGGGTGGCGGCCCTGGTTGCCGCCCACCTCGCAGGCCCGCGTGATCGGGCGAAGGCGGTCGGCAAGGTGATGCTCGGACTGTCGGTGGCCAATGTGCTCGGCGTTCCGATGGCCACCTGGCTCGGCGAATCGCTGGGGTGGCGCGTCGCGTTCGCGCTCGTGGTGGTGATCGGTCTTGCGACCATCGTCGCTCTCGTACGGAATCTTCCCGATCTGGCCGACATGCCGGTGACCAATCCCGTGACGGAACTCGGGGCGTTGGCGCGACCGCAGGTGTGGTTCACCCTGCTGATCGGGGTGGTCGGCTTCGGCGGCATGTTCGCGTTCTACACGTATCTCAATTCGGCGTTGACAAACGTGACCGGTATCTCGGTGTCGTTGGTCCCGTTTGCGCTCATGCTGTTCGGCCTCGGCATGGTGGTCGGGAACGTCGCCGGGGGAATCTTGGCCGACCGCAGTGTGCCGCTCGGCATCCTGATCGGTCTGGTGGCCACCGGTACATCACTCGCGTTGTTCGCGTTGACGTTGCAGAATGCCTGGGCCGCAATGTTTCTGAGTTTTGCGATCGGGTTGTCGGGAGCGTCCACGATCCCGGCTCTGCAGACCAGGCTGATGGATGTCGCCGACGATGCGCAGACGCTCGCCGCGGCACTGAACCATTCCGCCCTCAACATCGCCAACGCGCTCGGTGCATGGCTGGGCGGCGTGGTGATCGCCGCGGGTCATGGCTATCGGGCGCCCTCGATGCTCGGTGCCCTTCTGGCAATCGCCGGACTCCTCGTTCTCGCGCTCGCGTTGATCACGCAACGGCGCGCGACGCGGAATCGGAACCTGTCAGAACCGCCGACGGAGCGGGTGAGCGTGTCCGCGTAGGCGGGTCGGAGCTGCAGAGATCTCTGGGCGCGAACTCAGCCGACGGTCGGCGGGGTGGCGACCGTCTTCGACAGGTAGAGCTGTTCGCCGAGCTTGTCCATCAACTCGAGCTGCGTCTCGAGGTAGTCGATGTGATCCTCTTCGTCCTTCAGGATGTCCTCGAGGATCTTCGCGCTGGTGATGTCGCCCTTGGCGCGGCACATCGAGATACCTGGGCGCAGGCGCTCGACGACCTCGATCTCGACGGCCATGTCCGACTCGAACTGCTCGCGCAGCGTCTGGCCGATGCGCAGCGGCAGGATCTTCTGGTAGTTCGGGAGCGCTTCGAGGAACAGGATGCGGTCGGTCAGGGTCTCCGCGTGATGCATCTCCTCGATGGACTCCGCGCGTGACTTGCTCGCGATCTCGGTGAGCCCCCAGTTGGCTTGCATCTTGGAATGCAGGAAGTACTGGTTGATCGCCGTCAGCTCACTGGTGAGCTGTTCGTTGAGCAGTGCGATCACCTCGTCGTCGCCGCGCATGACCGTGTCTCCGTTCGCCGTGGTAAGAGGAACGTAGCACGCACAAAGGCCCCGTGCCGGGCTTCCGGCACGAGGGTGTCGAATCGACGTCAGAAGACGTCCGTCATGCAGCGGTGGTGGCGGTGGCAATCCTTTCGCTGACGATCTCGTGAAGTCGTTCGAGGCAGGTGCCGCAGCCTTCGCCCGCACCGCAACGTTCGCCGATGGCATCCACGGACATCGCGCCCGACGAGCAGTGCTCGTGGACCTCGTCTTCGGTCACCGCGCGGCAGATGCAAACGAACATTGTCTTCACCTCTTCAGGTCAGTTAGGTAAGGGTTACATAAAGCAGGACCGATGGCAAGGGTTGGCTTACCTCTGGTACGGACGCACCACAACGGGCAGTACCCTCGACTGCTGTGTCCATCACGATCAGCACCGTCAATGTCAACGGCATCCGGGCCGCGGTGAAACACCGTTCCGAGGCCAATCGGGGTCTGCTCGCCTGGCTGGCCGACGCGGCCGTCGACGTCGTCCTTCTCCAAGAGGTTCGTGCCGACGAAGAGCAGGCACGAGAGGCGCTCGCCCCGGCACTCGACGACGGTTGGGCCCTCGCGATGAGTTCGTCGGAGGTGAAGGGCCACGCCGGGGTCGGCGTACTGAGTCGCCTGCCGATCGGACCGGTCCGGATCGGGTTCGGCAGCGCAGAATTCGACCGGACCGGGCGGTATCTCGAAGTGGATGTCGAGGGGACCGCGGAGCCACTCACGGTGGCCAGCCTCTACCTGCCCAAGGGTGCGGCCGCGACCGCCGAGCCGAAAGACATCGCCAAGTTCGACGAGAAGGTGCGGTTTCTCGACGAGTTCGGTGAACACCTGCGGAGACTCGCGCGGCGTCGGCGGCAGGTGGTGGTCGGCGGTGACTGGAACATCGCCCACGCCGAGGCCGACATCAAGAACTGGAAGGGCAATCGGAAGAGTCCGGGCTTCCTACCGCACGAGCGGGCGTGGGTCGGCGACCTGCTGGAGCAGGGCTGGTCGGATGTGGCGCGGGATCTCGCTCCCGACGAGGAGGGGCCGTACACCTGGTGGTCGTGGCGGGGTAAGGCCTTCGACAACGACTCCGGCTGGCGGATCGACTATCAACTGGCCAACCGGGCGCTGGCACGTCGCGCGGTCAAGGCGACGGTCGACCGCGCCGCGGCCTACGACCTCCGATGGTCGGATCACGCTCCGATGACCGTGGTCTACGACTGAGGGGTGGCGCCGACCTCTGCCGGAAATCGGTCGCGGGCATCTGCGAAACTGGAGGCATGAGCAGCGACGTCACCCACACCGGCGCATCACGGCCGCGCGTGCTGTCGGGTATCCAGCCGACCAGCGATTCCTTCCACCTGGGGAACTACCTCGGGGCCGTACGCCAGTGGGTGGCGTTGCAAGACGACTTCGAGGCGTTCTACTTCATCCCGGACATGCACGCGATCACCGTGCCCTACGAGCCGGCCGAACTCCGTGACCGTACGCGCCGTAGCGTGGCGCAACTGCTCGCGGTCGGCGTGGACCCGGAGCGGTCGACCATCTACGTGCAATCGCATGTCCCGGAGATCGCTCAACTCACCTGGGTGCTGTCCTGCATCACGGGTTTCGGTGAGGCGAGCCGGATGACCCAGTTCAAGGACAAGTCGGCCAAGCAGGGCACCGATGCGGCAGGCGTCGGGCTGTTCACCTACCCGATCCTGATGGCCGCCGACATCCTCGCCTTCGCGGTGGATCGCGTGCCGGTCGGGGAGGATCAGCGTCAGCACCTCGAACTCACGCGCGATCTCGCGCAGCGTTTCAACTCGAGGTTCGGCAAGGTCCTGAAGGTCCCCGAGGCCTACATCGTCACGGAGTTCGCCAAGATCTACGATCTCCAGAACCCGACCGCCAAGATGAGCAAGTCCGCCGAGTCCGACCGGGGCCTCATCAATCTGCTCGACGAACCCAAGAAGTCCGCCAAGAAGATCCGCTCCGCGGTCACCGACACGGGAACCGACATCCGTTTCGACCCGCAGGAGAAGCCCGGCGTCAGCAACCTGCTCACCATCCAGTCCGCGCTCTCCGGTACCCCGGTCGACGTCCTGGTCGACAAGTATCAGGGAAAGGGCTACGGCGACTTGAAGGTTGACACCGCAGACGTGCTCACCGAGTTCGTCACCCCGTTGCGTGGACGGGTCGCCGAATACATGGACGACCCGGCGCACCTCGACGACATCCTGGCCCGCGGGGCGGCACGCGCGCGATCGGTCGCTTCGGCCACGCTGGCATCGGTCTATGACAAAGTGGGTTTCCTGGCACCGGAAGGGTGATCAGCCGTTGTTCCGACTGACCCCGTGATCCGATGAGGAGGCGGTACAGGTGAGTTCGATGGTGGATTCCGGAAAAGCGGCGGTCGCACGCGGCAAGAGTGCCTTCGCCCAGGCGCGTGAACGCTGGACCTGGTTGGAGCACCTCATCCAGACGGTGCAGCGGTACAACGACCGGCGCGGCAATCTGTATGCGGCGAGCATCAGCTTCAACGGCATTCTCGCGCTCGTACCCATCGTGATGGTCGTGTTCGCGATCGCCGGTTTCGTTCTGGCGAATCAGCCGGAACTCCTGAAAGAACTGCAGGATGCGGTCGTCGAGAACATGCCCGAAGGGCTGGGGGACCAGGTCAGCGACCTCATCGACTCGGCGATCTCCTCCCGCGCCGCGGTCGGCATCGTCGGTCTGGTCGGCGCCGCCTTCACCGGCATCGGCTGGATCTCCGGCGTCCGACTGGGCATGACCGAGATGTGGGGCGGCCGCGTCAGCCGCAACGCGGTCATGTCGAAGGTCTGGGACCTCGTCACCTTCGTCGTGCTCGGCATCGCCTTCGCGGGCACGATGGCGCTCACCGCCCTCGGCAACTCCGGCCTCACGACCGAGGTGTTGTCGTGGGTCGGCCTCGAGGACGCCTCGTGGGCACCGGCGGTCGTCCGGACGACGTCCATCATCGTCTCGGTCATGGCGACATGGCTGCTGTTCACCTTCGTGATGTCGCGACTCCCGTTGGTGCAGTTGCCCTTCCGGAATACTCTGAAGGCCGGGCTGCTCACGGCGGTCGCTTTCGAGATCGTCAAGACCGTGGGTGGCATCTACCTACAGTCGGTCCTGAGCGGTCCGGCAGGTGTGGCATTCGGCCCCATCATCGGCTTGCTGGTGTTCGCCTACCTCGCGTCCCGGATCGTGCTGTATGCCGCGGCCTGGTGCGCCACCGATCCGATCAACGAGGAATTCCAGGTCACCGAGGAGGACCAGCCGCTGCCGCCGGTGGTCGTCTCGCCGAACTATCAGGTCAACCCAGCGGCCAGGCCCGCCACTCTGGTCGCGGTCGCCGGCATCGCCGCCGCCCTCAGCGGATTCGTCGGGTGGCTGCTGCGCCGCTGAGGTCACGGCCCGTCGGGGCGGTCATCGCCTGGCGAACAGCCTCAGGGCAAACAGCAGGAGACCGATGGCGATCAGCGCGGCACAGAGGCCCACCAGGATTCGGATCGACCAACTGTCCGGATGATCTGTACCCGTCGACGGCAGGGCGTGCGCGGCCTTCGGAGCCGCCGCCGACGTGATCGGCGCGGCGGATTCGCGGGTGCGCGCGGTGACCAGGCGGCCCACCTCGGTATCCGGCGGTGCGCGAAAGCCGTAGTCGTACATGGATTCGGCCTGATCCCAGTAGGAGTCCGACTCGACGGTCAGTCCGTACATCTGCACGATCACCACACGTCTGCCGTCACGCTCGGCCGCCCCGACAAACGTCTTCTGTGCATCGTCGGTGTATCCGGTCTTGCCGCCCAGCATGCCCGGGTAGCCGTCGAGCAACAGGTGATTCGACGTCTGCATGAGGTAACTCGGGTGGTCCTTGTCGCCAGGCACGTCAGGACGCTTCGGATAGCCCGGGAAACGATAATCGTGCAATGCGATGAGCTCGCGGAAGAGGCTGTTGCGCATGGCCTCTCGGTAGATGATCGCGAGATCGTAAGGTGAGGTGGACATGCCCGCGGCGTCCAGGCCCGACGGCGTGGACGCGTGGGTGTCGAGCGCCTGGAGTGCACGTGCCCTGTCGTTCATCGCGGTGAGAGTCGCCGTCACACCGCCGAGTTGCCGAGCCAGCGCACTGGCACAGTCGTTTCCCGATACCACCATCAGTCCGGTCAGTAGGTCGCGGTTGGTGTAGCGGCCACCGGGGCCCATCCCGCACGAATCGCCTTCGGCGCTCCAGTCCTCCGGGGCTGCGGTGACGATGGTGTCGAGATCCATTGTGCCCCGGTCGATCGCGTCGAGAATCACCAGCGAGAACAACACCTTGATGGTCGACGCCGGGCGGTATCGGCCGTGCGGATCCTTGGCCGCGATGATCTTCCCGGTGTCGAGGTCGGCGATCAGCCATCCCGCCGAGGTCAGCCGTTCCGGTACCGCGCCGAGACCCGGGTCGGCCACCACGCCGCATGCACCGAGGCGGGTGCCGCCGATCGGTGGGTCCGGTACCGGGAGGGGACCGGGAGCGGACATGCCCGGCGCGACCACTTCGGAGGTGTCCACGGCAGGCGGAGGCGAGACCCTGTGCGGGCAGTGATCGGTGACAGGTGTGGTGACGGGTGGCGGGGCCGCATTCGCGGGTAGCGGGTGCCCGAGGAGCGGTGCGATCGAGACGCAGGCCGCCAGGACGATGCGCGCGATCCCATGTCCGCACGACCGGCGATCGATCCCCACAGTCACCGATCGGACGCTACCACCGGAGCCGGCCGGGGACTGCGCCGGACTCCGGGACGGAGAGCCATTCGTCAATGCGCGTGCGGATTTCACGCTTGCGGGTGTCCGGCAGAAAGCTGGCGTCGACGGCGTTGTGAGCGAGGGCCGCCACCGCTTCGTCGTCGAGACCGAACGCGTCGACGACGACGTCGTAGTTCCGGTCGATGTAACCGCCGAAGTAGGCAGGGTCGTCGGAGTTGATGGTCACATGGAGCCCGGCCTCGATGAGTGCCGGCAACGGGTGTGATGCGATGTCGGCGACGGCGTTCAGATGCACATTCGACAGTGGGCAGATCGTGAGTCGCGTCCGTTGATCCGCCAGACGTGACAAGAGAAGCGGATCGTCGATGCTGCGGATGCCGTGGTCGATGCGCTCGACGCCCAGATCGTCGAGCGCCTGGCGGATCGAGTCGGGTCCGCCCTCCTCGCCCGCGTGTGCGACCGAGCGCAGGCCTGCTCGCTTCGCGCGATCGAAGACCTCGGCGAACCGGGACGCGGGATTGCCGACTTCCGCGGAATCGAGTCCGACCCCGATGATCGGCGCTTCGAGGGCGATCAATTCGTCGAGCGTCGTGAGCGCCTCTGTCACCGGCCGGTCCCGGAGGAAACAGGCGATCAGGTCGGCCGTGATGCCGAACTCCGCGCGAGCCTGCTCGAAGCCGTCCACCAGCCCGTCGACGACGTCGACGAGGGGTACTCCCCGGACAAGGTGTGCCTGCGGATCGAAGAACACCTCGGCGTGCACGACGCCTGCCTCGTGGGCGCGGGCGGCATAGGCATGGGCGAGCTGTGCGAAGTCGCCGCGACCACGCAGCACGACGAGGTTCTCGTAGTAGATGTCGAGGAAGGACTGCAGGTCGTCGAACGCATACCGTGCCCGTAGTTCGTCTGCGTCGCGGTACGGCAGGGTGATGCCGCCCGCGCGAGCGAGTTCCATGACGAGTTCGGGTTCCAGGGTTCCCTCGATGTGCAGGTGCAGTTCGACTTTGGGGAGCGTGGCGATACGGGACCGGCTCGGGCCACTCGATCGGTCTCCGCCCACGCGGGTCGGCCGGGCGAACGCGGGTCGTCGACGGCCCGCGTCATCCGAACCCACCCGCGTCACCGGAGACCGCCTGCGTCACCGGAGACCGTCAGGTCGAACCATCGACGGATCGCGGTCACCGCGAGCGGATGCGTGACCGATTCCGCGCGGGCGACATCGGCCACGACTCTCTCGACGCCACCCGGGCCGAGCACGGTGTCGAGCTCCGCGCGGTACTCGGGACATCGAGCCATTCGGCGAGCTGAGCGGACCCGACCTCGAGGTGGAACTGGATCCCGTAGCTGTGGCCGTGTCGGAAGAGCTGATTCGGGTAGGCGGGGGACGAGGCGAGCCGGACCGCTCCCGGTGGAAGCGAGAACGTGTCGAAATGCCATTGCAGGACCTCGACGACGGGGTCGGGGTGAGATGACCACACCGGATCTCGCCGGCCGTCCTCGGTCAGCGAGACGTCGAGCAGCCCGATCTCGGGTGCGGGCCCGGTGGAGATCTCGGAACCGAGAGCGGCGGCGAGCAGTTGGGAACCGAGGCAGACCGCCCAGATCGGCGTGTCCGATGCGCTCGCGCGCCGGAGCAGGCCGATCTCGTCGTCGATCCATGGGAGGCGTGGACCGTCGTCGGCGCCCATCGGCCCACCCATGACGATGATGGCGGCATACGAGCTGGGGTCGTGGGGGATGGGTTCACGCCACGCCCGGACCGTATGGATGTCCGCGACGTCGGCAAGACCGGCGGCATATGCACCCGGAGACTCGCATTCGGCATGTCGGAGTTCGAGTATCGTCGGCACGTCGCTCCTCCGGTTTGTGCGCAGTGGGCACAGTTTAAGGGTTCGGGCCCGGGTGCGCCCGGAGGCCGGGCGTGAAAAGTCAGCGGCAATAGGCGGTGGCGAAGCGCGGAGCGCGCGCGGTTTTCTCGCGGATCTTCTTCGCGTTCACCCAGACGGCGCATCGTGCGAATCGTCCGTTCGATTGGAAGAGGGTGTCGACCTTCTGGTGACGAACACGGCTGGTGTAGACGATCGAGCCCGCCCACAGGTGTGTCTCATGGTCATACCGGACGAGCGCGACGTCGCCCTGGCTGCGCAGCTTGTTGCGACTGTCATACCAGCTCACCGCGCTGTTGAACTGGCGATCCGACGTGAGGACCACGGTCACGCGGTCGCCGTGGCCGGGCTGCCGAGCGCTCGCGTCAACAGACGGTGCACCGCACGCGAGGGTCAGGATGAGTCCGGCGATCACGAGTCGTGTTCGAGTCATGGCGATTGGACGCACCGCGCCGTGCCACGGTTCCGTCGCCGGGTTCGGCAAAGACGACACCGCCCCTCCCGGGCTGCGGGAGGGGCGGTGTCGGGGCTGCAGAGTGAAGTCTGCGGATCGATCAGCGCGAGAACATCAGCGCGCGCTTGACCTCTTGGATCGCCTGGGTCACCTGAATGCCACGGGGGCACGCGTCGGTGCAGTTGAACGTGGTGCGGCAGCGCCACACACCGTCGACGTCGTTGAGGATGTCGAGACGCTCGACGGCGGCCTCGTCGCGGCTGTCGAAGATGAACCGGTGGGCGTTCACGATCGCGGCCGGACCGAAGTAGCTGCCCTCGTTCCAGAACACCGGGCAGCTGGTGGTGCAGCAGGCGCAGAGGATGCACTTGGTGGTGTCGTCGAACCGTGCGCGGTCGTGCTGGCTCTGGATGCGTTCACGGGTCGGCTCGTTGCCACTGGTGATGAGGAACGGCTTGATGGCGCGGTACGCGTCGAAGAACGGTTCCATGTCCACCACGAGATCCTTCTCCACCGGGAGGCCCTTGATGGGCTCGATGGTGATGGTGATCTCCTTGGACCGGTCCCCATCTCCCTTCTTGGCGGGGAGCATGTCCTTCATCAGCAGCTTGCAGGCGAGGCGGTTCACGCCGTTGATCCGCATGGCGTCGGATCCGCACACGCCGTGCGCGCAACTGCGCCGGAAGGTGAGGGTGCCGTCGAGGTAACCCTTCACATACAGCAGCAGGTTGAGCAGGCGGTCGGTCGGCAATGCCGGTACGCGGAAGCTCTCGAAGCCCTGGGCATCCGGATTCTCCGGATTGAACCGGTAGATCTTCAAGGTCACCATCGTGGCCTCGTCGGGTACCGGAGGCAGTGGCGGATCGTCCGAGGCCGGCGTGGGGTTCTCCATGATCGCTGTCATCAGTACTTACGCTCCATCGGCTCGTAGCGGGTCTGCACCACCGGCTTGTAATCCAGCTCGATGTCGGAGAGAAGGTCGGTGCCCTTCTTGTAAGCCATGGTGTGACGCATGTAGTTGACGTCGTCGCGGTCGGGGTAATCCTCGCGCGCGTGACCGCCGCGGGATTCCTTACGGTTGAGCGCACCGACGACGGTGACCTCCGCCATCTCCAGCAGGAAGCCGAGCTCGATCGCCTCGAGCAGGTCGCTGTTGAAGCGCTTGCCCTTGTCGTGCACTCGCACGTGGGAGTAGCGCTCCTTGAGGGCGTGGACATCGGTGAGGGCTTGCTTCAACGTCTCCTCGGTGCGGAACACCGAGGCGTTGTTGTCCATCGTCGCCTGCAACTCGGTGCGGATGTCGGCCACGCGCTCGTGACCGTGGTCCGACAGCATCAGTTCCAGCCAGTTGTCGACCATCGCGGTCGGGCTGTCCGGCAGATCGACGAAGTCAGCGGAGTTGGCGTATTCGGCGGCCGCGATACCGGCGCGCCTGCCGAACACGTTGATGTCGAGCAGTGAGTTGGTGCCGAGACGATTGGCCCCGTGCACCGAGACGCACGCGCACTCACCGGCCGCGTACAAGCCGTGCACGACCTCGTCGTTGTTGCGCAGGACCTGACCCTCGATGTTGGTCGGGATGCCGCCCATCACGTAGTGGCAGGTCGGGTACACCGGCACGTATTCGGTCACCGGGTCGACGCCGAGATAGGTGCGGGCGAACTCGGTGATGTCGGGGAGCTTCTCGTTCAGCACTTCCTCGCCGAGGTGGGTCACGTCGATGTAGACGTAATCCTTGTTCGGTCCGGCACCGCGTCCTTCGAGGACCTCGAGCACCATCGACCGGGCCACGATGTCGCGAGGGCGAGGTCCTTGATCGTCGGCGCGTACCGCTCCATGAAGCGTTCGCCGTCGACATTGCGCAGGATGCCGCCCTCACCGCGGACCGCCTCGGAGATGAGAATCCCCAGGCCCGCCAGGCCGGTCGGATGGAACTGGTGGAACTCCATGTCCTCCAAGGGAAGTCCCTTGCGGAAGACGATGCCCATGCCGTCGCCCGTCAGGGTGTGGGCATTGGACGTGGTCTTGTACATACGTCCCGAACCGCCGGTCGCGAACACGATCGACTTGGCGTGGAACACGTGGATCTCACCGGTCGACAGCTCGTAGGCGACCACACCGGTGGCCACCGACTCGCCGTGCTCGTTCTCACCGAGGCAGATGTCGAGGGCATAGAACTCGTTGAAGAACTCGACGTCGTTCTTGACGCAGTTCTGGTAGAGCGTCTGCAGGATCATGTGACCCGTGCGGTCGGCGGCATAGCATGCGCGACGAACCGGCGACTTGCCGTGATCACGGGTGTGCCCGCCGAATCGACGCTGATCGATCTTGCCCTCGGGGGTCCGGTTGAAGGGGAGCCCCATCTTCTCGAGGTCGAGGACCGCGTCGATGGCCTCCTTGGCCATGATCTCGACCGCGTCCTGATCGGCGAGGTAGTCGCCGCCCTTGACGGTGTCGAAGGTGTGCCACTCCCAGTTGTCCTCTTCCACGTTCGCCAGTGCGGCGCACATACCGCCCTGGGCGGCGCCCGTGTGGCTGCGTGTGGGGTACAGCTTGGTCAGAACCGCGGTCCGGGCGCGGGGCGCGGACTCGATTGCCGCGCGCATCCCGGCGCCGCCGGCACCCACGATGACGACGTCGTAGCGATGTTCCTGCATAAGTCTGTCAATCTCCTCTAGCCGACGCTGTTCACGTCGAAGGTCAGCAGGGCATACGTGCCGAGCACGAGCACCAGGATCATCGAGATGCCGAGCAGCACGTTCAGCCAGAATCGGGTGGAGTCCTTGCGCGAGTAGTCCGCGATCACGGTCCGCACGCCGTTGCCGCCGTGTAGCTGGGCGAGCCACAGCATGGTGAGGTCCCAGACCTGCCAGAACGGCTCACGCCACCGCGCCGCGACGAACGAGGCGTCGATGCGGTGCACACCGTCGTCCCACGCGAGCATGATGAACATGTGACCGATGGTCAGGATGATCAGGGCGAGGCCCGAGAAGCGCATGAACAACCACGCGTACTTCTCGAAGTTGCCGCCCTTGCGCATCCGCGGCGACCGCGGGTTGTCCAGACTTGCGGGTCGGTCGTACTCGGTGCCCAGCGTCTTGGCGGCACCCGGAGCGGCTTGCGATGCAGTCATCAGGTGCCTCCTAAAACGAGTGGGTGATCAGGATCTGCAGCAGGCGGATGGCCGCCGCGCCGAACACGATGACGAAGATGGTCACGATCGCCCACAGCATCTGACGCTGGAACTTGGGGCCCTTCGACCAGAAGTCGATCAGGATGATCCGGACGCCGTTGAATGCGTGGTACAGCACGCACGCGACGAGCGCGATCTCCATCAGGCCGATGATCGGCGTCTTGTAGGTCTCGATGACCTCGGAGTACTTGTTCGGATCGATCCGGATGACCGCGGTGTCCAGCACGTGGACGAACAAGAAGAAGAAGATGGTGACACCGGTGATCCGGTGCAGCACCCACGACCACATGCCTGGGTCGCCGCGATACAGGGAGCGTTTGCGCACCGGGTCGGGTGCTACCTCGGTCGGGGTGCTCATCGGGAAATTGGCCTCCAACAGCGTCGATGGATGTGCCGAGTCGGCATTATGAGGCTCGGCCGTGGACCCATGCAAGAGACTTTAAACCTATGCTGACCCCGCGCATAAATTGCCCGAACCGATTTGGGCGACAACTGATCTCGACTTAGGTTTGCCTTACCAAGTTTCCGACTGGTAGGGGATACCACATCCTGGTCGTCCGTGATGAGTGTGAGGAGTTCGATTTGGCCTCTGAGGTTGACTGGAAACAGTTGCGGGACAAGGCATTATCGATGACCGATCGGGCGTATGCGCCATACTCGGGGTTCCCGGTCGGCGCAGCGGCGTTCACCGACGACGGTCGGGTGGTACTGGGCTGCAATGTGGAAAATGTCTCATACGGACTCGGCATCTGTGCCGAGGTCGCGCTCGCCGCGCACCTGGTGGCCACCGGAGGCGGCCGGTTGCTCGCGGTGTCGGTCTGCGACTCCCGGGGCGAGATCCTCATGCCCTGTGGGCGGTGCCGTCAGGTGCTGCTCGAACACGCCGGCCCCGAACTGGCGGTGGACCATCGGCGTGGGGCGGCGAGGTTGGGTGACCTGCTGCCCGACGCGTTCGGTCCGGACGATCTGGCGGCCGGCCGATGAACGATGACGTGTCGATAGGGCGCGCTCGCGACGCCGTGGAGACCGAGGTGATCGACACGATCTCGGTGATCGCCACGAAACGGGACGGTGGCGAACTGACCGACGCACAGATCGACTGGGTGATCGACAGGTACACCCACGGTTCGGGCGGCGGGGCGCACGTCGCCGAGGAGCAGATGTCGGCCCTTCTGATGGCGATCTTCCTGCGTGGGATGAACGGGCGTGAGATCTCCCGGTGGACGCACGCGATGATCGAATCCGGGCGGCGGATGGATTTCTCGGGCCTGCGGCGAGACGGTCGCCGGTTGGTGACGGTCGACAAGCACTCGACCGGAGGGGTCGGGGACAAGATCACCCTGCCGTTGGCCCCGCTGGTGGCATCGTTCGGAGTGGCCGTGCCACAGCTGTCCGGCCGCGGGCTGGGCCACACCGGCGGGACCCTGGACAAACTCGAGTCGATCCCGGGCTGGCGGGCCGACATCGGACCGGCCGAGATGGCCGAGCAACTCGAGCGGGTCGGTGCCGTGGTGTGTGCCGCAGGCGGCGACCTCGCACCTGCCGATCGCCGGCTCTATGCGCTCCGGGACGTCACCGGGACCGTGGCCTCCATACCACTGGTGGCCAGCTCGATCATGAGCAAGAAGATCGCCGAGGGCACGGGTGCACTGGTCCTCGACGTGAAGTTCGGCAGCGGCGCGTTCCTGAAGGCGCAGGACCAGAGCCGCGAACTCGCCGAGACGATGGTGGCGCTCGGTGAGGCAGCCGGTGTGACGACCACCGCGTTGTTGACCGACATGAACACCCCGCTCGGCCGGTGTGCCGGAAATGCGCTGGAAGTGGCCGAGTCGGTGGAGGTGCTCGCAGGCGGTGGCCCGGCCGACGTCGTCGAACTCACCCTCGCGCTGGCACGCGAGATGCTCGACGCGGCGGGACTGACTGATGCCGACCCTGCCGAACATCTGGCGAACGGCGCCGCGATGGACTCGTGGCGCGCCATGATCTCTGCGCAGGGGGGCGATCCCGACGCGCCGCTACCTCGGGCGCGGCACACCGAGACGGTGCTCGCTGCCGAGTCCGGCATCATGACTCGGCTCGACGCCATGGCGGTCGGCGTGGCGGCGTGGCGGCTCGGCGCAGGACGTGCAGTTGCCGACGAGTCGGTGCAGGCCGAGGCGGGAATCACGCTGCACGCCAAGCCGGGCGACCGCGTGCGGGCCGGGGACCCGCTGTTCACACTGCACACGCAGACACCGGACCGTTTCGGTGCGGCGCGAGCGGCACTGACGACGGCGGTCGGAATCGGAGATTCTGCACCACAACCCAGGCCGCTCGTCGCCGACCGCGTTACCGTCGGTCCATGACGCCCGCAGACCCGACCCCGCCGCCCGGGCGGCCGCTGGATCTCCCCAACATCTCCCTCGCCCGAAGGTGGTGCTCCACGATCACCTCGACGGCGGTCTGCGACCGGCGACCGTACTCGAACTCGCGCGCGAAGTGGACTATCCGGATCTACCGGCCGACGATGCGGAGTCGCTGGCGGCCTGGTTTCGCGATGCCGCCGACAGCGGCTCGCTCGAGCGCTATCTCGAGACGTTCGCGCACACCGTCGCGGTGATGCAGACACCGTCGTCGCTGAGGCGGGTAGCCCTCGAATGCGTGCAGGATCTCGCTGCCGACGGGGTGGTCTACGCCGAGGTGCGGTATGCGCCCGAGCAACACCTCGCTCGCGGGATGACGCTCGATGAGGTGGTCGAGGCGGTGCTGGCGGGATTCCGGGACGGCGAGGCGGAGGCCGCGGCCAGCGGTAACCCGATCGTGGTGCGATGCCTCGTCACCGCGATGCGTCACGCCGCCCGCTCGCGCGAGATCGCCGAACTGGCGGTGCGCTATCGGGACGACGGCGTGGCAGGTTTCGACATCGCGGGCGCCGAGGCGGGCAATCCGCCCACCCGCCACCTCGATGCCTTCGAATTCATGCGTGCGAACAACGCGCACTTCACGATCCACGCCGGCGAGGCGTTCGGGCTGCCCTCGATCCACGAGGCGATCGCCTTCTGCGGCACCGACCGCCTCGGACATGGCGTCCGGGTCATCGACGACATCACGTTGCCGGTGGGGGCGGACCTGGCCGCCGAGTCGTTCGACGGCGCGGAGCTGGGGCAGATCGCGAACATCGTGCGGGACAAGCGCATCCCGTTGGAACTGTGCCCGAGTTCGAACGTCCAGACGGGTGCGGTCGGCTCCATCGCCGAGCATCCCTTCAACGTGCTCGCACGTCTGCGGTTCCGGGTCACGGTCAACACCGACAATCGGCTCATGAGTGACACCACGATGAGCAAGGAGTTCTACCGGCTGGCCGAGCAGTTCGGTTACGGCTGGGCAGATTTCGAGCGGTTCACGGTGAACGCGATGAAGTCGGCGTTCATCCACTTCGACGAGCGGCTGGCGCTCATCGACGACGTGATCAAGCCCGGGTACGCGGTGCTGTTGGGCTGACCGGTCGGCAGGGGGGACCTCGATACGGCAGCCTCGCTGCGCTCGGTACCCACTCGATCGGCGGTTGGGTGCGGTGGAGCGGGCGCCTGGCGGGGGTCAGGACTTCTTGACGAGGCGATCCTCGAAGTCGTGCACCAGAGCGCGCCAAGCCTCGGATTCGTTGTCGAACGGAGGGCTGGGTGCCATGCGCTTCGGGTCGGGGTTGACGGCGTAGTCGATGAACCAGCCCAGCGGCGTGGTCGAGCCGAGAGCCTCGTGGACGGAATCGTCGTCGGCGTAGTCCGCTGCATCGGTGAGGAGCTCGACGGCGAGGTCGAGCTGGTTGCGGTCGATCCGGCGCGGGCCGTCAGCGATGTCGTCCACCAGCCCGGGCAGCACATACACGTTGTCGTCGATGACGTCGAACTCGAGCGAACCGTCGGTGGCCGAGGTGCGCACCGCGTCGAATGTCGACAGCTCGATGAGGTCGTGGTCGCTCGCGTCGGCCAGGTATCGGCTCAGCGCCCGCGCGGAGGTGAACACGAAGATCTTGCCGTCGGCCCCTAGGAACACCGGGTCGTCACCGAGATAGCAACGCAGAGAAAGGTATTCGCCGTCACCGGTCACGATCCGGATGGGATCGATGCCGACGTTGGCCCAGAAGTCGTCCTCGTCGATCTCGTCGTCTTCGTCCTCGTCGTCCGAACCGTCGACATCCTCGTCGGCGTCGTCGTCCGTCTCGTCGGTGTCGCCGTCGACCAGTTCGAGATCGTCGTCGTCGGGTTCGTCCTCGTCCTCGGCAGATGCGGCGGCCTCTAGTTCGGCCTCGGCGGTGGAGACGGCCGCGGCGTCGACGTCCGGGGTGCTGATGACGTCGTCGATCGCGTCGATGACGTCATCCCAGTGCTTCGCGATGAGTCGGCCGATCCGGACCCACAGGTCCACGCCGTCGCGTCCGACGAAGTTGCGGGTGCCGGTGGTGACGGCGCCCAGGATCGGGTTGCCGTTGAAGAACTTGGTGATGACCGTCAGTTCGCAGACCTCACCGAGGATCCGGACGATCTCGAGCGCATCCTCGAGTTCGGCGATGACCTCGGGACTGGGATCCTCTGCGGCGAGTTCGGGCACCCCGACCAGGTCGTAGGAGTGCTTGTCGTCGGGAACCAACTCGTCGGCCTGCACTCCGACCACGGTCGACCACGCCGGATGGTCGGCGAGATCGTTGTCGGTGCCGGCGCGGATGAACGCGGCCAGCTCTGCGACGCCCGGGAAACCGTACAGATCCTCGTCGAGTCCGAGGAAGGCCTCCCACTCGTCGTCACCCTCTCGCCACCGGGGTGCCCAGAGGGTGAAGGTGTTTCCGTCGGTGAGTCCGAGCTCGATGGGGACGATGTCTCCGGCCATGAGGACACAGCGTAGCGATCCGACCTGTGAACTCGGGTGGCGCCCCCGCGACCGGTCGGTGAACGACGGTCGTTGCGCATGCGTCGTCACCGCGGACGGAAGAAGCCTTGGAAGCCCTGACCGGCGTTGGTGGTGCGCAACGGCGACACCTGAACCGGATCCCCGGCCTCCACGAGTTGATCGTTGCCCACATACATCGCGACGTGCCCATCCCAGACTGCGAGATCGCCGGGTCGCAGCTGCGACTGGCTGACAGGTATACCGGCGGTGTCCTGATCCTGCGCGAGTCGCGGCAGCTCGACGCCCGCCTGGCGGTACGACCACTGGGTCAACCCGCTGCAGTCGAAACCGTCGGGCGTGGTGCCGCCCCAGACATACGGGACGCCCCGCTGGCTCAGAGCCGCCCGGACGGCGGCCGCGGCGCGCTCATCGGGTGCGTAGGCGGTGGAACCGTCAGGCAGCGTGATCGGGATGCCGTCCGCGGTGGACGCGGACGCCGGGCCTGCGGCCTCCGCCGGTGCGGTGTGGCGTCCGATCGAGGTCATCCGGTGGGTGTCCGATGCCAGTTCGGCTTGCGTGCGTGACACGATCTGCAGCCCGCGGCCCACGTGATCGAGCGCGACCGGAAGAATCGCCGCCACCCCCTGCGGGGTGAACAGAGTGGGCCCGAGGGCCTGCGCCGCACGCTGGAAGGATTCGACGAGCGCGTTGAGATGATCGGCGGCGGTCTTGACCTTCATGCCCGCACTTTCGATCAGCGCCGCGATCTCGACGCTGTCGCCGGCGACGTTCGCCATCACGCGAGCGGTTCGGCCTGCCGCGGCCACGGCGCTGGTGGCGCCCGGGCCCTGCCACGACTGCGAGACCTGCTCCGTCGAAGCCGTCGACGTCTGGCGGATCTGTTCGAGTTGCGCGGTGGTGGTCCGGAGCCTCTCGGCCGGGTTGCCGGGCGGCAGCACCCCCGTGCCGAGTGCGGTGATCATGATCCGTAGCGGCGCGATGAGTATGTCGACGGTCAGCATCAGAGTCGCAGCTCCCTGTCGGTGGCGGTCGACGGCGCCGCCGTCGACGTCACGGCCGCGGCATTGCGGTGGTCGGCGTCGGTGTAGCGGGAGCATGCGTCGCGGGTGTGTTCACCCTGCATCTGGTGCCTCCTCGCGGCCCCGTCGAGGCTGCGCGCCCGGGAGTCCAGGACGTAGGCGGTCGCGGCGAGGAACTCTGCGCCGATGACGCCGAAGGTCATGGTGAGCTCGCCGACCTCACCGCGTTGGCGCGCCGTGTGCGATCGGATCTCGGCTGCGGCGGAACGTTGCCCGCGCGCGTACTCGGTCAGTGAGTCGGGCTGGACGGTTACCTCTGTCATGTGTGATCTGACGTCCCGCCGGTGGGTCCGGTTCCACTTAAGGTGTGAGTCATGCAGGTACAGATCGTCGATCACCCCCTCGCGGCCGCACGGTTGACGACCATGCGCGACAAGACCACCGACAACGCCCGTTTCCGGGCCGCACTGTCGGATCTGACGCAGATGCTGGTCTACGAGGCGCTGGCGGGGGCCCCGACCGAAGATGTGCCCATCGAGACGCCACTGACCGCGTTCGCCGGTTCGCGGCTGGCCACCCCGCCCCTTCTCGTTCCGGTGCTGCGGGCGGGGCTCGGGATGGTGGAACAGGCCCACGCGATGGTGCCGGAATCCCATGTCGGGTTCGTCGGGGTCGCGCGCGACGAGACCACCGCACAACCCATCCCGTACCTCGAGTCGCTGCCCGACGATCTCTCCGGGCTTCCCGTGTTCGTCCTGGATCCCATGCTCGCCACGGGAGGTTCGATGTTGCACACCATCGATCTCCTGGTGGCTCGGCAGGCCGCCGACATCACCGCGGTCTGCGTCGTCGCGGCGCCGGAAGGAGTGGCGGCGCTGGAGACCTCCGGGCATCCGGTGCGCCTGGTGGTGGCAGCCGTCGACGAAGGACTCGACGAGGTGTCCTACATCGTGCCGGGTCTCGGCGACGCGGGCGACCGTCAGTTCGGTCCGCGCTGACCCGGGACCTGCCCGCCTCAGGCGGCGACGGCCGCCCACCGGCCGCCGTCGCGCCGGACCACCACATCGTGGTCGAAGCAGATGCTGATCGTCGTCGACGTGAGCGCGTCGTCCACCGCACCGGACGCGACCACCTCGCCGTCGCGCAACAGCATCGCGTGGCTCGTGCTGGTGGGCAGATCCTCGAGGTGGTGGGTCACCAGCACACTGGCCAGTTCGGGCACCTCCGAACGCAATTGGTCGATGCCGGTGAGCAGCTTTTCTCGCGCGGCGAGATCGAGGCCGGTTGCCGGCTCGTCGAGTAGGAGCAAGGCCGGGCGGGGCATGAGGGCGCGCGCGATCAGCGTGCGCCCGCGCTCGCCCTGACTCATCACCGGCCACTGCGAGTCGCGGCGCCGGGTCATCCCGAGGAGTTCGAGCAGTTCGTCGGCGTGGCGGTGTTCGTCGTCGGTGTACCGGTGTCGCCGGTCGAGTTCTGGCGTGTTCGTCAGTCCGGTGAGCACCACCTCGTGGGCGGTGAGGGGGATGTCGATCCGCCAGCGCGGATCGACATGACCGATATGCGTGCGTAGTTCGCGCATGTCCACGCGCCCGAGTCGTTTGCCCAGCACGTCCACCGTGCCATCGGTCGGGTGGCCGCGAGCGCCGAGAAGCGCCATCAACGTGGACTTGCCGGCACCGTTGGGGCCGAGAAGGGCCCAGTGCTCGCCTGGCTCGACCCGCAGGTTCACATCTCGGAGCAGTGGACGGCCGCCGCGGATCACGTCGAGGTTCGAGGCGTCGAGGACTGGACGGGTTGCCGTGTGCACGACCATCACCGTAGCCAGTGGGCGAGCATCGGTTCGTCGGCGACCGTCTCATGCCCGTGGCTGATGACCAGGGCATCGGGTGAGATGACATATGTCACACCGTCGTTGGTGACCCGGAAGGTGTCTCCGGTCCGTCGTGGGTGATCGATCTCGACACTTCGGCTGTCGGCAGAACCCTTGTAGTACAGCCGCCCGGTCTGAGCGCCGACCTGGCAGATCACGATGCGGGAGCGGGCCGTCTCGCCGATCATCACGGCTGGGTCATCGGATCCGTTGCAGCGCGGGCCGTCCGGGAATCCCTGCCAGTCGGTGCCCGGCACGGTGGGCACCGTTCGCCCGGTGGTGACGGTTGCCGTCGAGGTGGCGATGTCGGTGACGGTGCTGGTCACGATCGTCCGGCTGGTGGACGCGGTCGATGACGCCGAGGACGGGGGCGGTGCGGTGTCGTCGTCGAACAGCAGCAATGCGGCAAGCGCGGCCGCGACGACGATCAGCACCCCGGCCCCGATGATCACGATCGGCGCCGCCCACGGGGAGCGATCCTTCGGCGGTGTCGTCGGTCGGCTCATGGTTCCCCTCCGGGGAGTTCCGCCGCCACCCGCCCGACGAGCTCGTACAGCTGTTCAGATGTCCGCGTGACATCGGCGCGTCCGGGGGGAGCGATGACCTCGAGGTAGTACTTGAGCTTCGGTTCGGTCCCCGAGGGGCGAGCGATCACCCGGAGGGACACTCCGTCGGCGGTGCGCCCGGTCAGCTGCACCGCGTCGGTGCGAAGTCCGTCGTCGCGGGTGGCGAAGTCGTCGAGGTCGACCGGAATCCCGGCAGGTGCGCGGGGCGGCGAGGTTCGCAGTGCCGACATGAGATCGGTGATCTGATCGACGTCGGTGACGCGGATCGACCGTTGAGCGGTGACGTGGACGCCGTGGGCGAGCGAGAGTTCGTCGAGGGCGGCAGACAGGTCCGAACCCATCGTGAGTCGTCGGTCGGTGAGCATGGCGGCCACCACGGCCGCGGCGATGCCGTCCTTGTCGCGGACCGCGTCCGGGTCCACGCAGTGCCCGATGGCTTCCTCATAGGCGTAGAGGAGTGGTTCTCCTGCGCGCACAAGCCATTTGAACCCGGTGAGGGTCCGCACGTGGTGGGCGCCGGCGGCGGCGGCCACGGATTGCAGCATGGAGCCGGAGACGATGGTGCTGGCCACGACGGGCTCGGTGAGTTCCGTGCCGGCCAGCAGGTACCCGCCGAGCAGCGCCCCCGTCTCGTCGCCGGTCAGCATGCGCCACGTGCCGTGTACCCGGGTGCCGATCGCACATCGGTCGGCATCCGGGTCGAGTGCGATCACGAGGTCCGCGTCGACGCGTTCGGCCAACGCCAGGACCCGGTCGGAGGCGCCGGGCTCTTCGGGGTTCGGGAACCGGACGGTCGGGAAGTCGGGGTCGGGGGCGAACTGCTCGGGCACGACGTGTAGGTCGGCAAACCCGGCGCGTCGCAGTGCCGCCAGTGCGAGGGAGCCGCCCACCCCGTGCATGGCGGTGAGCGCGATCCGCACCGGCGATCTGTGCACCCGACCGAATCGCGTCACGAGCCGGTCGAGGTACCTCTCGGCGTTGGCGTCGGCGCGGTGATCGCGCGAGACCCGTCGCCTGGCTATCGCGTCGGCCGCAGGTGCCGTCTCGATCAGTTGCTCGATCCGGCGGTCCGCCGGCGGCACCAGCTGGGCTCCGCCGGTCAGATAGACCTTGTAGCCGTTGTCGGTCGGTGGGTTGTGGGATGCCGTGATGGCCACGGCGGCGGCGGCGTCGAGGTCGCGGCAGCCGAACGCGACCAGGGGCGTGGGAGTCGGGCCGGGCAGCGCAATCACATCGAATCCCTGTGCGGCGAGGACTTCGGCTGTCGCGGAGGCGAACTCGGGAGAGCCGTGACGGGCATCCCGGCCCACCACCACCGTCGCCCCGTCGAGTCCCTCAGCGCTCAATGCACGTCCGAGGGCATGGGTGGCGCGGGTGACCACCGCGACGTTCATGCCGGCCGGACCGGCACGTACCGGTCCACGCAGGCCTGCGGTGCCGAAATGGAGTGTGCCGGCGAAACGTTCGCGGAGCTGGTCGGCGTTCAGTTTGGACAGCTCGGCCCTGGTCAGGGGATCGGGGTCGGCGGCGACCCAGTCGCGAGGATCGAGGTTCGACATCGCGGACTCACAACTCGGCGATGATCGACGCGAGGAGTTCGCCCATCCGGGTGGCCGATGCGCGGCCGACCTCGAGGACCTCGGCGTGACTGAGCGGTTCGCCGGTCATGCCGGCCGCCAGGTTGGTGACCAACGACATCGCCAGGACGTGCAGGCCGGCGGCGCGGGCCGCGATGGTCTCGTGGACCGTCGACATGCCGACCAGATCGGCGCCGACGGTGCGCAGCATGCGGATCTCCGCCGGTGTCTCGTAGTGGGGGCCCGGCAGGCCGGCGTACACGCCTTCGGCGAGTGACGGGTCGGTGCGCCGGGCGACCTCGCGTAGATCCGGTGCGTACGCGTCGACGAGGTCGACGAACTGAGCGCCGACCAGCGGTGATCGGCCGGTGAGGTTGAGGTGGTCGTTGATGAGGACCGGCTGTCCGACTCTCATGTCGTCGCGGAGGCCGCCGGCGGCATTGGTCAGCACGATGGTGTGTACCCCGGTCGCTGCCGCGGTGCGGACCGGATGAACCACGCGGGCGAGATGATGTCCTTCGTAGGCATGGATGCGGCCCAGCAGGATCAGCACCCGGCGGTCGCCGACCTGTACCGAGTGGATGATTCCGCTGTGGCCTGCGGCTTTCGGCAGGGTGAAGCCGGGCAGTGAGGCCATCGGGAGGCTCGCCACGGGGGTGCCGAAGGCGTCCGCCGCGGGGGCCCAGCCCGAGCCGAGTACGACGGCGACGTCGTGGGCGGCGCAGTCGGTCTCGGCGGCGATCGTCGCGGCTGCGGCGACGGCTGCGGCGTCGGCATCGGCGGTGGGGTCCATGGCCCTTACCCTAATGCGCGGCGATAAGGTCGCTACATGCCGTTTCTCAGTTCTGCAGGCGATGTCACCGAGCTCTATCTCGGCTCCGAGGGCGTCGAACTCGACGAGTCGAATCCGGACAACAGGTTCCGGCTCGAGTGGCTCGCCTCGGTCGGTGACCTCCTCGACCAGATTGCCGCGGAGCCGACGAAACCGCTTGTCATCACCGCCACCGGCAAGTTCTTCAGCAACGGTCTCGACACCGACTACATCGCGGCCAACGCAAGCGGATTGCCACGCTATCTCGATCGTGTCCAGGAGCTGTACGTCAAGCTCCTCACCCTGCCCGTGCCGACCGCCGCCGCGGTCAACGGGCATGCCTTCGGCGCCGGGGCGATGCTGGCCTTGTGTGCCGACATCCGCGTGATGAGGACCGAGCGGGGATTCTGGTCACTGCCCGAGGCTGCGCTCGGGATGCCGTTCACGCGCGGCATGAGCACGCTCATCCGCACCCGCCTCACCGATGCCACGGCCACCGAGGCAATGCTGACATCCAATCGATACGGCGGCGACGACGCCGTGCGTGCCGGGATCGTCGATGAGGCGGTCGACGTCGACCGCCTGGTCGGCAGGGCACGGGAGCTCGTCGCCGAACGGGCGCCGCTGGCAGGTCCCAATCTCGGCGCGATCAAGCGTGGTCTGCGATTGCCGCTGATCTCCGACCTCGAGATCCCGACGCCGGCGTCCCTGCTGTGAGGGGTGGGCATGGGCGTGAGTGAGACCGAAACCCAATCGGTGGCGCCGCGTGACCTGATCGGTGCGTGGTGGACGGCGCACGGTCAGGATGTGGTGGCGTGGCGTCGCCACATCCATGCGCAGCCCGAACTCTCGCGGCAGGAGATCAACACCACCGAACTCGTGATGGCCGAGCTGACCGCGGCCGGTCTGCAGCCGCGTCGGTTACCGCTGGGCACCGGGGTGGTGTGCGATCTCGGACGTACCGACCAGCCGCGGCTCGCCTTGCGCGCAGACCTGGATGCCCTGCCGATCACCGAACACACCGGGCTCCCGTTCAGCTCCACCGTCGAAGGGGTCTCGCACGCGTGCGGGCACGACGCCCACACCGCCATCCTCATCGGCGTCGCCAAGTTGCTGGCTTCCGTGGACGCGCTGCCGGTGGGCGTACGGCTGATCTTCCAGCCGGCCGAGGAGGTCATGCCCGGCGGCGCTCTCGATGCCGTCGCCGCAGGCGTGATGAACGGGGTCAGCCGGATCTTCGCGCTGCACTGCGACCCGAAACTCCCGGTCGGAGCGGTGGGGTTGCGGTCGGGTGCGCTCACCTCGGCGGCCGATCACATCGACCTGCAGCTGCATTCGGCCGGCGGGCACACATCGCGCCCGCACCTCACCGGCGACCTGGTGTACGCGATGGGCACGGTGATCACCGGTCTGCCGGGGATCCTCTCCCGCCGCATCGACCCGAGATCGGGAACCGTGATGGTCTGGGGCGCCGCGCATGCCGGGAACGCGCCGAATGCGATCCCGCAGGAAGGGCGGCTGCGTGGCACCGTGCGCACCGGCGACCACTCGACCTGGGCCGAACTCGAACCCCTGGTCCGCAGCGTGATCGGTGAACTGCTCGCGCCGCTCGGGGTGCGATATGACCTGTCGTACTTCCGCGGGGTCCCGCCGGTGGTGAACGACGAGGTCGCCGTCGAGATGATGCGGACGGCCGTCGCCGCGATCGGACCCAACGCGGTCGCGGAGACCCCGCAATCGCCCGGCGGTGAAGACTTCTCGTGGTATCTCGAACACGTGCCGGGCGCGATGGGCCGCCTCGGTGTGTGGGATGGGATCGGCCCGCACGGTGACCTTCATCAGCCCAACTTCGTCCTCGACGAGCGTGCGCTGGAAATCGGTGTGCGGACCCTTGCCGGCATCGCGCTCGGCGCCTGACCGACCAGGTGGCCGGGCTCGACAGGCTCTACGGTTCGACCGGTCCCGGCCCGGGCCCGACGTTGCGCGATTCGCGCAGACGGAGATCTTGCACATACTCGGCGGGCGCCCCGGCGATCTCCGCCGCCTCGGCCATCACTCCGAGATAGCGTGCCGACGGGAGACCGCCCTCGTAGGCGTCGAGTACATAGAGCCAGGCGAGCACCGGCCCGTCGGCGGTGTCGACGCGCGCCCGGATCTTGACGTGGATACCGAGTTCGGATCCCTCCCAGCGATCGAGGTTGTCCTCGTCCTCGGAGGTCACGTCGTAGAGGACGACGAAGACCTTGGCGTCGGAATCGTCGCGGTCCTCGGTGACGGTCGCAAGCGAACCCTCCCAGCCGATGTCCTCGCCGCCGAAGGTCAATCGCCAGCCGTGCAGCCACCCGGTTCCCGACATCGGCGAGTGCGGTGCACGCTCGGCCATCTGCTCGGGATGCATGTTCGACCCGTAGGCGGCGTAAATCGGCACGGGCGAAAGCCTAGATGGTCGGCGCGCCCCGCGAAAGCCGAGGCTCCCCGACCGCGCGCCGTGAAACGGGCCGGGGACTAGGTTGGAACACGACAGATCGGGTGCAGGGCGCGTGACGGCGGCCCGGATCAGCTCGGTCGGCCCAGGAAGAGGAGAGGATTCACAGTGACCAAGATCGTGATCATCGGCGGTGGACCCGCGGGTTACGAGGCAGCGCTGGCCGCAGCCGCCTACGGCGCCGACATCACCGTGATCGACTCCGACGGCATCGGCGGAGCATGCGTTCTCTGGGACTGTGTGCCGTCGAAGACCTTCATCGCGTCCACCGGCATCCGCACCGAGGTGCGCCGCGCCGTCGACCTGGGTATCAACATCCGCACCGACGACGCGTTGGTGACCGTGCCGCAGATCCATCAGCGTGTACGGGATCTGGCGTTCGCCCAGTCCGCCGACATCAGGTCCCGGCTCATCAGCGAGGGTGTCACGCTGGTCTCCGGTAGGGCGCAGCTCGACGAACGGCAGATGGGCGTGTCCACCCATGGTGTGATCGCCACTCTCGCCGACGGATCGACCCAGCGCTACGAAGGTGACGTTGTCCTGGTGGCGACCGGCGCCTCGCCGCGCGTGCTGCCCGACGCCCGTCCCGACGGCGAACGCATTCTCAACTGGCGTCAGCTCTACGATCTGGAGGAACTACCCGAGCACCTCGTCGTGATCGGTTCGGGTGTGACCGGCGCCGAGTTCGTGCACGCCTACACCGAATTGGGTGTCAAGGTGACCCTGGTGTCCAGTCGCGACCGGGTGTTGCCGGGCGAGGACGAGGACGCTGCCCTGGTGCTCGAGGACGCCCTCGCCGAGCGTGGCGTCGAGCTGATCAAGCACGCTCGTGCGGACAGGGTTGAGCGGCATGGGGATTCGGTCACCGCGCATCTGGCCGATGGACGTACGGTCACGGGCTCACATGTGCTGATGACGGTGGGTTCGGTCCCCAACACGAACGATCTCGGCCTCGACAGGGCAGGGGTGGAGATCGATCGGAACGGCTACATCACCGTCGATCGGGTCTCGCGCACGTCGGTTCCCGGCGTGTACGCCGCGGGCGACTGCACAGGTCTGCTCCCGCTGGCGTCCGTGGCAGCCATGCAGGGACGGATCGCCATGTACCACTCGCTCGGCGAAGGGGTCAGCCCCATCAAGCTCAAAACCGTTGCGTCCGCGATCTTCACGCGTCCGGAGATCGCCACAGTCGGAGTCTCGCAGACGGCCATCGACGCCGGTGAGTATCCGGCCCGGACGGTGATGCTCCCACTGGCGACCAATCCGCGCGCCAAGATGAGCGGTCTGCGCCGTGGTTTCGTGAAGATCTTCTGCCGTCCGGCCACCGGCGTGGTGATCGGCGGCGTGGTGGTGGCGCCGAACGCATCGGAACTGATCCTCCCGATCGCGTTGGCGGTACAGAACAAACTGATGGTCTCCGATCTCGCGCAGACGTTCTCGGTGTACCCGTCGCTGACGGGTTCGGTGACCGAGGCCGCACGCCAGCTCGTTCGGCACGACGACCTCGACTAGGTCTCGGCCAGGTTCAGCGGGCGGTGTGAAGCCCCGCGACGAGCAATGCGACGAGTCGGCGGGCATCGTAGTTCTCGTCGCCGCCGATGCACAGGTTGCCGATGCCGCGAAGGAATTCGAGCGCGGTGATGTCGGTGCGGATCTCGCCCGCGGCCGCGGCGGAATCGAGCAGCTCGCCACAGACGGGGAGTAGCCGGTCCAAGAAGTACGTGTGCAGGGTCTGGAAACGTGCGATGTCGGAGCGCAGGGCGGCGGCGAGGCCGTGCTTGGTGGTCAGGAAGTCGACGAAGAGTTCGACCCATTCCGTGAGTGCGCGATACGGACTGGTCGCGGTCGCCATGAGGGTGGGTCCGGCGTGCGCGCAGGCTTCGACCTGGTGCTGATAGACCGCGATCACAAGATCCGCCCGGGTGGGGAAATGCCGATAGATCGTGCCCATCCCGACTCCGGCGCGATCGGCGATCTCGCGTACCGGCGCCTCCACACCGGACTCGACGAAGGCTGCGGCGGCCGCCTCGAGCAATGCCTGCTCGTTGCGCCGGGCATCCGCACGCTTCCGTGAGGGCGCCCGCCGCCCTTGCTCGGACCCCCCGGATCTCGGCGTCGATCCCATGTCGGCTCCCATCGACCGTTGATAAACGGAGCAGTGTTCCGTATCGTAACCGGAGCACGGCTCCGATTGACTGTCATCATGCCAGAGGTTGCCGCGGGCATCGAGATCCCCCGATGTCCGGCGGCGACACCGACAACGGAGGAGGCGCCACGATGGCTCCCACCACCACATCCCCGAGTTTCGGGATCATGACCGCGCCGATGCAGGTCGGCTACGACGACATCCAGCGTGTGTGGCGCGAGGCCGATCAGGTCTCCGCGATCGACCACGCATGGCTCTTCGATCACCTGATGCCGATCGGCGGCGACCCGGACGGCCCGATTTTCGAGGGGTGGACACTTCTCTCGGCGCTGGCCGCGCAGACCGAACGGCTTCGTCTGGGAATCTTGGTGAGCAGCAACAGATTCCGCCCTCCTGCGATGCTCGCCAAGATCGCGACCACGGTCGACGTGGTGTCGGGCGGCCGCCTCGATTTCGGGATCGGTGCCGGATCACGGCCGAGTGTTCCGCAGGCCCGGCGGGAGTACGACGCCCACGGACTGCCGTATCACGATGCGGCACATGCCGTGGCGAATCTGTCCGAGGCGTGCACCGTCATCCGGCGCCTGTGGAGCGAGGACGAACCGTTCGAGGTCGATGGTGAGCACATGCATCTGACGGGAGCGTTCGGCAATCCGAAGCCGGTCCAGACCCCGTACCCGCCCATCGTCATCGGGGGACGGTCGGCGCAGACGCTGCGGGTGGTCGCCGAACACGCCGACATCTGGAACATCCCCGGCGGTGACATCGAGGACGCCGTCGAGCGCAGCGCGCTGGTCGACCGATTCTGTGTCGAGATCGGGCGCGATCCGGCGACCGTCACCCGGTCGATCGCCCTGTCGGTCTCCTACGACCGCCCCGACGCGACCCGCGTCGAGATCATCGAGGCGCTCGAAGCAGGGTTCTCACATGTCGTCCTCATGTTGCCGTCCCCGTACCCGGACCGCGTGGCGCACTGGGTCGCCGACGAACTGATCAGCGCCGTGGCGTGACCGATGTCCTCGGTCAGGCGAGGTCGAAACTGTGGCCCACCGCGCGATTCCACCCGTCGTACAGGCGGGCGCGGTCGTCGGCCGCCATCCGGGGCTCCCAGCGCTTGTCCTGCGCCCAGTTCGCGCGGATCTCGTCCTCGGATTCCCAATAACCGACCGCCAGTCCGGCGGCGTACGCGGCGCCGAGAGCGGTGGTCTCGTTGACCACGGGCCGCACCACCGGGACATCGAGGATGTCGGCCTGGAACTGCATCAGCAGGTCGTTGACCACCATCCCGCCGTCGACCTTGAGGGTGGAGAGCTCGACGCCGGAGTCGGCCTGCATCGCTTCGATGACCTCGCGGGTCTGAAAGGCGCTGGCCTCCAAGGCGGCTCGCGCGAGATGTCCTTTGTTGACGAAGCGCGTCAGGCCGACGATCACCCCGCGGGCATCGGGGCGCCAGCGCGGCGCGAACAGCCCGGAGAACGCCGGCACGAAGTAGGCGCCACCGTTGTCCTCCACCGACGCGGCGAGCGATTCGATCTCGTGGGCGTGGCCGATGAGACCGAGATTGTCGCGCAGCCACTGCACCAGCGATCCCGTCACGGCGATCGAGCCCTCGAGCGCATAACGTGCGTCCTGGTCGCCGATCCGATAGCAGACCGTGGTGAGCAACCCGTGGTTGCTGAACACCGGTTCGGTGCCGGTGTTGAGCAGGAGGAAATTGCCGGTGCCGTAGGTGTTCTTGGCCTCGCCGGGATTCAGGCAGGCCTGTCCGAACGTGGCGGCCTGCTGATCGCCCAGGATGCCGGCCAACGGTACGCCGGGCAGGGAACCGTGTTCGCGCAGCGGGCCGTAGACCTCCGATGAACTACGGATCTCGGGCAACAGGGACATCGGGATGCCCATCTCGGCGCAGATCTCCTCGTCCCAGGCCAGGGTGCGCAGATCCATCAACATCGTCCGCGACGCGTTGGTGACGTCGGTGATGTGCAGCCCGCCGTCACGCCCGCCGGTCATGTTCCACGTGATCCACGAATCCATTGTGCCGAAGCACAGTTCACCTGCTTCTGCGCGCCGACGGGCGCCGTCGACATGATCGAGCAGCCACCGCACCTTCGGTCCGGCGAAGTATGTCGACAGCGGCAGTCCGGTGCGGTCGCGGTAACGATCCATGCCGGCGTCGCCTGCCAGCGTTCCGCAGAGATCATTGGTACGGGTGTCCTGCCAGACGATGGCGTGGTGAATCGGCTCGCCGGTCTCCCGGTCCCAGATGAGAGTTGTCTCACGTTGGTTGGTCAGTCCGCAGGCCGCGATGTCGCCATGTTTCAGATCCGCCGACGCCAGTGCGGCGGCGGCCACGCGACGGGTGTTGCGCCAGATCTCGGCGGCGTCGTGTTCGACCCAACCTGCCTGCGGGAACACCTGCTCGTGTTCGATCTGCTCGGAACTGATCACGCGGCCCTGCCGGTCGAAGATCATCGCCCGGGTGGACGTGGTGCCCTGGTCGATGGCGGCGACGTATGTGCTTGCACTACCCACGACGGACAGTGTCGCACGCGGTGGCATCGCACGAGATGAATTAGGCTGGGCAAGCATGAACACCGAGTTCAACCCAGATCGACCTGCGGATATGGGTCCGCTCTACCGGGTCGAGGCATGGCGCCGACTGACCAGTGAACAGTTCGATCTCGTCGTCATCGGGGGCGGGGTGGTCGGGGTGGGGGCGGCACTCGACGCTGCGACCCGGGGCCTTCGCGTCGCCCTGGTCGAAGCCCGTGACATCGCTTCGGGCACGTCGAGTCGGTCGTCGAAGATGTTCCACGGCGGCCTCCGGTACCTCGAACAACTCGAGTTCGGCCTTGTGCGTGAAGCGCTTCGGGAACGAGAGCTGTCGCTGCGGCTCCTCGCGCCGCATCTGGTGAAGCCATTGCCGTTCCTCTACCCGCTGACCCGCCGGGTGTGGGAACGGCCGTATGTGGGCGCGGGAATCTTCCTGTACGACCAGATGGGCGGTTCGAAATCTGTTCCCGGACAAAGTCATGTGACGCGATCCGGGGCTCTGCGGGTGGCGCCGGCCCTGAAGCGGAACTCGTTGATCGGCGGCATCCGGTACTACGACACCGTGGTCGACGATGCCCGCCACAGTCTCACTGTCGCACGAACCGCGGCCAACTACGGCGCGGTGATACGGACCTCCACCCAGGTCGTCGGATTCCTGCGGGAGGCAGATCGTGTCCTCGGAGTGCGAATCCGCGATTCGGAGACCGGAGAGATCGGTGAAGTGCGCGGGCACTGCGTGATCAATGCCGCGGGGGTCTGGACCGACGAGGTCCAGGCGCTCTCGAAACAGCGGGGCCACTTCAAGGTTCGCGCCTCCAAGGGGGTGCACATCGTGGTGCCCCGGGATCGCATCGTGAGCGAGACCGCGATCATTCTCCGTACCACCAATTCGGTGCTCTTCGTCATCCCGTGGGAGACACACTGGATCATCGGGACCACCGACACCGACTGGAATCTCGATCTCGCCCATCCGGCCGCCACCCGAGCCGACATCGACTACATCCTCGAACGGGTCAACGAGGTGCTGGTCACCAAGCTCACCCACGGCGACATCGAGGGCGTGTATGCCGGCCTGCGCCCGTTGCTCGCCGGCGAGGACGACGAGACATCGAAACTCTCCCGCGAACATGCGGTGGCGATCGTCGCGCCCGGGCTGGTGTCCATCGCCGGCGGCAAGTACACGACCTATCGGGTGATGGCCGCCGATGCCGTCGACGCCTGCACCGACTTCATCCCCACTCGGGTCGCGCCGTCGATCACCGAACGGGTTCCGTTGCTCGGCGCCGACGGATATTTCGCGCTGATCAATCAGTGCGAGCACCTCGGTCGTCGATTCGGGTTGCATCCTTATCGGATCCGGCGCCTCCTGAACCGCTACGGGTCGCTCATCGACGATGTGCTGTTCTACGCCGACGCAGAGCCCTCACTGTTGCGGCCGATCGCCGCGGCGCCGCAGTACCTGCGCGTGGAGGTCGTCTATGCGGCAGTCGACGAGGCAGCTCTGCACCTCGAGGACGTGCTGGCGCGTCGGACGCGGATCGCCATCGAGTATCCGCACCGCGGAGTTGATTGCGCGCAGGAGGTGGCCGATCTGCTCGCACCGATCCTGGGTTGGTCGGATGAGGATACGGCTTTCGAGGTCGCCACCTACATCGCCCGCGTCGAGGCCGAGATCGCTTCACAGCAACAGCCCGACGACGATTCCGCTGACGCCTTGCGCGCCGCTGCACCGGAAGCGCGACCCGAGATCCTCGAGCCGGTACCGGTGCCGGACTGAAGCCGAGGTGTCGCAGGGAGGAGAAAGTCGGGACCTTTGGCACTGTCGGCCGGCGTACGTCTGCGGCATGATCGTCTGTGACAGAAGGACGGATCATGGTCGAGAATGTCGTGCAGGTGCTCACCGACGACGAGGCCTGGGAACTTCTCGCGACCGTCGAACTCGGTCGGATCGCGGTGAGCGTCAACGGTCAACCCGACATCTTCCCGGTCAACTTCCACGCCGGTGAGGGGCGGATCGTCTTCCGCACAGGGGAGGGCACCAAGCTCTCCGAGATCGCGGTCAACGAGAACGTCGCCTTCGAAGCCGACGACCACACCGCACTGAGGGGTTGGAGCATCGTCGCAAAAGGTGCTGCACGCGTGTTGGTTTCGACACATGACATCGCCGCCGCAGATGAGTTGCCCTTACGTCCGTGGACTCCCACGGTGAAGTACAACTACGTCGTGATCTCGGTAGACGAGATCAGCGGAAGGCGCTTTCTGTTCGGTCCTGAGCCGGAACGGTATCCGGTCTGAATCGGGGGCGGGTACCGCACGTCCCGGGGCCGCCGTCGCGATCGTCTCAGGTCTGACAACCTGGGCAGTAGTAGATCACGCGATCATCGCCGATCGAGCCGAGATGACCTCGCTCGATCGGCGTTCGGCATCGACGGCACAATTGGCCGCGCCGGCCGTATACCCACAGTCGGGCGTTGGGCGCTGTCTTTCCGGTGGTCGTGCGGTCGGTGCGTGATCGGTTGGCCCAGAGCAGTCGTCTGCTCAGATCGACGGTCGCGGGCACATCGGCATCGCGCACCGCCCGTGTCGGCAGCATGCCGCGCAGGAAGCAGATCTCACTGCGATAGACGTTGCCGATGCCCGCCAGGAGACGCTGGTCGAGTAAGACGGCGCCGATCGGATCGTCGGGACACTCGCGGATACGACGGATGGCTTCGTCCGGATCCCAGTCGTCGGCGAGCAGGTCGGGACCGAGGTGATCGAGCGCCGCGTCCGGGTCGGCCGACAACTCGAGGATGCCCAGCTCGAAGCCCACCGCCTCGGCCACGTCGGTCCGGAGCACGACGCGCGCCTGGAAACCTGGTCGCCGCCACCGGCGGCCGAGCGGGTGTACGTGCCAGGCACCTTCCATCTTGAGGTGCGAATGGATGCTCACCGCACCCACATCCGGTCGAGTCTCGTCGGGACCCTCGACATCGATGAGGAGGTGCTTACCTCTCGATCGCACCGACACGACGCGGCGGCCGGACAGATCTGTGGTGGCCAACCGGGGGACGCGGAACTGTGTATACGACAATTGCCTGCCCGCCAGTGCTTTTCGAAGTCGTTCGGCCGTTGCGAAAACGGTGTCACCCTCAGGCATGCTGGCCGTAGCGCATCCGGAGCCCGCGCGGGGTGGTCGCGAAACCGGCGGTCACCAGGGTACTTGCGAAGTCGGACCGCAACGCCGGCCGGGAATCGATCTGATCGATCATCAACCGCGACATGCGACCTGAGCGCACGAGTGTCGCGAGGGCGCCTGCGGCGGCCTCGAGCGCCGGCGCCGATTCGGTGAACGTCAACAGGGTCTTGCCGCCCCGCTCGACGAATACGGCCAGAGAGCCGTCGACGAGGACGACGAGAGAGCCGGGCTTGCGTCCGGGCCGGTGTCCGACCTCCTCGGAGATGGACGAGGGCCATTCCAGAGCGGCGCCGAAAGGGTTGGCGGGGTCGTTCGACGCCAGGACGAGAGCGGGACTCGCACTGCGGCGGTCGACGAGGGCGTGCCGCCGTAGATCGTCGACGGTGGCCGGCGACGCGAACTGGGCACCGCCGAGGCCGTCCACGTAGTAACCGCGCCGGACCTGGCCGTTGTCTTCGAACACGGTGAGGGCCTTGTAGATCCGGGCAAATCCTCCCTCGATGTCCTCACCGGCGACGCTGCCGCGGGTGATGACGCCGTAACGCGCCAGGAGTTGCTCACAGGTCGCCTGGGTCGCGACCGTCGGATCGGGATCGAGCCGGGCGAGGGTGAACCACCGGCCACCCGCGGTCGGGGCGACCGTGCGTCCGGTGGTGTGTTCTGCGAGATAGCGCGACGACCGACGCTGGGCTCGCAGACGCGGCGCACGACCGCGTGACCGGTGTGCGGGTGTCGATCTCGACGCGGACGCGCTGCGTCTCGGCTGGATCATCGCGCGTACCGGCGCGAACGAGTCGTTGCTGATCCGCCCTGCCCAGACGAGATCCCACAGTGCGGCCTCCACGTCGGAAACCGGGACCGGGGTCGAGTTCTCGGCGTCGACGGCGTCGGCGACCTGGGCGAACCGGAGGGCGCCGCCGGGACCGAGGACCCGAGCGACCTCGGCGAGGAGTGCAGTGGTGTCGATCTCGTCCGGCGGGGGCAATGTCAGGGGCGCCACGTCTGCCGGGTGCAGAGCGATCCATCCGTCGGAATTGCCGATGCGGCCATGCCCGGACCAGATCACCTCGCCGGAGCTGAGAAGTTCGTCGAGCATGGCGGGCAGGTAATCCCGGATCCGGGCAGGCAGGATCAGCGACTCCCACGCGGACGCCGGGAGCGGGTATCCGGCGAGCTGATCGACGACCGTCGCCACACCGTCGACGCCGCTGAGCTGGTCATCGGCCGTCGCGTGCTGCCATGACGCCAGGAATCGTGCCAGGACGTCGGTTCCCACCGGAGCCACCTCGGCCCGGCTGGCCGCCAGGGAACCACGCCGGATCTGACCGAGGACGTCGGCGTGGCACCACTGCGTGGCGCGGTGGCCTCCGGCCGGCTCGACGTCCGGGAGGAAGTCGCCTTCCACCACCCGCCGGTCGGCGGCCAGCCGGATCAGCGTGTCACGGACCACCGCCACGGCCATCCCCAACGCCTGTGCGGCCTCGGTGACCGTGAACGGCCCGTGGGTGCGTGCGTAACGACCGACCAGGTCGCCGACCGGGTCGGGTACGGGTTCGAGATAGGCGGCCGGGATCCCCATCGGCGCGGGCACGCCCAGGGCGTCACGCAGTCGTGCGGTGTCGTCGATCGCCGCCCACAATGGCCGCCCACCATGATTGACGGAGATGATCTGGCCGGTCCGGTGAAGGTCGGTCAGATGATCGAGCGCCGAGGCGTCGCCGCGGTAGCGTTCGGCGACCTCCGCGGTGCTCAGCGGGCCCAGCCACCGCAGCAGATCGACGAGATCCTCGGCGTCGCGGGCCTGACGGTCGGGGGACAGACGCTGCAGCCGCGTGGTGACCTCGGCGATCACCGCCGGGTCGAGAAGTTCCCGGAGATCGACGCGCCCCAGCAGTTGCGCCAGCAGGCTGGTGTCCAAGGAGAGGGCCGCGGCGCGCCGCTCGGCCAGCGGCGCGTCGTCGGCGTACATGAAGGCGCCGACGTAACCGAACAGCATCGACGCGGCGAACGGCGACGGACTGGCCGTCTCGGTTTCGACGACCCGGATGCGACGCTGCCGGATTCGGGTGAGCAGATCGACGAGGGCAGGCAGGTCATAGACGTCCTGCAAGCACTCGCGCACCGCCTCCAACACGATCGGGAAGTCGGGGAACTTCGATGCGACGGAGAGCAACTGGGCACTCCGCTGACGTTGTTGCCACAACGGGGCGCGACGGCCGGGGTCGCGTCTGGGGAGCAGGAGGGCGCGCGCGGCGCATTCGCGGAAGCGCGAGGCGAACATCGACGAATCGGCGAGGGCGTCGGTGACGAGCTGTTCGATGTCGTCCGGTTCGATGACGAACACCCCCGTCCCCGGCGGATCGTCGTCGGTGTCGGGCAGTCGCACGATGATGCCGTCGTCGGATGCGGTGGTCGCCCCCTCGATACCCAGTGTTTCCTGCAGGCGCGCCGAGATCGCGCTGGCCCACGGAGCGTGCACGCGTAAGCCGTACGGGGAGTGCAGGATCAGTCGCCAGTCGCCCAACTCGTCGCGGAAGCGTTCGACGACGAGAGTGCGGTCGGTGGGCAGGTGCCCGGTTGCCTCACGCTGCTCCGCGATCAGGGCGGCCAGGTTGTCCCGGGCGAATTCGGTGAGTCCCAGACGCTCGGCGTGCTCGACCAGGGTGTCGGGATCGGCGACGGCGCCGGTGAACTTGCCGATGGCGGCGCCGAGTTCGGCAGGGCGACCGATGCTGTCCCCGATCCAGAACGGGAGACGGCCGGGCTGACCGTAGGCGGGAGACACGAGCACGCGGTCGTGGGTGATGTCCTCGATCCGCCAACTGGTGGCTCCCAGTGCGAAGACGTCGCCCACGCGCGACTCGTAGACCATCTCCTCGTCCAGTTCGCCGACACGCGTGGATTTCTCACCCACCATGAACACGCCGAACATGCCGCGGTCGGGGATCGAACCACCCGACGTCACAGCGAGTCGCTGTGCGCCCCGCCGTCCGGCGAGGGTGCCCGCCTCCCGGTCCCAGGTGACCCGGGGACGCAACTCGGCGAACTCGTCCGACGGGAATCTCCCAGCGATCAGGTCGAGGGTGGCGTCGAAGACCTGGCGCCCGAGTTCACGGTACGGCGCGGCGCGGCGGACCACGTCGAACCAGTGATCGACGTCGAGATCGTCGATGGCCGCGGCTGCGATCGTCTGCTGCGCGAGGATGTCGAGGGGATTCTGTGGGACCCGGAGTTCCTCGATCGCACCGTCGAGCATCCGCTCCACGGTGACCGTGCAGTGGATGAGATCGGTGCGGTGCTTCGGATACAGCACCCCCTGCGAGATCTCGCCGACCTGATGTCCGGCGCGACCGATGCGCTGCAACCCGTTCGCCACCGAAGGGGGAGCCTCGACCTGGATGACGAGGTCGACGGCGCCCATGTCGATGCCGAGTTCGAGTGAACTGGTGGCCACCACACACGCGAGCCGCCCCGCCTTGAGGTCGTCCTCGATCTGCGCGCGTTGCTCCTTGCTGACCGAGCCGTGGTGGGCGCGCGCCAGTGTCGGCTCGGACCCGGCACTCGACCCGCTGGCCATGATGAACGCCGGGGCACCCCCCGCGACGCCCGGATTCGGCGGTGGTGGCCCGCCGGCGGTGCCGGTGCGCTCGGCGCGGATCTCGTTGAGGCGGGCGGTCAGGCGCTCGGCCAGCCGTCGCGAGTTGGCGAAGACGATCGTGGCCCGATTCTTCTCGATCAGGTCGACGATCGATGTCTCCACATATGGCCACAGCGAACCGGCGGTCGGCGAGAACGCATCGTCGAGTTCGTCGGAGGTCTCGGGAGCGGGGATGTTCGCCATGTCCTCGACGGGGACGTCGACACGCAGATCGAAGGTCTTGGTGGCGGCGGGTTTCACCACCCGGCACGGGGCCGCACCGCTGAGAAAACCGGCGACCACGTCGGGGGGCCGGACCGTCGCCGACAGCCCGATCCGCTGAGCAGGCGTGTCGAGCAGTTCGTCGAGGCGTTCGAGGGTGAGCGCGAGATGCGTCCCGCGCTTGGTGGCCGCGACGGCATGGACCTCGTCGACGATCACCGCCTCGACGTCCCTCAACGTCTCGCGGGCCGCCGACGTGAGCATGAGGTAGAGCGATTCCGGTGTGGTGATGAGGATGTCCGGCGGCGTCTTGACCAGCGATCGGCGCTGAGCGGGGGGCGTGTCGCCCGATCGGACCCCTACGGTGATGGCGGGTTCGGGCAGATCGAGTTCCTGGGCTGCGCGGGTGATGCCGGTGAGCGGTGCTCGCAGATTGCGCTCGACGTCGACCGCGAGCGCCTTCAGTGGCGAGATGTACACGACGCGTGTGCCGTGCCTGCGATCGCGCTCCGCGGCCAGACGGTCCAGTGCCCACAGGAAGGCCGAGAGTGTCTTGCCCGACCCGGTCGGTGCGATGACCAGCGTGTTGTGACCGTCTGCGATGGATGACCAGGCACCCGACTGCGCCGCTGTCGGCTCCTCGAAGGCACCCGTGAACCACCGCCGGGTCGGGGCGGTGAAGCGGTCGAGTACGGAGGCCTTTCGGGGCACATTGCCATCATCCCTCACGTCACCGACAGGACCGGGTATACAGTCTCCTCACACCAGTGCGCGGGGAATCCGGTGAGAATCCGGAGCGGTCGCGCCGCTGTGATCCCGGCTCGCCAGCCGTGCGGGGAGAGCCAGAATGCCGGGCGCTGGTGGTTCGTTTCGACAACCCGATCGGGACAACCCGTTTGGGACAGGACCGATTGGGACAACGACGTGGGACGCGAAATCCCTGGGAAAGGACCACCCGTATGACTGCCTCGACGCAGACGACAACCAAGGCCCGATCGCTGGCCGTACCGGATCTCTCGGTGGCGAGCGCCGCGCTGTGGCTCAGCCTGACCGTGCTCCTCGCCGGTCTCGCCTACTACTTCCTCGGCTACGACCAGGGCGCCGTGTCGGTGTTCGGTTCCGACACCCACGTGCACGAGTTCGTGCACGACGCCCGGCACTTCCTCGGCTTCCCCTGCCACTGAGCACCAGAGCAGGGGAGACAACCACACATGGAGAAGAGATTCATCGGCGCAGGCCTGCTGTCGGGCCTGATCGCCGGCATTGTCGCGTTCGTGTTCGCCCGGCTGTTCATCGAGCCGCAGGTGGCCGAGGCGATCGATTACGAAGAGGGACGCTCGCACGCCGAAGAGATGGTCGCGGGGGAGCACGGTGCACATGAGCACGGAGAGGTCTTCGCCCGTTCGATCCAGGAGAACGTCGGTGCCGGTGTCGGCACCGTCGTGTTCGCGGTCTGCATGGGTGCGTTCTTCGCGGTCGCGTTCACCATCCTGTGGGCGTACCTCGGACGCCATCACCCGGGTACCGACCCACGTATGGTGGCCGCGGCGCTCGGGCTGATCGGGTTCGTCGCGGTGTTCGGTGTCCCGTTCTTCGCCTACCCCGCCAACCCACCCGCCGTCGGCGACGACGACACCATCGGTGCGCGCAGCGGTGCGTTCCTCACGATCACGTTGCTGTCGCTGGCGTTCGCGATCGCCGCGGTGGTGTTCGCACTGTGGCTGCGTCCACGGCTCGGCGGGCTGCGCTCGGCGGTCGCCGCCGCGGTGGGCTACCTCGTGGCCGTGGGGATCACGATCGCCCTGCTACCGGAATTCCACGAGGTTCCCGGCCCGGTCACCGACGACGCCGGACAGCTGACGTTCCCGGGCTTTCCGGGCGACGTGATCGCCGATTTCCGGATCTACACGATCGCCGATCAGGTCGTCCTGTGGTCGGTGCTGACCGTGGTGTTCGCGCTGATCCTCGGACGGCTCGCACGCCCGTCCCGGGCCGCCGGCGTCCGGGCCGGCGACGAGGTCGTCACCGAACAGCGCTGAGCCGCCGCGTTGTTCGTCATCACCGCCGGCCGCACCGGTCCCAACCGATCGTTGCGGTTCGGCGGTGACCTGTCCCTGGACGAGCGTGGTCACCGCGACATGAGCGCACTTGCCGCGGCGGCAGTCGACCCCGCCGGTGTTGTGGTGATCTGTGGGCCCGAGAGAGCGACACGTGAATCGTGTGCGCTGTTGGCCGCCGATCACGTCGTCGACGCCCGGCTCGCGTCGCCGGACTTCGGTGCGTGGTCTGGGCTGGCACCCGAGGAGATCGAACCGGAGCAGTTGCGGGCCTGGTTCACGGACCCGTCGGCATGCCCTCATGGTGGTGAGTCGATCGCGAGCTTCGTCGAACGCATACACCGCTGGCGTGCGGATGCCGAACCGGCTCCGGATGTGTGCGTGGTCTCGATGCCGGTGGCGCAGGCGCTGTTGGCCGACGACGCCGCCCGTTACTTCGCGGTCGAGGTCCGCCCGCGACCCTCTACGAACTCCCCGGCGGGCGATGACACAGGATCGCCAGAGTGTCCCTTTACTTCCGCTATGAGTCCTGACACAGTGTTCAGAAAGAAACTGAAACATGTTCTGATCGTGGGGAGAGTACGGCGATGTTCGAGTGGTCCGAAGAAGACGTGATGGTGCGAGAGGCGTTGCGCGCGTTCATCGACAAGGAGATCAAGCCGCACATCGACGAGCTCGAGACCGGTCAGCTGCCGCCGTATGACATCACCCGCAAGCTGTTGTCGACCTTCGGGGTCGACGCGATGGCGAAAGAGGCCCTGGAGAAGGAGCTCGAGGCCGAGGCGAACGGGGAGAAGAAGCCGTCCGGTGGCGGTGGCGGGAACATGTCGAGCTCGACGTTCATGATCCTCAACATCGAACTCGCCGGGGTCTGCCTGGGGCTCGTCGGGTCGATGGGTGTGAGCATGGGCCTGACCGCGTCGACCATCCGCAGCAAGGGCACGCTCGCGCAGAAGAAGCGGTGGCTGCCGGAGCTGGTGACGATGGAGAAGGTCGGCGCATGGGCGATCACCGAACCCGACTCGGGTTCCGATGCCCTCGGCGGCATGAAGACCACCGTCAAGCGCGACGGTGACGACTACATCCTCAAGGGGCAGAAGACCTTCATCACCAACGGTCCCCACGCCGACACCATCGTGGTGTTCGCCAAGCTCGACGACGGCAGCGACACCCCGATCCGTGATCGCAAGGTGCTGTCCTTCGTGCTGGACAAGGGGATGCCGGGCCTGACCCAGGGCAAGGCATTCAAGAAGATGGGCATGATGAGCTCGCCCACCGGTGAACTGTTCTTCGACAACGTGCGGCTCGGCAAGGACCGGCTGCTCGGCGAGACCGAGGACACCGGTTCGGACACGCGCGGCGGTGAAGGTGCGAAGGCCGGTTTCACCGCGGAACGCGTCGGGATCGCGGCACTGTCGCTGGGCATCATCAACGAATGCCAGCGTCTGTCTCTCGACTACGCCAAGAACCGCAAGCTGTGGGGCCAGGAGATCGGCGGATTCCAGCTCATCCAGCTCAAGCTCGCCGAGATGGAGGTCGCGCGGATCAATGTGCAGAACATGCTGTTCAACGCGATCGAGCGGACGCAGGCAGGCAAGCCGCCGACCCTCGCGGAGGCGTCGGCGATGAAGCTCTACTCGTCGCGGGCCGCGACCGAGGTCGCGATGGAGGCGGTCCAGCTGTTCGGCGGCAACGGTTACATGGCCGAATACCGGGTGGAACAGCTTGCGCGCGATGCGAAGTCGTTGATGATCTATGCCGGCAGCAACGAGATCCAGGTCACCCACGTGGCCAAGGGGTTGCTGCGCGCCTGATCGTGTCGGCGGATCGATCCCGGGTCATCCGTGCAGCAGTCGCCACACGCGATCGCGAGACATGGGCAACTCGTGCGGGCGGACACCGATCGCACGACGGATCGCGTTCGCCAGCGCCGGCGCGACCGGGTTGTAGGGTGACTCGCTCATCGATTTGGCACCGAACGGTCCCAGGTCGTCGGAGGTCTCCGCGAAACAGACCTCCGTGGTGGGGATGTCGCCCATCTGCGGGACCCGATATGTCCGGAACACCGGTGTCAGCGGAACGCCGCGATCGAGCATGATCTCCTCGTAGAGCGACGACCCGATGGCCTGCGCGACACCGCCTTCCACCTGACCGACGCACTGCTGGGGATTCATCACGGTGCCCGCATCGGCGGACTGCACCGATTGCAGGATGACGACGGTACCGGTCTCGGTGTCCACCGCGACTCGGAATGCCTGCACGTTGAATGCGATCGAGCGCAGATCGCCGTTCTCCTCGCCGGTCGCGACGATCCGGCCGGCGACGCGTGAGTCGTCGTCGACCGCGTCGATGATCTCGCGGAAGGAGATCAGCCGTTCTCCGACCATGGCGCCGCCCGGGCCCAGGACCACGCGGTCCGGTTCGTCCGTCGCGATCGTGGCCGCCACGCCGATCATCTTCTCGCGCAACGAGATACACGCGGCATGGAGTGCCTTTCCCGCAACGGTGATGCCGGCCGAGGCGAAAGCGCCCGTGTCGTAGTCGGCGGCGTCGGTGTCGCCGTGGCTCAGCCGGATCCGGTCGGGTGTGGTGTTCAGCGTGGTCGCGGCGACCTGGGTGTGCACGGTGGTGGTCCCGTTGCCGAACTCGGATGTACCGATCCCGACGTGGTACTCGCCCTCGGCATCCACGCCGACCCGGACGCGGGAGATGTGGCCGCGCGGCGCCATGGTGGCGATGGCCGCCAGCGCCATCCCCTCGCCGATACGCCAGTGTGGTCCCGTCGGTGCCTCGACGTGGTTGCCGCGCGCCAACGCCGTCTGGGCGAGGTCGAGACACTGGTCGAGACCGTAACTTCCGTACACCAGATCGGGCTCAGGTTCGGGGTTGGTGGTGAGGAGTGGATCCCCTGCGGCGACGGCATTGCGACGGCGGAGATCGAAGGGATCGATGTCGAGTCTCACCGCGAGTTCGTCGAGGGCGCTCTCGATCGCGAAGATCACCTGCCCCAGCCCGTACCCGCGGAAGGCTCCGGACGGCGGGTTGTTGGTGTAGACGACCTCCGCGTCCACCCGCTTGACGGGGCAGTTGTAGACCGAGATCGACTCGGCGCAGGCGTGGAACATGACGCCGAGCGCATGATTGCCGTACGCGCCCGTATCGGAGAGGACATCGATCTTCAGGGCAGTGAGTCGACCATCGGTGTCGGCGCCGAGATCGACCGTCACGCGGAACGGGTGGCGGTAGGTGGTTCGGGTCATCTCGTCGGCGCGGCTCATCTCGTAGCCGCACGGACGGCCGGTGCGCAGGACTGCGAGTGCCACGAGATCTTCGGTGAGGAGTTCCTGTTTGCCGCCGAAGCCGCCGCCGATGCGGGCGGTGACGACCCGAATGCGATCCGGGTCGAGATCGAGGAGGTGGGCCAGTTCGTCGCGGACGAGAAACGGGACCTGGGTGCTGGTGCGGATCACCAGACGCCCGTCGTCGTCGAGCCAGCCGATACTGCCGTGCGTCTCGAGTTGGGCGTGCGAGACCCGCGCTGTCGACCAGGTGCCGGACACGGTCACGTGTGACTGTGCCAGAGCTGTATCCGCGTCGCCGCCGAATCCGTGATGAAAAGCGGCGATCGTGTTGCGGTCCGCGTGGTTGACGCGATCGAGTGCGGTGCGGTCCGGATGGATACGTGGCGCGCCCGGTTGCCGGGCCTGCTCAGGGTCGAAGACGGCGGGCAGCTCCTCGTAGGTCACATCGATCAGCCGGCACGCGTGCTCGGCGGCCGCTGCGGTGTCGGCGACCACCGCGGCGACCCGTTGCCCGACGAAACGGACCACCGAATCGAGGATCAACGTGTCGTCGGGGTCGTCCTCGCGGTGCTCGTGGCGCGCTGTCGAGAACCTGCGATCCGGGACGTTCTCGTGGGTGAGGATGAGCGCGACGCCGTCCACCCGCTCGGCGGCCGAGGTGTCGATGGACACGATGCGAGCATGGGGGAGTGGCGATCCGAGTACGCGGAGGTGGGTCATCCCGGCAACCGCGATGTCGAAGGTGTACGGCTCGGTGCCGGTCACCACGCGTGCGGCGGCCGGTGGATTGACGGACCGGCCGACACTCACGGTGGCGGGGAGCGTGTTGCCGTCGGAGCGATACGTGTTGCTGTCGACGGGATTTCGGTTGCTGTCGGGGGGATTCGTGTTGCTGTCGGTGCGGCCGTCGGAAAGGCCGGCGGTGATGGCGTCCCGGATCGCCCGGTAACCGGTGCACCGACAGAGGTTCCCTTTCATCCTGCGCGGCAGCTCGTCGAGATCGTCGGGTTGCAGGGTGGAGGCCGTGACGATCATCCCCGGCGTACAGAATCCGCACTGAAAACCGAAGTTGTCGATGAAGGACTGCTGCATCGGATGCAGATCGTCGGGTGTCCCGACACCGCAAGCGGTGGTGATCGAGCGATTCGAGACCCGTTGTGCCGGATAGATGCACGAGTGGACGGGGGAGCCGTCGACAAGCACCGAGCAGGCCCCGCAGTCGCCTGCGTCACAACCCTTCTTCACCTCGAAGTGGGCCGTGTCGCGCAGCAGCGTGCGCAGGCACTGCCCCGGACGGGGATCGGCATCGTGCGGGGTCCCGTTCACCGAGAATCTCATGGGGCGACCCTCTCGAGGAGTTCGGTTCGGATCTCCTCTGCCAGAACGGCAGACACCGCTCGCCGCCAGTCGGCAGCACCGAGCGGATCGCTGTAGTAGCCATCCAGCAGGGAGACGTCCCGGTGCAACCGAGCCGCCGATGGCGGTGACGGGTAACGCAGGACCGCGGGTCGGGGAGTGGCGGCGGTGACCCCGATGGTCATCGCACCGTCGTGATCGTGACGACCGGTCACGACTGCGCCCGAACGACCCAGGTCGGCCAGGGCGATCGTGCGGAATGCCGTGTGCCCCTGCATCGCCGTCGCGGGGATGTCGACGGCGCGGAGGACCTCGCCGTCACGGAGCTGATTGGTTCCGTTGCCGGTGACGAATTCGGCCACCGGGATTCGGCGGTCGGTGCCGTCGGGGCACCAGATGACGGCGACACCGTCGAGACCGGCGGTGAGCGAGACCATCGACGCCGCCGCAAACGAGCGGCAGATGTTGCCGCCGACGGTGGCCACATTCCAGATCTTGAAGGATGCCAGGAGGGCGTTCGCACAGGCGCCGAACAGTGGCTGCGCAGACCATCCCGGGCGGACGGGCAGTGCGGCCAGTTCGGCGATGGTGCACGTCGCCCCGATACGCAGACCGTGGTCGGGAAGATCTTCCAGTGCAGGCCATCCCATCTCGGAGATGTCCACGATGCCGGACGCGTCCACCTGGGGTTCGGAGAAGAACCACGTACCGCCGGCCACCAGGCGCTCGCCGGCGGCGAGTCGCAGATCGCCGCGGGAACGGGCATACCGATAACCGGTGATGGTGTGGAGGTCCATCAGGACGCCTTGTCGATCAGCCGACGATGCTCCGAGGCGACCTCGGCCGCGACGGTGTCGGCATCGACGGTGAGGATGACGCCGTCCCCGACGATCCGACGTCCGTTCACCCAGGTCCCGATGATGGGTGGGACGGCGCCGAGTACCAGTGCCGCGATAGGGTCGTCGATTCCGCTGTGGGCCACCGACGAGAGATCCCACAACACGAGATCGGCCAGCTTGCCGACCTCGATCGAGCCGGTGTCGCCCGCACGACCGAGTACTTGCGCGCCACCGATGGTCGCCAACTCGATCGCGGTCCGCGTGGTGAGCGCGGTCGGGCCGCCCCGCGCCCGCGCCATGAGGACTGCCTGGTGTGCTTCCTCCAGCAGGCGGCAGGACTCGTTGGAGGCCGCGCCGTCGACACCGAGGCCGACCGGCACGCCGGCATCGACGAGGTCGCGGGTGCGGCAGATGCGGTTGCCCAGACGGGCATTGGAGGTCGGGCAGTGAGCGACACCGGTTGCCGTGGCAGCCAGGCGCGCGATCTCATCGTCGTCGAACTCGACGCCGTGCGCGAACCACACATCGTCGCCGACCCATCCGACCGACTCCATGTATTGCAGTGGGGTGCAGCCGAACTTCTCGTCGCAATAGGTGTTCTCGTCGACCGACTCGGCGAGGTGGGTGTGCAGGCGTACCCCGAGCTCACGGGCCAACGACGCCGACTCGCGCAGCAGGTCTGTGGTCACCGAGAACGGCGAGCAGGGCGCCAGCGCGATACGCAGCATCGACGACGTGCCCGCGTCGTGCCATCGGGACACCGCGTCGGCACTCGCGGTGAGTATCTCGTCGATGCCCTCGACCACCGAGTCCGGCGGTAGCCCACCGTCCTTCTCCGACAGGTCCATCGACCCGCGGGTGGGGTGGAATCGCAGCCCGATGGTCTGCGCGGCGTCGATCTCGGCGCCGAGCAGGTCGCCTCCTTCGGCCGGGAACACATAGTGGTGGTCGGTCGTGGTGGTGCAACCGGACAACGCGAGCTGGGTGAGACCGCCGAGGGCGGCGGTGCGCACGGCGTCCTCGTCGATACCGGCCCAGATCGGGTACAGGGTGGTCAGCCATCGGAACAAGGTGTGGTCGGCGGCGAGGCCGCGGGTGATCCATTGGTAGAGGTGGTGATGGGTGTTCACCAGCCCGGGCGTCAGCACATGCCCGCTCCCGTCGATTCGCACGGTGTCCTCGGGCAGCGCGGCCGGGGGCTCTCCGATCGAGACGATGCGCTCACCGTCGATGAGCACCGACGCCCGCGGGAGTTCGCGACGCATGGCGTCGACGGTGATCACGTATGCGTTCTCGATCAGGGTCATGGGGTCCTGGGAACGACGTGAGCGGGCCGGGTCACTGCGGGGGGACACTCGCGAAACGCTACGACGCTTGTGTCACAGGCGCATGTCGAGCGAACCGATGGTCAGACGTCCTCGACGAACATCGGGCGGCTGGGCGGAATGGCCAGCGCCAGTACGGTGGCCAGCCCGCAGGCACCGAGTGAGATCGCCGATGCCCAGAGGTAGCCGCTCTCGGCGGGAACGGTGACCGCGCCCCCGTCCGGGCCGGCCACCGTGACCATCGACCACGTCAGGATCATGCCGACCACGGCCGCCGACGTGGATGTCCCGACGACGCGCATGAGCGCGTTCACGCCGTTGGCCTCCCCGGTCTGCTCGACGCGGACCGCACGCATGATCAGGGCGGGCATCGCCGAGTACGCGATCCCGAGCCCTGCGCCGATCAGGCACGCGACGATCAGCATCAGCCACCACGCCAACGCCCAGGAGCCGGCGATGGCGACGATGAAGACCACGTAGCCCACACCGATCACCGAGCCACCGGTGGCGAGTGAGACCCGTGGACCGAAGGCACGGGTGAGGTGGGCGCTGACATGGGAGAACACGAACATCAGCAGGCCGCTCGGGGCCAGCACGAGGCTCGCGGTCAGCATGTCGAGTCCGAGCCCGTTCGGGCTCGAGGACGGTGCCATCAGCAACTGGATGGGGATCAGCTGCATCGAGTAGAAGGCGAACCCGGTCGCGACCGATGCGATGTTCGTCAGGAGTACGGGGCGTTCGATGGCGAGTGCGAGGTCGATGAGCGGATTCGCTCGGCGTCGTTCGACGAACCACCATCCGGTCGCCACGACGACGAACGCGGCAAAGAACGCGAGGGTGATGGGGTCGGCCCACCCCCAGACCGACCCTTTCGAGAGTGGAAGGAGCAGGCAGGAGAGCATGGCGGCCAGGCCGAGGGCGCCGACGACGTCGAACCGTCCGCCGGTGCGGGATCGGGACTGCGGGACGGTGAACGCGATCCCTACGCCGCCGGCGACGGCGGCCGCGGCGCATGCCCAGAACAGCGCGTGCCAGCTGACGTGCTGCGCGATCGCCGCGGCGAACGGCAGACCCAGGGCGCCACCGACACCGAGGGAGGCGCTCATGGTGCCGACCGACGATCCGAGATGTCGCGGCGGCACGATGTCGCGCATGACGCTGATCCCCAGCGCGATGGTGCCGAAGCCGAGCCCCTGCAATGCGCGGCCGACGAGGAAGGGAAGCAGCGAGCCCGACAGGGCGCACACGACAGACCCGACGGCCACACAGCCCATGCTCGCCAGGAGCATGAGACGTTTCCCGTACATGTCGCCGAGCCGACCGCCGATCGGCGTGATCACGGCGCCCACGAGCAATGTGATGGTCAGGGCCCAGGAGGTGTCGGACGGTGCGGCGTCCAACAGCACCGGAAGCTGCGGGATCAACGGCACGATGATCGTCTGCATCAGTGCCACGACGATCCCGGCAGCACAGAGGACGGTCACGGCCAGGCGGGGGTGGCCATCTGGGACGGTGGCCTGCGCACCGGTCTGTTCGTCGACCGGCCCACTCATCGCACTCACGACTGACACACCTCCGATGGCTACGCTATCGACCCCCGCTCATTCGGAGAAATCCGATATGACACACGTATCGCTCAGTCGTACCGCGGCCACGCGAGATCAGGGCCAGGGGATCGTGCGCTGCGGTCCTGTCGGCTCACGCTCGGCCGATCGCCGACGAATCGATCCGGCCACCGGGGTAGCCCGTCGTCGAGTCGATGGGGACGGACCTCGGTCCGAGCGCTCGGTCGGTGCTGTTACCGAAAACGCACAGGTCAGCGGCATTCTTGTGAGACCGTCGGTCTGAGGTCTGATCCCCCTGCGTTGCCTTGGGCGCCGTGTTGCCCCGATGTCCGCACCAGTAATCTGAGAGCACTCCAGCGTGTAATCCATGCGGCAAGGTGAGCGCTCGCCACGGTGAGGTGGACGTGCTCCGGCGCCCTGACGAGAGAGAGTCACGTGTTCGACAAAGTCCTGGTGGCCAACCGCGGTGAGATCGCGATCCGTGCCTTCCGCGCAGCCTACGAACTCGGGGCCAGAACGGTCGCGATCTTCCCCTACGAGGACCGGAACTCGGTCCACCGTCTCAAGGCCGACGAGTCCTACCAGATCGGTGTGCCGGGCCATCCGGTTCGCGCGTATCTGTCGGTCGACGAGGTCGTCGGGGCGGCGGTGCGGTGCGGGGCGGACGCCATCTACCCGGGTTATGGATTTCTCTCGGAGAACCAGGGGCTGGCTGCCGCGTGCGCGGAGGCCGGAATCACGTTCGTCGGGCCGTCGGCCGATGTGCTCGAGCTGACCGGGAACAAGGCGACCGCGGTGGCCGCGGCGAAGGCGGCGGGATTGCCGGTGCTGGCGTCGTCGGAGCCGTCGGCTGACATCGACGAGTTGCTACGCGCGGCGCAGGACATGCAGTTCCCGGTGTTCGTCAAGGCGGTGGCCGGCGGTGGTGGGCGCGGCATGCGTCGGGTCGAGCAGCTCGACGACCTCGCCGACGCGATCGCGGCGGCCTCGCGAGAGGCGGATGCCGCCTTCGGGGACCCGACCGTGTTCCTGGAACAGGCGGTGGTCAATCCTCGCCATATCGAGGTCCAGATCCTGGCCGACACCCATGGTGACGTGATCCACCTCTTCGAGCGGGACTGCAGTGTGCAACGCCGCCATCAGAAGGTCGTCGAGCTGGCTCCGGCACCGAACCTCGACCCGCAGCTGCGTGAGCGGATCTGCGCCGACGCGGTCGCTTTCGCCCGGCACATCGGCTACACGTGTGCGGGCACGGTCGAGTTCCTGCTCGACGAACAGGGCCGTCATGTGTTCATCGAGATGAACCCGCGAATCCAGGTGGAGCACACGGTCACCGAGGAGATCACCGACGTCGATCTGGTCGGCTCCCAGCTGCGGATCGCGGCGGGTGAGTCGTTGGCCGAGCTGGGATTGACCCAGGATCGGATCACCATCCGCGGCGCGGCGTTGCAGTGTCGCATCACCACCGAGGATCCCGCCAACGGGTTCCGTCCCGACGTCGGGCGCATCACCGCGTATCGCAGTCCCGGCGGCGCGGGGGTGCGCTTGGACGGTGGCGCGGTACTGGGTGCCGAGGTGAGCGGCCATTTCGATTCGATGCTCGTCAAGCTCACTTGTCGCGGAAGGGATTTCGCCACCGCTGTGCGCCGGGGACGCCGGGCGGTCGCCGAGTTCCGTATTCGCGGCGTCGCGACCAACATCCCGTTCCTGCAGGCGGTGCTCGATGATCCGGACTTCCGCGAGGGTCGCGTCACCACGTCCTTCATCGAGGAGCGGCCGTCGCTGCTGACCTCGCGGTCCTCGGCCGATCGCGGTACCAAGATCCTGTCCTATCTCGCGGACGTGACGGTCAACAAGCCGCACGGTGAGCGGCCGACGAAGGTCTACCCACGCGACAAGCTGCCCACGCTGGAACGTGCCGCCCTGGCCGCACCGCCGGATGGCTCTCGGCAGCGTCTGTTGGCACTCGGTCCGGAGGGGTTCGCCGCGGATCTGCGTGACTCCAAGCGGCTCGGTATCACCGACACCACGTTCCGTGACGCCCACCAGTCGCTGTTGGCGACCCGGGTGCGCACCAACGGACTGATGATGGTTGCGCCGTATGTCGCGGCGTTGACGCCGCAGTTGCTGTCGGTCGAATGCTGGGGTGGCGCAACCTATGACGTCGCTCTGCGGTTCCTCAAGGAGGATCCCTGGGATCGGCTGGCGCAGCTCCGCGAGGCCATCCCCAACATCTGCCTGCAGATGTTGCTGCGGGGCGCCAACACCGTCGGCTACACGCCGTATCCGACGAAGGTCACCACCGCGTTCGTGGCCGAGGCCACCGAGGTGGGTATCGACATCTTCCGCATCTTCGACGCGCTCAACAACGTCGATCAGATGCGACCGGCGATCGACGCGGTTCGGGAGACCGGTACCGCGGTGGCCGAGGTGGCGATGAGCTACACCGGCGATCTCGCCGATCCCGACGAGGATCTCTACACCCTCGACTACTACCTGCGGCTGGCCGAGCAGATCGTCGAGGCGGGCGCACATGTGTTGGCGATCAAGGACATGGCCGGACTGTTGCGCGCCCCGGCGGCCACCACGCTGGTCTCGGCGTTGCGCAAGGAGTTCGACCTACCGGTGCACGTGCACACCCACGACACCCCCGGCGGGCAGCTGGCCACCTATCTGGCGGCTTGGCAGGCCGGCGCGAGTGCGGTCGACGGCGCGAGCGCTGCGTTGGCCGGCACCACCAGCCAGCCCGCGCTCTCGGCGATCGTGGCGGCGGCCGCGCACACCGACCGTGACACCGGCCTCGACCTCAAGTCGGTATGCGATCTCGAGCCGTACTGGGAAGCGCTGCGAAAGGTGTACGCGCCCTTCGAATCCGGTATTCCGGCCCCGACCGGACGCGTGTACACCCATGAGATCCCCGGTGGCCAGCTGTCGAATCTGCGCCAGCAGGCGATCGCGCTCGGTCTGGGCAATCGGTTCGAAGCCGTCGAAGAGGCCTATGCGGCCGCCGACCGTATGCTCGGCCGGCTCATCAAGGTGACACCGTCGTCCAAGGTGGTCGGCGATCTCGCACTGGCGCTCGTCGGGCGTGGCATCACCGCCACCGAGTTCGCCTCTGACCCGTCTGCCTACGACATCCCGGATTCGGTGATCGGCTTCCTGCGGGGTGAGCTCGGCGATCCGGCAGGCGGGTGGCCGGAACCGTTGCGCAGCATCGCGTTGCAGGGTCGTGGTGAGGCCGCCCCGCCGGAGACATTGACCGACGACGACTCCGCGGCGCTCGACGTGCCCGGTCGCACGCGGCAGGAAACGTTGAACCGCTTGCTGTTCCCCGGGCCGACGAAGGAGTTCGAGAAGCACTACGAGGACTACGGCGACACCTCGCGTCTGTCGGCGAATCAGTTCTTCTACGGTCTGCGCTACGGCGAGGAGCACCGTGTCGAACTCGAACCCGGCGTCGAACTGCTCATCGGGCTCGAAGCCATCAGCGAGCCCGACGAACGGGGTATGCGGACGGTGATGTGTGTGTTGAACGGGCAGCTGCGTCCGGTGTCGGTACGCGACGGGTCGGTGGACTCCGCCGTCGAGGCGGCCGAACGGGCCGACCGGTCCAACCCGCATCACATCGGCGCCCCGTTCGCCGGGGTGGTGTCGTTGTCGGTGGACGTCGGTGACGAGGTCGCCGCGGGTGCGGCGATCGGCACCATCGAGGCGATGAAGATGGAAGCCACCATCACCGCACCGCTCGGCGGCAAGGTCGCGCGCGTCGCGGTCGGCGCGGTCACCCAGGTCGCACCGGGTGACCTGCTGATCGAGATCGGGTAGTCGCGAGGCGCGAGCCCACCCAGGACTCCCGGATGCCCGTGCGATAGCGCGTGTGTCCGGGAGTCCTGCGTGTCAGAAGAGCGGGGCCGTGCCATCGACGACGAGGTCCGCGCGATCCCGGGTGTTCGCGACGAGCGCCGCGTTCGGCTCGTCGACGTTCTCGACCCACGCGCGGGCAGCTTCGGTCGATCTGCCCGCGGCGACGTGGCGGGATACCAACCGATTCCGGCGCAGGCGGGTCGGCGCGTCCACGTAATACAACCGGGTGAGCAGATCGGCGACCGGTGACCATCGTCCGTCGAGGGCCAAGTAGTTGCCCTCGGTGACGATGAGGCCCGCCGTCGCCGGCAGCACGAGCGCCGCGGCGACCGGCTCGCCTGCGCTGTGGTCGAAGTCGGGGGCGTAGACGTCGCGGTCCGCCCCGATCACACGGGTCAGCAGCGCGATGTAGCCGTCCACGTCGAAGGTGTCCGGTGCGCCTTTGCGTTCGGATCGGCCCAATTGTGCGAGAACGCGATCGGCGAGATGGAACCCGTCCATCGGGAGATGGCCGACGAAACCATCGCCGTGCAATCTCCGATAGTGGTCGGTGAGACCGCGCGCCAGCGACGTCTTGCCCGATCCGGGCGGACCGGTCACGCCGACCACGATGCGCTCGCCGGCGCGGGCGGCGAGCACATCGTCGAGGTCGGTCAGGACGGACACAGCAGGAAACGATAGTCCCGCCACGTCGCTGGACTCGCGTGTCAGGACACTTCTGGCCGCACCGTCGTGATCTGGCCCGGAGTCGACTGTGCAGCCACGAAAAGAAGGGTGCGACGGGCGCCGGATTCGTGGCTCAGACGGGTTCGCTTTCGTCACGGTTATCTCAAAAGTCACAAAGTGTGCGATGATGGTCGAGCGAGTGCCACACGGCCCTCGTGTGCAAAATAGAGAGAAGTACCAGCATCATGGCTCAAGGAACCGTCAAGTGGTTCAACAGCGAAAAGGGCTTCGGCTTCATCGCTCCCGACGACAGCACCGATGGTGACGTTTTCGTTCACTACTCGGCCATTCAGGGCGGCGGCTACCGCAGCCTCGAAGAGCAGCAGCGTGTCCAGTTCGAGGTCGAGCAGGGCCCCAAGGGCCCGCAGGCGACCACTGTGACCGCCATCTGACCACAGTCTTCAACGACGAACGCCGCCCGGATTTCCGGGCGGCGTTTGTTGTATCTCGTCGTTGCTGGTGTATCTCGGTGTCGCTGTAGAATCTCGGTGTTTGTATCGTGCTGTTGTTGTGCCGCAACAGATGTGGCCGACGCCGATCATGCCATCGGCTCAGCCGGCCGCTTTTGGCTCTATGGCGCCGCACTGGAGTGCAGCGCGATGAAGGATCCGCTGGGCGTCGCGGTAGAGGTGGCTGTGCTCGGAACCGGGTGATGTGGTGCATTGGCCGGCTTGCCGCAACAGGGTGGCGGCAAGGGCAGACTGGGTTCTCGGCGGAATGACGAGCAGCGTCACCGTGGCGTGGTCGGCCGTGACCGACATCAGCGGCAGCACGTCGGGCGAATTCTCGGAGTCTAATCCGGGATAGCGCGCGAAATTCCGCCAATTCACGTCGATACGGCTGATGACACCCAGCCTGCTGCGGCCGGCCGCTTGGAGGGCCGGGAGTTCCTGTGAGATCTGCGATGTGTAGGGCAGCCAGGCCCCGGCGATCGGGAGAGTGAGGTCAGGTGCCAGTTTGAGCCGAGTCGGGCCGAGTGCGGGTGCCACGGTCGGACCGCCCGCTCAGTCTCGCCCCGCGGAAGTCGGATCGTCCGGCGCGTCGGAGAACTCGAGATCTGAGGTCGCGGTGGTCGCCAGCACGGCAGCGTGCGTGGTGTCGGTGCAGTGTGAAAAAAGATTGGCATCGTTGGACATCGGACATCCGTTCGGAGAAGTGATCGGTGGAGTGCGGCGTGATATCCGTTCCACCGCCGACTCGGTCCCCGCGAATGCGTGGACGCGTCGTATCGTCGGCTTCGTCCTGACTCTACCCCCTAGGGAGTGAAGTACGTCGCATCCGGTGCGGTGTCGGTCCGCACGCCGGGGCTCGCGGCGCCACCGTTGTGCCCGGTCAGCTGCCGCGGTAGGTCGTGTAGGAATAGGGGCTGAGCAGCACCGGGACGTGGTGATGGCGTGTCGGGTCGTCGACCGCGAAGCAGATGTCGATCTCCGGGTAGAAGCCGGTGATCCCGTGCGTGTCGAACCATCGACCGGTGTCGAACACGAGATGATAGGTGCCCGGTGTGACCGGTTCCGTGTTCACCTGAGCGATGCGGCCGTCATCGTCGGTGACGCCTGTCGCCAGCACGGTTCCGGTCGAATCCCTCAGGGAGATCGCCACCCCCCGGGCCGGTGAGCCCGACACCGCGTCGAGCACGTGAGTGGAGATGCCCGTCATGTCGTGGCTCCTTCGTCGAGGTGGCTACTCGCAGGGGTCAGCATCCTCGTCAGCCTACTGAGATTGATCTTCGCCAATTCCGTTCGCAGCTCCCGTCGTTCGGTTTCGGCGTCGTTGTGCATACGTCGACCGAGGATGTCGAGCAGCTCGTCGGCGGGCCGGCCGTCGGCGAACACGAGGTACACGTGGCCGAACTTCTCCTCGTATGCGGTGTTGAATTTCTCGAGGTCGGCGAGGACCGATGCGTCGGCGCCGGCCACCCCGGATTGCTCCCGCTCGGACGACGGGTTGTCGGGTCGGTCTCCGATACGTGGGTGCCCGGCGAGGGCCTCGTCGAGATCGGCGTCGGTGAGGTCGGCGAGGATGAGGTCCGCGTACTCGAGCAACGCCTCGTCGTCGGGGAAGGGGCGGGCATCGGCCACCCGTGACGCCCAGATCGAGGAGCTGCAGCACTCGTACAGCTGTTGGATGGCCTGACGTTCGGAGAGTTGGTTGAAACTCGCCAGTCCGCGCCAATCGACACGTCTCATGCGGTCAGCCTAGGAGAGTTCGGACGCTCGCGTGAACCGGGCTGACCTGAGCTGATCGACGGGGGCCACTCTCGTCTTGCGGTTCGTTCCGCGGATGGCGCTGATGGAGCCTGTGACCATGCTCGTTCACCTCTGTGTCGGCCGCTGACCGCTACAGCGTGAACCCAACCGGCCGACCCCGATGGACGGCGGATCGGGTGATTCCTTGGGTGAATCGGACAAAAGGCTTGTGTCGCACTAGTATCAGCGGTCGTCATGGGTGAGGAAATGCGCGGTCCGACGCACCGTCGCGACCCGGGCGGCATCATGGGTGTGGTGCTGGCGGCGGGTGCGGGGCGCCGCTACGGTGCACCCAAAATTGTTGCTGGCGAGGGTGATTGGCTGCGACGGTCCGTGGACGCCCTGGCCGACGGCGGGTGTGGCGTCGTGATGGTTGCCATGGGTGCCCGCATCGTCGACCCACCGGATAATGCTTCGATGCTCATCGTGCCGGGCTGGCGGAGCGGTGTGGGGGAAACGGTCCGGGTGGCGGCGACCGCGGCGCTGGACGCCGATGTGGACGGCATGGTCTTCCACGTTGTCGACACACCGGACGTGGGGCCGGAGGTGACCATCCGCCTCCTTGAGGCTGTCGGCCGTCGGCGCGATCGCATTGCCCGGGTCGTCTTCGGCGGTAGGCCCGGACATCCGGTGTACATCGGTGCCGATCACCTCACCGGGGTGATCGCGACGGTGGCCGGTGACGTGGGAGCGCAGTCGTATCTGGCCGGGCGCGCCGATCTGCTCCGGGTGGAATGCGGGGATCTCGCCTCCGGGCAGGACCGGGACACCCCGACCTGACTCGTGATCAGTGGCGCAGGGTCGCGATGATGAAGTCGAGCGTCCGGTCGCGGGAGGGTAGCCCGCGGGCGTGGCCGACGAGCATCGGCTGGGCGTACCGCATGAAGACCGACGCGATCAGCAGATGCGCGGTCACCTCGGCGTCGACTGTGGGAGCGATGACGCCGGCGGCTTGCGCGGAGCGGAGGTAGCCGCTGATCGCCGTCACGCCGCGCTGTGGCCCGTAGTCGTTCTCGAGGATCACCCCGCCCAATTCTGCGCGGAGCGCGGTGTCGGCCTGCGCGGCCATCAGCACGTCGAGTCCGTCTTCGAGGAACTCCTCGAGGCGGGTGGTGAACACGGTGAGGACCTCGCGCAGTTCGGAGATGTCGTGCGGCGCCGACGGCATCATCGGCCCGAACTCCCACAGTGGCCGCAGCGACTCGGTGAACACTGCGCCGACCAGCCCCTTTCGGTCCCCGAAGTGGTAGAAGATGCTGCCCTCGGAGATGCCGAGCCGATCGGCGATCTCCCGGGTGGTCAGCCGGGCGATTCCCCGGTCGCGCAGGACCTCCAGGGTGGCGGTGACGATCTCGTCGCGTCCGATTCTCGGTGGCCTTCCTCGCGTCGTCACGTCTGGCACTCTACGTGGGCGGAGGATTATTGAGTAATCGCTCAGAATATGTGACGATTAACTGAGTGTGAACTCAAAAAAGGAGCGCGCGATGCCCCGGAAATGGCTGACCCTGGCTGCGGTGTGCACAGGGGTGTTCATGTTGTTGCTCGACGTCACGATCGTGAACGTTGCGCTACCCGATATCCAGAGAGACCTCGGATCGTCGTTGGCCGGTCTCCAGTGGGTCATCGACGCGTACGCGCTCACTCTCGCGGCGCTCCTGCTGACGGCAGGGACCGTCGCCGACATCATCGGACGCAAACTGGTGTTCGCGTCCGGCATCGTCGTGTTCACGCTGGGTTCGCTCGCCTGCGGTCTCGCACCGACCATCGAGTTCCTGGTCGGGGCGCGGGCGGTCCAGGGAGTCGGCGGGGCGATCATGTTCGCCACCTCGCTCGCGCTGCTGGCACAAGCGTTTCCACCCAAGGAGAGGGGTATCGCGTTCGGCGTCTTCGGCGCCGTGACGGGCGTCTCTGTCGCCGTCGGGCCGGTCCTCGGCGGTGTGTTGACGACCGGTCTGTCGTGGCACTGGATCTTCTACGTCAACATCCCGGTCGGCATCGCGGCGCTTTTGGTGACCTACGTCGGGGTCGACGAGTCGAAGGCGTCCGGGATGCGGCGCATCGACTGGATGGGCTGCGTGAGTTTCAGTGCGGCCCTGGCCTTTCTGGTCTTCGGGCTCATTCGCAGCCACGCCGACGGCTGGGGTTCGGTGAGTGTCGCCGGATCGCTCGTGGTGGCCGGAGTGCTCCTCGTCGCATTCGTCGTCGTGGAACGGATGGTCGCGGATCCGATGATCGACGGCGCCCTGCTCCGCGTGCCGACCTTCAACGGCGGCCTCATCGCGGCGTGGGCGGTGTCGGCATCGATGTTCTCGACGCTCACCTATCTCGTCATCTACCTACAGACCATCATGGGGTACTCGGCGCTCGAGGCCGGTCTGCGCTTCTTACCGTTCTCCGGGGTCGTGTTCGTCGCGGCGGCCGTCGCCGGCCGTCTCTCGGACCTCGTGCCGGTCCGATGGCTCATCGGTCCGGGTTTCGTACTCGTCGCGGTCGGACTGTGGCTGATGCGCGGTACGGACCCGACCGGGAGCTGGACCCAGCTGGTCCCGGGGTTCGTCGTCGCCGGCATCGGGACCGGGTTGATCAATCCGCCGCTGGCCTCGACGGCGGTCGGGGTGGTCGAGCAGGAGCGGGCCGGCATGGCGTCCGGCATCAACTCCACGTTCCGGCAGATCGGGATCGCGACCGGGGTGGCGGTGCTCGGCAGCGTGCTCGCATCACATTTCGCCGGTACCGTGGCGTCCGCGTTGACCGGCGGCCCACTGACGGCGCGTGCGCAGGAGATCGGCGACGCCGTCGCGGACGGCAATGTTGCCGGTGTGATGGGGACAGTGCCGGGACCGTTGCGTGCCGAGGTCGCCCGGGTTGCCGCACAGGGATACGCAGACGCCCTGGATCGCGTTCTCCTCATCGCCGCGGTGGTCGCCCTGGTGGCCGGGCTGGTGGCGGCGGCGTTGATCCGAAGTCGCGACTTCCACGACCCCGACGCACCGGCGTCGACCGATCCCAGAGCAACCGGCGTCGAGGCTTCCGCGACCACCCGCTGAGTGCGTATCCGCGAGACTCGGGCCGGCGCCATCTGGTGAAACGTCCACGCCTCTGCGGATTCGTTGCCTTCTCGTCGCCATTCCGATGCACGGTGACGCCGCGGCGCGCATGTCGACCCGCTTAGTGTGCAGGTGAGCCGACAGCCCGGGAACCAGCGGGTGAGGAGGTGGTCGTCGTGACGCGAGCACACCACGGACCTGCCGCCGCGCTGGCGGCTGCCGGCCTCGCGATGGTCCTGATCTGCGGGTGTGGAGGCAGCCCAGGCGTGCCGGTGGGCCCCGAGCCCGGAACGGCCGAACACGGGCCGGCCGAACTCGACATCACGTTCCGATGGATGCCGAGCCCGGTGTTCGGACTCTTCGGTCCGGAGGGCACCTTCGTCCGCGCCTACATCGAATCGTTCGAACTCGCCGATGCGGGCCGGTCGACGACGTGGGGCTACCACGGATTCGTCGCGGCGTCGCCGTCGAACATCGACAGCATGATCGCCGCCTATCCGCCCGACGTGTCGTCGGAGAGGCCGGGCGTCGGCACCGCGATCTTCACGGGCCTGCGCCGGGTGGACGACGGCAACTGGACACGGATCGTGCTGTGCCGGCACGGATATCGGTCCGTTCGCGACGACCGGGCAAGCGGGTCGTCATGGACGTCGCGCAGCGATCCGCCGCGACCGGTGGAGATCGACTTCCGCCGAGTCGGCGCCGGGCCGCCCGACGTCCGGAGCGGCACCAACCGCACTCCGGACGGGGACATGTTCGGTGACTGGCGCACCACCCGGCTGGATTTTGCGGCCATCTATCCGACGCCGACCGGCGATCAGAACGCCTGCGCGACGATGACCCCGCCGGGTGTGCCCCAGCGTGCGCCGGCTCACAGCCGGCAGCCGTGGCCCACGATGGCTCCGAGTCCGGGGTGGTCGGCGACTTCGCTCCTGTGAGCGCACGGGTCAGCCGCCGGTGGCGGTATCGGTCGAGCTGATCGTGAGGCCGAGGGCGCCCTCTGCGAAACGGCTCACCGGGGCAGGGAAGCCGCCAAGGCCTCCTCGTGACCTGTCCGGGCACGGCCCCACAGTCGAGTACCGTCGGCGTCTGGCGCGACGCCGACCAGCGCGACGAGTTCACCGGTCGTGGGAATGCAGACAGCCCAGACGTAGCGTGTCTCGTCCGACCAGGCCGCGTTCGCGGCCGAAACGTAGGCGTCCGGGTCGACGATGCCCAGATCCGACAACGCCGGGACGTCGGTCATCCGCTCGTCAGCGCGCAGCGCTCGCAGATACCACGTCCCGGCGTTGATCTCGACCGGATTCATGCAGTTGGGGAGTTGCTACTTCAACTCGAGGAGCATGGTGCCCTGGGTCACCGCGGCACCGGCCTCGACAGCCAGGCCGGTGACCACACCGTCCTTGTGCGCGGTGACCGGGTTCTCCATCTTCATCGCCTCGAGCACGACCACGAGCTCGCCCGCGGAGACCTCCTGGCCCTCCTCGACCGCGACCTTGACGACAGTGCCCTGCATCGGTGCCTGCACGGCATCACCGGAGGCGGCGGCGCCGCCGCCCTTCTTGCGTGAACGTGCCTTCGGCTTCTTGCGGACCACGCCGTTGGCGCTGCCTCCGCCGCCGCCGAGTGCGAGGTCGCCGGGCAGCGAGACCTCGACGCGACGGCCACCGACCTCGACCACCACGTTCTGACGCGGCAGCGACTCGTCTTCTTCGATCGGCTCACCACCGGTGTACGGCTCGATCGGGTTCTCCCAGTCGGTCTCGATCCACTTGGTGTAGACGTCGAACTTCTCGTCACCGTTCTCGTCGACGTGACCGTGGAATGCCGGGTTCTCGACGATGTGCCGGTGGAACGGGATGACCGTCGCGAGTCCTTCGACCTGGAACTCGGCGAGAGCGCGACGCGAGCGCTCGAGCGCCTGTTCGCGGTTCTCGCCGGTGACGATCAGCTTGGCGAGCATCGAGTCGAACTGACCCCCGATGACGTCGCCCGCGACGACGCCCGAGTCGACGCGCACACCGGGACCGGTCGGCTCTTTGTAGACCGTGACGGGGCCCGGGGCGGGGAGGAAGTTGCGGCCGGCGTCCTCGCCGTTGATGCGGAACTCGAAGGAATGCCCGCGAGGTGTCGGATCCTCGGAGATCTCCAGCTTGTCGCCGTTGGCGATCCGGAACTGCTGGCGGACGAGATCGATACCCGAGGTCTCCTCGGTGACCGGGTGCTCGACCTGAAGTCGGGTGTTGACCTCCAGGAAGGAGACGAGACCGTCGGCTCCGACGAGGAACTCGACCGTGCCCGCGCCGTAGTAACCGGCCTCTCGGCAGATCGCCTTGGCGGAGGCGTGGATGCGGTCGCGCTGTTCGGTGGTCAGGAAGGGTGCAGGTGCCTCCTCGACCAGCTTCTGGAAGCGACGCTGCAGTGAGCAGTCGCGGGTACCCGCGACGATGACGTTGCCGTGCTGGTCGGCGATGACCTGCGCCTCCACGTGGCGCGCCTTGTCGAGGTAGCGCTCGACGAAGCACTCGCCACGACCGAAGGCGGAGATCGCCTCGCGGGTGGCCGACTCGAACAGGTGCGGGATCTCCTCGATCGTGTAGGCGACCTTCATTCCGCGACCACCACCGCCGAATGCGGCCTTGATCGCGACCGGCACACCGTGCTCCTTGGCGAAGGCGACGACCTCGTCGGCATCCTTCACGGGATCCTTGGTACCCGGCGCCATCGGGGCGTTGGCCTTGAGGGCGATGTGGCGTGCGGTGACCTTGTCACCGAGGTCGCGGATCGACTGCGGGGACGGCCCGATCCAGATCAGTCCGGCGTCGATGACAGCCTGTGCGAAGTCGCCGTTCTCCGAGAGGAAACCGTATCCGGGGTGGATCGCGTTCGCGCCGGACTTGGCTGCCGCGTCGAGGATCTTGTCGAACACCAGGTACGACTCGGCGGAGGTCTGACCACCCAGGGCGAACGCCTCGTCTGCGAGCTTGACGAACAGTGCGTCGGCGTCCGGCTCTGCGTACACGGCGACACTGGGGAGCCCGGCGTCGCGGGCTGCGCGGATCACGCGGACGGCGATCTCACCGCGATTGGCGATGAGCACCTTGGAAATAGTGGTCGAGCTGTTCGCAGAGGGACTAGGCACTTGTTCTCCTGGGCGTCGTGTCGTCGTCGGGCGACACCGGCTGGTGGTCGGGCATCACACTCGTTCTTGGGTCCACCCCGTGACGGACATGGTGGTGGCCGACCAGGGTGACGCATGACACTTGGAGTCTAGGTGCCACGCGCTCAGGGCAATACCCTAGCCCACCGATCAATTGCTCGGTCGGGGGACGGGTGCGTTCGGGACACCGAAGGTGCTGCTGTCGCCGATGGCTCGGAGGAGCTCGGTGAAACGGCGCAGGTAGGCGTGTACCGATGCGGCGGTGTCGTCGGCCCCGGTGCCGTCGGCCCTGGTGTCGTCGAAGGTGGTGTCAGTGAGATTGTTCACGTCTGTCGTCGCATCGACGATGGGGCCGACGACGGTGTCTGCGCTGGCCGGGAAGCGTGCCGAAACACGCATACCGGATGGCGTCCGGTTGATCCAGATGAACACCTCGTCGGTGGCGTAGCTGTGACTGCGCAGCACCTTGGCGCGGCCTGCATCGGCCTCGGCGGCGCCGGGTGCGTACCGGGTGTCGATGAACGAGATGACGAAATGCGGCTCGCCCTGGTAGCCGATGAGTTCGGCGACGCGCAGGAATGGGAGGGACGCCCCTTGCCGGGACCGTTTCAGCTCCGCGGTGGCCCGCGTCACGGCTTGATCGAAGGTGGGGGAGTCGGAGACGTCGAGGCAGAACGGCGCCACCGCGACGAACCAACCGAGGGCGGTCAGCCATCGGCTGTGATCGCGCGTGTGTCGCGGCAGGACGCAACGGAACTCAGGGTCTCCGGTGCGTTCGTGGTAGACCATGGCGAAGGCCGCCAGCACCCCGGCGGTCAGTGTGCCGCCCGCTTGTGAACACACCGCGGTGAACCGGTTTGCGGCATCGTCGTCGAGGACGACCCCGGTGATCGAATCCTGCGGGACAGAGCCTTCTTCGGGAGCGGGGGCGAGCTCGCCGGTGGCGTCGTCGGCAGCGGGGCGAACCATGGCGCCGCCTGCGCCATTGTCTCGATAGTCGAAGCCGGGCAGGTCGCCGCGTCCGGTGCGCAGGAATGACGACCAGGTGGCCACCGCAGGATGGTCAGCGCCGGTCTGGTCGGCCTGCCGACGTTCCTCGGCGCTGAAGTCGACGTAACTGCCGACGGGCGGCAGGTCGGGCTCGGTGCGATCGCGAGCCGCGCGGTAGAGCGTCACCAGTTCCTGTTGGGCCATGATCAGCGAGTAGCCGTCGACCAGCGAGTGGTCGGCGGCGAACAGCAACGTGAAGGAGTCCTCGCGACCCACCGTGGCGAACATGTAGGCGGGCCAGTGCAGGGGTGCGGTCGCCCGGTCGAAGGCACCGGCGATCTGCTCGACGAGTGGGCCGGACTGGGTGTACCAGCCGATCCGGCCCATCTTGAGCTTGACGGTGCCCTCGGCCGTACTCAGTCGTTGGAGGCCGTCACCCTTGATGACGACGTGGCTCCGGAGGACCTCGTGACGGTCGATCCACGTCATCAGGGTGCTGCGGATCGCGGGGATCGACAGTGGCTCGTCGAACTCGATGGACAGGCCGAGCCACGATTCCCGGCCACCTTCTCGGCGTGTCCGCAAACGGTATTCGAAGGCGGACCGAAGGTGTTGTTCGTGATTGTGGGAGGTCAATCGGGAGTCGTGACTCCAGTTGCCCAGCCCACCCGGGACGTAGGGCATCCACTCGACGAGACCGCCTGGCTCGATCGGCTCCTCGAGGATCTGGATGAACTTCATGTCGTGGCGGGCGGCCCACCGGACCCGGCGGTCTGCGCACGCACCTGACCCTTGATCCGGGCGAGCATGCCCGCCATGCCGCGCAGTCGCAGGGGACTCACCGCCGAACCGAGGCCCAGATCGTGGTAGAAGTCGGCCGGTACGGCGAGGATGTCGTCGGCGGACGCGCCGTCGAGACCTTGATGCAGGATCGATGCGAAGCCACGTGTGGTCGGGGCTTCCGGTGGGGCGCTGAAGTGCAAGCGCACCGACGCCGGCTCCGACGCGTCGACCGACAGGAACACCGGAGACTGGCATTCGGGGACCGGCTCCATCGCATCCTCGAGTAGATGCTCGGGCAGGTCGGGGAGCTCGCGGGAGAACTCCAACAGGAGGGTCACCTTGTCGGCATCGCCGAGTGCGCCGAAGTCATCGACGATCTCGGCGAGCGCGGCCGGGAGGCTCATGCCGAAGCGGGTGCCGAGCCGGGTTCCGTGCCGACGGCGATCGGCACCCGCACCGCGTTGCCCCACTCGGTCCAGGAGCCGTCGTAGTTGCGCACGTTCCCGAAGCCGAGCAGGTGGGTCAGCACGAACCAGGTGTGACTCGAGCGCTCGCCGATCCGGCAGTAGGCGATCGTCGGCGTCGACGGCTCGAGATCGCCGTAGATCTCGTCCAGTTCGGCCTTGGCGCGGAACCGGCCGTCGGGAGCGGCGGCCTTGGCCCACGGGATGGAGATCGCGGTGGGGATGTGTCCACCGCGCAGCGCGCCCTCCTCGGGGTAGTCGGGCATGTGGGTGCGTTCTCCGCTGTACTCCTGCGGCGATCGGACGTCGACGAGGGGTTCGGAACCGAGCGCGCCGAGAACCTCGGGCGCGAACGCCCGGATCAGCGTGTCGTCACGCTCCACGACGGGGTAGTCGGAGCGGGGATAGTCGGGGACGTCGAACGATGTCTCGCGGTCCTCGGACATCCAGGCGTCCCGGCCGCCGTCGAGCAGTCGCACGTCCTCGTGACCGAAGAGTGTGAACACCCAGAGCGCGTAGGCCGCCCACCAGTTGCTCTTGTCGCCGTAGATGACGATCGTGTCGTCGCGTTCGATGCCCTTGCTACGCATCAGTTCGGCGAACTGTTCACCGTTGATGTAATCCCGTGTCACCGGGTCGTTCAGGTGCAGATGCCAATCGACCTTCTGGGCAGTCGGGATGTGGCCGATGTCGAAAAGCAGGACGTCTTCGTCGGACTCGATGATCTTGAGTCCCTTGGCACCGAGATGTGCCGAGAGCCACTGCGTCGTGACGAGGCGCTCCGGGTGGGCGTAGTCGGCGAACGCCGGATTCGGATCGGTCTCAACGCTCAACTGCGGTCCCCTTCGTGATGTGTCGTCGGTCCGCGACGGGCTGGACTGTGGCGGACCCACCGACGTACGTGTCTCGCACATGAGCCTACCCACAGTTCAAGTCGCATGGTCGGCCGCGTGCCGCGGCGTGGACGAGGCCTGGGCTCGCTCGTTCATCGAGCGTGCCCGGTTCACCCCACCTGACGGCACAGCACGCCGGACGAGACGACGCGGAGGCGGTCGTCGACCGCTTCGAGCACGCCGGCCATCGTCGCCCGCGCGAGCGCGGTGTCCGGATACCTGGCCCGCAGATGGACACCGTCCGCGTCACGCCAGAACCAGAACTGTGCGGTGTCGGCGCGGCGTGGACTCGAGATCTGCCGAGTGGTCACCGACGCCGGCAGACCGAGCTTGCGATAGTCGACGTAGGACACCATGAAGACGTCGTGCCGCACGGCTCGGATCAGGTCGCCGTAGGCCCGGTACACGGGCGTGAGGCCGATCCGGGCGAGCGGAAGTGCATCGCCGAGCCGTGTTGTGTTCGCGCGCAAGGTGGTTGCGCGCTGACCTGACCCGCTGAGAAGGATGGGGGCGTTGCCGACCAGCCAGCCGACGGCTGTGCGGTCGGTGGCGCGGTGGCGGGTGTGGACCGGAATGATGGTGGGCAGCTCGGACGGCCCGCCGACGGTGTGGACCGCTTCGGCCACCGCCGTGAGCAACGCCGGGTACGTTCGCGCGTCGAGCGTGTGCACGGTCCGCTCGAAGCGGCGGGCCGTCGTGGCGCACATGAGCGCGCGAACCTCCGTGCGCACCGGGGCGGTGTCGCCGGGAGCGAGGCCGAGATCGAGGGGGAACTCGGGGACGGTCCAGTGGTTCGCGGCGAGGAATTCGCCCCACCGCCGCAGACGCCGGTCTCCGGGGCCCACAGGCGTTGCGGCCTCCTCGACCGCCCGGATGTCCAGAAAGCTCGCCGGCTGCGTGACCGTCGTGTCCGAGAGGTCGTCGACGAGGTCTGCTGCGATGACGGCGAGTGAGTAGGCGTCGACGTAGCAGTGGTCGAAGGCGAGGATCACGGTCGTCGACGACGGCCGGCGGACCGCTGCGAGATAATGCCGTAGCGGTCCGAACGGCGAACACACCGTTGCGATGTCGTCCACCAGACCGTCGGCGAGCGGGGGCTCGGTGGCCACCGGCTGCACCGTGAGGCCACCCACCGGTAGCAGGTGGCGGATGTGCCCGCCGTCGGAGGAGACGAAGTGACACCGCAGGACCTCGTGGCGGTCCACCAGCCTCCGGAGGCCGCGGGTGATGTCGTCGACGTTCAGCGCCTCGGCGAACTCGACCGTCAGCGCGAGCCATCCGGCGGAGCCGTCACGCCGCGCCGCGTCGAGGTGGAACTTCTCGTTCTCCGACGCCGGGACCGACACCGGTCGGGCTTCGGCGGTCGCGGACAGTCCCCAGCGGATGACCGTGCCCGGCTCGATCTCGACGGCATCGTCACCGCAGAGCTTCACGGGCGCATCCTCTCGTGGCCGACCGGGTCAGGGGAGATGCCACAACGTCGTCACGTCGACTCCCACGTCGGCGAGGAGCCGACGAACCGTCGGCAGTCCGATCCCGATCACCGATGAGGGATCGCCGTCGATGGCCTCCACGAACCAGCCGCCGAGGCCGTCGAGGGTGAACGCGCCCGCGACCGCGAGCGGCTCACCGGTCGCCGCGTAGGCGTCGATGGTCGCGTCGTCGATGTCGGCGAAGTGGATCGTGGTGGCCGCTGATGCGTTCGCCGTACCGACGACGCGGGACCCCTCGATGCGCGAGACCCAGTGTCCGGTCAACAGTTCCGCGGACCGCCCCCGCATCCGCCGCCACCGGTCGCGCGCCACGTCCACGGTGTGCGGCTTCCCGCTGAGCGCACCGTCGAACAGCAGCATGGAGTCACAGGTCAGCACCACCGTATCGCCCGCGTGGTCGTCGCCCGCGAGTATCGCGGCGACCACGGCGTCCGACTTGGCGCCCGCGAGGCGTACCACCACCTGCTCGGGTGGCGCATCGGGCAGGGCGTCGAGTACTGCGTCCTCGTCGACGTCGGAGACGATCACCCGCGGGTCCAGCCCGGCGGCCCGCAGCACCCGCAGCCGGGCAGGCGACGCGGATCCGAGCACCACCGAGACGGTGGTCACGCCCTCAGGTTGGTGAAGCTGGTCGGCGCTCCCCAGATGGGACGCAACCGGTCCTCGGGCCGACCCCAATCGTCGCGCGGGCCGGCATCGACCGGCCCGCTCGGCGAGGATCCGGCGGCCGCGGCGATCAGCGACGCGAGGACGGCGACGTCTTCATCACTCGGATTGCCACGCACGACGCGTAGCAGCGGCTGTGCGGCAGCGGAGTCGTTCTGGGTGTCGACGGTGTCGCTCATAGGGGGATGTTCCCATGCTTCTTCGGCGGCAGGGTGACCATCTTGCGCTCCAGCAGTCGCAGGGCGGTGGCCACCTGGCCACGGGTGTGGCTGGGCGGGATCACGGCGTCGACGTAGCCGCGCTCGGCGGCAACGTACGGGTTCACCAGCGTGTCCTCGTACTCCTGCTGCAGCTGGAGTCGCAACGCGTCGACGTCGTCGCCGTTGGCCTGGGCCTCCTTGAGCTGACCGCGGTAGACGAACCCGACGGCACCCGACGCGCCCATGACCGCGATCTGCGCGGTCGGCCACGCGAGGTTCACGTCGGCACCCATGTGCTTGGAGCCCATCACGTCGTATGCGCCGCCGTAGGCCTTGCGGGTGATGATGGTGATCTTGCCGACGGTGGCCTCGCCGTAGGCGTAGAGCAACTTGGCGCCGCGACGGATGATGCCGTTGTACTCCTGATCGGTGCCGGGCAGGAAGCCGGGAACGTCGACCAGGGTGACGATCGGGATGTTGAAGGCGTCGCAGGTGCGGACGAATCGGGCGGCCTTCTCCGAGCCCTTGATGTCGAGACATCCGGCGAACTGTGTCGGCTGGTTGGCGACGATACCGACGCTGCGGCCGTCGACGCGGCCGAAGCCGACCACCACGTTGGTGGCGTACTCGGCCTGGACCTCGAGGAACTCGTCGTCGTCGAGGATCCGGCGGATCACCTCGTGCATGTCGTAAGGCTGGTTCGGGGAGTCCGGGATCAGGGTGTCGAGTTCGAGGTCCTCATCGGTCAGGGTGTCCTCGATGGACCCGGCGGCCGGCTCCGCGACCGGGAGGCGTGGCGCCTCGGCCCGGTTGTTGCTGGGGAGGTATCCCAGCAGTTCCTTCACGTACTCGAGTGCGTCCTCTTCGTCCTGGGCGACGTAGTGGGCGGTGCCGGACTTCGACATGTGGGTGTGCGCACCGCCGAGGTCCTCCATCGTGACGTCCTCGCCGGTCACCGTCTTGATGACGTCGGGGCCGGTGATGAACATCTGGCTGGTCTGATCGACCATCACCACGAAGTCGGTGAGCGCGGGCGAGTAGACGTGACCACCAGCGGCGGCGCCCATGATCAGCGAGATCTGCGGGATGACACCGGATGCACGGACGTTGCGGTGGAAGATCTCGCCGTAGAGGCCGAGCGAGACGACGCCCTCCTGGATGCGGGCGCCTGCGCCGTCGTTGATGCCGATCAGCGGACGGCCGGTCTTGATCGCGAGATCCATGACCTTGACGATCTTCTCGCCGTAGACCTCACCGAGGCTGCCGCCGAAGACGGTGGCGTCCTGCGAGAAGATGCACACCTCGCGACCGTCGATGGTGCCGTAACCGGTCACCACGCCGTCGCCGAGCGGGCGGCGCTCGGCCAACCCGAAGTTGGTGCTGCGGTGGCGCGCGAGCGCGTCCAATTCGACGAACGACCCCTCGTCGAGCAAGTGGGTGATGCGCTCACGCGCGGTCAGCTTGCCCTTGTCGTGGATCTTGTCGACCGCGGCCTCGCCCACCGGGTGCTTGGTCTCTTCGAGGCGATTACGCAGATCGGCGAGCTTTCCCGCCGTCGTGTGGATGTCGGGAGCGGCGCCGTCATCGCGCGAAGCAGTCGTCATGAACAACGATGCTAACTACCCGACTGTGAGCCACGTCAACCGGATCAACGTGAGATACACCTCATGTTCCCGAGCGATCGGTCGGGCTTGTGGCGCAGGGTGTGGGACGGGCCGTGCGATCGCAGTAGCGTCATGGGTATGACCCTGGATGGCGCTGCGCTCGTGGAGAATCTCGCTGACACCTGCTGGCACACGGTCGAGGTGGTCGAGTCGACGGGTTCGACGAATGCCGACCTGATCGCCCGGGCCGCGTCCGAGGAGATCGGTGGGACGGTTCGTGTCACCACCGACCAGACGACCGGGCGTGGGCGTCACGCACGGGTCTGGTCGGCACCGGCCGGTGGCCAACTCGCCATGTCGTCGGCTGTCGCAGTCGGCGGCGACACGGAGCATCTCGGCTGGTTGTCGCTGATCGCCGGTCTGGCGGTCGCCCGGGCGGTGGAGGCCGTCGCGGGCCGGCGGCCGACCCTCAAGTGGCCGAACGACGTCCTTGTCGACGACCGGAAGATCGCCGGCATCCTCTCCGAGTACACGCAGACGCCCACGGGCGGGGTGGCGGTCATCGGTGTCGGGCTCAACACGGCGATGACCGAAGATCAACTGCCGGTGCCGACGGCGACCTCACTCCTGATCGTCACCGGGGACGAGGTGGCACCTGCCGACATCGCCGAACAGTTCCTGCGGGCCCTGTCCGAGCTGTTGGCACTGTGGCCCGCCGACGTCGACAGGCTGGCGGACATGTACCGCGACCGCAGCGACACTCTCGGCCGACGGGTGCGGTTGGTGCTCCCGGGGGACAACGAGTTGGTGGGCACCGCCGTCCGCATCGATCGCACCGGGCGGATCGTGATCGACGTCGACGGCCGAGAGGTGGTGGCGGCCGCCGGGGACGTCACCCACCTGCGGCCGATCGACTGATCAGGGACGACGTCCGCCGAGTGCCGGGTGGCTCAGGCCTGCTGGACGCTCTTGTGTCCCATGGCCGGGACCAGCGCCAGGATCGGTAGGCCGATGATCAGATGCAGGACCGCCGTGGCGATCCCCACGGACAGCTCCGACGACAAGACCAACGGGATGATCACGGCGCCGGCGATGAGCAGACCCACGATCCACCGGAAGAACTGATTCGGCGAGGGCGTGACCATCTGCAGGACGTACCACAATGCCCCCGCCGCCAGGGCACAGAGGAATCCGACCACGGCGAACCAGATCTCGTCGCGGGCCAAGGGATTCCACACGCCGAACCTGCCGGCCTCGTTGACCCTCTCGACGATCGCGCGGATCACCCACGCCGCCAACCACGCGGCGAGGCCGGTGACGACGCCCGTCATCACGATGCCGCCGATGAACATGGTCGGATTCACGTTGGGACCCAGCCGGGGTTTCTGGCGCGGTGCGGGAGGCGGGTAGGCCTCGGAGTACTCGGCCGGTCCGGGCTGTGCGTGTGGATCCGACCGGCTGTACGCCTGCGACTCGGGCGGATATCCGCTCTCGTACCTGGCGGTTCGTGGGTCGTACGGGTCACGCGGGTCGCGATAACTCATGGTGTTCTCCTTGACCTTCTCGGCGGTCGGACCGGTACGCGTCTGTAGGTAGTGTACGTGTGCTGATCGGCCGACCTCGGTGGCGCTCGTGTGCGGCGCGGCGATGTGGTCGTGCCTCGCGGGTGGGGGTCGAGCCGCGTCTCTGGGTGCGTGATGCGCATTAAGCTGACTGCCATGTCCTACCCACGCGAGAACCTCGCTCCCGGCGAGGAGATCGTCCTGCACCGGCATCCGCACTGGAAATGCCTGCTGGGGCCGTTCCTGGTGTTCCTTCTGGTGACCGCTGTCGCGGGCGTGCTGGCCGGAATGGTCAGCGGGTCAACTCTGGACTCGACCGTCTCGACGGTGCTGCTGATCATCATCGGTGTGCTGTGGCTGCTCGGGTTCGTGTGGTACTTCGTCCGGCCGCTGGTCTCATGGAAGACGACCCATTTCGTCCTCACCGATCGGCGGGTGATCTACCGCAACGGCATTCTCACCAGATCCGGCATCGACATCCCGATCCGGCGGATCAACACCGTCGAGTTCCGGCACGGACCGATTGACCGGATGCTCCGGACGGGCACGCTGATCATCGAGTCGGCATCCGACGAGCCCTTGTCGTTCGACGACATCCCGCAGGTGGAGCGGGTGCACGCGATGCTCTATCACGAGGTCCTCGACACACATGAGGACGCGGTTTCCGACGAGATCGGGCCGGCCGGCGACGGTCACCCCGACCGACGGCACGACGAGGGGGTCGGAAGGTGACCGATGTACTGCTGGCCGAGGACGATGTCGCCATCGCCGAACCGCTGGCGCGCGCACTCACGCGCGAGGGGTATGGCTGCCAGGTGGTCACCGACGGGGCCGAAGCGTTAGACCAGGCGATGGACAACCGCTTCGAGTTGCTCATCCTCGATCTCGGCCTGCCCGAGATCGACGGTCTCGAGGTGTGCCGACGCATCCGGACCGCGCGACCCCAACTCGCGGTTCTGATGCTCACCGCGCGGACCGACGAGGTCGATTTCGTCGTCGGTCTGGATGCCGGCGCCGACGACTACGTCGGCAAACCCTTCCGGTTGGCCGAACTGCTGGCACGGGTACGGGCACTGCTGCGTCGGCAACAGAGCGCAGACGTGGTCCTCGATGGAGGAGACATCCAGCTCGACACGCGCGGTCGGCGCGTGCTCGTCGACGGTGCCGACCTCGTGCTGGCCAATCGCGAGTTCGATCTGTTGCGGTTCCTGATGGAACGTCCGGGGCAGGTGGTGAGCCGCGACGAGATCCTGACCGAGGTGTGGGGATCGGCCGATCTGCGGTCGTCGAAGACGCTCGACATGCACATCTCGTGGCTGCGTCGAAAGATCGGCGACGACCAGCACGACCGCCAGCGGCACATCGTCACCGTGCGCGGTGTCGGATTCCGGTTCGACCCCTGATCGGCTGGTCGGGAACACCGCATGCGCCGCCGGATCCTGAACACGATGATCGCCATGATCGTGGCGGTCGGTCTGCTGCTGGGCATCCCGTTGAGCGTGATCGCATGGTGGTGGGTGTCGGACAACGCCCACCAGAACCTGGACTCGCGACTCAAGCTGATCTCCGCGCAGTTGATTCGTCAGGAGGGTGCACGGGGGCTGGTGTCGGCCGGTTCACTGGACACCGAGGCCTTCCGGCTGCTGTTGCCCGAGGACGGTCGTCTGACCGTTCGATATCCGGTCGGCGCGGGTGCCGAGGCCGAGACCGTGATCGGTGCGCCGATCGACGGCGCGACCATGTCGGACTCCATCGCGCTCGGTAACGCCGGATCGCTTCTCCTGGAGATCCCTCTCAGTCAGGTGCGCGACGACCAGCTCGCTGCGATCGGGATCGTCGCGCTCGTGGTCGCGAGTTCGATCGCCGCGGGCACGATCGTGGCAGCGGTCACCGCCGGACGCGTCGCCGACCCGTTGATCGACCTCGCCGGGCGGGCGGCGGCGATGGCGAAGGGCGACTTTCGCTCCGAGTGGAAGTCATATGGGATCAGCGAACTCGACCGGGTGTCCCGCGCGCTCGGCGACGCGAACTCGGAGATCGCCCTGCGCCTAGAGCGGGAGGGCGAGATCGTGGGTGATGTGTCCCATCAGCTGCGCAGCAGGTTGACGGCGATCCAACTCCGCCTCGACGAACTGTCGCTGCACCCGGACCCGGCGGTGGTCGGTGAGGCCGAGGCGGCCCTCGAGCAGGTGGAACGGTTGTCGCGCGAGCTCGACGAGATGGTGGCCGCGTCGCGAAACGATCCAGCGGTGCCCAACCACATCGACGTCGAGGAGATGGTCGAGACGTTGATCGGGGATTTCCGGGCGGCCTTCGCCGCGGCGGGACGAACCATATCGGCGACCTTCAACGGTCAGACCACGGCGGTCAGTGCGCGGCCGGGACGACTGCGTGAGGCGCTGAGTGTGCTGGTGGACAACGCATTGCAGCACGGCTCAGGCATGTGCCGATTGCATGTCGACGACCTCCCGTCCGCCGACATGCTCCGGATCACGGTCGCCGATGAGGGGGCAGGCATCGACGACGAGCTGGTCGGGTTGATCTTCCGGCGTGGATTCTCGGCCGGTCGGGGCAACGGGGTCGGGTTGTCGCTGGCACGCGCGCTCGTCGAGGCCGACGGCGGACGACTCGAGCTGACGATGCGGCGGCCGGCCGTGTTCTCGATCGTGGTGCCCTCGGCACACACCGGTGAGTCCGACGACACCGACGGCGATGATCGCGACGGTGGTCCGGTTCGCGGTCAGCCGTCACCGATCACGCGTGACCGAGTTCCTCATCGTTGAGCTCCTCCGCGGTCGGATGCAGGTCGGTGGAGCCGGCGTCGCCACCGCGCAGCAGATCCTCGGGGAAGGCGAATTTGCGCAGAGCCCAGAACCGGAAGGCCATCTGGAGCAGATTGCCGATGAGGAATCCGAGGATGAAGTCCACGATGACCAGTTCGGTGACGCTCAGATTGCTACGCAGGTCGAACACGTTGTTGGCCACCCAGAGCGGCGCGGCGGCCAGGATCACTCCGACACCGCTGATCACGAAGAAGATCAACGCCTCATGATGCCGCTCACGGCCGCCGCGGTTCTTGAACGCCCATTCGCGGTTGAGTATGTAGTTGAGGATCGTCGCCAGGGTTCCGGAGATGATCCGCGCGACGACGGGTTTGGGCTCCAGGACGGTGAACGTCAACAGGTAGAAGATCGCCAGGTCGAAGACGAAAGTGGTGCCGCCGACGAGGGCGAACTTGATGAGTTCGTGGTGGCGCATCGCGAGCTGTCGAACCGGCGCGGGTAGTCGAGCGACCAGCTCGTCGATAAAGGGCACAAGATCTGAGTGTACGAAATGGAACCGAACAGCGACTTCGCCGGGCAATCATGCGGATGGCGGCGCCCTCGTGCCACGATGTTTCGCGTGACTTCCACTGCCGGTGATCCCCCGCGGCCAGACAGCCCATGACCAGGTACGGAACCGGCGTGCCGACCCGGTCGGAGACCGGCATGCCGACCCGGTCGGAGACCGGCATGCCGACCCGGTCGGAGACCGGCATGCCAACCGTGACGATGATCGGTGGCGGTCAGCTCGCCCGGATGACCCACCAGGCAGCGATCGCGCTGGGGCAGTGTCTCCGGGTGTTGGCCGGGAGCGCCGACGATCCGGCCGCACAGGTCAGCGCGGACGTGGTGATCGGTTCCCACGACGACCTGGCGGATCTGCGCGAGGCCGCTCACGGTGCGGTCGCGCTGACGTTCGACCATGAGGGCGTACCGCTGGCGCACCTGCAGGCCCTGGAGGCGGAGGGGGTGGCCGTGCGGCCGCCCTCGGCGGCGCTGCACTTCGCCCAGGACAAGCTCGCGATGCGGATACGGCTCGCCGAATTGGGCCTGCCGGTTCCGGACTTCGCCGATCTGACCGGCGACCGTGGCGCCGCGCGTGAGCGCTTCGTGGATTTCGGTGACAGGCACGGCTGGTCGGTGGTTCTCAAGGCGATTCGTGGTGGCTATGACGGCCGCGGAGTGTGGCTGATCGACGACCGCGACGTGGCGCTCTCGTTGTTCGACGAACAGGTCGATGCCGGCGTCGACCTCATCGTCGAGCAGAAGGTGTCGATGCGGCGTGAGCTCTCCGCGATGATCGCTCGTTCACCCTTCGGGCAGGGCGGCGCGTGGCCCGTGGTCGAGACGGTCCAGCGGAAAGGGCAGTGTGCCGTGGTGCTCGCACCGGCGCCGGACCTGTCGGAAGAGGTTGCAGCCGAGGCACAGCAGATGTCGTTGCGGCTGGCCGCCGAACTCGGGGTCGTCGGTGTGATGGCGATGGAGTTGTTCGAGACCACCGACGGGACGTTGCTGGTGAACGAGCTGGCGATGCGACCGCACAACAGCGGGCACTGGACCATGGACGGTGCCGTCACCTCGCAATTCGAACAACATCTGCGCGCGGTCCTCGACTATCCGCTCGGCGACACCGCTGCGCGGGCGCCTGTCACCGTGATGGCGAACATCCTGGGTTCCGCGCAGGCGCCGTCGATGTCGATGGACGAACGCCTGCATCACCTGATGGCGCGCATGCCCGACGCCAAGGTGCATCTGTACGGTAAGGGCGAGCGTCCCGATCGAAAGATCGGTCACGTCAACATTGTTGGTACGGACTCCGATTCGGTGGCCGAGGTCCGGGAGCGCGCCGAGCGTGCCGCGCACTGGATGTCGGATGCCGAATGGACCGATGGATGGGATGTGCACTCATGACCGACAACAGTGGGCCGGATACCACCGAGACCGATACGGCCGGGGCGGACGGCGACGACCGCACCGTGGGGGACGTTGTCACGGGGACCACCGCCGACGCGGAGACCGCCGACTCGGAGCTCCCCGCAACGGATCCCGCCGACGCGGACACCGCCGATACGGACACCGCCGATACGGACACGGTCGCCGAGACTTCCGATCCCGTCGCCGCCGACCCCACCCGACCGCGCGTCGGGCTGATCATGGGCAGTGATTCGGACTGGCCGACGATGGAGGCCGCCGCCGAGGCATTGGCGGAGTTCGGCGTGCCCTTCGAGGTCGGTGTCGTCTCGGCGCACCGGACACCTCAGCGCATGCTCGACTACGCGGCCGGTGCGGCTGCGCGCGGCATCTCGGTGATCATCGCGGGCGCCGGCGGTGCCGCCCACCTGCCCGGCATGGTTGCGTCGGCGACGCCGCTCCCGGTGATCGGCGTCCCCGTGCAACTGCGCACCCTCGACGGCCTGGACTCGTTGTTGTCCATCGTGCAGATGCCCGCCGGCGTTCCGGTGGCAACGGTGTCGATCGGTGGCGCACGCAACGCAGGACTTCTGGCGATCCGGATTCTCGCGTCGTCGGATGCCGGATTGCGTTCGCGCATGGAGGATTTTCAGAAAGGTCTGGAAACCATGGTGCTCGAGAAGGATCAGGCGCTGCGCGACCGATTGCTCGGGAACGGCTGAACGCTCCGGCGACCATCGATCCGAGTGTCAAAGCGGCCGGTGGTCGGGCGGCGATGCGCGCTCGTGTCGGGCATTCCCGCTACTCACCAGCCGCGCAACGGGCATCTGCCGAACGCGTCTGCGCCGACCGGTCACATCGACGTCGGCAGCAGCTTCTCGACGAAGAAGTCGAGGACCTGTTCCCGGGTGTCGTATGTCGGTTGCCCGGGCTCGTCGATCAGGTCCTCCGTCAACACCGAATGTGGTCTCGGCAGCATCGAGTCGGGGTTCGCCGCCGAATCCGGCAACTCGACGGCGAGGAAGGCATCGCCGAGTTGCTCTCGGAGGAAATCGAATCGGCCCGGGGGAGAGAGACGGTCGCCCTCGAAACGCAGGCCCATCACTTGTAGGCCGGCGGCGCAGCGGGTTTTGACCACGGCGAGGTCGGCGTCGCTGATGTCGATCGAGCGATTGCGCGACGGGATGATGCCGAAGGGGAGTGACGGCTGGGACAGGACGGGCGCCAGCAACCGGTCGTCGGTCGCCATGGCGAGCGCGAATCCGCCGGTGAAGCACATCCCCACGGCGCCCACACCGGGTCCGCCGCAACGCTCGTGTTCGTCGGCGGCGAGACCGCGCAGCCAGTCGGCCACGGGCGAGGCCTTACCGGTGGCCAGCACGGTGAACTCACGGCTGATGCAGGCGCGCATCATGGTGCCGTACATGTTCTTTGCGGCACCGACGACGCCGAGGTTCGATGGTCGCGGGTCTTGACCGTCCACCCCGAACAGCGAGGGCATCACCGCGGTCAGGCCCCTGCCGGCGATCTTGCGCGCGAAGTCGGCAACCTTGGGACTGATCCCCGGCATCTCGGCGATCACGATCACCGCGGGACCGGAACCCTGTGTGTACACACGATGGGTCGTGCTCCCGATCGTCACGTCGCGCGCGGTGAAATCGTCGAGCGGGTCGTCGGTGGTGCGGGCCTCAGCCATCGACGACCGTCCCGGTCAGCACGGAATCGAAGAAGCGTGCGAATGGACGCGCGCCCCGGGCGACGTCGGGGGAGTCCGAGGGGATGATCCTCGGCCTGACGATCTTGTGGTGCTTCGACTTTCGGACGATCGCGAACTCGCCGGCGGCCTGCACGTTGCGTACCCAATCGGTGTCGCGACCGTAGGTCAGAACGATGGACAGCCGGTCGCCATCGACCCACGCCAGCACCGGAATCGTGTATTTCCTACCGGATTTGCGACCGACGTGCTCGATCATCGCCCACGGAGCGAGGCGTGGCGCCCATTGACGCTGGATCGGATTGGTGACCACCTTGTTGAAACGAGCTACCGCACTGGGGATCTTCATGGCTACGAGCATGCCGCAACCGGCGGCGTTTCGGGAAGGCCGTGGTCAGATCAACTCGACCCGAACGACCCGCTCCCGGATCCGACGGGTGGGGCAGCGCCGTTGGTGTATCCCGAGATCACCCCGGCCACCGGGATCGAGCCGTTGACCGCGGTGCGGAAGTTCAGCATCGCGCGCCTGACGTGGCTCGGACTGCTGACCACCACCGCGCCCGTCGCCCGGCCGGCGGCCAGCATCCGGGCGGTGTATCGAGCGTTCTCCACCGTTGTGCGTGACCGGTTCTCGGTGGCTATCCGGGCGGCCGGCACGCCGTGGGCGATGAGCCACGACCGCATCGCCTGAGCCTCGGTCCGGCCCGCCTTCGGGAGGCCACCCGTGGTGATGATGCCGGCCGGCGGGAATCCCCGCGCCAGCGACAGACCTGCTTGTAGCCGTGTGACCAGTACGGGCGGCATCGAGCCGTCTCGATTCAGACCTGCGCCGAGGATGACGATCCGGGTGCCGAATGGATTCAGCTGGAGCATCATCGGGACCTCGGGCGTCAGGCGCTCGGTGTCGGTGCACCACTTGACCAGTTCGGGGATCGGGGTCTGACAGCCGCCGACAGTCGACATCAGGCCGTTGAACATCGTGGTCGGTGACGCCTGCGCGGGTGCGGCTGCCATCGGCGCTGCCCCGGCAATTGCGACACTCAGGACACATGCGCCCACCAAGTGAGCAATTTTCCCTTTGATACGCATGAGTAACACGGTAATTCTCTATCGTGCACAAGCGTCGCGATTCGACATATCCGGCAGTCGGGCGGTCGGGACGGTCTCCCGTCTCAGCGCAGCGTCAGGCCGGCTCGCTCGGTGTCGGCGAGGCCGGCGAGGCGGGTTTCGTCGCCATGGGAGACCGTGATCAGCGAGGCGCCGACCACCAACGGCGCCACCAGGTTCGCGACGACTTGTTCCGTGGCGCGCCACGGCCGGGTGGTGAGTACCCGCGTCCCCCGGACGATGCCGTCGGTCTCCGCGGCGCCGCGGGCTGCGGAGAGCACGCTGTCGGTGGGCTCGCCGTCGAGCGCTGGGCCGGTGGCCCCGCGCGACGGCGAATATTGGTCTCCGTGGACGCGAACGGCACTCGCGAAATCGGTGACGCCGACGGGGAGATCGCGCACGCCCATCGCGAACGGATCGAGCGAGGCGACGAGGACCTCGTCGACGTCGTCGTACCCGCTCACCGCTCCCGCGGAGGTCACCACCGCACCGAGTGCCGATCGTTCGAGGTGGCTGCCGGGCAGCCGGACGTGTGTGCCCGCCCACCAGGCGCCGAGCAGGATGGCGGCCGTCTGCCAGTGCTCCGGGAGATCGACCAGGATCTCGTCGTCGGGCCCGAGCCCCAGTTCGTCGACGAAGAAGTTCGCGGATTTGGCGGCCCAGTTGCCCAGCGTCGCCCCGGAGAGTTCCGTTCGTTCGCCACTCGCATGGTCGTAGTAGGTCAGCAACGGTTGCGACCAGTCGCCGACCGCGTCGAAGACGGCCGAGGTGATCGTCGGTGCGCTCATCAGTTCACACACGTGGGGCCGTCGGAGCCGGCCGTGATCGGCGGGCGGTTGTTGCCGACCCGCTCGCTGGCCGGCACGTTGTCGGTCTGTGCGCCGGTGTCGCCGATGGACCCGGGGCCGTCGTAGGTGTTGGTCAAGACCGCCTTCATCCGCTTGTCGGGTATCGAGGAGTCGGCCCGGACCTCGGCCCCACCGAGGTCCTTCGCGAGTTGCCGTGCACCGGTGTCGTCGGCGGAATGGGCGTACACCACCGAGTTCTTGTCGTTGGACTCGCCGGTGCCGGTCTTGCCTGCCTGGAAGCCCTTGGTCGTCAGGATGTTCGACACGTTGGAGGCCAGGCCGTCGATCGTCCCCGCGTTGACCACGTCGACGGTGTAGTCGGCACGGTCGGGGGTGTCGTCGTCCTTCTTGCTGTTCAGCAGATCGTCGGTGAAGTTGTGGACCTGCTTCGGGTCCACCTGGACGACGCTCTGCTGCCCGTCGTCGCTCCAACCCTGCTCGGTCACCACGGGGATGGTCGCGAACTTGACGCGGCCACCGCTGAGATCCTTCAACTGCTCTGCGAACTTCACGATGTCCCAGTCGTTGTCGATCACCACCGATCGAGACACGGCCCGCTGGAGTTCGTCGAGCTTGCCGGGGTCGGTGAGGAGGTGAGCCGACAACATCTTCTGGGTCAGGGACGCCATGAACACCTGCTGGCGCGTGATCCGATCGAGGTCACCGCGCGGCAACCCGTGGCGCTGGCGCACAAAACTGAGGGCCTTGGGGCCGTTCAGGGTCTGACGGCCCGCGTGGAAACGGGCACCCGAGAACGGTTCGCGGACCGCCTCGTTCAGGCAGACATCGACACCACCGACCGCATTGGTGAGCAGGACGAAGCCGAGCAGTCCGACCTCGGCGTAGTGATCGACCTTCACGCCGGTGAGGTTCGCGACCGTGTCGATCAGGGCCTTTCGGCCGGCCTGGGTGCCGTCCTTCTCGGCCGCCGTCTCGCTCTCGCCGGACTCGACCGCGCGCTCGCGCACCCCTTCCTTGGTGGTGCCGTACGCCGCATTGATCTTCGACTTACCGATGCCGGGGACGTCGACGTAGGAGTCACGCGGGATCGAGATCGCCGTCGCCGACGATCCGTCGTTCGGGATACGGATGAGCAGGATCGTGTCGGTGTTGGTCGCCACCTCCTCGCCGGAGCGCAACATCTTGAGTTCCGACGGCGACAACGGGTTGCCCTTGGCGTCGGTCCGCGAGTCGGTACCGACGAGCAGGATGTCCACCGCGCCGTCGTCTGCGCCGCCGAGTCCGAGGCCGGCCAGTTGGGTGATGTTCGAGTTCAGGTTGCTGACGCTATTCCACGCGTAACCGGTACACAGCAGCACCGCCACCGACAACAGCGCCACGAGCCCACGGCCGAGACCGGTACGGGTGGTCCGGGATCTCCAGGAGAACTGCTTCCGGACGCGCGCGGCGGCCGGCGTTCCGGTGGATTCGGCGGCGGCCTCCGGGTCTGCGCGCTGACGTGGCGGGCGGCGTCGCCCGGCGGCCGCGGCGCGCGGCGGCACGTCGAGTCCCGGGCCGCCGGTATCCGGGCCGCCGCCGGGCGCGGTCGCGGGTCCCCGACGTCGCTGCCCGGGCGCACCGGTCCGGTCGTCGGCGCGGCGCGTACGCGGGCCGCCCTGCCCGCGGTCTCGTCCCGCCGCGGACGCCGATGCGTTCGGCCGGCGGGACCGCGGCGCGGCCTCGTCGGGGCGTCGCGGGCGGCGGCGCTGTCCGTCGGCGGCGACGCCCTCGCGGGTGTGGATCTCGCCCGAGGTTCGACGGCCCTGGTCGGCCGCGGGGCCAGGTGGCCGGCGGCGGCGTGGTTGATCGGGACGGGCCTGATCGGCGGACGCCCGGCGCGCGGCCGATGTGCGACCGTCGGCCGGTGCGCGGCGATCCGCACGCGGATCCTCTGGATCGGGTCGGCGCCGACGTCGTGGTGGGGGATCGGCGGGCGCCTCGGGCGCCGGATGCCGAGCGCGTCGTACCCGGCCGTCGGCGGGACCGCGGGAGGAGGTGGTGGGCTCGTCGGGACGTGCGCGACCGCCGGAGCGTCGGCGTGCGCCATCGGGTCGAGAGTCCACGGGCGGGTCGGTCCCTTTCGTCGTCGGCGAACTCGGTGACATCCGCTCGGGATGTGTGACGCAAGTGCGTGCCGTTGTTTGTGGTGTTGACGTTTCGGATGGTGCTGTGCTGACGTCAGGCTACTGAAGTGAAGCGAGAATTCGACGGTGCAACGCCGAGCGCTCCCGTCGAGACCCACATCACGGATCGGGGTCCGCGTGCTCGTGATCTCGGTACGGCACCATGTGTTCCATGAGTTCGACCACCTACATCGTCGGCGCGGGCGGACAGCTCGGCAAGGCGCTTCGGGCGTCCGACAAGGCGCCCGCGCGGCTACATGGCCTCACTTCGGCCGACATCGACATCGTCGACGCGACGTCGGTGGCCGACGCCCTCGCGGGGCTCGGACCGGGGGACGTGGTCCTCAACTGCGCTGCCTACACCGATGTCGACGGCGCGCAGACGGACAGCGGACGCGCCTTCGCGGTGAACCGTGATGGACCGGGCCATCTCGCTCGGATGTCCGCCACGACCGGCGCGCGTCTGATCCACGTGTCCACCGATTACGTCTTCGCGGGAGCGGCGGCCACCGACGAGGGGCCGCGCCGCAGCACCCCGTACGAACCCGGAGATGTGACCGGCGAGCCGGAAACGGTCTACGGCGCCTCGAAACTGGCCGGCGAACGAGCCGTTTTCGAGATCGACCCGCGTGCCACGGTTGTCCGGACCGCCTGGGTCTACACCGGCGGTCCGGCCAGCACCGACTTCGTCGGCACCATGCGCCGCCTCGAAGCCGTGCGTCGCGACGTCACGGTCGTCGACGATCAGACCGGCTCCCCGACATATGCCCCGGATCTGGCCGACGGACTCTGGGAACTGGTCGCCGCCGATCCCGACGGGTCGACCGCCGGGGCCGTGCTGCACGCCACCAACGCGGGCAGCGTCAGTTGGTATCAGGTGGCCCGCGCGGTGTTCGAAGAAGTGGGTGCCGACCCCGAGCGAGTGCGGCCGTGTTCCACCGACGAATTCCCACGCCCGGCGCCTCGACCTGCCTATTCGGTGCTGTCGGGGGCATCCTGGGCCTCTGCGGGACTGACCCCGCTCCGAGACTGGCGCGCGGCGCTGCACGCCGCCGTTGCCGGACGACGCGCAGGGCGGGGTTGACCCATGGAACCCAAGGGTCATCGGCGCCCTCGCGAGGTTGGTTACCCTGACCCGGTGACTGCTGAGATTGCCGTGGTGACGGTGACCTATTCGTCGGGGGACTACCTCGCGGCATTCCTGCGAAGCCTCGAGAAGGCCACCGCGTCGCCGGTGCCCCGTGTCGTCATCGCCGACAACGGCTCGACCGACGGCGCGCCAGAGGCGGCGGAGCGGGAGTTCGACAACGTGACGCTCGTGCGGACGGGCGGCAACATCGGCTACGGCGGTGGCATCAATCGCGCGGTCGCCGAGGTGGATCCCTCGATCGAGTTCATCGCGGTGGCCAATCCGGATGTCGAGTGGGCTCCCGGTTCGCTCGACGAACTGCTCGCCGCCGCTCGGCGATGGCCGCGTGCCGGTTCGCTTGGTCCGTTGATCCATGAACCGGACGGCTCGATCTACCCGTCGGCGCGGCGGGTCCCTGATCTGATCTCCGGCGCCGGTCATGCGCTGTTCGGGTCGATCTGGAAGACGAATCCCTGGACCGCCGCGTATCGGGCCGATGACGCGGCGCCCAGCGAACGTCCGGTCGGATGGCTTTCGGGATCGTGTCTGCTGGTCCGGCGTGCCGCTTTCGACTCCATCGACGGCTTCGACTCGCGATACTTCATGTACATGGAGGACGTCGATCTGGGCGACCGGCTCGGCAAGGCGGGTTGGCTCAACGTATACGTACCGGACGCGGAGATCCTTCACACCAAAGGCCATGCGGCCGGCCGTGATCCGGGGAAGATGTTGCCTGCCCATCACCGCAGCGCCTATCGGTTCCAGGCTGACCGCCACCCGGGCGTCCTGCAGGCACCGCTACGCCTGGCCCTGCGGGTCGGGCTCGCCGTGCGTTCCCGGGTCGCGGTCCTCGCGGCCGGCCGGACCGTCGAGAAACAGAGGAGAAATCGGTGACCAGTGAGAGCCACAACGGTGGGACGTCTGATCCGGATGTGACATCGTCGGTGCAGGCCGTGGTGCTCGTGGGTGGCAAGGGCACGCGGTTGCGACCGCTGACGTTGTCGGCGCCGAAGCCGATGCTGCCCACCGCCGGCGTCCCGTTCCTCACGCACCTGCTCTCCCGTATCCAGGCTGCGGGGATCCAGGACGTGGTCCTCGGTACCTCCTTCCAGGCCCATGTCTTCTCCGAGTACTACGGTGACGGCTCGAAACTGGGTGTGCGACTGCAGTACGTCACCGAGACCGAACCGCTCGGCACCGGCGGCGGCATCCGGAACGTGCTCGACGACCTGACCGCCGAGAACATCCTGGTGTTCAACGGTGACGTACTCGGCGGCACCGACGTCCGCGAGATCCTGACGACGCATCGCGAAAGCGGCGCCGACGTCACGATGCACCTCGTGCCGGTCAGTGATCCACGCGCGTTCGGCTGCGTCCCGACCGACGAGACCGGCCGCGTCACCGACTTCCTGGAGAAGACCCAGGACCCGCCGACCGACCAGATCAATGCGGGCACCTATGTCTTCCGACGTTCGGTGATCGAGGAGATCCCACCCGGCCGGCCGGTGTCGGTGGAGCGGGAGGTCTTCCCCAAACTCCTCTCCGAGGGCCGCCACATCCAGGCTCACGTCGACCACGCCTACTGGCGTGACATGGGTACCCCGGAGGACTTCGTCCGAGGGTCGGCCGACCTGGTCCGCGGTATCGCTCCGTCGCCCGCCCTCGGCGACCGGCGCGGCGAATCGATGGTCCACGACGGCGCCGGCGTGGCGCCCGGCGCGGTCCTCATCGGTGGGACCGTGGTGGGTCGCGGCGCCGAGATCGGGCCGCGGGCCCGCCTCGACGGTGCGGTCGTCTTCGACGGAGCGGTGATCGAGGCCGGCGCCGTGGTCGAGCGGAGCATCGTCGGATTCGGTGCCCGCATCGGACCGCGCGCGCTGATCCGCGACACCGTGATCGGTGACGGCGCCGAGGTCGGGGCCCGATGTGAACTCCTGCGGGGCGCACGGGTGTGGCCGGGCGTCCAGATCCCCGACGGCGGACTGCGCTTCTCGACGGACGTCTGAGGGAGCGGCTCAGCGGGCCTTGGCGGCCGCGAGCACGCCTGCGCCCAGTGGGATCACCACCGGCAGCAGACGCTCGTCGTCGGCGATCAGCAGCGCCGCCTCGCGGGCTGCTGCGGCTGGTGGGTCGGTGCGCGTCGGGTCGGCGACCGCGCCGCCGGCGGTGGCGTTGTGGACGACCACCACGCCACCGGGTCGGAGGATGCGCACGGCCTCGACCACGTGCCGCGGGTGGTCGATGAGTGGCCCGTCGACGAACACCAGGTCATAGGACTCGTCGGCGAGGCGGGGGAGTACCTCGGTAGGGGTGCCGTTGATCAGGCGGGTCCGCCCGGGCGCGATGTCGGCGCCCACGAACGACTGTCGCGCCGCGCGATGATGTTCCGGTTCGGGATCGATCGTGGTCAGCACGCCATCGGTGGCCATGCCGTTGAGCAGCCACAGGCCACTGACACCCGCTCCGGTGCCGATCTCGACGACCGAATGCGCGTCGCACGATCGGGCCAACAGTGCCAGCAGGGCGCCGACGGCAGGCGCGACCGCGGAGGCGCCGAGTTCGTCGGCCCGGGTGCGCGCCGAGGTCACGGCGTCGTCCTCCACGATCGCCGATTCCGCGTAGTCGATGAGGGCGCTCGGGGACGTCGAACCCGCCGGATCGGAACCCCCTGATGAATCGGTCACCCACTGAGGTTATGTCGCATCGCCGCGATTCCGGCGGCGGCGCGCCAACCTCGGACGAAGTCAGAGGTCAGAGGTCTTTCGAGCGTTCCCGGAAACCGGCCGCAACTTCCTCAGCGAAACCTCAGCACTCTCATACGGCGACCACACCACGGTGGGAGAGGGTTCTACTAGCGCAACCGATGCGCCCGCGGACGGGAACACCACCCGCACCCGCAGCCGACGATCTGCCGAGGTTCGCAACCGAGGAATAGAACGCCGGCAGACGTGGTTTACCATCGTGAACATCCGTCATCCGACGAGATGTCCGGGGAAGGGAACTGGCCACCAAACATGACTGATCCCCTGGGGTCTGCAGACGTCGTCCCGACCGGGACGGCCGGATTCGATGCCACCGGCGACGACACCTTGATGCCGTCCTGGGACGAGCTGGTCCGCGAGCACGCCGATCGCGTGTATCGCCTCGCCTACCGCCTGTCCGGCAACCAGCACGACGCCGAGGACCTCACGCAGGAGACGTTCATCCGTGTCTTCCGCTCCCTGTCGAACTATCGCCCGGGCACCTTCGAGGGGTGGCTGCACCGCATCACCACCAATCTGTTCCTCGACATGGTCCGACGTCGGAGCAAGATCCGGATGGAAGCGCTGCCCGAGGAGTACGACCGGGTGCCGTCCGACACCCCCGATCCCGAACAGATCTTCCACGACGCGAACCTCGATCCCGATCTGCAGGACGCACTAGACGCGCTGCCGCCGGATTTCCGTGCCGCGGTCGTCCTCTGTGACATCGAGGGACTGTCCTACGAAGAGATCTCCGCGACGCTCGGCGTCAAACTCGGTACTGTGCGCAGTCGCATCCACCGCGGTCGCCAGACGATCCGTGATCACCTCACCGCCCGGGCCACACCGGCAGCCGGTCGGTGGCCATTGGCGCGGCGCACTGACCGTTCGGCCCATGGGCGCCGGTCGATCGTCACCCGAATCGGATCCCGATTTCGGGAACCACGGTCGGTCCGGCGCCGTTGTCCTCTTCGGATAGGGTGGGTTGCCGCGCCCGGGTTCGGTGTGGCGGCACACTCGCCGACAGCGCAGTAGCGTGGAACGATCTGGACATGACGGCGGACTAGCCCGCAGCGGTGGAAGAGGTGAACGTCAGATGGAGATGAACCGAGGTCGATCCACCTCGGGGCAGCAGGGCGACAGCCAGCTACCCATGCCGAGTCTCCGTCGCCGGCGTCGATCGGCGTGGAATCCGGCGACATGGTCCCCGGTCACCGCTTCGTTCGCCCCCAATCGCACCTATCGTGCGCCCGGTACACCCGGTGGCCGCCGGTTCGCCCCGACCGAACATCTCGCCGCGGAAGCGGTTGCCGCCTATGTCGACGGTGAATTGGGGATGACCGCCCACGTGCGGGCCACCCAACATGTCGCGCAGTGCCAGGAGTGCATGTCCGCCGTCGACGCACAGGTCAGCGCACGTTCCCGTCTGCGATCGGCCGGAGATGTGTCGTTGCCCGCCGGATTGCTCGGTCAGCTCAGCCAGATCCCGACCCGGGAGATCGACATCACCGGTGTCTCGGGCGAGGCCCGGACCGACCGCCAGAGCCCGCTGACCCCGTGGGGGCAGGACCGGCCGGCGGCGAGCCCGATGGCGGCTCCGGGATTCCCGGTGACCGAGGCGCCGCGTGGCACGATGCCCACCTCCGCATCAGCCGACCGACGAGGCCGGCCCGGCCAGGGCACCACTCGTGCCCGGATGAGCCGCTGGCGAGGCCGCTGACACGTGGACATCAGAGGGGAGAGCGAGCTCGACGGGTCGACCGAGTCCGCCGGGGAGACAACGGGCCCGCAGACCATCAGCTCGGATGCCGACGCTTCGGCAACGGCAGCGACCGAGACGGCAGCAGACGCGGGCGGCGTCGACGAGATCTCAAGTGACAGAACGCGACACAAGGCCGTTTCGCCGCAGACCGCGGCCGTCTTCGGGCGTCCGGACGGGGTGCAGGGCTCGTTCGCGCATTCTCCGGACACCACCGACAACCCCGAGCCGCAGATCGCCGCACCCGACCCGGTGCTGGCCGAGGCATTCGGCCGCCCGCCGGGCGCGACGGACACCCTGCAGCGCGACCCGCTGGCCACCTACGGTGCGCCCGACGCGCCGCCGGAGCCGGCTGACCCCTGGCGCGATCCGGAGAGTGTGGCCGGTATGGATCGGCCGGCGCTCGGCGTCCCGACCGCTCCGGAACCCACCGACCGGGGACCGAAGCTGGGGATCCAGGACGTCCTGTTCGGTAAGCGCGTCAGTTGGCACGCATTGGCGACCCTCGCCGTGCTGGCGGTGGTCGTCGGGCTCGTCGGCGGACTGATCGGCCGGTGGACCGCCGAGGTCGTGTCTCCGCTGAACTCCGATTCGGTGCAGCTGTCGACCGGCGACGCCGACGACGACGCCGCACCTCGGTCGCCGGTGGCGAATGTGGCTCGCGCCGTGGAGAAGTCAGTGGTCGCACTCGATGTCCGTACCAGCAGCGCGGTCGGTACCGGGTCGGGTTTCATCATCGACAAGAGCGGCTACATCGTCACCAACAACCACGTGATCGCGATGGCGGCGAACGACCGCAACGCCAAGCTCGAAGCCGTCTTCTTCGATCGCAAGCGCGTGCCGGCGCGGATCGTCGGCCGCGACACCAAGACGGATCTGGCAGTGGTGAAGGTCGACAACGTCGACAATCTGACCGTCTCGAAGCTGGGCAACTCCGACGACCTCCAGATCGGCGAGGAGGTCATCGCCTTCGGATCACCGCTCGGACTGGACCGGACCGTCACGAGTGGCATCGTCAGTGCACTGCATCGACCCGTGCCGTTGCGGCCGGATGCCGAGTCCGACACCGACGCCGTGATCGACGCGATCCAGACCGACGCGGCGATCAACCCCGGCAACTCGGGTGGACCGCTGGTCAGCGACAAGGCCGAGGTGGTCGGCATCAACACGGCCGGACTCGTGCCGGGCGGTGGCTCGATCGGCCTGGGTTTCGCGATCCCGATCGACCAGGTCGTGCCGATCGCCCAGACCCTCATCCGCCAGGGTGCCGTCAATCACCCGCAGATCGGGGTCAACGCGAGTTCGGTCCGCAACGACCGGGTCCTCGGCGCGCAGGTGCGTAACGTGGTCGCCGGGGGCCCGGCAGACCAGGCCGGGGTACGCGAGGACGACGTCATCACCTCGTTCAACGGCCGTACGATCGAGAGCGCCGATGAATTGACGGTCGCGGTACGGACGGCCAAGATCGATGAGAAGGTCCCGTTCAGTTACTGGCGAGACGGCCGTACGTTCAACGGCACGATGACGCCGGCCAGCGACTGAGTGCAGACCGGGCTCGAGCAAATGGGGATGACACATGTTCAGCAGTATCGGTTGGGGTGAGATCCTCGTCCTGTTGGCCGCGGGTCTGATCATCCTCGGACCCGATCGTCTGCCCGGTGCGGTGTCGTGGACGATGAAGTCGGTCCGTCAGGTCCGTGACTACGCGACCGGTGCGACCGACCAACTCAAGGACGAGCTGGGACCGGAGTTCGACGAACTCCGCAAACCGCTCTCCGAACTCAACGAACTGCGCGGGATGACCCCACGCGCGATGGTCACGAAGCATCTCCTCGACGGCGACGATTCCGTGTTCAAGCTCGGGCTCGGGCCGACCACCGTGGACCGGGATACCACCGAGACCCCCGACATCAAGCCGGTGTCGGCCCCGATGCCGAACCCGCCGGCAGTCGAACCGGCGGACTCGGCCGGTGACGCCCCGACCCCCGGCAAGCGGCAGCCATCGGTCACCGACTGGGACGCGACCTGACGGCAAGCACGCCGCCGGTCGGTTCAGTCGTGACGAGTGGTGTCGATCCCCAGGCTCATCCCGGCCAGCCCACGCCGCCGCACAGCCAACTTGTCGGCGATCGCGCGGAGGGCGGAGCCGGACGCGGAGTCCGGCGCGGAGAGGACCACCGGCATACCGCTGTCGCCACCTTCACGCAGGGTGGTCTCCAACGGCACCTGACCGAGCAATTCGACGGGCGCCCCGACCGCTCTGCTCAGGCGTTCGGCGACCAGTTCGCCGCCGCCGGAACCGAACGGTTCCATGCGGGAACCGTCGGGGAGCTCCATCCATGACATGTTCTCGACGACACCGAGGATCTTCTGACGCGTCTGCAGTGCGATCGCGCCGGCCCGCTCGGCGACCTCCGCGGCGGCCTGCTGCGGGGTGGTGACGACGAGGATCTCGGCCCCGGGGATCAGCTGGGCGATGGAGATCGCCACATCGCCCGTCCCGGGCGGCAAGTCGAGCAGCAGTACGTCGAGATCGCCCCAGTAGACGTCGGCGAGGAACTGCTGAAGGGCACGGTGGAGCATGGGTCCGCGCCACGTGACGGGGGTGTTCCCGTCGGTGAACTGTCCGATCGAGATGAACCGGACCCCGTGGTTCATCGGTGGCATGATCATGCGCTCGACCTGGGTGGGTTTGGCATCGCTGCCGAGCATCCGCGGCACCGAGTGGCCGTAGATGTCGGCGTCGAGGACACCGACGGTGAGGCCCCGCTCGGCGAGCGCGGTCGCGAGGTTCACGGTGACGCTCGACTTGCCGACGCCACCCTTGCCGGACGCGACCGCGTAGACGCGGGTCAGCGAGCCCGGCTGGGCAAACGGGATCACCGGTTCCGCTTTGTCGCCGCGGAGTTTCTTGCGCAGTTCGGTCCGCTGCTCGTCGTCCATCACGTCGAGCTCCACACGGACCGCGCCGACGCCCGGGACGTCTGCGACGGCGCCCTCCACGCGGCCGGATATCTCGGTACGCATCGGGCAGCCCGACGTGGTCAGGTACACGACGACGTCCACGCTGGCGTCGTCGTTGACCTCGATCGACTTGACCATCCCCAGGTCGGTGATGGGTTTGCCGATCTCGGGATCATCGACCTTGCTGAGGGCAGCGCGAACCGCGGATTCGGTGGGTACAACTCCGGTAGTCATCAACGCCAGCTTAACCGTCCGACGGACGTGGCCGGTCGCATGGGAGACCTCGATGCCCGGCATGGTCCGAGATCACCGGACCGATCAGCGGGCTGCGGGCGGCGGAGTGGTGGTCGTGGCGCCAGGACGAGCATTCGGGGCACGCTGCGGGGTCCCCGACGTCGGCGGCTTCTTCGGGGCCTGCTGCCTGGGCATCGGCCGCGGCGGCGGCAGCAGCTGGGTCGGTACCAGGTCGGGAGGCAGGCACAGTGCGCCGATGCAGGTCGGCAGCGGTGGCGGTGTGGAGGTGGTGGTGCTCTCCGACGTCGAGGGCGCCGACGAGCTCTGTCCCGGTGTGGAGGGCTTCGACGGCTTGCTCGTCGACGACTTGCGCGCCTTGCGCTTGGGCTCGGGGATCGGATTGGTCGGCATCACGCCGGTGGCGTACGCGGCAGCCCAGCTCAGCACGTTCGCCGCGTACTCCATCGAGTGGTTGTACCGCATCACCGCAGCGACCTTGTTCTTGTCGGCCATGATGTCGGAGACCCCGGAACACAGATAGCGGCCCGCCGAGTAGGTGGCGTCGAAGACGTTGTTCGGGTCGGCCTTCCCGTCACCGTTCGCGTCGGTACCCCAACTCGCCCAGGTCCCGGGGATGAACTGCATGGGGCCCATCGCGCGGTCGTGCGAGGAATCGCCGTCGATGCGGCCGCCGTCGGTGTCGCGGATCACCGCGTTACCGGCCAGCGTGCCGTTCAGCACCGGGCCGGCGATCGGGTTGATGGTGGTGCCGTACTGGTCGACCGAGCCGTTCGACGCGTGATTGGACTCGATACGCCCGATCCCGGCCAGCAGGAACCAGGGAAGTCTGCATTGCGGGGTATCGGATGCGACGCGGTTGGCCGCCAGTTTGTAGGCCTGCAGGACCACTCCGGGGATGCCGAGCGGCCCGGTCGGCAGCGAGCCGGTGATGCGGAACTGGGGAAGCGCCGTTGCCTCGGCCTCGACGCGCTTGGGCGGTGGGGCGAACCCGAGGAGGGTCACCGGACCGCCGGGCGCGATCTCGACGGTTGCGGCGAGTACTGCGGAGTCGGTCTCAGGCGTCGGGGTGGCGACGGTGCCACCGGCCGCACTCGACGTCGCTGCGGCGAGCATCATCGCTCCGACCAGGACGCCACCCGTGCCGACCGCGAGCGCGCGCCGGGGCAGGCGTGACCTGCGGGGACCCTGGGCGCGACGGAAGAGGGCGGGACTCATCGGGCTGTCCTCGCCCGCGTCCCAGCGATGGCCGGTCCTCGGACCGCCGTCGACTGCGCGTCCACACTGACTCCGTTGCTCTCACACACGTGCATGCCCGCCCCTGCAGTTCTTGCGGATTGTCGGACCCGCCGTGTCTTGGCTCCCCGGGCGTCCGACGTGTGACCCACCATACATATGGGTCTAATGCCCCAGTACAGGAACCCGACAATTCTTCACCACATGCATCTGTGGATTTGGTGAACCCACATGTGCCTGCCCGGTGGGGAGAGGCGGCCGACTCAGGGGTGGCGAGGAGTGTCCGAGCCGTCATCCGGTGTGGACAGGTCGCGGGGACCGGTGCCCAGGCGTGCGGTGAGCTCGTCGAGGAGATCGTCGAGTTCCTTGCGGAGATAGTCGCGGGTGACGGTGTCGCCGACGGCGAGGCGTACTGCGGCGAGTTCGCGGGCGAGGAACTCGGTGTCCGCCTTGGTCTGCGCGGACCGGATCCGGTCTTCGTCGAGGGCGACCTTGTCGCGGTTCTCCTGTCGGTTCTGGGCGAGCAGGATCAGCGGGGCGGCATAGGCCGCCTGGGTGGAGAACGCCAGATTGAGCAGGATGAACGGATACGGATCCCATCGCCATGACACCGCGACGAGGTTCAGCGCCACCCACACGATGACGATGACGGTCTGGATGGCGAGGTAGCGCCCGGTCCCGAGGAACCGTGCGATGCGCTCGGCGTAGACACCGATGACGTCGGAGTCGAGGTTGAACGACAGTCGGCGATTCGGGCGGGGTGTGTCGAGGCGACGGCCGGGCTGTTCGGTGGTCACGCACCCGCTCCTGCGGGATTGATGCCGGACAGGTCGCCGATCGGTCCGGTGTCCTCGGGCTCGGTCTCGCGCCAGTCGCGTGGCAGGAGCTGATCGAGGAGGTCGTCGACACTGACCGCCCCCAACAGGTGCCCCTCCTCGTCGACCACCGGGCCGCAGACCAGGTTGTAGGTCGCGAAATAGCGCGTGACGGCTTCCAGTGAGTCCTCGGGCTGCATGTGTGCGAGATCGCTGTCGAGGATGCCGCCGACGATGTTGGCCGGCGGTTCGCGCAGCAGCGCCTGCAGATGTGCGCAGCCGAGATACTTGCCGGTCGGTGTCGCCGTCGGCGGGCGCACGACGAACACCAGGCTCGCCGCCGCCGGCGTCACATCCGGATTGCGTACGCGTGCAAGGGTTTCCGCGACGGTGGTGGATGCGGTGACGATGATGGGCTCGGAGGTCATCAGACCGCCCGCGGTGTCGGGGGAGTGGGTCAGGAGTCGCCGGACCGGTTCCGACTCCTCTGGATCCATGCGTTCGAGCAGCGACTCGGCCTCCGCATCGGGGAGTTCGCCGAGAAGGTCTGCGGCGTCGTCGGGATCCATGGCCTCGAGAATGTCCACCGCGCGACCGAGTTCGAGGTGGGCGAGCAGGTCGGTCTGATCGTCGGGCGGGAGTTCCTGCAGGACGTCGGCGAGACGCTCGTCGTCGAGCGCCGCCGCGATCTCGTCGCGGCGCTTGGTCGGTAGTTCGCGCAGTGCGTTCGCCACGTCGGCCGCGCGCATGCCCTCGAACTGCATGAGCGCTTGCGCGACACCCTGGCCCGGTAGGTTCAGCTCGGTCTGGGTGAGTCCGTGGACGTGATGCCACTCGACGACGTGCGTCTCGCCGCGGCGGCGGAATCCCTTGCGTCCGGGGCGGACAGCCACCCGCGACACCACCCAGTCCCTGGTACGGGTGCGCTCGATGCCCAGATCGACGACGTTGACGTCCATCCCGGCGAGATCGGAGAGGTCGGGATCGTCCACGCGCACCCGGGAATCCAGGATCTGTCCGATCGCGAGCGCCTCGCCCGGCCGCAGATGAAGCCGGCGCAGACTCACCGTGCCGGTGTTGAGCGTCACGGCCTGGGGCTCGATCGCTGTCACACGCAGCATCGGGACAAAGATCCGTCGTCGGGTGGTCAACTCCACGGCGAGACCGAGTACGCGAGGCTGCTGACCCGTCATGCGAACCGCGACGACGACGTCGCGGACCCGACCGATCGACTCGCCGTCGGGTCCGAGCACGGCCAAGCCCACCAATCTGGCCACAAACACCTTGCTCACGGACGCCATGCGAGTAAGGGTAGTGGGTACAGGACCCGGCGCCGCGCACATCCGGGCGGTGCCGTCGCGCCGAGCGCGTGCGCCACCGCCCACGACTGTGCATTCTTGATGGCGAGGCCGTGACACCTGCCACCGTCCTGGAGGGCGTCCGGGCGGTGTCGGCGGCGTGAGAAGACACCCGAGAGAGGATCCGAGATGACCAACCCGATGCGCCAGGGTCGCGAGACCCCCGGCCTGCCGACGCCACCGAAGGGGTGGCCGATCGGGTCATACGGCACCTATGCCGAGGCGCAGCACGCTGTCGATTACCTGGCCGACCAGGACTTCACCGTCCAGGACGTGACGATCGTCGGCGTCGACCTGATGCAGGTGGAGCGGGTGATCGGCCGCCTCACGTGGGGCAAGGTGGTCGGCGGCGGCATCGTTTCCGGCGCGTGGCTAGGCCTGTTCTTCGGCTTGCTCGTGACGTTGGTGGTCAGCGGTGCGGGTCTGGCGCCCGTGCTGTTCGGACTGGTCGGTGGCATCGTCTTCGGGCTCATCTCCGCGACCATCCCGTACGCCGCGACGCGTGGCCAGCGAGACTTCGCCTCGACGATGCAGCTGGTCGCGGGGCGATACGACGTCTTGTGCGACCCCCGGAGCGCCGAGAAGGCGCGTGACATGTTGAGCCGCCTGACTCCCTGACATCACCGGCGATTCACCCCGGTGAAACCGCGCTGCAGTTCGGCGGAGATCACGATTCCCGCATGTTCTGGCACGCCCATGCCGATTGTGTTGCATGTCACGAACTGCGACATATAACGTTACGCAGCAAACGCCGACCGGTGCAGCCTCGTTGTCTTGCACCGCGAACGACATCAAGGAGGCTGCGTGCGGTTCTGGGCTGGCAGTTCCGAATCCGGTCGAAATCCTGTGGGGGGACATCCCGGCCACGGATCCCGAAGCGGGGTAAGGCGAAAACTGGTGGTGGCCGCGGCTGCGCTGGTCACGGCACTGCCGATCGTGACGGCCTGCGGGTCGGGTTACACGCCCAAGGTGCTCAACATCTATCCGCCCGCGGACGGCGCGTCGTTCATCGACGAGGTCGGGCAGAAGTGCTCGGCCGACTCCGCCGGTGCGTACAAGATCGTCACCACGCCTCTGCCGAAGTCGGCCGACGATCAGCGACTCCAGCTGGCCCGGCGCCTCGCAGGCAACGACCCCGGCCTCGATCTGATGGGCATGGACGTGGTGTGGACGGCGGAGTTCGCCGACGCCGGCTGGATCGAGCCGGTGCCGGAAGCCTTGGCCGCCAAGGTCGCCGCGACCAACCTGGGCGGGCCACGCGAGACGGCCATGTGGAAGACGGACGAGGACGCCGCGAAGCGCCTGTACGCGATCCCGACCTGGACCAACACCCAATTGCTCTGGTATCGGCCGGATCTGATGCGCAAATACCTCAACAAGTCTGCCGCACCCACCACGTGGGACGAGATGCTCGCCGACACCGAGGCGATCCGCCGCAAGGGCGGGCCGAGCTACATCATGGTGCAGGGCAAGCAATATGAAGGCCTGATGGTCTGGTTCAACTCGGTGCTCGCGAGTGCCGGGGGTTCGGTGGTCGGCACCGACGACCCGAACAAGGTCACGCTCAACGACACCCCCGCGCACCGCGCGGCGACCGTGAAGGCGTTGCGGGTCCTCAAGGCGATCGCGACCGCCCCCGGCCATGATCCGTCCCTCACGAACTCCGACGAGTCGTCGGCGCGGTTGGGGATGGAGAACGGCAGCGCGGCCTTCGAGGTCAACTGGCCGTTCGTGTTCTCGTCGATGCGGTCCAATGCGGCGGCGGGCGACGTCCCGTTCTTTCCCGAGATGCAGCAGTACGCAGGCATGCTGGCGGAGGACGCCGAGAACCCGCCCACCGACGCGCAACTCGGCCCGGTGAACAAGACGGTCCGCACCAAGTTCAACTTCGCGCGGTATCCGGGGGTCAGCAAGGATCTGCCGGCCAGATCCACGCTGGGTGGCGTGAACATCGCGGTCGCGAGTACCTCGCAGCAGAAGGACCCGGCCTTCAAGGCGGCCGAATGCCTGACGAACGAGGCAGCGCAGAAGGTCTACTCGGTGGACGGCGGTACTCCGCCGACCATCGCGTCCATCTACGACGACCCGGACTTCAAGGCTGCGTACCCCATGGGTGACGACATCCGGACCCAGCTCGAGAGCAGGAATGCCGCGTTGCGGCCGGCTTCGCCGGTCTACCAGGCGATCTCGACGCTGCTCACGGCGAAACTGAGTCCGGTGGGTGCATGGAATCCCGAGACGCTGGTCGACGAACTCGCCGACCAGGTCCGCAAGGCGATCGATGGGGAGGGCCTGATCCCATGACAACCGGCGACAACGGCGAGCAGCGGTCGCGACCGGGCCGCCACAGCCTTCCCGAGAACGACACACCGGCGCGGGAACCGTCGGTCCGGCCACCGTCGACCGGTGACACCGGCGCGCAACCGGTGTACTCCGACGCATGGACCCCGCCCGCAACCGGTGCGGCGTCCGAGGCCGGCGGCGCCGCTGTCGCGCAGCCGTCCGGCGGGGGCGTCGCCGTCGCCGAACGGCGACCGGCCGCTGCGGCCAAGGGTGGCAAGAAGTTGAGTGAGGGCAAGGCCGCCGAGCGGCGACTGGCGTTCTGGCTCGTGGCACCCGCGGCGATCATGATGGCGCTCGTCACCGGCTACCCGATCGTGTACGCGATCTGGCTGTCGCTGAACAAGTCCAGTCTCTCGGCCCCCGGTGAGCGCAGCTTCGTCTGGTTCGAGAACTACGCCACCGTGCTCACGGACAATTACTGGTGGACGGCGTTCTCGGTGACCCTCGGGATCACCATCGTCTCGGTGGCGATCGAGTTGGTGCTCGGCATGGCGATCGCACTTGTCATGCACCGCACCATCTTCGGCAAGGGCACCATCCGAACCGTCGTGCTGATCCCGTACGGCATCGTGACCGTGGCAGCCGCATTCTCCTGGTATTACGCGTGGACGCCGGAGACCGGCTATCTCGCCAACCTGCTGCCCGATGGCAGCGCGCCGCTCACCCAGCAGTGGCCGTCGCTCGCCATCATCGTGCTCGCGGAGGTCTGGAAGACCACCCCGTTCATGGCGCTGCTGCTCCTCGCAGGCCTCGCCCTGGTGCCCGACGACCTGCTCAAGGCCGCTCAGGTGGACGGCGCGGGGGCGTGGACACGCCTGTGGCGCATCATCATCCCGTTGATGAAGCCGGCCATCCTGGTCGCACTGCTGTTCCGCACGCTCGATGCGTTCCGTGTCTTCGACAACATCTACGTGCTCACCCGAGGGTCCAACAACACGTATTCGGTGTCGATGCTGGGCTACGACAACCTGTTCAAGGCATTCAACCTCGGCGTGGGCTCGGCGATCAGCATCCTGATCTTCATCTGCGTCGCGATCATCGCGTTCATCTTCATCAAGGGCTTCGGCACCGCGGCGCCCGGTTCCGAGAACGAGGGGAGGTAGGGCCGCGTGAAAACCGGAATCGGAAACAAGGCCTGGTGGTCGGTCGCCAACATCCTGGTGATCCTCTATGCGATCATCCCGCTGCTGTGGATCGTGAGTCTGTCGTTCAAGCCCCCGGGCAGCGTCAAGGACGGCAGTTTCATCCCCAAAGAATGGACCTGGGACAACTACGCGGGCATCTTCGAGACGAGCGCCTTCACCAGCGCGTTGCGGAACTCGATCGGCATCGGCCTCATCACCACCCTGATCGCGGTGATCCTGGGCACCATGGCCGCTTATGCGGTGGCTCGGCTGGACTTCCCGGGCAAGAAGCTGTTGATCGGCGCGGCACTGCTGATCGCGATGTTCCCGCAGATCTCCCTTGTCACACCGTTGTTCAACATCGAGCGCAACCTGGGTCTGTTCGATACCTGGCCCGGCCTCATCCTGCCGTACATCACTTTCGCACTGCCCCTGGCGATCTACACGCTCTCGGCCTTCTTCCGGGAGATCCCCTGGGAACTGGAGAAGGCGGCCAAGATGGACGGGGCCACGCCGTGGCAGGCCTTCCGCAAGGTCATCGCACCCCTCGCGGCTCCGGGCGTGGTGACCGCGGCCATCCTGGTCTTCATCTTCGCGTGGAACGACCTGCTGCTGGCCCTGTCGCTGACCTCAACCGAGCGCGCCATCACCGCCCCGGTGGCGATCGCCAACTTCACCGGTGACAGTCAGTTCGAGGAACCCACCGGTTCGATTGCGGCGGCCGCCGTGGTCATCACCATTCCGATCATCATCTTCGTGCTCTTCTTCCAACGTCGAATCGTGGCCGGGTTGACCTCCGGCGCGGTGAAGGGATAACCCATGGCCGACATCGTTCTGGACAACGTCACCAAGCAGTACCCGGACGGGTCGACCGCGGTCCACGGGGTGAACGTCGAGATCGCCGACGGGGAGTTCATCATCCTGGTCGGCCCGTCCGGGTGTGGGAAGTCCACCACCCTCAACATGATCGCCGGTCTCGAGGACATCTCCTCGGGCGAACTCCGGATCGGTGGGGAGCGGGTCAACGACCGCGCACCCAAGGACCGGGACATCGCGATGGTGTTCCAGAGCTATGCGCTCTACCCGCACATGTCGGTGCGGGAGAACATCGCATTTCCACTGACGCTCGCGAAGCTGTCGAAATCGGAGATCGCCGCCAAGGTCGACGAGGCGGCCAAGATCCTCGACCTCGGGCCGTACCTGGACCGCAAGCCCGCCAACCTGTCCGGCGGTCAGCGGCAGCGAGTCGCGATGGGGCGCGCGATCGTCCGCTCGCCCAAGGCATTCCTGATGGACGAACCGCTGTCGAACCTGGATGCGAAACTCCGTGTGCAGATGCGGACCGAGATCGCCCGCCTGCAGAACCGGTTGGGCACCACCACCGTCTACGTCACCCACGATCAGACCGAGGCGATGACCCTCGGCGACCGGGTCGTGGTGCTGCGCGGTGGCCACGTGCAGCAGATCGGCACCCCGCAGGAGTTGTACAACACACCTGCCAATCTGTTCGTCGCCGGCTTCATCGGATCACCTGCGATGAATTTCCTGCCCGGACGGATCGGCAGTGACGGCATCGACACCCCCATCGGCCGGGTCGCGGTACCCGACCATCAGCAGATCGTCACCAACGCCCAACGTGCCAAGAGCGGCGGTGATGTGCTGGTCGGCCTCCGTCCCGAGCATCTCGAGGACGCGGCGCTCGTCGATGCGGCCACCCGGTCGAACGGGTCCACGCTGACGGCGAACGTGGATGTCATCGAGTCGATGGGTTCGGACAACTACGTGTACTTCACGGTCGACGCGCCGCCGGCGGCCAGCGACGCTCTCGACGAGCTCGCCGCGGACTCCGGGGCGGAGATCGGTGGCGGCCAGATGATCGCACGCGTGTCGCCGGAGTCCCGGATCGCCCGCGGGGGTACGGCCGAACTGTTCTACGACAGTTCGAAGGTCGCCGTGTTCGATCAGTCGTCGGGGGTTAACCTGCGTCTCGGCTGACGCGGGCGTGGTGTAATCCGCGCATGGTGTCGGTGAACTCGTCGGCGGGTCCGTCGACCTCGACGCCGGGCGCGACCTGCTGGATCGACAACGCCGTGACCGGAGCTGGCGCCGCGCCCCACTCGTCGAGCCACGTACCCAGCTGAGCGCCCGACGTGGCGTACACGATACGTCCGAGGCCGACCCAGGCGTGCGCCGCCGAACACATCGGACAATGCTCGCCCGACGTGTAGACCGTGGACGACGCACGCTGTGCCGGAGACAGATTGGTTGCCGCCCAGCGGGCTATCGCGAATTCCGGGTGCTGTGTGGCATCGCCGCCGGACACCCGGTTGCGATCGGCGAAGAGCTCGGTCCCGTCCTCGGCCACCAGCGTCGAGCCGAACGGTTCGTCACCGGCGTCGAGGGCCGCTCGTGCCAGATCCACACAGCGGCGCAGATGTCCGATGTCGGTGGGGGTGATGGTCATGCCCTCGTTCTCCCTGATCGTTCGCAATCGGTCTGGCCAGGCGACGATCAGCGTCGGCGCCGTCGGCCCTGGTCGTGTAGCTCCCGCAGGATGTCGTCATCCCAGATGTGTTTGCGCACCAGGCGATAACGCTCGCACGCGAGCCAGAGATAGAGTTCGGCGTCACTGGTGAGGTCCGGCCGGACGTCGGCACGCCGCGCCATCCGGACCACCGGCAGGAATTCTTCGCCGAACCATCGGCGGGCCACCTCCGGGCGACTGAGGAACTCGCCGATCTCCTGGCTGAGCCGAAAACCCCACGCCTCGACGTTCTCCGAGAGCTCGGCGTAGTCGAACGGATCCGAGAAGCGGATGGCCGCGGCCTGTGCGCCGGCGAGCGGAACCCGGGACAGGAAGAGGCGTCGGTGGTCTTTCATGATCAGGTCGGACGCGGCGTTGATGCCTTCGGGCGAGATGCGCGTGTGGATCTCGGTGACGTATGCATCGATGATGTGCAGGTGGCGGGCGATGGCGATCGAGACGCGGTGGTGACCGTCGAGCACGAAATGCATCGAGCCGATGCGGTAGAGCCGTACCGGCGGCACCGATTCGCCGCGTCGCTGCGCCGCCGCCAGACGCTGCCACCGCTCCCGGATGCGCGACGACGTGGGCCGGAAATAGCGGTCGAAATCCTTTGTGCGGTCCACGCTTCCGACGATGGACTCGACCTCGACCTGTGCAAGTCCGAGGTAGGTATCGCCGATCCGGCCGAGCGCGGCGACGACCTCGTCGAACGGCAGGACAGTGTTCACGTCGGCGGGCTGCCGGGTGAACCAGGCGACGAGCCGCGACATCTCGGCGTGCCGTCGCATCCGGGTGAAGTCGTTCTCCGCGTCCGCATCCGGGAATCCGGTGTCACGAGCCATGACGTCGCCTCACGATCTGGAATTCGCGACTGCCGGGGGTGATGTCGAACTGGCAGTAACCCACCACGTTCATCGATGTCGTCGCGTCACCGATCATCGTGTCGATCGGCTTCGCGCCGAACGGGTGGACGTGACCGTGCACGAGCAGCGTGGGCTGCAGCGACCGCACCAGTCCGTGGTAGCAGTCGAAGCCACGGTGCGGCACGTCGTCGCCGTCACCGACCCCGCGTGCCGGGCTGTGGGTCAGCAGGATGTCGGGGGTGGCCCGGGTACAGCTCAGGCGCCAGGAGCGGATCCGCTGCTGCATGTCGGAGTACTGGTTGGGCCCGTCGTTGTAACGTCGGCATCCGCCGAGCCCGCTGATCCGCAACCCTGCCACCGTCACGGTCCGTCGATCGGCGTTGATCGCACCTCGCGGTCCGGGATCGTCGGTGGGCAGCCCCGCCCGGATCCATCCGGTTCGGCTGTGGCGGTAACCGGTCAGGTCGCGGTCGTGATTGCCGGGAACGTAGACACATGGGGCGTCGCAGAGGGTGCTGAGCACCTCGAGGTACTCGAACGGCAGGTCGCCGGCACCGAGAATGATGTCGGGACGCGCGTCGATGCCGACCCCGAAGGTCAGGGAGTCGACGACCTCATCGGCCACCGCGAGGACTCGTACCACGCATTCAGGCTAGGCCATCACGCCTACTACGGTGGATGCGTGAGCGACGCCGTGACGGACCGGATCAATGGATACCTCGCCGAACGGCTCGATGCCCAACCGCAGCGAGCCTCGGTGACCTTCCTCGGCGTCGAGCCGATCGACGTACTGCGCTTCCTGGCCGGTGACGATCTCGTCTACGTCACGGTGGGGTGTGCCCGCCATCCGATGTCGGAGCCGACCGACATCCATGCCGACCCCGTGCGCGGGCCACGAGTCGAGCTCGTCGTCCGGATGCACGCGGGAGCCCCACTGCCCGGACTGCACCGGCGGATGGCCACGTTGGCCGCGGCGCCGGCCGTCGAGGGCCTCATCATCGGGGCGGACGCCCTGATCGATCTCTCCGAGCCGGTCTGGGACGGTTCGGCATGCACCGCCGTCCTCCTGGAGGCCGATGACCTCGGCGAAGTGGCCCTCGACGAACCGATGGACCCTGTGCGATTCCTGCGGGCCGTGCCGATCACCGCCAACGAGGCCGCCTGGGTGCGTCTCAAAGGGGCGACCGCACTGCGGGATGCCTGGGCCGAGGCCGGGATCGATGTCCGATCGCCGGATCGGGCGGCCGCGAAACTCTAGCGGGTGATCACAGCCAGTTGTGACGGCGGAAGACCACCCATAGTCCCGCGCATGCGACGATCAGCAGCACGATCACGGTGGGATAGGCCCAGTGCTGGTGGAGTTCGGGCATGTAGTCGAAGTTCATGCCGTAGATTCCCGCCACCATGGTGGGGACCGCTGCGATGGCGACCCACGACGAGATCTTGCGCATGTCGGTGTTCTGCTGAATCCCCACCTTTGCGGCCGCCGTGCCGATCAGCGAGGACAGCACCTCGTCGTACTCGACGATCCGGTCGATGACGGTGGTCAGGTGGTCGGCGACATCGCGGAAGTGCCGGCGGATCTCTTTGGGCACCAACGGGTTCTGCCCGGTGAGACGGGCCAGCGGCCCCGTCAGCGGGGTCACCGCGCGGCGCAGTTCGAGAACCTCGCGTTTGAGGAGATAGACCGGATCGATGTTCAGCGACCGCCGCGGGCCGAAGACGGATTCCTCGATGGCGAGGATGTCGCTCTCCATCTCGTCGGTGACCGCGAGATAACTGTCGACGACCAGATCGGCGATCGCGTGCAAGACCGCGGTGGGCCCCAGGACGAGGCGCTCCGGTCTGGCCTCGAGGCGTCGCCGCAGGCCCGACAGGTGGGTGTGGTCGCCGTGCCGCACCGTGATGACGAAGTCGGCCCCGACGAAGATCATGATCTCGCCGGTCTCCACCACCTCGCTGGCCTGTTCCATCGACTCGTGCTCGACGTATTTGACCGTCCGCAAGACCAGGAACTGGGTGTCGTCGTAGACCTCGAGCTTGGGTCGCTGGTGGGCATGTACGGCATCCTCGACCATCAATTCGTGCAGGCCGAAGACCTCGGCGACGCCCTGCATCTGCTCGTCGTCGGGGGAGTGCAGGCCGAGCCAGACGAAACCCTCGCCCGTCGAGCGAACCCGGTCGAGCGCGGAGGTGTAGGAGATGTACCCCGCCTGGCGGTGGCCGTCGATGTAGACCGCACAGTCCACGACGGCGCGCGCCACCGGCACCGGTATCCGCGGCAGCGGCCGCTTCTCCCGGCGCGGGGGGACCAGTCCGCCGGGGCGCAGGTGTGGCATCGAGGGCACGACTCGGATGCTACTCGTAAGATCGCCGCGTGCCCTTTGACGCAACGGTCTACACGACCACCCTGATCACACTGGTGGTGATCATGGACCCGCCGGGGCAGATCCCGCTCTTCCTGAGCCTCGTCGGCCACCGATCGCCCGAGTACCGCAAGCGCGCGGCGTGGCAGGCACCGCTCGTGAGTCTGTTCGTGATCAGTGTGTTCGCGATCGGTGGCAAGGCCATCCTGAACTACGTGCACATCGGTATCCCGGCCCTGCAGGGGGCCGGTGGTCTGCTGCTGTTGCTGGTCGCGTTGCAGCTGTTGACCGGACTCGGCAACGCAGGAAAACCGCAGGCGAGCGACGACGTCAACGTCGCGCTGGTCCCGCTGGGTACCCCGCTGCTGGCGGGGCCGGGGGCCATTGCGGCCGTCATCGTCGAGGTCGGCAATGTCGCGGGTGACACCGGTGGGTACCTCGCGATCGCGGCGGCCATCGTGAGCGTCCATCTCATCGTGATGATCGTGCTCCGCTACGCCACCGTCCTCATCCGGGTGTTGGGGGTCGGCGGGATCACGCTGCTGGCCAAGATCGCAGGCCTCCTGCTCGCTGCCATCGCCGTCCAGTTGATCGCCGACTCCATTGCCGGTTTCATCGCGGCCTCCGGCTAACGTGGTGGCGTGATCAAGCGTGCCGCGACAGCGATCCTGACGGTCCTCGCCCTCGCCGCAGTGGCCGGGTGCTCGGAGTCTGCGCCATCGGCGGGACAGCTGGTGATGGGGGCGCCCGCATCTCCGTCGATGCAGGTGATGGCGCAGATCTATGCGGGTGCGTTGCGGCACGCCGGCAGCGCTGTCTCGATGACCGTGCCGCGAGGGACCTATCGTTCCCTGCTCGACGACATGGATGCCACCACAGTCGACCTCTTTCCGGCATTCAGCGGGCGGCTGCTGGCAGAACTCGCACCGCAATCGGCCCCGCCCACTGCCGATGCCGTGTACACCGAGCTGAATCGGTCACTGCCGCAAGGTGTCTCCGTCGGCGATGCGACAACTGTCTCGGCCACCCCGCAGGTCTTCGTCGCTGCCTCGGTCGCCGACCGGGGCGGCGTCACCGCGCTGGCGGACTGCGCGCGACTGTCGCCAGGCCTGCCGCTGGTGGTGGTGGGGGCCCCGGACGGACCGACGGTCGATGCGCTCAGCGCGGCAGGCTGCCGATTCGGCCCGGTGGAATCGGTGCCATCCACTTCCGCGGTCGTCCGGCGGGTCGCCGGTGGTGGGGCCGTCGGTCTCCTCACCCCGCTCGACGTCGCGGGCGACGATGCCGAGGGCGTCTCCGGGGACATCCGGGCGCTCACCGCACCCAAATCGGCAAAGGACGACGGTGCGTCGGGCACCGCCGAGACCTCACCCTCGCGATCGACTCACGAGGCCGCCCCGAACGGCGACGAGGAGCTCGCGACGGGGCCGCGCGCCGAGCAGTTGGTGCCGGTGTACCGGACGGCGGCGCTGTCACGCGATCAGGTGAAAACGGTCAACAAGGTGGCCGGCGAGATGACCACCGCGGATCTGGCGACCCTGGCGAGAAAGGCCGCCGCGGGCGAACCCGCCGCCGTTCTCGCCAACGGGTGGCTGGCCGAACACGGTCTGTAGGTCGGCACGGCCACCCGCCGGCGGCGGCGGTCACTTCGCCTTGCCGAGTGCCCAACCGGTCACGCGTGCAGTGATGCCCTGGTAGCCGGATGCGACCAGGCGCACCCAGAGGTCGAGCAGCTTGGCGTCCGCCCCGACCAGCACCCGGGCCCGATTCTTCTGCACGCCGTTGATGATCACGTCGGCCGCATCCTCGGAGGTCATCCGGGCGAGATAGCGGTCGAAGAATTCTGCGGACTTCTTCTGATCGTGATCACCGGAAGTGGTGGCGTTGCGGGCGATCGCGGTCTTGATGCCACCGGGATGCACACACGTGACCTTGACCGGGTGCTTGGCCAGGATCATCTCCTGGTTGAGGGACTCGGTGAAGCCGCGCACGGCGAACTTCGCCGAGTTGTACGCGGCCTGGCCGGGTTCGGAGAGCAACCCGAACAGCGACGACGTGTTGACGATGTGTCCGTCGCCGGACGCGATGATGTGCGGCAGGAACGCCTTGGTGCCGTTGACCACGCCCCAGTAGTCGACATCCATGACGCGCTCGATGTCCTTGAACTCGGTACGTTCGATCTCCCCGTGGTGGGCGATCCCGGCGTTGTTGAAGATCACGTTGACCTTGCCGTAGTGGGCCACAACGGTTTCCGCGTAGTCGAGCACAGCTTCACGCTCGGCGACGTTGAGCAGCTGGGCGTGGACCGCGGCGCCGGTCTCGGCGACGAGTTTCTCGGTCGTCGCCAACCCATCCGGGTTCATGTCCGAGATGGCGAGTTTGGCGCCCTTGCGTGCGAGTTTGACCGCGAGATCACGGCCCATACCCGACCCCGCGCCGGTGATGACGACGACTTTGTCGCGAAAGTCCTTCATGTGTACTCCTCGGTTCGGTGTGATGCGGCGATCAGGCGGTGGCCGGTGCGGACTGCGGGACAGCGGGTTCGGCGCCGGCGTCCCGCGCGCCGCGACGCTCCACATCGTAGGCCGCGATGTCGAACTGCCTGGTGATACGACGGAAGTTGAACGTGAATCCCGGCCACAGAGTGGTGATGTTGCCGTGGTGGTCTTTGTACCAGGACGCGCAGCCGCCGTTGACCCACACGCTGTTGCGCAGATCGTGCTGGACCTGCGCGTTGTATCGCTGCTGGGCCTCCAGCGTGACGTCCGTGCGTGTGATGCCCTGCGCGCGAACCGTCTTCAGATAGTCGACAAGGTAGTTCAGTTGGGATTCGATCATGTACACCATCGACGTGTGGCCCAGCCCGGTGGACGGTCCGACCATCAGCATCATGTTCGGGAAGCCGTTGACGAACGAACCCTTGTAGCCCTGCATGCCGATCTCGTCCCACACATTGGCGAGGCTGCGTCCGGCAGCGCCGACGATCTTGTCGAAGACGGGGGAGTCGGTCACGTGGAAGCCGGTCGCCACCACGATCACATCGGCCTCCCGAACGGTGCCGTCCTTTGCGGCGATCCCGTTGTCTGTGATGGAGGCGATGCCGTCGGTGATGAGATCGACGTTCGGACGCGCGATCGCGGGATACCACTCGTTGGACCGCAGGATGCGCTTGCAACCCACCTGGAATGTCGGGGTCGCCTTCGCGCGGAGTTCCGGGTCGCGGATGGCGCGGGCGATGTTCGCGCGGCACACCAGCTCGACGGGCTTGAGCGACTTGGGCGAGTAGGTCAGGCCGAACGCGGTCACCTCGTTCATCGCGTAGATCGCGCCACGCACCGCCGATTGGTAGCCGGGAACCTTGGCGAAGGCCCACTTCTCGGTGGCCGAGTAGGGACGTTCGGTGCGCGGGACGATCCAGGGCGCGGTCCGCTGGTAGACGTCGACCCGCCCGGCCACCTTCGCGAGCTCGGGCACCAGCTGGATGGCGGATGCGCCTGTGCCGATCACCGCGACGCGCTTGCCGGTGAAGTCGTAATCGTTGTCCCAACGGGCCGAGTGCACGATCTTGCCCTGGTAGCCCTCGAAGCCGTCGATGTCGGGGAGGTTGGGTTCACAGAGTGGGCCGATCGCGCCGATCATGATCTGCGCACGAACCTGTTCGCGCCGGCCGTCGCGCACCACGTCGAGGATCCAGCGACGCTCGTCCTCGTGCCACTCGGCGTGCTCGACCTCGGTGTGGAACCGGGTGTGGGAGTAGACGGCATGCTTGTCCGCGACATCGGTGATGTAGCGATGGATCTCCGGCTGATGGGAGTACGAACGTGACCACTCCGGATTGTGGGCGAAGGAATACGAGTAGAGATGCGACGGCACGTCGCAGGCCGCGCCCGGATACGTGTTGTCGCGCCAGGTGCCGCCGAAATCCGAACCGCGGTCCAGGACCACGAAATCGTCGAAGCCGTTCTGCTTGAGCTTGATGGCTGCGCCCAGGCCGGAGAAGCCTGCCCCGATGATGGCGATCTGTACATCGATCATTGTCATGGTCCCACGATAAGGGTTCTACTGAACAGTCGTCAATAGCTTATTGAATATTGATCAATAGAGGCCTACGGTGGAGTCGACCAGTACCGATCGCGACCGAGAGGACACATAGACTGTGGCGGTGACCTCAGGTTCTGCGCAGGCGGCCAAGCGCACGCGGATGAGTCCGGAAGCGCGCCGCGACCAACTCGTCCAGCTCGGACTCGAGATGGTGCGCGACCGACCGCTCGAACAGGTGTCGATCGACGCGATCGCGGAGGCTGCGAGTGTCTCGCGTGCGCTGCTGTTCCACTACTTCGAGTCGAAGCAGGATTTCCACGTCAGCATCGCCCGGGCGCAGGCGACCGAGATGCTCGAGTGCACCGAGCCCGATCCCACGCTCGGCGATCCGCTCGTGATGCTCTCGGCCTCGATGTCGGCGTTCATCGATTACGTGACCGACAACCGCGAGGCATACATGGCCTTCATGCGCGGGTCGTCGAGCGCCGATCCGGCGATGCGGGAGGTGTTCGACCAGACCCGGGCCGTCATGGCCGCCCGCGTCCTCGATCACGCGCCCGCGCTGGGTATCGCGGTGACTCCTGTCGTCGAGATGACCGTCCAGGGCTGGATCTCCTTCGTCGAGGACACCACGATCAGATGGCTCACCGACCCGGTGATCGACCGCGATCAGTTGCTGGCGCTGATCAGTGCCGCGCTCCCGGCCCTCGCTGCCGTCGTCCCGCCGGCCTGACGCCGCGCCGACAGCAACCGAAATCCCGCCGACGGCAACCGGGATCTCGCCGACAGCAACGTGTTTTGCGCTGACAGCAACCGAAATTCCGCCGACGGCAACGACCGGCCCGGGCGGCGAGATGGGGCGAATCCGATCGGCGGCCCGGTACGTCCAATCATCATGACCACACCGACTCCGGAATCCGACAGACGCGTCGTACGGCGGAAGCAGTCACTCGCACGCTCCGACATGACGGCCGAGATGTTCGACGCCGCGTTCGCCCGGTTACACGGCAACGAGTACGTGGAGCGCACGGCGATCCTCACGCCGCGAGAGCGAATTGCTCTGACGCGTCGCTGCGCCCCAGGCGACGTGGTCGTCGGAGGGATCGCGGCGAAGATCTTGCACGGTGGTCTCTGGTATGACGGTGATTTCACCATCGAGCTCGTCCGTGGCCCGGAGGCGGGAAATCGGCCCGGGCGTGGACGCAAGGTGCTGAGACGAGCCGGCCTCCTGCCCGACGACGTCGTCGCGATCGATGAAGTCGCGGTGACGTCGGTGGTCCGGACGGCCTTCGACCTGGGCCGCGTGGGGCCGCCATGGCGAGCGCTCGGCCACCTCGACGACCTCGCGCGTGCCACCGGCTTCGAGCCAGACGCGGTGCGCCACTATGCCGAACGGTTCGACGGGCACCGCGGAATTCGCCAGTTGCGACAGATCCTTCCGCTGGTGGACGGCGATGCGGAGTCTCCGCCCGAGAGTTGGGTGCGTCTGCTGATGCATCGATCGGAACTACCCGCCCCAGAACTGCAGATCGAGGTCGCCGACGACGACGGACGGATCTTCGCCCGCATCGACCTCGGATACGTTCGACCCAAGATCGCGATCGAGTTCGATGGTGCGGATTTCCACACATCACCGGCGCAGCGGGCGCGGGACGAGACTCGCGACGCGCGACTGCGCGAACTCGGCTGGATCATCATCCGCATCGACGCGGCCCGGCTCCGGACCGATCCGTGGGGAGTGGTGATGGAGATCGAGCGTGCGTTGCGGTCGCGTGGAGGCTACTTCTGAGGTTCGTGGTGTTGCTGTCGGCGCGAAACACGTTGCTGTCGGCGGGTAGGGCCCGGCCGGCCGGGTGGCCGGCGGGCGGGGGTCGGGTGGAGCGCGGCCGGGGGCGTCGAGACAAGTGTGGCGGGTGCCCAGGGCACCCGCCACTCTCGAGACGTCAGATCAGCCGAACGCCTCGTCGAGGATCTCCTGCTGCTCGACGGCATGCACCTTGCTCGAGCCCGACGACGGCGCCGACATCGGGCGACGTGAGGCGCGGCGCAGCCCCTTGAGAAGGTCGGGCAGCATCTCGGGCAGCCACAGGCCCAGGAACGGCCACGGCCCCTGGTTGGCCGGCTCTTCCTGCACCCAGACGAAGTCGTCGGCGTTGCCGTACTGCTCGAGGGTGTTGCGGAGACGACGGTGCGGCACCGGATAGAGCTGCTCGATCCGGACCACCGCGATGTCGTCGCGCTTCTCCTTGTCGCGGCGGGCGGCGAGCTCGTAGTAGAGCTTGCCGCTCACCAGCAGCACGCGCTTGACCTTGTTGCGATCGCCGTCGCCCGAGATGAACCTCGGGTCGTCGATGACCGACCGGAACTTGTCATCGGTGAAGTCCTCGATCGGGCTGACCGCCTGCTTGTTGCGCAGCATCGACTTCGGCGTGAACACGACCAGAGGGCGGCTGATGCCGTCGAGCACGTGGCGACGCAGCAGGTGGAAGTAGCTCGCCGGCGTCGACGGAACTGCGACGGTCATCGAGCCCTCGGCGCACAACTGCAGGAAGCGTTCGATACGACCGGAGGTGTGGTCGGGCCCCTGTCCCTCATGTCCGTGGGGGAGCAGCAGGACGACGTCGGACAGCTGGCCCCACTTCGCCTCACCGGACGAGATGAACTCGTCGATGATCGACTGGGCGCCGTTGACGAAGTCACCGAACTGGGCCTCCCACATCACCAGGGCGTCCGGATTGCCGACCGAGTAGCCGTACTCGAAACCGACCACGGCGAACTCGGACAGTGGCGAGTCGTAGGCCATGAAGCGGCCGCCGTTGCCGTCGGCATCGTCACCGTTCACCGGCTTGAGGTGGTTGAGCGGGGTGTACTCGGTGCCGCTGTCGCGATCGATGAGCACCGAGTGGCGCTGGGTGAAGGTACCGCGGCGCGAATCCTGCCCGGAGAGCCGGACGGTGCGGCCCTCGAGGACCAGCGAACCGAACGCCAGGAGCTCGGCGAACGCCCAGTCGACACCGCCGTGGCGCGACATCTCCTGGCGACGTTCGAGCACCGGCTTCACCCGCGGATGCGGTGTGAACCCCTCGGGGACGTTCACGAATGCATCACCGATGCTGGTGAGGACCTCCTTGTCGACGGCCGTCACCAGCTTGGTCGGCAAGGTCTGATCGGCCTGGATGGACGGACTCGGCTCGGCGCTGTACTTCTCGAGTTCCTTGACCTCGTTGAACACGCGCTCGAGCTGACCCTGGTAGTCACGCAGCGCGTCCTCGGCCTCCTTGGTCGAGATGTCACCACGACCGATCAGGGCTTCGGTGTAGCTCTTGCGGACGCCGCGCTTGGTGTCGATCACCTCGTACATCGCCGGCTGGGTCATCGACGGGTCGTCGCCCTCGTTGTGGCCGCGGCGACGGAAGCAGACGAGGTCGATCACCACGTCCTTGCCGAAGGCCTGCCGGTAGTCGACGGCCAGCTTCGCGACCCACACACACGCCTCGGGGTCGTCGCCGTTGACGTGGAAGATCGGCGCGCCGATCATCTTTGCGACGTCGGTGCAGTACTCGGTCGAACGGGAATGCTCGGGCGCGGTGGTGAAACCGACCTGGTTGTTCACCACGATGTGGATGGTGCCGCCGGTGCGGTACCCCGGGAGCATCGCCATGTTCAACGTCTCGGCGACCACACCCTGACCGGCGAAGGCCGCGTCGCCGTGCAGCATCAGCGGCAGGATCGGGAACGAGTCCTCGTCACCGAGGAGGTCCTGCTTGGCACGGACCAGGCCTTCGAGAACCGGGTCGACGGCCTCGAGGTGACTGGGATTGGCGGTCAGCGACACGTTGATCTCGTTGTCGCCGAACATCTGGTAGTACTTGCCCTCGGCGCCGAGGTGGTACTTCACATCGCCGGAACCGTGTGCCTGCGAGGGGTTCAGGTTGCCCTCGAACTCGGTGAAGATCTTCGAGTAGGGCTTGCCCACGATGTTGGCGAGAACGTTGAGGCGGCCGCGGTGGGGCATGCCGATGACGACTTCTTCGAGGCTGTGCTCGGCGCCTTGGTCGATCACCGCATCCATCATCGGGATGACCGCTTCGGCGCCTTCCAGCGAGAAGCGCTTCTGTCCGACGTACTTCGTCTGCAGGAAGGTCTCGAAAGCCTCCGCCGCATTGAGCTTGGACAGAATGTACTTCTGCTCGGCGACCGGCGGCTTGACGTGCTTGACCTCGACGCGTTCCTGTACCCACCGCTGCTGCTCGGGTTCCAGGATGTGGGTGTACTCCACACCGATGTGACGGCAGTATGCGTCGCGCAGAATCGACAGCACGTCGCGAAGCTTCATCTTGTCCTGGCCGTGGAATCCGCCGACGCTGAAAGCGCGGTCGAGATCCCAGAGGGTCAGGCCGTAGGTCAGCACGTTGAGGTCTGGATGGCTCGCCCGCGCGTCACTGTCGAGCATCAGCGGATCGATGTCGGCCATCAGATGACCGCGACTGCGGTACGCGGCAATGAGTTCCAGCACCCGGGTGCTCTTGTCGACGAGTCCGGCCGGGATGTCACGACGCCAGCGGACCGGCTCGTAGGGGATGTGGAACGCGGTGAAGATCTCGTCGTAGAACGCGTCGTCGAGGAGCAGTTCGTGGATGGTCCGCAGGAAGTCGCCTGACTCAGCACCCTGGATGATGCGGTGGTCGTACGTCGACGTCAGCGTCATCAGCTTGCCGACACCGAGTTCGGCGATCTGCTCGTCGCTCGCACCCTGGAACTCGGCGGGGTACTCCATCGCACCGGCACCGATGATCGCGCCCTGGCCCTTCATCAGGCGTGGCACGGAGTGGACGGTGCCGATCGTTCCCGGGTTGGTGAGCGAGATGGACACGCCGGCGAAATCGTCACCGGTCAGCTTGCCGTCGCGCGCGCGGCGCACGATGTCCTGATAAGCGGAGTAGAACTCGGCGAAACCCATGGTCTCGCAACCCTTGATGGCCGCGACCACGAGTGTGCGGTTACCGTCCTTGCCGACCAGATCGATGGCCAGACCGAGGTTGGTGTGGGCCGGGGTGACGACGTTGGGTTTGCCGTCGACCTCGGCGAAATGGCGGTTCATGTTCGGGAATGCCTTGATCGCCTGGACGATCGCGTACCCGAGGATGTGGGTGAAGCTGATCTTGCCGCCGCGGGTGCGGGCGAGATGGTTGTTGATGACGATGCGGTTGTCGATCATCAGCTTCGCCGGGATGGCGCGCACGCTTGTCGCGGTCGGCACCTTGAGCGACGCGGACATGTTCTTGGCGATCGCCGCAGCCGGGCCGCGCAGTACCTTGTTCTCGTCCTCCGAGGGGGTCGAGCCGGCCGCGTCCACCGGGCTCTTCGCCTTGTTGTGCGACCGGGACGAGCCGTCGCGGCTCGCGGTGCTCTGGCCCGATGCCGCCTTGGTGGCAGTCGATTCCCGCGCGGGTCCGGACTTGCGTGCCGGGGTGCTGGCGGTGGGCTGCTGGTCGAGTGTCACCTGCTTGTTCTGCGAGCTCGAGGCCTTGGTGGTGGGCGCGGGCGTCTGCGCTGTGGCGGACGTCGCGGCGGCCGGGGCGCTCTCGGTGGTGCCGGCACCCGAGGCCGCGCCGTTGTTGCCGGCGGTCGTGCCCGCCTCGGACACGCCGTTCACGCTCGGGTCGTAAGTGGCGAGGAACTCGTGCCAGCTCGGATCAACTGACGTGGGGTCCTTCTTGTACTGCTGGTACATTTCCTCGACCAGCCACGTATTTTGTCCGAAATCTGAAATCGAACTGCTCACAGCGGTATCTCGCCTCAATTCCCTCTGGTGTCGGGTCGCTTGTCACCGAGAAGTCCCTTGTGAAGACTATCGGCAAACCACCTGCCGATGGTACGCGTGCGTCATGCACGACGTGCGGTGGACCTCACTGTCCGACTCACCTGAGCTGCTGGTCACCAGCGGTGGCTATACCGTCTGCGTCGGGTGCGACACCAGCTTCCCAGAACGCGCGGTACCTCTGTCCCAACGCCAGCAGCTCCGTATGAGTTCCCCGCTCGACGATTCGGCCCTGATCGACCACCGCGATCGTGTCGGCGCGGGCCGCCGTGGCGAGGCGGTGGGCGACGATCACCGAGGTGCGGCGGCGGGTGAGTGCCTCGCCGGCCGCCAGCACCAGCGCCTCGGTCGCCTGGTCCAGCGTCGCGGTCGCCTCGTCGAGGAGCAGCAGATCGGGTTCGACGAGTTCGGCGCGGGCGAGCGCGATCAGTTGCCGCTGGCCTGACGACAGGCCCTGCCCGCGTTCCCCGATCGGGTGGTTCATCCGGCCCGGTAATCCGGCGATCATCCCGGCGGCACCGACGGCATGGGCGGCCGCGGCGATCGCCTGCCGATCGGCGTCCGGCCGGCCGTAGGCGATGTTCTCCGCGACCGTTCCGGCGAACAGGTGTGGCTCCTGGGGGACCACGCCGAGGTGTGCTCGATAGTCGGCGAGCGCGAAGTCACGGATATCGGTGCCGTCCATCCGGACCGCGCCCGACGTCGGGTCGTAGTAGCGGGCGAGGAGCTTGACGATGGTCGATTTCCCCGCGCCGGTCTTGCCGACCAGCGCGAGGGACGTCCCGGGCGGGATCGTCAGGTCGATCTCCGAGAGTGCGTCGCGCTCGGCGCCGCGGTAGCGGAAACTCACGTCGTCGAGGCCGGCGTGACCGTCGAAGCCGTTGGCGGGGGTGGCGACGACGTCGTCGCGCCGGGTCAGCGAACTCGGGGTCGCGAGGAGATCGGAGATACGGCGCAGCCCGACCACCGCCTGCTGGTATCCGTCGAACACCTGGGAGAGCTGCTGGACGGGGCCGAACAACATGGACAGGTAGAGGACGAAGGCCACCAGGGTGCCCGCCGACAACGAGCCGGTGCTGATCTGGTGGGCGCCGACCGCGATCGCGACGGCCGACGCGATGTCCGACATCAACGTGATGAACGGGAAGTAGGTGGCGATCGCCCTCTGCGACACCATGCGGGCGTGCACCCAGTCGAAGGTGCGACGGGTGAAGCGGGCGGTCGCGGCCGAGGTGTGGCGATAGGTCTGGGTGGTCTTGATGCCGGCGATGTTCTCCTGAAAGTCGGCATTCACGAGACTGACGAGCTCGCGGGACCGGGTATACGCGACCGACGAGATGCGTCGGAAGATCACCGTTGCGACGATCAGGACAGGGAACACCGGGAGCATCAGCGCGCCGAGCAGGGGATCGGTGATCACCAGTGCGACGGACACGCCGACGAGCGTGAAGGCCGCGACCACGGCTGTCGACAAGCCCGTTTGGAGAAAGGTCGACAACGCGTCCACATCGGTGGTCATCCGGGTCATGATGCGTCCGGACAATTCGCGCTCGTAATAGTCCAGTCCGAGTCGCTGCAGGTGGGCGTAACTGCGCACGCGGAGGCCGAACAGGACGCGCTCGCCCGCCCGGGTGGCGAACACGATCTCCACCGACGACCCGACCCAGCCCACGGCCACCAGCACCACCCCGATGGCGGTGGCGCGCCAGAGCGTGGATTCGTCGGCGTGGGTGGCGGCGTCGATCACTGCTCGCGCGAGGGACGGGAACGCCAGTCCGACGAGGGTGTCCACCGCGATCGCGAGGATGGCCGCCCCCATCAACCATCGCACCGGGCGCAACAGTCCGCGCAGTGAGAACGATCGGCTCTCGGAACGCGCCGCGGCGACGTCGACCTGGGGGCGCTCGTCGGCGGGCGGCAGCGCGTCCACCGCCGCGAGCACCTCCGGAGTGGCAGGCATCGAACCGAGGGCGCCACCGATCCCGCCGCCGCCCCGGGGACCCGCACCTCCGGGGCCGGTCGCCGGGGCGGGTGGCCGGTGGACCGTCGGATCATCGGCCACCGGAGCATCGTCGGGCCAGAGTTGGTCGAGTTCCAGGGCGGGCGGCGGTCGATGAACGGCGCGTCGGCCCGCCTGTTCCGGGTCGGCGGACGACATCAGGGAGCGGAACAGTTCACACCGGTCGTCGAGTTCGGCGACGGTACCGACGTCCACGATCCGGCCCTCGTCGAGGACGGCGACGCGATCGGCGAGGGCCAGGGTGGACCGGCGGTGTGCGAGCAACAGCATCGTGCGGCGTTCGGCGCGCAGCCCATGCAGGATCTGGGACTCGGTGGTCGCGTCCACCGCCGAGGTGGCGTCGTCGAGAACGAGGATGCGGGGATCGGCGTAGAGCGCGCGGGCCAACGCCACTCGCTGACGTTGCCCACCGGACAGGGTGAGTCCGCGCTCACCGACCACCGTGTCGAAGCCGTCGGGCAGGCCCTCGACGAACTCGGACGCGTCGGCGCGCTCGGCCGCCGTGAGGAGGCGTGCACTGGGCGCACCGTCGGTCGTCGCCGGCCCGCCCGGCCCGAGTGCGATGTTGGCGGCGATGGTGTCGGAGTACAGGAACGGTTCGTCGAAGACCACCGACACCGCGCGGTGCAGAGCATCTGGCGCGAGGTTGTCGACGGGGTGCGCGCCGTCGGCCGACAGCAGTTCGACGACGCCGGAGTCGGGCCGGTGATAGCGCCCGGCGAGATCGGCGAGCGTCGACTTGCCCGATCCCGGCCTGCCCACCACCGCGACGCATTCACCCGGCTCGACCGTGAGATCGACACCCGACAGGACGGGCCGGTCGCCGTAGGAGAACCCGACCCCGCGCAGCCTGAGTCCGAGCGGGACATCGGGCAGGGTCTCGGTGTTCGATTCCGCCGGATCGTGCGGATGCTCGATCACGTCGTACACGCGGTCGACGGCCGCCCTCGCCAACTGCGCGCTGACGACCACGTTGGTCAGCAGGCGGGCGAGCGCGGTCATCGAGGCGACGTAGGTGGCGAACGCCAGGAACGTGCCCGCGGTGATGTGCCCGTGCATGGTGAGGTAACCGCCCACAGCGATCACCGCGACCATGCCGAGCTGCGGGATGGCGGCCATCGTGGGGGTGAAGCGCGCGTTGATCTTGCCGGCCCGTAGACGCAGCGAATAGAGCCGCGCGCCGAGGCCGACGAGCTCGTCGACCGCTCGGTCCTCCTGTCCGAAGCCCTTCACCACGCGGACACCGGTCACCGTCTCCTCGACGTGTTGCGCGACGTCGGCGGCGGCCTGTTGCGCCGACCACGTCGCCGCGAAGAGCTTGCGGCGCGTCCGGAAGACGACGAACCCGACCAGCGGGAAGATCAGCAGCGCGACGCAGGTCAGCAGCGGCGACAGGTATGCCATGATGCCGATGGCGAGGACCACCTGCACCGCTGCACCAGCCGACAACGGCACCATCGCGAGCAGGCCCTGCAGGATCTGCAGGTCGGAGATCGACCGCGAGACGATCTGACCGGTCCGAATCTGGTTCTGCGCAGCACCGTCCAGATGGAGCAGGGTGTCGAGCAGTCGCAGACGCAGCGCGTTCTGGACGGATATCGACAATCGGCCGGCGGTGAGCCGACGCCCGAACTGACAGGCGTAGCGGATGACGGCGAGGCCGAGCAGTGCCGCGACGATGGTCTGGATGGAGAGACCGTCGTGCACGGCGCCGGTGGCGTGGTCGATCGCGGCCTTGGCGAGCAGCGGTGCCACCAGATCCACGGCGACGGCGACCACGGTCACCGCCAGGGTGATGACCACCAGGGTCCGGAACCGCCAGCACTCGGCGGCCAGTCGACGGATCCATGGCCGGGGTGTCGACGAGTCGGGTGGCGAGGACCCCGGTCGCGGCCGGGTCGATCGCGGTTCGGTCGCGAGCGAGGGGGTCACCGATCCAGATCGCGCCGGCCGGCGCCCGGGAGGCCCGTGTCGCCGACGATCTGCCCGTCGATGATCCAGGTGGTCGGTGGTGGGCCGAACGCCTCCCGGGAGTTGGCGATGACACGCTTGCCCAGGGCTCGGTTGCCGACGCCGCCGATCATCGCGCCGATGCCGGCCGGCATCAGTTTGCCGAAGACCAGGGGCGCGCGTTTGATGGCGTACTTCTTGGTGACCTTGTTGACGAGGGTCTTGTTGAGCTTGCCGAGGCCCCCGCCGGGGATGGCCGCACCCCCGAGTCGGCGTAGCGCCCCGCCCTGGGTGCCCACCAGTCGGCCGAGCGCGACCACTCCTTCCTCGCCGAGTGCGACCGCGAGTACCAGGGTCTTGCGGCGTTCCGAATCGTGTACCGGGATACCGTGCACTTCGGCGATCGAGAGGGCCAGCAGCGCAGAGGCCTCGAGGAAGAACGCGGTCTCACCCGTCATCGCGCCGAGCGCCGTCATCGTGCCGACACCCGGCACCGCCGCGGTGGCACCCACGGCCCCACCGGATCCGGTGACGGCGGTCAGATAGCGCTTCTCGAGTCGCGCGATGATCTGTGCCGGTGATTCCTCGGGGTGCGCTGCGCGCAGGTTTCGCACGTACTTCGCCACCGCCGGGCCCTGGAGTCGCTGCGCACGATCGAGCAGGCCGCCCGTGACCTCGACGGCTTTGCCCGGCGGGCGCTGTCCCGCGCCGGGCCCGGTGAGTCCGGTGGTGCGTCCGGTGATGTCAGCCATCTGCGGGCACCCGACCCTCCGGGGAGACAACCTCCGCGGGCTCGGGCGGGCCGGGCGGAGTGCCGTCGCCGAACGGACGGCCGCCGAGCTCGTCGCGGTGATGCGGCGTCAGCCAGGAGCTGAGGTCGGGCCCGTCGGGGATGACGCCGGTCGGGTTGATGTCGCGATGGACCACGTAATAATGCCTCTTGATCTGAGCGAAGTCGGTCGTGTCGCCGAACCCCGGGGTCTGGAACAGATCGCGTGCGTACGCCCACAGCACCGGCATCTCCGACAGTTTGCTGCGGTTGCACTTGAAGTGGCCGTGGTAGACGGGATCGAATCGGGCGAGCGTGGTGAACAGGCGCACGTCGGCCTCGGTGATGGTGTCGCCCACCAGGTATCGACGGCTGCGGAGGCGGTCGGAGAGTTCGTCGAGCTTGGTGAACAAGCGCGCGTAGGCCTTGTCGTAGGCATCCTGGTTGCCCGCGAAGCCGCACCGGTACACGCCGTTGTTGACCTCTGTGTAAACGCCGCGGTTGACCTCGTCGATCTCGTCGCGCAGCCGCTCGGGGTACAGCTCGGGCGCACCCGCACGGTGGTGCTCGGTCCACTCGAGCTCGAAATCGATGGTGATCTGCGGGAAGTCGTTGGTGACCACCTCGCCGGTGTGGGTGTCCACGACGGCAGGAACGGTGATCCCCTTCGGATAGCCGGGGAATCGCTTCTCGTAGGCATCCTTCAGGCGCGGTATGCCGAGCACCGGGTCGACGCCGCCCGGATCGAGATCGAAGGTCCAGGAGTCGGCGTCATGCGTGGGGCCGCACAGTCCCAGCGAGATCGCGTCCTCGAGTCCCAGGAGTCGTCGAACGATCAGGGTCCGGTTCGCCCAGGGACATGCACGGGCGGCGACGAGTCGATATCGCCCCGATTCGACGGGATAGCCGTCTCGGCCGTCCCGCGTGATGCGCGTCTCGATGTACTTGGTGTCGCGCACGAACTCCTGGCCGGTGGTCACGTAGACGCCCTGCTCCTGCTCGCCACTGTCAGTGCTCATGCTGACCACAGTAGTGATGACCGCCGACGCTTGGCACGCAATGCCCTGCGCGGTATATTCCAGCTGGAATATTTGCGGTCGATGATGTGGGAGGTGTCGTGGGAGCCAAGGCGTGCGGACCCCTGCCGCCAGTGGCGGTGCTGGTGCTCGGCCTCGTCGCGGAACGGCCGATGCATCCCTACGAGATGTTCCAGACGACTGTCGAACGACGAGAGGATCGTCTGGCGAAGTTCCGGCCGGGCACGATGTATCACACGGTCGACCGGTTGGCCTCCCAGGGACTCATCGCGGTCCACGATGTCCAGCGTGCGGGCAATCGTCCCGAACGAACGGTCTATTCGATCACCGAGCTCGGCCGCCGCACCTTGTTCGAGAGCCTCGAGGAGATCGTCGCCCGGCAACCCGTCGAGTACCCCGAGCTCTACCTCGCACTGGCCGAGGCACATGGGCTACCCCGCGCGCGGGTCGTCGAACTCCTGAGCACCAGGCTCGAGGCGATGCGTGCCGAACTCGCCGAGTTGGACAGCGGTGCCGCCGCCGTCCGGGAGCGGGGGACACCCGAGATGTTCTTCCTCGACATCGGTTGTCGCATCGCAACCTTGCGCGCCCAGATCGACTGGGTCGATGACCTCGTCGACCGACTCCGCAATTCCACCATCGAATGGCTCGACGACCCGGGCTCCCCCTACCAGGGCAGCTCGGTGATCGCAGGTGCCCTCCATCAGAAAGTGAACGGCCAATGACCTCCACACCGACCCCCGCGGCGCAGGTGACCACGCGACCCTGGGCCGCGATGCTGGCGCTGTGCGTCGGATTCTTCATGATCCTGGTCGACATGACCATCGTGGCGGTTGCCCAGCCGCAGATCCAGACCGCGCTGGACACCGATGTCAACGGCATCGTCTGGGTGACGAGCGCCTACCTGCTGACCTACGCCGTGCCGCTGCTCATCACCGGACGTCTCGGTGACAAGTTCGGTCCCAAACGCGTGTACCAGATCGGTCTGCTCGTCTTCACCGTCGCGAGCGTCTGGTGCGGACTGTCCGGCTCGATCGGCGAACTGATCGCCGCACGCGCACTCCAAGGCGTCGGTGCCGCCTTGATCACGCCGCAGACGATGGCACTGATCACGCGGATCTTCCCGCCCGAGAAGCGTGGCGCCGCAATGGGTGTCTGGGGCACGGTGGCGGGCGTGGCCACGCTGGTCGGCCCGTTGCTCGGCGGCATCCTCACCGACAGCCTCGGCTGGGAGTGGATCTTCTTCGTCAACATCCCGGTCGGGATCATCGGTCTGATCCTGGCGTACATGCTCGTTCCCGACGTCGAGACACATGACCACCAGTTCGACTGGATCGGCGTCGTCTTGTCGGCAGTCGGTTTGTCCGCGTTGGTGTTCGGCATCCAGGACGGTGAGAAGTACAACTGGAACGCGTGGATCTGGACGCTCATCGTCGGTGGCATCGCGGTGATGGCACTCTTCGTCTACTGGCAGTCGCGGATCAGGGGTGAGCCTCTGGTGCCGCTCTCGTTGTTCCGTGATCGCAACTTCTCCTTGGCCAACATCGGTATCGCTTCGATGGGATTCGCGATATCCGGACTGATGATCCCGACGATGTTCTTCCTGCAGCTCGTCGGTGGTATGACGCCCACTCGCTCGGCGGTCATGATGGTCCCGATGGCACTGCTCACCGGTGTCCTGGCGCCGTTCGTGGGCAGAGTCCTCGACCGAGTCCATCCCCGCGCGATCATCGCGACATCGCTGCTGCTCAACGCAGTGGCCGTCGGCTGGCTCGGCATGATCGCCCGGCCGGCGACACCGGTGTGGCAGTTGATCATCCCGATGTGTCTGATGGGTATCGCGTCGGCGGGCATCTGGGCGCCGTTGGCCGCCACCGCGACCCGCAACCTGCCATGGCATCAGGCCGGCGCCGGTGCCGGTGTCTACAACACCACCCGGATGATCGGGTCGGTGCTCGGCAGTGCGGCGGTGGGCGCGCTGATGCAGACCCGGCTCGCGGCGCAACTGCCCGGCGTGGACACCGAGCACCACAGCGCAGGCGGCCAACTGCCGGAGATGGTGCGTGGCGGTTTCGCCACCGCGATGGGTCAGTCGCTGTATCTGCCTGCCGCAGTGCTCCTGTTGGGGGTGGTCGCCGCGCTGTTCTTCGTGAAGCCGAGGCATCAGAGCCCGCAGGGTGCTCCTTCGCCGGCGGCGGACCAAACGGGTGAGGACGCCGCGACCGGGCAGGTCGCCATCAGCTGATCGCCTCCGCGACGACCGACTGCACCGACCCCGTCCACCGTGGCGGGGTCGGGTGCCATCGGTGGCGGCATGGCCTCCCACAGTCTGTCGGGAGGCGCTCGTAGGGTGATGCGCATGCGCATCATCCACACCTCCGACTGGCACCTGGGTCGGACCTTCCACGGCGTCGAGCTGCTCGACGACCAGATGGCTGCGCTGTCACACCTTGCTGCGATCGTCGCCGAGGAGTCGGCCGATGTCGTGGTGGTCGCCGGTGACGTGTACGACCGTTCGGTACCGTCCGCGGACGCGGTCCGCGTCTACGACCGTGGGCTCGCCGAGATCGCCGCAGCGGGTGCGCAGATCGTCATCACCTCCGGCAATCACGATTCGCCGACCAGGCTCGGGGCCGGGTCGGCATTCGCCGCGGCGGGTGGGCTGCACCTGCGGACCGCGATCGAGGCGATCGACGAACCGGTCACCCTGAGAGACGAGTTCGGGGAGGTGGCGATCTATGGCATCCCGTATCTCGAGCCGGAGACGGCGCGACGCCACCTCGGTGTCGACGACGCCCGCAGTCATGCGGAGGTCCTGAGTGCGGCGATGGACCGGGTGCGGGCGGATCTGGCCTCCAGATCCGCCCGATCGGTGGTGGCCGCACATGCCTTCGTGGTGGGCGCGCTGGCGTCCGGGTCCGAACGATCCATCAGTGTCGGTGGAGTGGAAACCGTTGGTGCAGAGAACTTCTCCGGAGTGGACTATGTCGCTCTGGGGCATCTGCACTCGCCTCAGCGACTCGGCGAGACGATCCGCTACAGCGGCTCGTTGCTGCCGTACTCGTTCGGTGAGCGGTCCGACCGCAAGTCGGTGTGGATCATCGAACTCGACGCGCATGGTGTCGCGGAGGTACGTGCCCGCGAGCTCCCGCGGATCCGCGGATTGAGCTCGCTGGCAGGCACTCTCGCCGAGTTGCTGACCGACGGGTCGCTGCGCCAGATGGAGGACCATTACGTGGAGGCGGTCCTGACAGATCCCGTCCGCCCGGTCGACGCGATGCGTCAGCTGCGGAAACGTTTTCCGCATGCGGTGCATGTGCGTTGGGAGCGCCCGCATCTCGGTGCCGGACTCGACTACCGGTCCCGGGTACATGGCCGCACCGATGCCGATATCGTCGCCGCCTTCGTCACCGATGTGCGTGATGCCCCCACGACGCGGGAGCGCGACCTCGTCGACCGCGCGGTCCGGGCGGTGGTCGGCGAACCCGAATCCGATGGAGGGGCCGGCGGAGAGTGGGCTCTCTTCGAGATCGAGGCGGATGTGGCGGAGTCGGCATGAGACTGCACCGCTTGCGGATGCGGGCATTCGGCCCGTTCGCGGACGAGGTCGTGGTCGACTTCGACTCCCTCGCGGGTGACGGTCTGTTCCTGCTGCACGGGCAGACCGGCGCCGGCAAGACGACGGTGCTCGACGGCGTGGCCTTCGCGCTCTTCGGTCGGGTGCCGGGTGCCCGGGACACCAACCGCCGCCTGCACTCGGACCATTCGTCGTCCGACCAGGTGCCGGAAGTGGAGATGGAGGCGACGATCGGCGGGCGCCTGCTGCGCATCACCCGGTCGCCCGACCACCACCGGCCCAAGAAGCGCGGTACCGGCACCACCAAGGTCAACGCACGGGCCACGTTGGTGTGGCTCGATGACTCGGGCCCGGATCTGACCCGTCTGCCGGAGATCGGTGAGGCGGTCAGCCGACTCCTCGGGATGAGCGCCGACCAGTTCTTCCAGGTCGTCCTGCTGCCCCAGGGGGAGTTCGCACGATTCTTGCGGGCGACGTCCGAGGATCGGGAAGGGCTGCTGGAGAGGCTCTTCGACACCGAGCGTTTCGGGGATCTCGAAGAGTGGCTGCGCGATCGTGCCAGGCAGAGCGCTGCCGCATTGGCGGAGAAGACGTCGGCGGTCGACCGTATCGCCGGTCAGATCGTCGCCCTCGGTGGCACCGAGGTCTCCGAGCCCGACATGGAGTGGGCACAGAACTGTCTGGACGCGGCCCGCACGGATGCGGCCCAGGGTGAGGACGAGTTGACCGGTGCGCAAGCCGAACTCGATCGTGCGCAGGCCGCTCACGATCGCGGGGCCCGGCTGGTGGAGTGCCGACGTCGGGGTGACGAGGCCGCTGCACGACTGGCCCAGCTTGCCGACGGGGAAGTGGAATTGACCGCGGCCGCGGCGGCACTCGAGGCCGGTCGTCGTGCCGCACCGATCGCATCGGTGTTCGAGGACCGCGATCGTGCGGCGGCCGGATTGGCAAGTGCCGAGGCGGAATGCGCCCGTCTCGAAGCCGAACTGGCTGCACTCGACGAGGGCGCCGCCCTGTGTCGTAGCAGTGTCGAGGGTGCACTCGATGCGGCGATCGAGCGCTGGACCGCGGAGTCCGGGCGATGGGAGCCGTTGGCCGGTCGCGTCGCACGGCGACCGGCGCTGGTCGCCGACATCGACCGCATCGACGACGAGACCGCGGCGGCTGAGCGTCGCATCGGCGAGATGACCTCCCGTCTCGCGCAGGGACCACAGCGGCGCGAGAAGGCGGCGGCAGAACTGGCGCGTGCCGTCGCGGCTCGGGCGCAACTGCCGCGCCTGCACGCCGAACGCGACCGCATCGCCGCCATCGCCCACGCCATCGCCCAGCGCGCCGCGCTCGCGCCGCAGATCGAGCATGCCGAACAGCGGCTTCTCGAGGCGCGGGAACGGCACGCGAATGCGCGTGAACACGTGCTCGATGTCCGGGAGCGCAGGCTGAGCGGGATGGCGGCCGAACTCGCATCTGCGCTCGGGCACGGGAAGCCGTGCGCGGTGTGTGGATCGATCGAACATCCGCGACCCGCCGTGAGCGATGAGGCGACCACGGTGGGGGAGGCGCAGGAAGCCGAAGCCGTCGAGGCCGCCCAGCTCGCCGCGGAAAGCCGGTCGGCGGCGGAGTCGGATCGCGCTGCGCTCGTCGAACGACGCACACACCTCGACGCCACCATCGCGAACACCGCCGCCGACGAGGTCGACGCCGACCGGGCGCGCATCGCCGCGGACCTCGAGGACGCGGTTCGGTCCGCAGAACGCGTCCCGCAGCTCGAGGCGGCGCTGAAAGCCATCGAGGCCGAGGTCGAGAAGATCCGTGCCGAACTGAGCGCTGCCGAGACCGCGCAGGCAGGTCGACGTGAGCGTCTCGCCGCGCTGCGCCAGACGCTCGACGAGCTGGATGCCGATGTCGCGGAGGCGACCGGTGGGCGTACCGGTGTGGCGCAACGACGCGCCGAGTTGGCGGAGTTGTGTCGTCGGGCGGCCCGCCTGCGCGACGCGCGCAACGAACTCGTCCGCATCCGGCGGCGTCGCGGGGAGGCCGTCGACCGGCTGGCCGAGAAGTGTGCGGCGGCGGGTTTCGCCGACCCGTCGGAGGCGGCCGGGGCCCTGGCGTCAGAGGGGCGGCTGGCCGAGTGGGAGGCGATGACGCAGCAGGCGTCGCGAATTCGCGCCACCGCTGAGGCGACTCTCGCGGACGCTGACGTGCGTGCGGCGATGGCGGCCGAGGCAGTCGACACCGACGACCTGTCCGCGAGTCTGGCCGCCGCGCGGCACGTGCGTGACCAGGTTGCGAGCCGTCGGGCGGTGGCGGTTCGACGTCTGCGGGATCTCGACGACTACGTCAGTCAGTTCTGGGCGGCCGCCGACGTGCTCGCTCCGATGCGGGCGCGTCACGACGAACTCCAAGGTCTCGCCGAGCTGGTGAGTGGACGCGGACAGAACTCCCGGCGGATGTCGCTGCGGTCCTATGTGCTGGCCGCGCGGCTGGCGGAGGTGCTCGTGGCTGCATCCGTCCGGCTCCGCCAGATGTCCTCGGGCCGTTATGAATTCGTTCATTCCGACGCCGTCGGACCACGCGGGCGTCGCGGCGGTCTCGGTATCGAGGTCCGCGACGAGTACACCGGTGTGGTGAGGGCGACCACCACCCTGTCCGGCGGCGAGACCTTCTTCGCCTCGCTAGCGCTCGCACTCGGACTCGCCGACGTGGTCGCCGCGGAATCCGGCGGCCACGTCCTCGACACGATCTTCATCGACGAGGGATTCGGTGCACTGGATCCGGAGGCGCTCGACCTCGTGATGGGGGTGCTCGACGAGCTCCGCTCGGGTGGGCGTGTCGTGGGTGTGGTGAGCCACGTCGACGAGCTGCGGGCACGTATCCCGGCCCAGCTGCACGTCGTGCGTGGCGAGGGTGGTTCGCGCCTCCGCATGTCAGGGGCACTCGGAGTGTCGTGACGGTGTGTCGTGCCGACCCGATTGGGTTCGGGTGGTGTGCGTGCGCTACGCTGGCTCTCGCCCGTTGAGCCCCCGTAGCTCAGGGGATAGAGCGTCTGCCTCCGGAGCAGAAGGCCGCAGGTTCGAATCCTGCCGGGGGCACCACAACGCAGCGAATCGGCCGGTTCGGCCTCCAGGTCACTCATCTCCCGTCATCGCGAAAAGCGTTGAGCGTGTGATGGACGCGAGTCTCAATTCCCGGCGGGTAGCGTGCGTGCGAACTTTCGCCACCGTCTCTGTCGGTACCGGAAGATTCCTCCCGCCACGATGCAGGCCATCCGCGTGAGGTGTCCGGCATCGATCTCGATGGTGTCGCGGTATCGGCTGCCGGCACCATCGTTCGGCTCCACGTGGAGTGTGTGATTCCACGCGCGGAGGACACCGCCGTGTTCGCGGGTACGGATCGTCCGGTCGTCGTGATCGACCTCGACGACCTCGATCGTGTGGCGATAGGCCGGGATGATGTGGAAGGCCAACAGCCACCCGGTGCCCGAGTCACCTTGGTGCATGGGGGCGGTCCGGTCGGCCAACGCGGGCATGCTGAACAGCCCGCGACAGACGTGCAGAAACGTGGCCGGCAACAGCATCGCCGACCAGACGGCCGGGGCGTCGGCCTCGAGTTCGGTCTCGAGGGTCACGGTCTGCATCCGCACTCCAGAAGTCGGGATCCGGTGGTCCGCTGAGGGTAACCGCGAGTTGACACGCCGTCGAGGTCCGGCTCGACACGGGGCTCACGTTATCCCCGATCGCCTTTCACGGCCTGTGTCGACACATCAGGATGAGGGGATGAGTGCGAACGTAGCGGCACCTGGTGGTGGCCGATGGCTTCTGTCGGCGACGCTGGAGAGGCAGTGTTGGGGATTCATGATCGGGTCGGCGCTGTTCGCCGTGGGATCAGCCCCTGGTTTCGTGTCGTGGGCGGGCGCCTCGGCGGCGAATCTCAGCTTCTTCGTCGGCGCATGGTTCTTCACCGGCGCGGCGTTGATCCAATTCGCGCTCAGCGGTGCGGCGAGCACCTCGAACCCGGACGGCAGCAGGCAGTTCCGTGGCGAGTGGCTCTCCGCCGCAACACAGTTCGGCGGCACACTGCTGTTCAACGTGAGCACGGCGGCGGCGCTGCACGCCGACACGATCACCGAGGACCGTCGTCGCGTGTGGTCCCCGGATGCGGCCGGGTCGGTCGCCTTCCTGGTGAGCGGCGTCCTCGCGATGGTCGTGTTCTCGCACTCCGTCGGGTTCTGGGCGCCCCGCCTGCGCGACTGGTGGGCGACACAGCTCAATCTGCTGGGGTGCATCGCGTTCGGCGTGTCGGCAGTCGGCGCCTACGTGACGTCGGCAGGCCAGACGGTCAGCGACGGTGTGGCGAGCGGCAGCACCTTCGTGGGGGCGATCTGCTTCCTCATGTCGGCGGCGATGAGCCTGCCGCGGTGGACCCGCACCTGAGCGCAGGATGCGTTCAGTTCAGCGGTAGTGGCGTGGCACCCCGTTCGGCGAGCATCTGCTCGATGACGGCGATCTCCTTGTCCTGTGTCTGTTTCATCGCCGTGGCCAGGTTGCGGACGTAGTCCTCGGACACGGTGGCCGGGTCCGCGGCGTACTCCATCATGGGCAGACCGCCCTGATGGTGTCGCAGCATCAACTGGAGGAAGTAGACGTCGGCAGCGGTGCCGCGCAGGCTCCGGAGCCGGTCCATCTCGGCCATCGTGGCCATGCCGGGCATGGGCGCGACGTCGGTGCCGGCCGGCCGCATCGACCCCGGCGGCATCGAACTCATGTCGTGATCGGCATGGTCGCCGTGGTCGTGGTCGTGGCCGACTGCGGGCGGCGAGGTCGGCGCACCCGCGGCCATCTCGTGGCCCATCCAGGTCATCGGGGGATCAGGATTGATCAGTGGATAGCCCCATCGGGTCAGCCACGACTGCATCTGCCCGATCTCGTTGCTCTGTGCGGTGAGGATGTCGAACGCCATGCTCCGGACCTGCGGATCGGTGCCGTTCTCGAGCTCGATCGTGGACATCTCCACGCCTTGTTCGTGATGGCGGATCATGTCCTGCGCGAAGCCGACGGCCGCGGAATCTGCCGCCGGGGCTTCCTCGGCCTTCGGGTCGTCGCTGTGCAGCATCGCGGCGATCAGCAGGCCGAGAGCCAGCCCGACCAGCAGTGCCGCCACCACCCCGAGTGAGGTGAGCAAGGTCCGTCGGGAGGCAGCGAGCTCGGTCGCGTGGTGGTCCGTGCCATCGCCGCCCGTCTCGGTGTGTTCCTCGGTCATCGGTCGACTCCTCAGCCTGCCGGCATCGGCGCGCCGGCACCGGCGTTCTCGTCGGAGGCGGGAATCCCGCCCGCGCCGTCCATCTGCACCGCGTCTGGTCCGGGCTCTCCCTGATCGGCAGGCGGGGGGTTGCTCGGATCGAACGCGCCCGGGATGGCCGCGCACGCGGCTTGGGTTTCGGGGTACGCGGCCTCCGACGGATTCTCCCGGTAGACGCCGGGCGTGGCGTTGCGACGCAGTGCGGTGATGAACTGGTCCACGCGTGGATCACCGGCCGAGTCGAGCTTCAGCTGGTGTCCCCAGCTCTGCAGCGACAGCGGGTGATCGAGCCCGGGATACGGCGAGAGGAACAAGAACTGTTCGCCGGACACCTTCTTCTCGAGGGTGTCGCGGTCGGCATCGCTGATCGTGTCCGGGTTGTAGGCGATCCAGACAGCACCGTGTTCCAGCGCGTGTACGGCGTTCTCCGAGCGGAGCGGATCGGGATACACGATCCCCGTACAGGTCGCCCACACCTCGTCATGGGGCCCACCGAACGGCGGCGACTGATCGTAGGCGACCCGCTGGTCGGCGCGCACGTGCTGTGCGGCGCGGTAGTAGACCTTGGTCACACCGGGGATCCTTGTCGAGGGGTCCGGATCCTGTGCAGACGGTACGAATCCCGTCACGGTCTGCGGTTTGAGGCCCTCGGCCTCCCGGTTGTCGAGGAACTTGGGTACGAGGTACCAGAGCAGACCGGCGATCAGGACGATCACCAGGACTATCGCACCGACGACGAACCAGTCGATCTGGCGGCCCGAGGAACTCGGGACGGAGCCGGGACGCTTGCCGGACTTGGGGACGTTGCCCCCGGGTGTGCCTGCCATCGCCCTCTTTCTGATGTGATTGCGGGCCGGTGCCCGGCGCAGCGACCGACAGTTTACCGTCCGACGTAGCGGGTCGACCGCGCTCGCCCGCCCACTGCGGGCGGAGGCGATTATCCCCTGATGGACATGGGCCAATAGGATGGTGAGCCGTGACTCCTGCCGACCTCGCCGCGTTGCTGGCCGCCGCGACGCTGACCGTTGTCCGTGACCGCGGGCTCGACGACTCCGTCGTGCCCGACACCGTCGTCGTGGAACGTCCTCGTCATGCCGACCACGGTGATTACGCCACGAACATCGCGCTCCAGCTCGGCAAGAAGCTGGGTGTTGCACCGCGCGAGCTGGCCGGATGGCTGGCCGACGCCTTCGCCGCCACCGACGGGATCGCGAAGGCAGAGGTCGCGGGGCCTGGATTCGTCAATGTCTGGTTGGCGACGGCCGCCCAGAACTCGGTGGTCGCGACGGTGCTGGCCTCTGCCGCGGACTACGGCCGCGGCACCGAGCTCGACGATCGGGTGATCAACCTCGAGTTCGTCTCGGCCAATCCGACCGGACCGATCCACCTCGGAGGTACGCGCTGGGCCGCCGTGGGTGACGCCCTCGGTCGGGTACTGGCGGCGCGCGGTGCCGCGGTGACCCGCGAGTACTACTTCAACGACCACGGCACACAGATCGACCGCTTCGCTCGTTCGCTCGAGGCGGCGGCCGCGGGGTCGTCGACCCCGGAGGACGGTTACGCGGGCGATTACATCGGTGAGATCGCGGCGCAGGTCGTCGGGCGGGTACCCGGCGTGCTCGAGCTACCCGAAGCCGAGCGGCTCGAGACATTCCGGTCGATCGGTGTGGATCTGATGTTCGACCACATCAAGACGAGCCTGCACGATTTCGGGACCGACTTCGACGTCTTCACCCACGAGAACAAGATGTTCACGTCGGGACTGGTCGACGAGTGCATCGCCGAACTCAAGGCCAACGGCAACCTCTACGAGAACGACGGCGCCTGGTGGCTCCGGACGACGAACTTCGGCGACGACAAAGACCGCGTGGTCATCAAGAGCGACGGCAACGCCGCCTACATCGCCGGTGACATCGCCTACTACAAGGACAAGCGTGACCGCGGATTCAACCTCTGCATCTACATGCTGGGAGCAGACCACCACGGCTACATCACCCGGCTGAAGGCATCGGCCGCCGCACTCGGCGACGATCCGGAGACCGTCGAGGTGCTGATCGGACAGATGGTGAACCTCGTCCGCGACGGCAATCCGGTGCGGATGAGCAAGCGCGCGGGCACCGTGATCACGCTCGACGACCTCGTCGATGCGGTGGGTGTCGACGGCGCGCGATACTCGCTGATCCGTTCGTCGGTCGACGTCAACATCGACATCGACCTCGATCTGCTGACCAAGCAGTCAAACGACAACCCGGTCTACTACGTGCAATACGCCCACGCCCGACTGTCGGCGTTGGCGCGCAATGCCGCCGAGCTGCGCGTCGAGCGGTCGCTGGACCATCTCGACCTGCTCGACGACCCGGCGGAGGGTGAACTCATCCGGACGATCGGGGACTTCGACGAGGTGTTGGCGACGGCCGCGGAACTCCGTGAACCGCATCGGATCTGCCGCTACCTGGAGACGCTGGCGGGTGCTTATCACCGGTTCTACGCGCGGTGCCGAATCCTCCCGCAGGGCGACGAGTCCGCAGGCGACATCCATGGCGCTCGTCTCGCACTGTGCGAGGCGACCCGACAAGTCCTGTCGAACGGCCTCGAGCTGGTCGGCGTGAGCGCACCGGAGCGGATGTGAACGCGCACCCAGCGGGGCCCCGGCATGCCGAACTTCTCGCCGCCCCGCACCTCGCAGAACGTCCGAACGACCCGGTCGAGCTGGCCGCGATCCCGGCAAACGTGTGGCCGCGCAATGCTGTTCGGGATGATGCCGGAGCGCTCCGACTCGCCGGGGTCGGTGTGGAGGAACTGGCCGAGACCTACGGGACCCCGTTGTTCGTGGTGGACGAGGCCGACTTCCGGTCCCGGTGTGCCGACATGGTGGAGGCCTTCGGGCCTCATGGTCGAGTGCACTACGCGTCGAAGGCCTTTCTCAGTTCCGAGGTCGCGCGATGGGTGGATCAGGAGGGCTTGTCGCTCGACGTGTGTTCCGGCGGCGAACTGACCGTTGCGTTGCGCGCGGGCTTCCCGCCGGAGCGGATCGCGTTGCACGGCAACAACAAGAGTGTCGACGAGTTGGCGATGGCGGTGGACGCCGGCGTCGGGCACATCGTGCTCGATTCGATGATCGAGATCGAGCGACTCGACAGGTTGGCGGGTGAGCGGGGCCAGGTCGCCGACGTCCTGGTCCGGGTCACCGTGGGCGTCGAGGCGCACACCCATGAGTTCATCTCCACCGCACACGAGGACCAGAAGTTCGGATTCGCCCTCGCGGGCGGTGTCGCGATGGAGGCGGTACGCCGCGTGTTCGCGACCGACAATCTGCGACTCGTCGGCTTGCACAGTCACATCGGGTCGCAGATCTTCGACATGGATGGGTTCGAGCTGGCGGCGCATCGCGTGGTGGGACTGCTCAAAGACGTCGTCGCCGAGTTCGGCGTGGACAAGACATCTCAGTTGTCCATCGTCGATCTCGGTGGCGGACTGGGCATCTCGTATCTGCCCGAGGACGATCCGCTGCCCGTCGGCGACGTCGCGGAGCGGCTCGCGGAGATCGTCCGGAACGAGTCGGCGGCGGTCGGCCTGCCGATGCCGACCCTGGCGGTCGAGCCCGGCCGTGCGATCGCCGGTCCCGGTACGGTCACGCTCTACCGGGTGGGCACCGTGAAGGATGTGACGATCGGCAAGAACCTGTCTCGTCGGTATGTCTCGGTCGACGGCGGTATGAGCGACAACATCCGGACCGTGCTGTATCAGGCCGAGTACGACGTCCGGCTGGTCTCGCGCGTGTCCGAGGCTCCCGCCGTGGTGAGCCGAGTGGTCGGAAAGCACTGTGAGAGCGGCGACATCGTGATCAAGGACTGCTGGCTGCCGGCGGACCTGGCGCCGGGCGATCTGGTCGCGGTCGCGGCGACCGGCGCATACTGCTACTCGATGTCGAGTCGATACAACATGGCCATGCGGCCGGCGGTGGTGACGGTGCAGGATTCGTCCGCACGACTGATGCTGCGACGCGAGACGATCGACGACATTCTCAGCCTGGAGGTTTCCGAATGAACCAGACCCCGAGCGATCAGACCTCCCGGCCCGGTGTCCGCGCCATCGGTGTCGCAGTGCTCGGCATGGGAAACGTCGGTGCCGAGGTTGTGCGGATCATCGCCGACAACGCCGACGACCTGCGGGCCCGTGTCGGCGCGTCCGTCGAGCTGCGTGGTGTCGCGGTCCGCGACCTGAGCCGTCCGCGCAAGATCAGCGAAGAACTGCTCACCGACGACGCGGCTGCTCTGGTGGCCCGCGACGACGTCGACATCGTCGTCGAGTTGATGGGCGGGATCGATCCGGCACGTGAGCTGATCCGTGCGGCGCTCGAGAGCGGTAAGTCGGTGGTCACCGCGAACAAGGCGCTGCTCGCCGAGTACACCGGCGAACTCGCCACCGCCGCAGCTGATGCGAAGGTCGACCTCTATTTCGAGGCGGCTGTCGCGGGTGCGATCCCCGTCGTTCGGCCGCTGATGCAATCGCTCGCGGGCGACACGGTCGAGCGCGTCGCGGGCATCGTCAACGGCACCACCAACTTCATCCTGTCGGCGATGGACGAGACCGGCGCCGCCTATGAGGACACTCTCGCCGAGGCCGGACGGCTGGGATACGCGGAAGCCGACCCGACCGCCGACGTCGAGGGTTACGACGCCGCCGCCAAGGCGGCCATCCTCGCCTCCATCGCATTCCACACCAGGGTGACCGCGGCGGATGTGTTCCGGGAGGGGATCTCGACGGTCACCGCCGCCGACCTGGTGGCGGCTAAGAAGTTCGACTGCACGGTCAAGCTGCTGTCCATCTGCGAACGGATACGCGATGCGGACGGACGGCAGCGGGTGTCTGCGCGCGTCTATCCGGCACTGATCCCGCTCAGCCATCCGCTGGCGACCGTGAACGGCGCCTTCAACGCCGTGGTGGTCGAGGCGGAGAACGCCGGACGGCTGATGTTCTATGGGCAGGGCGCAGGCGGCTCGCCGACGGCGTCGGCGGTGCTGGGGGACATGGTGATGGCCGCACGGAACAAGGTGCACGGCGGGCGCGGACCGCTGGAATCGACCTATGCCTCGCTCCCGATCGCGCCGATCGACGACGTGTCGACCCGCTACTACATCTCGATGAAGGTCGCCGACCGTCCGGGCGTACTGGCCCAGGTGGCCGGCGAGTTCACCAAGCGTGCCGTCAGCATCGCCGCGGTCCGTCAGGAGGGAGCGGGGGAGGACGCCCGACTCATCGTGGTGACCCACCGCGCCCCCGACCGCGCGCAGTCGGAATGCGTTGCGGCACTTGAAGACATGGATGCCGTGATCAAGGTGTCGAGCGTCCTGCGATTGGAAGGAACCGATGACTGAAGTGACTCCGGTGCATCAGCGCTGGCCCGGATTGATCGAGGCGTACCGCGATCGCCTGCCAGTCGGCGACGACTGGCAGGTGGTCACCCTCCTCGAGGGTGGTACCCCGTTGATCGCCGCACCGCACCTCTCGGAGATCACCGGCTGCGAGGTCTACCTCAAGGTCGAGGGACTCAATCCGACGGGTTCGTTCAAGGATCGCGGCATGACCATGGCGGTGAGTACCGCCGTCAACAACGGCAAGACCGCGGTGTTGTGCGCGTCGACCGGTAACACCTCCGCCTCGGCCGCCGCGTACGCGACCCGGGCCGGGATCACCTGTGCGGTGCTGATCCCCGAGGGCAAGATCGCGATGGGCAAGCTGGCCCAGGCGGTCATGCACGGAGCCAAGATCATCCAGGTCCAGGGAAATTTCGACGACTGCCTCGAACTCGCGCGCAAGGCGACCGCGGAGTTCACCGAGATCGAATTGGTGAACTCGGTCAACCCGTCCCGGATCGAGGGCCAGAAGACTGCCGCCTTCGAAATCGTCGATGTCCTCGGACGGGCGCCCGATGTGCACGCGCTGCCGGTGGGCAACGCCGGGAACATCACCGCGTACTGGAAGGGCTACACCGAGTACCACCGCGACGGGATCAGCTCGTCGGTGCCGAGAATGCTCGGCGTCCAGGCCGCGGGCGCTGCCCCGCTGGTGAATGGTGCCCCGGTGAAGAATCCGGAGACGGTCGCCACGGCCATCCGGATCGGCTCGCCGGCGAGCTGGAACCAGGCCGTCGCGGCGAAAGAGGAATCCGGCGGCCAGTTCCGGGCTGCCACGGACGAGAAACTGCTGGAGGCGTATCGCCTCGTCGCCGGTCGCGAAGGGGTGTTCGTGGAGCCGGCGTCGGCCGCGAGTGTCGCCGGTCTGCTCGCGGCCCGGGCGGACGGGTGGATCGCCCCCGGCTCGACGGTCGTGTGTACGGTGACCGGTAACGGTCTGAAGGATCCGGACACCGCACTGTCCGGAATGCCCGAGGTCGAGGCGATCCCGGTGGACCCGGTCGCGGTGGCGGATGCTCTCGGCGTCCGCTGAATCGACGGGTGCGGCCACCCCGATGACCGATGACGCATTGGTGGGAGATGCGAAGGTGATTCTGCCGGAGGGTATTTCGGCTCGAGTCCGGGTTCCGGCGTCCAGCGCCAACCTCGGGCCCGGTTTCGACTGCCTCGGCATCGCCCTCGGGATATACGACGAGCTGATCGTGGAGACGACGTCGGGCGGCGTCGAGGTCGAGGTCAGTGGCGAGGGCGTCGAGGACGTCCCCCGCGACGGAACCCACCTGGTGGCCCGTGCGATCTCTCATGGTCTCGCGGTTGCGGGCGTGAGCGCCGCGGGTCTGAAGTTGCGATGCGTCAACGCGATACCGCATTCCCGTGGTCTCGGCTCGTCGGCCGCCGCGGCGGTGTCCGGCCTGGCCGCGGCATCAGGCCTGCTCGTCGAAGCGGGCATCCGAGACGCCTTCGACGATGCCGAGCTCGTCCAGTTGTCCTCGGAGTTCGAGGGGCATCCCGACAACGCGGCGGCGAGCGTGCTCGGATCCGCGGTCGTGACCTGGATGGAGTCCGACCGGGTCGGGGGAGTGGCGGCAACCGATACGGCGCCCGTCCGCTATCTTGCGCGGCGGCTGGCCGTGCACCCCGACATCACCGCCACCGTCTTCGTCCCCGCCACCGAGTCGTCGACGACCTACACCCGTGGCCTGCTGCCCGACGCAGTTCCGCGTCGCGACGCGGTCTTCAACGTCAGCCGCTCGGCGCTCGCCGTGGTCGCGTTGACCGATGATCCTGCGGCGCTCTGCGCGGCAACCGAGGACCGGCTGCACCAGGCCTACCGTGCCGAGGCCATGCCGCCGACCGCGGAATTGGTGACTGCGCTGCGTAAACGCGGTCACGCCGCCACCGTCTCGGGTGCCGGGCCCACCGTCCTCGTCCTCGGTGTCGGCGCAGTACCTGCGGAGGATCGTGACGTGGCGATCGGGTTGGGCTTCGTGCCCTCGAGCGTCGCGATCGCCGGCGGCGTCGAGGTCACCCACGGGCGTTCCTGAGCCGTGTGACAGCCGTCTCGCCCGTTGCGTTCGCGTGGAATGGCGAGAAGGGCGTGTTGCCCCTATCATGCGAACGAGATACCATATACTGGTCTAGCCGCGCAGACATGTCTTGCCGTGCTTCTCTCCCGATTATCGATCATGACCACCGGTCGGTTCCGGTCGCACGATCTGCTGTCAGGAGTTCCGAGCAGCACCAGCGGGCACATCGCAGCGGACCACATTTCTTCTGACCGTCCACGGAGGAGAATCCCGAGCGGACACGCTCCGATGAGGACGAAGTCCCGCCTGAAGTGAGGCGGGGTGGCAATGACCCCTCACGCAGCTTCGGTCTGCGGGGGAACGAAAGGATATCCGTGACGGATACGGACCTGATCACTGAACCGACCCCCACGTCGAGCACGGACGCCCCGGCTTCCGGCGCCCGCGCGTCGGCGCGATCGGCCAGTGGCTCCACGACCCGCGCCCGCACCGGGCTCTCCGCGATGGTGCTCACCGAGCTCCGCGCACTCGCCGGTGAACTGGGCATCAAGGGGACGTCGGGAATGCGCAAGGGCGACCTGATCGCCGCGATCAAGGAACGCCAGGGCGGCTCGGCCCCCGCGGCCAAGAACACCGACGGCCAGATGGCCCTGTCGGACGGCGCCTCCGGAGACGACGCCCCTAAGAACGACGCCCCGAAGAACGACGCGCCCAAGAACGACGGCCCCGAGAATGCGGAGTCGGCACCGCCCACCCGCACTCGTCGGCGCGCGCGCACCGAGTCGTCGGACAACGAGCAGGCGGCTTCCGACGGGGGCGCGGCGCCCGCGAAGTCTCCCGACACCAAGACTCCCGACGCCAAGTCTGCCGACAGCAACACCGCCGACAGCAACACCGCCGACACCAGATCGGCCGGCAACGACCGGCAGGGTGATTCCAACGGTGGCGGCGACCAGCGCAATCGCAATCAGAACCGCAATCGCAACCAGAATCGCGATGGCAACCAGAATCGCGACGGCGGCCAGAATCGCGACGGCAATCAGAACCGCGACAACCAGAATCGCGATGGTGGCCAGCACAACCAGGGCAACAACCAGAACCAAGGGAACCGCGACGGTCGCCAGAACAACCGCGACGATGACGACGACGGCAGCGGCCGCGGCAGGCGCGGCCGGCGGTTCCGCGAGCGTCGCCGCGGACGTGACCGTGACTCGTCGGGCTCGGGCGAACCCCAGGTCTCCGACGATGACGTGTTGCAGCCGGTGGCCGGCATCCTCGATGTCCTCGACAACTACGCGTTCGTCCGGACCTCCGGCTACCTGGCGGGACCGAACGATGTGTATGTGTCCATGAACATGGTGCGCAAGAACGGTTTGCGTCGTGGTGACGCGATCACCGGCGCTGTCAAGGTTCCGCGCGAAGGCGAACAACCCAACCAGCGGCAGAAGTTCAACCCGTTGGTCCGGTTGGACACGGTCAACGGAACCGACATCGAGACGGCCAAGAAGCGCCCCGAGTTCGGCAAGCTAACCCCGCTCTACCCGAACCAGCGACTCCGTCTGGAGACGACTCCGGAGCGGCTCGACACCCGCGTGATCGACCTGATCATGCCGATCGGCAAGGGGCAGCGCGCCCTGATCGTGTCGCCGCCCAAGGCGGGCAAGACGACGATCTTGCAGGACATCGCGAACGCGATCACCGTCAACAACCCGGAATGTCACCTCATGGTGGTCCTCGTGGACGAGCGTCCCGAAGAGGTCACCGACATGACGCGTTCGGTGAACGGCGAGGTCATCGCGTCGACCTTCGACCGCCCGCCGTCAGATCACACGTCTGTCGCCGAGCTGGCGATCGAACGGGCAAAGCGCCTGGTCGAGAACGGCCGCGACGTGATCGTGCTGCTCGACTCGATCACTCGTCTCGGTCGCGCCTACAACAACGCCTCGCCTGCGTCCGGCCGAATCCTGTCCGGTGGCGTTGATTCGACGGCTCTCTACCCGCCGAAGCGCTTCCTGGGCGCGGCTCGCAACATCGAGAACGGCGGGTCGCTGACCATCATCGCCACGGCGATGGTGGAGACCGGGTCGACCGGTGACACCGTCATCTTCGAGGAGTTCAAGGGCACCGGCAACGCCGAGCTCAAACTCGATCGCAAGATCGCCGAGCGACGGGTGTTCCCGGCGGTCGACGTGAACCCGTCCGGTACCCGCAAGGACGAATTGCTGTTGTCGCCCGAGGAATTCGCGATCGTACACAAGCTGCGCCGCGTGCTGTCCGGGTTGGACTCGCAGCAGGCGATCGATCTGCTGATCAGCCAGCTGAAGAAGTCGAAGACCAACATCGAGTTCCTGATGCAGGTGCAGAAGACTGCGCCCGGAGCGATGAACGACGACTGATCCGCCGGGCTGTTCGGCTTCACGCGGGTCGTTCGGCTTCACGCGGGTCGTTCGGCTTCACGCGGGTCGTCGACGACCCGCGTGAGGCAAACCAGCCCGCGTGAGCAATCGCGCCATCAGATAGACCTCCGGAAAACGGTAATTCTGATCCGGTCGGCGGATCATCCGGAGCGTCTCGTCGAACCCGTTGTCGGAGAGCACGGACGACAGCGCGTCCGGGTGCCACCGCCATGCGCGCGCGACCACATGATCGAACTCGTGGATCCCGGCTTCGTCGGAGCCCTGCATCGCGATCAGGACGATGGTGCCCGGGACCATGCGCCGACGCCATGACGCAAGGACTCCCGGGATCGATGCCGGCTCGACGTGGATGAGACTGAACTGCGCGATCAGGCCCGTGCATTGTTCGATCGGCGCTGACGTCGCGTCGGCGTCGTCCTGGAGAAACCGAATCCCCGGGTACCGGGCTCGGGCGATGTCCAGCATGGGCGCGCTCCTGTCGAGCCCGACGACGGTCATACCTCGATCGCGGAGGTGATCGGCCGTATGCCCTGGTCCACAACCGATATCGATCACGAATGGTGTGCCCGGGCAAGCCGCCAGCACCAGGTCCGCGAAACAGTCGACGGCGTGGCGCTCGAGTTCGGATCGAAACGCAGACGGGAACGTGGCCGCGTACTCGCCGGCGAGTACGTCATAGCCTGGCTGTGTCATGAGGTGATGGTGGTCGGCCACGCCGAGTTCCTCAACTCTGACACGGCCTCTCGTACGGCATCGCGACAACGCCACGGGCCGGGGGTCAGCCGGCGACGTCGGACACCAGCTGGTGCCACGCGACGAAGACCTCCGCGGACACCGACCCGGTCTGGGTCACGAGGAGACTGCAGTGGCCGCGCCGGTCGTAGAGTTCGATCGAACCCGTCCTGCCCCACACGCCGTCGGACCACGTCACCCAGCATTCCGAGACGAGATCGAAGTTGATCATCGCGCGGCAGGAACCGGACGCGATCACCATGGTGCCCCGGTGTTCTCGGGCACCGTCGAGGCGGTCGTGGTGTATCTGGACGCAGCCGGGCGCGGTGGTGGCGATGGTCATCGGCATCCCGAGCAGTGCGGCATGCTCGAACGCGGCGATGACGCGGCGCGACTCCACACGAGCGAAACCCTGCGCCCGCGCCCTCGGCAACGACCGGAGTCGCTGTGTACCACCGTCTTCGAGTACGGCGTCGAACTGGGCGATCTGATCGCCGGAGAACGACGTGGCCCAGCTCGCGACGTCGTCGCGGTGCGCGGTCGTGTCGACGGATGTGCCCTTGATGAGACGAGGGGACACAGTTGACGCGGCGAAGCGGCTCGCGTCGAACGACAGCGACTCGAAGGCGAGCCGTTCGGACGACTCCGTGAGATAGGTGGCGTGAGCGGTGTTACCCGCCGCGTCGAACAGGCGCAGGGTCGGCGGTACATCGGCGGCCGGATCGGTCACGAGTGCTGCTCCGAGACGAGCAGGGTTGAGGCGCAAGGATATCCGTGACGCACGACACCGGATCGGGCCACCGACGGTGACAGGCGGTTCATGTGTTCCCACGTCGTTCATCAGAACGGGACCCGCCACCGTGACCCCCACGACGTGTCCGAGAGACGGCAGGTGGGCGGCGACCGCCGCGGCATCGGAGCCGAGCAGGGCACCGGAGAAACCAGGGGCGGCCAGCAGGGTGTCGAGGTCGTTGGAGGCACCGCTCGCGCGCGGACAGCTGCACTGTTCACCGCAGGTCGGGCGCGGCGGGCGCCCCGGCGGATCGGAATCGTCTCGTCGGCCTTCTGGCATCGTTGCCGTTCCTTTCCGTGTCCTGTCTCGAGCGTCGGTGAGGTCGGGTCGGACGTGGTCAGTACACGTCGCGTAGATAGCGTTTGGTGCGTTTGAGGTCGTCGACGAAGTCCCGCGCAGCCTCGGCCGACATGTCTCCGTGTTCGGCGACGATGTCGTGAAGCGCGCTGTCGACGTCGTGAGCCATACGTGTCGCGTCGCCGCAGACGTAGAGATGCGCCCCGTCGGACAGCCACGCGAACAGATCCGCGCCGTGTTCGCGCATGCGGTCCTGGACGTAGACCTTGTGAAACTGGTCGCGCGAGAAGGCAAGGTCGACGCGATCGAGCACACCGTCGGCCACGAACTGGTCGATCTCGTCCCGATAGATGTGGTCGCGATCGCGATGCCGGTCGCCGAAGAACAACCAGTTCGCGCCACGCGCGCCACGGGCGGACCGCTCGTACAGGAACGAACGGAACGGCGCGATTCCGGTGCCCGGTCCGATCATGATGGCCTTGGTGTCCTCGGGTGGCAGACGGAACGATCTGTTGGCGGAGACGAACACCCCCACCCGGGCGCCCTCGGGACGACGGTCGGCGAGATACGTCGAGCACACGCCTCCGCGCAGCCGTTCCCCGGAGCAGTGACGCACGGTGGCCATGGTGATGTGCACGGTGCCGGGGTGGACCAGCGGGCTCGACGAGATCGAGTACACGCGGTGCTGCAGTGGTCGCAATTCGGCGAGTAGTTCCTCGGGGCCGATGGTCAGGGTCGGGTCGACGTCGAGGAGGTCCAGGACGTCCTTGCCCCATAGCCACCCATCGAGGGCCTCGCGATCGTCGGTGGACGTGAGGTGAGTGAGTTCGGGGTCCAGGCTGCGTCGGGCGATGTGGTCCACGAGATACTTGGAGGGCGTCGAGATCTCGTACTCGCGGGTCAGCGCCTCGCGGAGCGTGCGTTCGGATTTGCGGTCGATGATCACCGTGTCCGGCGGCACCCCGAGTCGGGCGATGATCCGCTCGACGAGCTCGGCATCGTTGACCGGCACAATGCCGATCCCGTCCCCGGGCTGGTACTCGATTCCGCTGTCGCCCAGCGAGATCACCAGATGGCGAACGTCCTTGTCCGACGTGGGGCCCGACAACCGGGTATTGGCGACTATGGTCGCGGGGTACGGGTTCTTGCGGTTCCAGGGGGTGCGTGTGCTGCGCCGTCGTGTTGCGGGTGGTCGCGAGGGCGCGGCACGGTGGGTGGCCTTTCGGTCGCCGAGGACCGGTGCGTCCGCAGGGAGGTAGGGGAGGTGCATGTCAGCCGACCTTCGCGTGTCGTTGTGTGCGGCAAGGGACAGCAGACCCTTGGCGACGTCCGGGACGATTCGAGCGGTGAACACTCACCCGCACCGGGCAGCCGGCGATCCGACGTTAACTTAGCTTAGCCTTAGTATTGTAAGGCGGGCCTAATTCGGGAATGAAACCCCGTGGGTGTCTGTTCTGAGGGGTGGACCGTTCGCTGCGGAGCGTTCGAGGTGGGAAGTCCGCGGATTTCCAGCTCGAACGTCTCGCGTGGCATACTGATCGGTCGAGTCCGGTTCCGGTTCACACCGTCGATCCCCGATGGTGACCCGGCGACCACAGAAAGGGACACCAGATGAAGCAGGGCATTCACCCCGAGTACGCGACGACCACGGTCGTCTGCGGCTGCGGCAACACCTTCGAGACCCGCAGCACCGCGGACAACGGACGTATCAACGTCGAGGTCTGCTCGCAGTGCCACCCGTTCTACACAGGCAAGCAGAAGATTCTCGACACCGGCGGCCGCGTGGCCCGGTTCGAGAAGCGCTACGGCAAGCGCACCAAGAAGGCCGACGCGCAGTAGCTCGACCGACGACGCCCTGCCGGCGCGCCCAGCGCGTTCGGCGGGGCGTCGTTTTCGTTCTCCGAACCTTCGGCCGTGAGCGATGTCGGACATGACAGATGTCCCTGAGAGGTGAGCACCAGGTGACCACGCAGAGCCCATCGGCGATCGACGACATCCTCGCCGAACACGCCGGCCTCGAGGCCCAGCTCGCCGACCCGTCGCTGCACGACGATCCGGGGGCCGCCCGCCGGGTCGGGAAGCGGTTCGCCGAACTCGCTCCCATCATGGCGACCCATCGTCGTCTGGAAGCCGCCCGGGACGATCTCGTCGCCGCACGCGAACTGGCGGCCGATGACCCGGCCTTTGCCGACGAGATCCCCGCGCTCGAGGCCACGGTGGCCGAACTCGACGCGACGCTGACCGATCTGTTGGCCCCCCGCGACGCCCACGACGGCGACGACGTCGTCCTCGAGATCAAATCCGGTGCCGGTGGCGAGGAGTCGGCCTTGTTCGCCGCCGACCTCGCCCGGATGTACCTCAAGTACTGCGAACGCTGTGGTTTCAAGGCGCAGATCCTCGGTGTCACCGAATCCGACCTCGGCGGCTACAAAGAGGCCACCCTCTCGATCAAATCGAAAGAGCAGTTGCGCGACGGTGTGTGGTCCCGGCTGAAGTTCGAGGGTGGCGTCCACCGCGTGCAACGGGTGCCGGTCACCGAATCGCAGGGGCGAATCCACACCTCGGCCGCCGGCGTGCTGATCTATCCGGAGCCGGAGGAGGTCGCCCAGGTCGAGATCGATGAGTCGGACCTGAGGATCGACGTCTACCGCTCATCCGGAAAGGGTGGCCAGGGCGTCAACACGACCGACTCCGCCGTCCGGCTGACGCACTTGCCCACGGGCATCGTGGTGACGTGTCAGAACGAACGTTCGCAGCTGCAGAACAAGGCGAGGGCCATGCAGGTGCTCGCGGCGCGGTTGCAGTCGGCGGCCGAAGAGGAAGCCGACGCCGCGGCGGCCGAGGGACGCGCCGCGCAGATCCGCACGGTCGACCGGTCCGAGAGGATCCGGACCTACAACTTCCCCGAGAATCGGATCACCGATCACCGGATCGGCTACAAGGCGAACAATCTCGACGCCGTGCTCGACGGCGACATGGATGCGCTCCTCGATGCGCTCGTGGCCGCTGACCGGCAGGCCCGGCTCGAAGCGCAATGACGTGACGGCCGGGGACTCGTCCGAGGGGGCATGTAACCCGCCGCGCGCCCGCGTCGTCGAATCTGAGTTGTCCTGGGCGACACAGGTACTGGGCCAGGCCGGCATCGACAGCGCGCGTGGCGACGCCGAGTGGCTACTCGCCGCAGTTCTGGGAATCGACCGAGGTCGCCTACTGGTGGCCGACGGTCTCGACGACGACACCCGAGCCCGTTTCCGTGCGCTGGTGGCCCGGCGGACGATGCGAATCCCGTTGCAGCACATCGTCGGGACCGCAGCGTTCGGTCCCGCCGAGCTCGCTGTCGGCCCGGGCGTCTTCATCCCGCGTCCGGAGACCGAGTTGCTCGCGGAATGGGCGGTCGGGATCGGGGCCAGGGCCGGCGGAACCGCCACCATCGTCGACCTGTGCAGTGGCAGTGGTGCCCTGGCGATCGCGATCGCGACCATGCTGCCCACGGCACGGCTCTGGGCCGTCGAGCGCTCGCCCGCCGCGTTGGAGTGGTTGCGGCGCAATGTCGCGAGCGCGCCTCCGGGCGTGGCTGATCGCATCACCGTGGTCGCAGCCGACGTGACCGATGTGGAGCAGATGCGCATCGGATTGCCGTGGGGTTCGGTGGATGTGGTGGTGGCCAATCCGCCCTATGTCCCGCAAGCCGCCACGGTGTCACCCGAGGTGGCACACGACCCCGCCGACGCGGTGTTCGGTGGGGCCGACGGGATGTCGGTGATCACACCGATGTTGCCGATCATCGCCGAGTTGTTGATGCCCGGTGGCGCGATGGGTGTCGAGCACGACGACACGACCTCGGCCGCGGTGCTGGCAGCCGTCGAGTCCGTCGGCGTCTTCGACGATGTCCGCGCGCGCGATGACCTTGCCGGACGTCCGCGATTCGTCACGGCACGCCGTGCGGTGAGCGGACCGCTGCGACCGTCCTGACCGCAGGCGTGGGATGATGGCCGGGTGAGCACGGTATTCGACTGCAGTGACCCGGAAGGCCGAGCGGCGGGTATCCGCGCAGCCGTCGGAGCAGCGAAGGCGGGCAGGCTGGTGGTGGTGCCGACCGACACGCTCTACGGCATCGGCTGCGACGCGTTCGACAGCGAGGCGGTGGCCGCCCTCTTGGCAGCAAAGGGACGTGGACGCGACATGCCGGTCCCCGTGCTGGTCGGTTCGTGGCACACCATCGACGGCTTGGTCTTGTCGGTGTCCACCGCGGCGCGTGATCTCGTCGAGGCATTCTGGCCCGGCGGGCTCAGCCTGGTGGTCGAGCAGGCGCCTTCGCTGGCCTGGGATCTCGGCGACACCAACGGCTCGGTGATGCTGCGCATGCCGTTGCATCCGGTGGCGATCGACCTGCTGCGCGAAGTGGGGCCGATGGCCGTGTCGAGCGCCAACGTGTCGGGACGGCCACCCGCGACCACCGTCGACGAGGCCCGCGACCAACTCGGCGAATCGGTCTCGGTGTACCTCGACGGCGGCACCGCCGCAGCCGCACAAGCCTCCACGATCGTGGACCTGACCGGTCCGGCACCACGAATCCTGCGCGAAGGGGCGGTGTCGATCGACGCCATCGCCGAGGTGCTCGACCTCGACGTCGACGTGCTGGCCGCGCGCTGACGATGTCGATCGCCCACTCCGATCCGCAGATCGCCGACCTCGTCGAGCGCGAGAGTCGTCGTCGCGCAACCACTGTGCAGTTGATCGCGTCGGAGACGCCGGCCAGCCCCGCGGTTCGCGAGGCGCTCGCCTCCGACTTCGGCACGAAGTATGCCGAGGGATATCCGGGAGCCCGTTTCCACGGCGGCTGTGAGGTCGCCGACCAGCTCGAGCAGCTCGCGATCGATCGGGCGGCAGAACTGTTCGGCGCCGAGTACGTCAACGTCCAGCCGCTGTCGGGAAGTGCGGCGAACCTGGCGGTCTACGCCGCGTTCGCGCAGCCGGGTGACCCCGTACTCGCACTGCGCCTCGACCAGGGCGGGCACCAGAGTCATGGGTCCCGGGCGAACTTCTCCGGTCGCTGGTTCTCGCCGATCCACTACGGCGTACGCCGATCCGACGAACGGATCGACTACGACGAGCTGCGCGATCTGGCGTTGCTGCACCGGCCGAGGATCATCGTCGCAGGCGGCGCGGCCTATTCGCGCTCGATCGACTTCGCGGCCTTGCGGACCATCGCAGACGACGCCGAGTCGATCCTCTGGGTCGACGCCGCGCATCTGGCCGGTCTGGTGGCCGGGGGAGTGCTGGACTCTCCGGTACCGCACGCCGATGTGGTGACGCTGTCCACGCACAAGGTGCTGCAGGGACCGCGCGGTGGCATGGTCCTGGCGCGCGCCGCCCACTCGACGGTGCTCCAGAAGGCGGTCCATCCGTTCACGCAGGGCGGCCCGTCGATGGGGGCGATCGCAGGCAAGGCGGTCTGCATGCGGGAGTCCGCGACGAGCGAGTTCTCGGCGTATGCGGTGGCGACCGTGGAAGCAGCGCAACGCCTCGGTGACGAGCTGTCCGCACGCGGCCTCCGGATCGTCAGTGGCGGCACCGATATCCATCTCGCCGTGGTCGACGTCTCCGCGGCCGGGATCACCGGGGTGGAGGCGCAGCGACGTCTGGCCTCGGCGGGGATCGTCGTGGACCGTGCGGTGCTGCCGTTCGATCGTGAACCGGTCACCTCCGGCTCGGCGATTCGCATCGGTACACCGACAGCTGTGCTCGACGGACTGGGAGTCGAGGCGATGCCGACGATCGCCGACTGGATCATCCGCGGGCTACGGGACCCGGTGGGCAGCGCCCAACACGCCGGGATCCGCGCGGAAATCGAGCGAAAGCTCGGCGGGTAGCGTTGTGCGGGTGTTCGATCCCCTGGCCGGCAAGGACCTCGCTGACGGGGTCACCGGCCTGACGTTCGGGGGCGGTGACCCCGGAGTCCACCTGACCGCGTTGTCGGTGGTCGGCAGCGGCGGCGCAGGCGTCCCACTCCGGGAGTTGGCGCTGGTCGGCCTCACCGCTGCGGCCGTCACGTACCTGCTGACCTCGCTCGTGCGCGTCTTCGCCATCCGGATCGGTGCGGTCGCGGTGCCGCGTGTGCGCGACGTCCACGTGATCCCGACTCCTCGTCTCGGCGGACTCGGCATGTTCGCCGGTATGGTCGCCGCGGTCGCGCTGGCGGCCAACCTACCCGCCCTGACGCGCGGGTTCGCCTACACCAGCGACATGAGTGCGGTGATCGTGGCCGGCCTGGTGATCGTGCTGGTCGGGGTGATCGACGACCGGTGGGGGCTCGACGCCCTCACCAAATTCGTCGGACAGCTGACCGCGGCCGGGGTCCTGGTGATCATGGGGGTCAGCTGGTACCTGCTCTATGTACCGTTCGCCGATATCGGGACCGTCGTCCTCGATCCGCTACAGGCAGGTCTGCTGACCGTCGCGATCACGGTCGCGACCATCAACGCGATCAACTTCGTCGACGGTCTGGACGGTCTGGCCGCCGGTCTCGGACTGATCGCGGCCTCGGCGATCTGCATGTTCTCCCTCGGACTGCTGCACGATCAGGGTGGCGACGTCAGCTACTACCCGCCGGCGCTCATCTCCACCGCGCTCGCGGGGGCTTGCCTCGGATTCCTACCTCACAACTTCTCGCCCGCGCGGATCTTCATGGGCGACTCCGGTGCCATGCTGATCGGCCTCATGCTGTCGGCCGCGTCGACGAGCGCGTCGGGACGTATCGCGATCAACGCGTACGGGCCCGCCGACGTGTTCACGTTGTTGTCGCCCCTGATCCTGGTGGCGGCTGTCGTCTTCGTGCCGATGCTGGACATGCTGATGGCCGTGGTACGGCGGACGCGAGCCGGCGTGGGCTTCTACACCCCGGACAAGATGCACCTGCACCATCGCCTGCTGGAGCTCGGACATTCGCAGCGCCGTGTCGCGCTGATCATCTACCTCTGGGTGGGTGTGCTCGCATTCTCTGCGGCGGCCAGTACGCTCTTCCCGATGTCGGTGGTCGCGCCCATGTTCGGTGCCGGACTGATCGTCGCTCTGCTGGTCACGATGGCGCCCCGGCTGCAGAGGCGCTACGCGCAGATGCGGACGCGGGGGCACGCCGACCATTCCGATCAGCGCGATTCCGTGCCGGGCGGCACCTGATCACGAGGCCGTCGACTCTGCCCGGGACCGACCGCCGCCCTTGGTAAGGCAATGGTAAAACGACGTGTACTATCCTTTGTAGTAGCAGGACTTCGGCGCGAGCGCGACGCCTCCGGGAACCGGAGGGCGCGATTCACGCCGCATCAACGGCCACTGGACTCCCCAAAGGGTGCATACCCCCCGGTGAGTGCAGGAACGGGTGTTGGTAGGGTCACAGAAACCGCGAGCTTACGCCCGGCGACACGAGTCGCCGATCGCACGCTCGATGCTTCGTGCCGAGGCACGGGAATGAGCAGAGGAGAGGCAATGACGACGTCTGCCCCGGACTCCGCTCCCGTCTATCCGGCGGCGCCCACCGGGATCCGCCGCCCGGCGATCATCGCCGGGGTGGTGACGGTCGCGGTCGCGGCGCTGGCGACCTTCCTCGGTCATCCGTGGTTCGCCGTATTCTTCCTCGTCGGCGTGGTGCTTGTGTTCATCAACACGAAGCTGGTCGTCCGCGCGGTCGAGAACGTCGCTGCCGCGGAGGATCCGCGAAAGAAGCTGCTCGCCGTCAATTCCGCATTCCGCCTCGGGGTCATCACGGTCCTCGCATTGGTGGCGGCCATTCTGGTCCGGCCCGACGGGCTGGGCGCGATGTTCGGACTCGCTGTCGGCCAGGTGATCCTGGTACTCAACACGGTGATTCCGGTGATGAAAGGACTTCGTAAGCAGATATGACCGCAATGACTTACCTGGCCGAGTCAGAGTCGGCGATCGAGGTCGGCCACCACACCGAGGTCGACGTGCTCGGGATGACCGTCAATCTCGACACGGTCATCGGCAGTGCGGTGGCCGCGGTCATCGTGATCGCGCTTGCGTTCTTCGTCCGATTCAAGATGACGTCGAGCAAGCCGAACAACGTGCAGCTGTACTTCGAGACGATCACCGTCCAGATGCGCAGCCAGATCGAGGGTGCGATCGGCATGAAGATCGCCGGTTTCGTGCTGCCGTTGGCGGTGACCCTGTTCACCTACATCTTGATCGCCAACTGGCTGTCGATCATCCCGGCGCAGTACGGCACCTCCAGCGGCTCGACGCACGAGTGGATCAAGCCGCCTGCGAGCGACGTCAACTTCGTGTACGCCCTGGCGCTGTTCGTCTTTGTCTGGTACCACGCGGCCGGTGTCAAGCGTCGCGGGATCATCGGCCACCCGGTCCGGCTCGTGAAGGGTCACTCGGTAGCAATCGCACCGGTCAACATCATCGAGGAGATCGCCAAGCCGGTCTCGCTCTCACTCCGTCTTTTCGGCAACATGTTCGCGGGCGGCATCATGGTCGCGCTCATCGCGCTGATGCCGATCTACGTGATGTGGGCACCGAACGCCCTGTGGAAGTCCTTCGACCTGTTCGTCGGACTCATCCAGGCATTCATCTTCGCCCTGCTGACGATCCTGTACTTCAGCCAGGCGATGGAGATGGACGAAGATCACCACTAGCCAGTACGACCCTGGCCGGCACCGCGCCGGCCGGGCCCAAAGACCTGGCAACCCGATTGCCAGTTTCACCCGAAAGGAAAGTTCTAAATGGATCCCAATCTGATTGGTCTGGGTGCGTTGATCGGTGGCGGCCTCATCATGGGCGGCGGTGCGATCGGTGCCGGTATCGGCGACGGTCTGGCAGGTGCCCAGTTGATCGCGGGTATCGCGCGTCAGCCGGAGGCCCAGGGACGCCTCTTCACCCCGTTCTTCATCACGGTGGGTCTGGTCGAGGCCGCTTACTTCATCAACCTGGCGTTCATGGCGCTCTTCGTCTTCGCCACACCGATCTCCGGCCAGTCCTGATCCCGGTCATCGACCGGGTCGCCCTAGGATTTGAGGGAACAACCCAACCATGAATCTCGCCGCAGAGAACTTCCTGCTCCCCAACGGCACATTCTTCGTGTGCCTGCTGATCTTCGTGATCGTGTTCCTGGTCATCAGGACGATGGTCGTGCCGCCGATCCTCAAGGTGCTCGACGATCGCGACGCCATGATCGCCAAGACTGCAGAGGACAACCGGGCCGCCGCGGCGAGCTACGAGGATGCGGACACCGAGTACCGGGCAGCGCTCAAGGACGCCCGGGGGGACGCCACCGGTATTCGGGACGAGGCTCGTGCCAAGGGCAACGAGCAGTTGGCAGAGGCGAAGCGGCGCGCCACCGAGGAAGCGGACGCCGTTCTCGCCGACACCACGAAACAACTGAAGGCCGAGGGGGATCAGGCGGCTTCGACCGCCCGTGACGATGTCGATGCACTGTCGTCGACGTTGGCCAGCCGGGTACTCGGCGTCGACGTGTCGGCCAAGTCGACGGAGAAGGTGAACTAAGTGGATATCGTCATCGGTAACCTCATCGGTTTCGCGATCATCATCTTCCTGTTCTGGAAGTACCTGCGGCCGGTGCTGTCGAAGGCGGTCAACGCCCAGAAGGACACGATCGCGCAGCACGTCTCCGAGAGCGAGGCCGCCAAGGCTCGCGTCGCAGACGCCAAGGCGGCGCACGAACGTGCCGTTGCCGAGGCCAAGGCCGAGGCCGAGGAACTGCACAAGGGTGCGGTCCGGGACGCCGAGGCGATCTCCGGTGATCTCAAGGCCCAGGCCGATTCCGAGGTCAAGCGGATCACCGAACACGGCAAGGCCCAGGTGGCACTGAACCGTGCCAGCCTCGTCCGCGATCTGCGCACCGACCTCGGTCTCACCGCGGTGGACGGCGCCGGGAAGCTGGTGCGTTCACATCTGTCCGACTCGCAGGCGCAGTCGGACAGCGTGGACCGGGTGATCGACGAACTCGAGTCGATGTCGGCAGGTGGACCGGGCGATCTGGTCGCGCACAGCTCGGAGCTGATCGGTCTCCATTCGATGCGGGCGAGCAGCCGCGACGCGGCGCGTTCGGTGGCAAAGGAGTTCGATTCGGCGGCGAAGTCGCTCGACAGCGAGGCCCTGGTCAAGGCGTCCGAGGAGCTCACCGACGTGATCGGTCTGATCGACGGGAATCCGGTGCTGCGAAAGCGGTTGACGGAGGACGAAGACAACACCGACGGTCAGGTGGAGCTCGCGAAGACGCTGTTCGGTGGCAAGGTCTCGCCGATCGTGGTCGACATCCTGTCAGTCGCGATCCGGCAGCGCTGGTCGTCGACGTCGGACTTCACCGCGGCACTGCGCCGACAGAATGCGCTGGTCGTGCTCACGGCCGCGGAGCGCGACGGCTCGATCGAGCAGGTCGAGAACGAGCTCTTCGGTGTCGCCCGGCTGCTGGAGCAGAACCCGCAGCTGGCATCGCTGCTCGCCGATCACACGCATGACGCCGGCAAGCGCGTGGACCTACTGCGTTCGCTGGTGGGCGACAAGGTCGGGTCGCACACCTGGTACCTGCTGTCGCACACCATCGTCTTGCTACACGGCCAGCCGGCCGACGTCGCCGTCGACCATCTCGCCGAGCTCGCTGCCGCCCGCCGGGGCGAGTCCGTCGCACATGTCGTCTCGGCAGCCGAACTCTCCGATGCACAGAAATCGCGACTGTCGTCGGTGCTCGGCAGCATCTATGGTCGGACGATCTCGGTGCAGACCGAACTCGACGCCGAACTGCTCGGCGGCCTGCGCGTCAGTGTCGGCGACGAGGTGATCGAGGCCGATGTCGCCACACGTCTGGCGAAGGCGGCCGAGAGCCTGCCGCGCTGACCTGACCAGACAATCCATCCAGCGAACAACCCAAACCACCAGCCGGACTGAGTAAGAAAGACGAGTACCCATGGCGGAGTTGACGATCTCACCAGACGAGATTAAGGGAGCGATCGAGCAGTATGTCTCGTCGTTCGAAGCCGATGCCTCCCGTGACGAGGTGGGCATCGTCACCGATACATCGGACGGTATCGCGCATGTCAGCGGTCTGCCCGGCGCGATGGCCAACGAGCTGCTGCAGTTCGAAGGCGGCGTGCTCGGCGTGGCCCTGAACCTCGACGAGGACGAGATCGGTTGCGTCATCCTCGGTGACTACGAGTCGCTGGAAGAGGGCCAGCAGGTCAGCCGGACCGGTGACGTGCTCTCGGTCCCGGTCGGTGACAAGTTCCTCGGTCGCGTCGTCGACCCGCTGGGCAAGCCGATCGACGGACTCGGCGACATCGACGCCGACGGGGAGCGTGTCCTCGAGCTGCAGGCCGCTTCGGTACTCGAGCGTCAGCCCGTCGAGGAGTCGCTCGCGACCGGCATCAAGGCGATCGACGCCATGACCGCCATCGGCCGCGGCCAGCGTCAGCTGGTGATCGGCGACCGCAAGACCGGCAAGACCGCGGTCTGCATCGACGCCATCCTGAACCAGAAGGCCAACTGGGAGTCCGGCGACGAGACCAAGCAGGTTCGCTGCATCTACGTCGCGATCGGCCAGAAGGGCTCGACCATCGCGGGCGTCAAGTCTGCGCTCGAAGAGGCCGGCGCGATGGAGTACACCACCATCGTCGCGGCTCCCGCGTCGGACTCGGCCGGCTTCAAGTGGCTCGCGCCGTACACCGGTTCGGCCATCGGCCAGCACTGGATGTATCAGGGCAAGCACGTCCTGATCGTGTTCGACGATCTCACCAAGCAGGCCGAGGCCTACCGCGCGATCTCGCTGCTGCTGCGCCGCCCGCCGGGCCGCGAGGCATACCCCGGTGACGTCTTCTACTTGCACTCCCGCCTGCTCGAACGTTGCGCGAAGCTCTCCGACGAGCTCGGTGGCGGCTCGATGACCGGCCTGCCGATCATCGAGACCAAGGCCAACGACGTCTCGGCGTTCATCCCGACCAACGTCATCTCGATCACCGACGGTCAGGTCTTCCTCGAGTCGGACCTCTTCAACAAGGGCGTCCGCCCGGCCATCAACGTCGGTACCTCGGTGTCGCGCGTCGGTGGTGCCGCGCAGACCAAGGGCCTCAAGAAGGTGTCCGGTTCGCTGCGTCTGGAGCTCGCGCAGTTCCGTGAGCTGGAAGCCTTCTCGGCGTTCGCCTCCGACCTCGACGACGCGTCCAAGGCGCAGCTCGAGCGTGGCGCCCGCTGGGTCGAGATGCTGAAGCAGGGTCAGTACAGCCCCTTCTCCGTCGAGGACGAGATCGTCTCGATCTACCTCTGCGGCGAAGGCCACTACGACTCGGTGCCGGTCGACGATGTCCGCAACTTCGAGACGCAGCTGCTCAGCCACCTGCACCACGAGGCCAAGGGTGTCTACGACTCGATCGCCGGTGGCAAGGTGCTCACCGACGACCAGGCCGAGGCGTTGGTCGACGAGACCAACAAGTTCAAGAACAGCTACTTGACGCACGACGGCAAGCGCGTCGTGAACGAGGCCGAGGCCAAGGCCATGGACTCCGAGGACGTCGAGCACGAGCAGATCACGGTTCGCAAGTCGTGATCGCGTCGTCCGACAGTCGTGCCAAGGAAGGGGTGAGGGCTCATGGCCAGCATTCGTGAGCTGCGCTCACGCATCCGGTCGGTCAACTCCACGAAGAAGATCACCAAGGCGCAGGAGCTGATCGCGACCTCGCGCATCACCAAGGCCCAGGCTCGTGTCGCGGCGGCGAAGCCGTACGCCCACGAGATGACCGAGGTGCTCTCGGAGTTGGCCAGCAACGCGGGCTCGCTCGATCACCCGTTGCTCGTGGAGCGTGAGAACCCGCGCCGGGCAGGCATTCTGGTGGTCACGAGCGACCGCGGCATGTGCGGTGGCTACAACTCCAACGTTCTTCGGGCGACGCGCGAGCTGATCTCGCTGGTGCGCGACGAGGGCAAGGAGCCCGTGCTGTTCGTGATGGGCCAGAAGGGCGTGGGCTACTTCACCTTCCGCGGGACCGAGGTCGCCGATTCGTGGACCGGTTTCTCACAGGCCCCCGACTACAGCGACGCGAGCACGGCGACCAATTTCCTGGTCGACCTGTTCGAGGCCGGTTCCGGAGAACAGGTGGAACGTCCCGACGGTGAGGGGACGCTCGAGGGTCTCGACGAACTGCATCTCGTGTACACGCGGTTCGTCTCCATGCTGACCCAGGCGCCGGAGGTGCGGCGGGTGGCGCCGCTCGTCGTGTCCGAGGAGGACGACGACGCTGCGGAGGCCGAGATCCACAAGCCCTCGCGCAACTACTCGTTCGAGCCGGCGCCCGAGGCGTTGCTCGAAGCGTTGCTGCCGAAGTACGTCGCCACGCGCGTGTACGCGGCTCTGCTGGATTCGGCCGCATCGGAGTCGGCGGCCCGCCGGACCGCGATGAAGGCGGCCACCGACAACGCCGAGGAACTGGCGACCTCGCTGTCCCGTGAGGCCAACCAGCTCCGGCAGGCGCAGATCACGCAGGAGATCAGCGAGATCGTCGGCGGCTCCAGCGCGCTGGCCACCTGATCGAACCCTGGCGACCCATAGACCCAAAGAGGAAGTGACCCAACAACAATGACTGCAGCAGTATCCACACCCTCGGATGCCTCGACGGGTTCGGCCGAAGGCCGGGTCGTCCGCATCATCGGCCCCGTCGTCGACGTCGAGTTCCCCCGGGGCTCGATCCCAGAATTGTTCAACGCGCTGCACGCCGAGATCTCCCTCGAAGCGGTGGCCAAGACCCTCACCCTCGAGGTGGCGCAGCACCTCGGCGACAACCTGGTGCGCACGATCTCCATGCAGCCGACCGACGGTCTGGTGCGTGGCGCGACCGTGTCCGACACCGGCAAGTCCATCGTCGTGCCGGTCGGTGACGACGTGAAGGGTCACGTCTTCAACGCGCTCGGCGACTGCCTCGACACGCCGGGACTCGGCCGTGACGGCGAGCAGTGGAGCATCCACCGCAAGCCGCCGGCCTTCGACGAGCTCGAGGGCAAGACCGAGATCCTCGAGACCGGCATCAAGGTCATCGACCTGCTGACCCCGTACGTCAAGGGCGGCAAGATCGGTCTGTTCGGTGGCGCGGGTGTGGGCAAGACCGTGCTCATCCAGGAGATGATCACCCGTATCGCGCGTGAGTTCTCCGGTACCTCGGTGTTCGCAGGCGTCGGTGAGCGCACCCGTGAGGGCACCGACCTCCACCTCGAGATGGAGGAGATGGGCGTTCTCCAGGACACCGCCTTGGTGTTCGGTCAGATGGACGAGCCGCCGGGCACGCGTATGCGCGTGGCCCTGTCGGCGCTGACCATGGCGGAGTACTTCCGCGATGTGAAGCACCAGGACGTGCTGCTGTTCATCGACAACATCTTCCGCTTCACGCAGGCAGGCTCGGAGGTCTCGACCCTCCTCGGCCGTATGCCGTCCGCGGTGGGTTACCAGCCGACCCTGGCCGACGAGATGGGCGAGCTCCAGGAGCGCATCACGTCGACCAAGGGCCGGTCGATCACGTCGCTGCAGGCGATCTACGTCCCCGCTGACGACTACACCGACCCGGCTCCGGCGACGACCTTCGCGCACCTCGATGCGACGACCGAGCTCTCGCGTCCGATCTCGCAGCTGGGTATCTACCCGGCCGTGGACCCGCTGACGTCGACCTCGCGCATCCTCGAGGCCTCGATCGTGGGCGACGAGCACTTCCGCGTCGCCAACGAGGTCAAGCGCATCCTGCAGAAGTACAAGGAACTGCAGGACATCATCGCCATCCTCGGTATGGACGAGCTCTCCGAAGAGGACAAGGTCACGGTGCAGCGTGCGCGCCGTATCCAGAAGTTCCTCGGCCAGAACTTCCTCGTCGCGGAGAAGTTCACCGGCCAGAAGGGCTCGGTCGTGCCGCTCGCCGACACCATCGAGGCGTTCGATCGTGTCGCGAAGGGCGAGTTCGACCACCTGCCCGAGCAGGCGTTCAACAGCTGCGGTGGACTCGACGACGTGGAGGCCGCCGCCGCCAAGATCGCCGGAAAGTAGCGGGTCGCCATGGCTGACAAGTCCTTCCACGTCGAGGTCGTCGCGGCCGACGAGAAGCTGTACTCCGGCGAGGCCACCTTCGTCATCGCGCAGACCACCTCTGGTGAGCTCGGTGTGCTGGCGAACCACGAACCGTTGCTGGGACAGCTGGTTCCCGGTGGGTTCGTGGTGATCGCCGAGGAGAGCGGCAAGCGTCTGGCGGCAGCCGTCCAGGGCGGCTTTCTCTCGGTGACCGGTGAGTCAGTGACCGTTCTCGCTGAGTCCGCGCAGTGGGCCGACGACATCGACGCGGCAGCCGAACGCTCCGCGTTGGAGTCCGCCGAGCCCGGCACCGACGAGTACAACCGTGCTCACTCGCGCCTCGCGGCGGCAGAGCAGGCGGCCAAGTAGGTCTCGTTTCACAGTCGACGGCCGGTCATCGCTCCCGAGCGATGACCGGCCGTTGTCGTGTCGGCGACTGGCGTGACCCGACGAGTTCCCGGTCTGGCATGCTGGACGCAGAACGGTCGTGCACAGGAGTCGGTCGACTCCTCCCGGTGTGTGATCCGGCGCACCGCATTCAGCCCTCGCGCGGCCGTTGGCGGGAGGTGTGCGCCTGGTGTCGTGGATCGCGTTGGTACTGGGCGTCCTGTTGGCGGTCGCCGTGGTGGTCTGTGGGCTACTCGCTTATCGGTTGGGTCAATTGCGCAGGACCGGAACCCCGGTCCTGCTCAGAGAACTGCCCGCAGATGTCGACGAAGGCTGGCGGCACGGCACGGTCCACTACAGCGACGAGAATCTCCGCTATTTCCGTCTCAGTTCGCTGCGTCCGGGTCCGACTCGCACGCTCGGCCGTCAGTCCATCGAGATCACCCGCAGACGTCGGCCCGAGGGCACCGAGTCGGAGATCCTGCACGGCATGGTGATCCTGGAACTGGAACCCGGAGCCGACGACGCCGGGCGGGCCTACGAGCTCGCGATGGCCCCCGGAGCCGACACCGCCTTCCAATCGTGGCTGGAGTCACGGCAGTCGAATCGGTCGCAGCGACGACGCAGCGCCTGAGCCGGATCAGGCCGACGACCGTCGGCCGGGTGTGGAGCAGTAGATTCGGGTCATGGCGGTACATCTCACGCGGATCTACACACGCACCGGCGACGACGGAACCACCGGTCTCAGCGACTTCTCCAGGGTGTCCAAGAACGATGTCCGGGTGGCGGCCTATGCCGATTGTGATGAGGCGAACGCTGTCATCGGAACGGCGTTGGTACTCGGGGAGAGGTGCCGGCCGACGTCGTCGCGGTGTTGCGAACCGTCCAGAACGATCTCTTCGACGCCGGCGCCGATCTGTCCACACCGGTGGTCGCGAATCCCGAATTTCCTCCGCTGCGCATCGAGCAGGACTACATCGATGCGCTCGAAGCATGGTGTGATCACTACTCCGAAGGCCTGCCCGCGCTGGACTCGTTCATCCTGCCCGGCGGGACACGTCTGAGCGCCCTGCTGCATCACGCACGCACCGTCACCCGGCGCGCCGAACGTTCGGCGTGGGCCGCGGTGGAGGCCGACCCCGACGCGACCAGCGTGCTGCCGGCGAAGTACCTCAACCGTCTGTCGGACCTGCTGTTCATCCTCTCGCGGGTCGCCAATCGTGCGCCGCACGGGGAGGGGGACGTCAAATGGGTCCCTGGTGGCGAGCGGCAGCGGCCCACCGCGCGCGGCGGACGTTCCGCGTCCGACGGTAGCAGCGCGCGTGACAGCTAAGGTGGCAGCGTGAGTGATCGCTTTCTGGTCTCCGGGGGAGGCCGTCTGTCCGGTGAGGTCTGGGTGGGTGGTGCCAAGAACAGTGTGCTGAAGCTGATGGCGGCGGCCCTGCTCGCGGAGGGCACCACCACGTTGACGAACTCTCCGGAGATCGCCGACGTCCCGTTGATGGCTGATGTGCTGCGCGGGCTGGGGGCCGTCGTGACCATCGACGGCGACACCGTTCGGATCGACGCGCCGGCCGAGCCCAAGTACCACGCCGATTTCGACGCCGTGAAACAGTTTCGCGCCTCGGTGTGTGTGCTCGGTCCGCTGATGGCCCGGTGCCGTCGTGCGGTTGTGGCGCTTCCAGGCGGCGACGCCATCGGCTCACGGCCCCTGGACATGCATCAGGCGGGTCTGCGCGCGTTGGGCGCGCACAGCTCGATCGAACACGGGTGCGTGGTTGCCGAAGCCGATGCGCTGGTCGGCGCACCGGTGGCCCTCGAGTTCCCGTCGGTCGGCGCGACCGAGAACATCCTGATGGCTGCGGTTCTCGCCGAGGGCGTGACCACCATCGACAACGCGGCGCGAGAACCCGAGATCGTCGACCTGTGTGTGATGCTGCAGCAGATGGGCGCGCTCATCGAGGGGGCGGGGACGTCGACGCTGACGGTGACCGGGGTGGACCGGCTGCATCCGACCACCCACCGGGTGGTCGGTGACCGGATCGTCGGCGCGACGTGGGGTATCGCTGCCGCGATGACCCGCGGCGACGTGACCGTGCGCGGTGTTTCCCCGGAGCATCTGCAACTGGTCCTGAACAAGCTGGCCGACACGGGCGCACAGGTGGACCGGTTCGTCGACGGCTTCCGCGTCCGCCAGGATCGCCGCCCGATCGCGGTCAACGTGTCCACCCTGCCGTTCCCGGGTTTCCCCACCGATCTGCAACCGATGGCGATCGGGATGGCGGCGATCGCCGAGGGGATGTCGGTGATCACCGAGAACGTGTTCGAGGCACGGTTCCGCTTTGTCGAGGAGATGGTCAGATTGGGTGCCGATGCCCGGACCGACGGGCATCACGCGGTGCTCCGCGGGATCGAACGACTGTCGAGCGCCCCGGTGTGGTGTTCGGACATCCGCGCCGGTGCCGGTCTGGTGCTGGCGGGATTGGTGGCCGACGGGGTGACCGAGGTCCACGACGTCGAGCACATCGATCGGGGATATCCGCGGTTCGTGGAGAACCTCCGCAGTCTCGGTGGCCAGATCGAGCGGGTCGGAGACTGACCATGGCCGGGCGGCCCGAGCATCGACGGTTCGGACCGGGGCCTGTCGATGTCGACGAAGTCGCGTCCGGCGGGTCCGGCGACGTCGACATCGCCCAGTGGGCGACCAGGTTCGACCTGCTCTCGGACCCGCACCGTCTGGAGATCCTCATCGTGCTCCATCGCCGGCCGGGCATCATCGTCGGTGACCTCGCGGTTGCCGTCGGTCGCACCGAAACCGCTGTGTCACAAGCGCTCCGCGTGCTCCGTCAGCAGGGGTGGGTGGAGGCCACGCGGATGGGGCGATCGGTCAGCTACCGACTCGTCGACAACACCGTGCACGAGCTGCTGCACTGGATCGGCGCTGGTCACGACTGATCAACAGGCTCGCCATCTCATCTTCTGAACAAGTGGACAGATGAGATGGGTCCCCTTACCGTTCTCCTATGCACTCGACGACCACGCCGCAGGAGACGGCAGTCGCCATGCACATGAGCGACGGCATCATCGACGCCCCCGTCTCACTGGTCTTCGGTGCGGTGGCGCTGGCCGGCGTCGCACTCTGCGCGTGGCGTGCCCGATCCGAACTCGACGACAAGACGGTGCCGATGGCGGGCCTGGTCGCGGCATTCGTCTTCGCCGTACAGATGGTCAACTTCCCGATCCTGCCCGGCGTCAGCGGGCACCTCCTCGGTGGCACCCTCGCGGCGATTCTGGTGGGGCCGTACACGGGTGCACTCTGTGTGTCCATCGTGCTGGTCGTGCAGGCGCTCCTCTTCGCCGACGGTGGCGTGACCGCTCTCGGGGCCAACATCACGAACATGGCGCTGCTGGGGACGGCGGTCGGTTTCGCCGTGGCGCTGACGAGCTACCGGGTGATCAGGTCGACGCTTCGTGGGGTACGGGCGCTCGGTGTCGCGGCCTTCGTCGCTTCGGTGTGCGGGACTGTCGCCGCCGCAAGCGGATTCGTCATCGAATATGCGCTGGGCGGTGCGGCGACCACCTCGCTGGGCACGGTCGCCGGGTACCTGTGGGGTACCCACGCGCTGATCGGTGTCGGGGAGGGTGTCATCACCGCCGCGACCGTCATGTCGGTGGCTCGTTCACGTCCCGATCTGGTGTACCTGCTGCGGGTCACCCGGCCCGCCGTACCCGCCGCCGTCGAGGTGTCGCGATGAGCTCAGGTGACCAGGAGTCGGGCAAGGACGTCCCGGCGGCGACGCGCACCGGACCTGGCCGGCGTGCGTTCCTGGTGACCTTCGGCGTGGTCGCACTGTTCATCGCGGGGATCGTCTCGTATGCGGCGAGCTCGTCTCCGGACGGATTGGATTCGGCGACGCAGCGAGGATGTGTGCTGGTGGAGAACGCCGGAGGCGAGCAGTTGCGCGGTTCCTGTATCGCGCAGCACGCCACCGATCACGCGATGGCGTCGTCGCCGCTCGCCGACTATTCATGGTTCGGTGTCGGTCGCACCACCGGTGTCGCCGGTGTCATCGGTGTCCTGGTCACCCTGGCGCTCGCGAGTGCCGTGTTCTGGGTGATCGCGAACCGGCGACGCGGACGCTGACCGGTGGGTGCCGGTCACACACATCCGCTGTATCGCGCCGGGGTCTCTCCGGTACACCGGGCTCCGGTGGAGGCCAAGCTCGTCTGCCTCGTCATCTTCGTCTTCGCAGTCGTGGCCACGCCCCGAGAGATGTTCTGGCCCTACGCCGTGTACACCGCGGCGATCGTCGCGATCTGGTGTATCGCGCGGCTTCCGGTCCGCTGGGTTCTTCCGCGAATGCTGATCGAGCTCCCCTTCGTGGTGCTCGCCGTGTTGCTCCCGTTCTCCGAGGGGGGCGAGCGCGTGCCGATCTGCGGTCTGTCGCTGTCGGTGCCCGGGCTGTTCGCCGCCTGGGGGATCCTGGTGAAAGGCACCCTCGGGGTCGCCGCATCGGTCACCTTCGCCGCGACCACACCTGCGAACGAACTGCCGATCGGTCTGGGCCGCCTCGGTATACCTCGGACGATCGCGCAGATCCTCGTGATGATGCTGCGGTATGTCGACCTGTTGTCCGCCGAGGCGCGTCGCGGTCGGATCGCTCGCGAATCCCGCGGTGACTCACCGCGCGCGCTCCATCAGGCGGCCGCGACCGCGACAGGCGTCGGCGCGTTGTTCCTGCGCAGCTACGAGCGAGGGGAGCGGGTGCACGTCGCGATGTTGTCACGGGGATTCGACGGTCGGATGCCGGAGATGCCGGAGATGCCGGGTATCGCCACCGTCCGCAGCGCCACCTGGAGATGGTGGCTGGGGACGACCTCGCCGGCACTGATCGCGGTGGCGGTCGCTGTGTGCGCCCGGGTGGTGGCGACGTGACGCGCGGCGACGATCGGTCGCAGGTGGCGGCGGAAGTGACCGCTTCGGACGCGATCGTGATCGAGAATCTGGGTTTTGCCTATCCCGATGGCCGCGTCGCCCTGCGCGACGTCACCTTGCGGGTGGCCGCGGGGGAGCGGATCGGTCTCCTCGGACCCAACGGCGCGGGGAAGACAACGCTGATGCTTCACCTCAACGGAGTCCTGCGGGCCACGTCGGGACAGGTGGCGATCAACGGCCGGACCATCACGTCGGCGACGGTGCGTGACGTCCGGCGCGAGGTCGGGCTCGTCTTCCAGGATCCGGACGATCAGCTGTTCATGCCCACCCTCGCCGAAGACGTCGCGTTCGGGCCCGCCAACTTCGGTGTCACCGAACCGCAACTCGCGGAGCGGGTTTCGACGGCGCTCGCGGAAGTCGGCATGACCGACAGGGCCGCCCGCGGACCGTCGCAGCTGTCCGGTGGCGAGCGTCGGAGGGGCGCCCTCGCGACCGTTCTGGCGTGTGACCCCGACATCCTCGTCCTCGACGAGCCCTCGGCGAACCTGGATCCGGTCGCGCGTCGGGAGCTCGTAGAGACCCTTCAGCAGCTCACCACCACCATGGTGATCGTGACCCACGACCTGCCGTATGCGGCGCAACTATGTGACCGGGTGGTGATCATGGACGCCGGTGCCATCGTGGCGGACGGGCCCACCGGCCAGTTGCTGTCCGACGACGTGCTCCTCGCTCGGCACCGACTCGAGTTGCCCTGGGGTTTCCGATTGCCCTGAGCCGGCATCGCGGCAGTGACCTGCTGTCGTCGCCGTGACCTGCGGTGGCAGCGCTCGGAGCACCGCGCCATCGACAGGCACGGTTCCCGACGGGTTTCGGACCGCTCGCTCCCTGTGACCTGGCATCGCCGGCGCCCGTCGGGAGCCTGCAGTAGTACTGATGCTGCAGTACTGATGCTGCAGGCACGTCGGCGCGGCAGCGTCGTCAACTGGGGCCGAGGGCAGATCTCTGCGTCCGGAACTGCCGCGGTTGCACGCCCGAAACGGCCGTGAACTGCGATAACCGCTTCTCCACGCGCTCCGAGCGTCCACCGGTACGCGCTGAATGGCGCAGATCACACTTGGGTACGGGCGTCCCAAACGAGCATTTTGGCCGGCGTGCTCACGAGTCGAGGCGCATTGACCTGCGACAACGCATCACGCGGCACGGGCTGAACAGGCGATTTGACCCTGGCGCCGAACCTGCGTAACTTTCTTCAAGTCAGAGCGACACGGCGCCGCCCCGGACAGCCTCGAAAGAGGGAAACGGGGAAGGGAAACCGGTTTCTGCACTGACCGCCCCCGAGAAATCAACCGGGACGCTTCATGCGCCTGGTGGGAGATCTCGGGACTGCCAGACACTCCCGATCGGACCACGACCGAGAGTTGCGGGCCGCGAAGAGCGTCTGGTAGGCTGGAAGAGTTGCGCCGGAGACGGACAACAATTCCTAACAGAACGTAAAGCTCGCAGGTGAGCGCTCCGCAAGGGGTAGTGCCGGTGGGTGTGTGTTCTTTGAGAACTCGATAGTGTGTTGATGAATTGTCTGATGCCATTTGTTTGGCATCGTGTGTCCATGTTTGTGGATATGAGATGTATTTTTTTTGTGGCATCTGCCCTGTGGGGTAGGTGTTGCTAGTTTTTGTTTGGTCAGGTTTTTGTCTCTCTGGCTGAGATTGTGTTGAATTGCCGGTTTCCGGTTTTTCGATAGGTTTTCATGGAGAGTTTGATCCTGGCTCAGGACGAACGCTGGCGGCGTGCTTAACACATGCAAGTCGAACGGAAAGGCCCCTTCGGGGGTACTCGAGTGGCGAACGGGTGAGTAACACGTGGGTGATCTGCCCCCAACTTTGGGATAAGCCTGGGAAACTGGGTCTAATACCGGATATGACCAGTTGTTGCATGACTTCTGGTGGAAAGCTTTTGCGGTTGGGGATGGGCCCGCGGCCTATCAGCTTGTTGGTGGGGTAATGGCCTACCAAGGCGACGACGGGTAGCCGACCTGAGAGGGTGATCGGCCACACTGGGACTGAGACACGGCCCAGACTCCTACGGGAGGCAGCAGTGGGGAATATTGCACAATGGGCGGAAGCCTGATGCAGCGACGCCGCGTGAGGGATGACGGCCTTCGGGTTGTAAACCTCTTTCACCAGGGACGAAGCGTGAGTGACGGTACCTGGAGAAGAAGCACCGGCCAACTACGTGCCAGCAGCCGCGGTAATACGTAGGGTGCGAGCGTTGTCCGGAATTACTGGGCGTAAAGAGCTCGTAGGCGGTTTGTCGCGTCGTCTGTGAAATTCTGCAACTCAATTGTAGGCGTGCAGGCGATACGGGCAGACTTGAGTACTACAGGGGAGACTGGAATTCCTGGTGTAGCGGTGAAATGCGCAGATATCAGGAGGAACACCGGTGGCGAAGGCGGGTCTCTGGGTAGTAACTGACGCTGAGGAGCGAAAGCGTGGGTAGCGAACAGGATTAGATACCCTGGTAGTCCACGCCGTAAACGGTGGGTACTAGGTGTGGGTTCCTTTTCACGGGATCCGTGCCGTAGCTAACGCATTAAGTACCCCGCCTGGGGAGTACGGCCGCAAGGCTAAAACTCAAAGGAATTGACGGGGGCCCGCACAAGCGGCGGAGCATGTGGATTAATTCGATGCAACGCGAAGAACCTTACCTGGGTTTGACATACACCAGACGCGGCTAGAGATAGTCGTTCCCTTGTGGTTGGTGTACAGGTGGTGCATGGCTGTCGTCAGCTCGTGTCGTGAGATGTTGGGTTAAGTCCCGCAACGAGCGCAACCCTTGTCCTGTATTGCCAGCGGGTTATGCCGGGGACTTGCAGGAGACTGCCGGGGTCAACTCGGAGGAAGGTGGGGATGACGTCAAGTCATCATGCCCCTTATGTCCAGGGCTTCACACATGCTACAATGGCTGGTACAGAGGGCTGCGAGACCGTGAGGTGGAGCGAATCCCTTAAAGCCAGTCTCAGTTCGGATTGGGGTCTGCAACTCGACCCCATGAAGTCGGAGTCGCTAGTAATCGCAGATCAGCAACGCTGCGGTGAATACGTTCCCGGGCCTTGTACACACCGCCCGTCACGTCATGAAAGTCGGTAACACCCGAAGCCGGTGGCCTAACCCTTGTGGAGGGAGCCGTCGAAGGTGGGATCGGCGATTGGGACGAAGTCGTAACAAGGTAGCCGTACCGGAAGGTGCGGCTGGATCACCTCCTTTCTAAGGAGCACACAACATCACATGTTTCGTGGGCGTCTGTTCTGCGGCGTGTGTGTGTTCGAGGGTGAAACATCAGACAGCTTGGTGGCCGGCCGTTGTGGTTGGTTGTTGGGTGGTCGTCGGTCGTGAGGTCGGCGTGTTATCAGCACACTATCGGGGTTCTGAGGGAACACATGGTGTTGTCTCTGCTCATGTTGCGGGTTGTTCTGTTGATGGTTCCTGTGGTGGGGGCTGGAGGGGTGGCCGGGTGTGGGTGTGTGTTGTTTGAGAAGTGCATAGTGGATGCGAGCATCTTTATTTGTCATGAACACTTCGGTGTTTGTGGTTGAATGTGAGATTTTTGAGGTGATGTCTACATTCGATCCTCGCTGGCTGGTCTGCCCTTGTGGGGTGGGTTGGTGGTGTGGGGGTGGTTTGTAGGTGTTGTTGTAAGTGTTTAAGGGCGTTCGGTGGATGCCTTGGCACCAGGAGCCGATGAAGGACGTGGTAGGCCGCGATAGTCCTCGGGGAGTTGTCAAACGAGCTGTGATCCGAGGGTGTCCGAATGGGGAAACCCAGCACGAGTGATGTCGTGTTACCCACCTGTGAATGTATAGCGGGTGTGGAGGGAACGTGGGGAAGTGAAACATCTCAGTACCCATAGGAAGAGAAAACAATTGTGATTCCGTGAGTAGTGGCGAGCGAAAGCGGAGGAGGCTAAACCATGCGCATGTGATACCTGGCAGGGGTTGTGTGTGTGGGGTTGTGGGGTTCATCTTCTCAGTGCTGCCGTGCTGGGGGTGAGTGATAAAACTGCGTGTTAGGTGAAGTGGCCTGGAATGGTCTGCCGTAGACGGTGAGAGTCCGGTAGCTGAAAACATGTGGTCTTGCTTGATGGATGCCCAAGTAGCAGCGGGCTCGTGGAATCTGCTGTGAATCTGCCGGGACCACCCGGTAAGCCTGAATACTTCCTGGTGACCGATAGCGGACAAGTACCGTGAGGGAAAGGTGAAAAGTACCCCGGGAGGGGAGTGAAATAGTACCTGAAACCGGACGCTTACAATCCGTCAAAGCCTGCGCCATTTCGGTGGGTGGGTGATGGCGTGCCTTTTGAAGAATGAGCCTGCGAGTTAGTGCTCGGTGGCAAGGTTAACCCGTGTGGGGTAGCCGTAGCGAAAGCGAGTCTGAATAGGGCGTGGAGTCGCCGGGTCTAGACCCGAAGCGGAGTGATCTACCCATGGCCAGGGTGAAGCGTCGGTAAGACGTCGTGGAGGCCCGAACCCACTTAGGTTGAAAACTGAGGGGATGAGCTGTGGGTAGGGGTGAAAGGCCAATCAAACTCCGTGATAGCTGGTTCTCCCCGAAATGCATTTAGGTGCAGCGTTGCATGTTTCTTACCGGAGGTAGAGCTACTGGATGGCCGATGGGCCCTATCAGGTTACTGACGTCAGCCAAACTCCGAATGCCGGTAAGTGAGAGTGTGGCAGTGAGACTGCGGGCGATAAGGTTCGTAGTCGAGAGGGAAACAGCCCAGATCGCCGGCTAAGGCCCCTAAGCGTGTACTAAGTGGAAAAGGATGTGGGATCGCAGAGACAACCAGGAGGTTGGCTTAGAAGCAGCCACCCTTGAAAGAGTGCGTAATAGCTCACTGGTCAAGTGATCCTGCGCCGACAATGTAGCGGGGCTCAAGTACACCGCCGAAGCCGCGGCACTCCACCATGACATCCGCAATCTTCTACGGAGGGTTGTGTAGTGGGTGGGGTGGGTAGGGGAGCGTCCTGCATCCCTGGAAGCACCGGCGTGAGCTAGGTGTGGAGGGTGTGGGAGTGAGAATGCAGGCATGAGTAGCGAAAGCAGAGTGAGAAACTCTGCCGCCGGATGACCAAGGGTTCCTGGGCCAGGCTAATCCGCCCAGGGTGAGTCGGGACCTAAGGCGAGGCCGACAGGCGTAGTCGATGGACAACGGGTTGATATTCCCGTACCCGTGTATCCGCGTCCATGCTGAATCAGCTGTACTAACCATCCAAATGGTGATCGATTTCCTTCGGGAAACGTGAGCCGGCTGCATGGGACCTTGGCTGGTAGTAGGCAAGCGATGGGGTGACGCAGGAAGGTAGTGGGGCCAGTCAGTGGTAATACTGGTGTAAGCCTGTAGGACGTTGTGTAGGTAAATCCGCACAGCATGTGTCTGAGAGGTGATGCGTAGCCGTTGAGGCGAATTCCATGATCCTATGCTGCCGAGAAAAGCCTCTAGCGAGTTGGTACACGGCCCGTACCCCAAACCAACACAGGTGGTCAGGTAGAGAATACTAAGGCGATCGAGAGAACTGTGGTTAAGGAACTCGGCAAAATGCCCCCGTAACTTCGGGAGAAGGGGGACCATGTCTGGTGATCAGATTTACTCTGTGAGCTGGGTGTGGTCGCAGAGACCAGAGAGAAGCGACTGTTTACTAAAAACACAGGTCCGTGCGAAGTCGTAAGACGATGTATACGGACTGACGCCTGCCCGGTGCTGGAAGGTTAAGAGGACCGGTTAGTGCCCTTCGGGGTGCGAAGCTGAGAATTTAAGCCCCAGTAAACGGCGGTGGTAACTATAACCATCCTAAGGTAGCGAAATTCCTTGTCGGGTAAGTTCCGACCTGCACGAATGGCGTAACGACTTCTCTGCTGTCTCAACCACAGACTCGGCGAAATTGCAGTACGAGTAAAGATGCTCGTTACGCGCGGCAGGACGAAAAGACCCCGGGACCTTCACTATAGCTTGGTATTGGTGTTCGGTTCGGTTTGTGTAGGATAGGTGGGAGACTGTGAAACCCGCACGCTAGTGTGGGTGGAGTCGTTGTTGAAATACCACTCTGATCGTATTGGACTTCTAACCTCGGACCCTGATCGGGTTCAGGGACAGTGCCTGGTGGGTAGTTTAACTGGGGCGGTTGCCTCCCAAAATGTAACGGAGGCGCCCAAAGGTTCCCTCAGCCTGGTTGGCAATCAGGTGTTGAGTGTAAGTGCACAAGGGAGCTTGACTGTGAGACGTACATGTCGAGCAGGGACGAAAGTCGGGACTAGTGATCCGGCACCGGCAAGTGGAAGCGGTGTCGCTCAACGGATAAAAGGTACCCCGGGGATAACAGGCTGATCTTCCCCAAGAGTCCATATCGACGGGATGGTTTGGCACCTCGATGTCGGCTCGTCGCATCCTGGGGCTGGAGTAGGTCCCAAGGGTTGGGCTGTTCGCCCATTAAAGCGGCACGCGAGCTGGGTTTAGAACGTCGTGAGACAGTTCGGTCTCTATCCGCCGCGCGCGTCAGAAACTTGAGGAAACCTGTCCCTAGTACGAGAGGACCGGGACGGACGAACCTCTGGTGTGCCAGTTGTCCTACCAAGGGCACCGCTGGTTAGCTACGTTCGGAAGGGATAACCGCTGAAAGCATCTAAGCGGGAAGCCTGTTCCAAGATGAGGTTTCTCACCCCCTTAGAGGGGGTAAGGCCCCCCACAGACCATGGGGTTGATAGGCCAGAACTGGAAGTACAGCAATGTATGCAGGTGACTGGTACTAATCGGCCGAGGACTTACTAACAACACTCATTCATCTCGAATTGAGTTCGCATCCACTATGACACTTCTGAAACAACACACAACAAAATGTGGTTAAACAAACCCGAGCAGTGTTGTGTGTGGGTTTCATAAAGTTACGGCGGCCATAGCGGAGGGGAAACGCCCGGTCCCATTCCGAACCCGGAAGCTAAGCCCTCCAGCGCCAATGGTACTGCACCCTAATCAGTGTGGGAGAGTAGGACACCGCCGAACACAACTCAGACTGTGGCCCCCGAAGCAATTCGGGGCCACAGTCATATCTGGACAAATCTGTTCGCTCGCTCGTGCTATCGCACCGCCTCTCTCCATCGGATCAATTCGGCGGAGAGTTGTGCCGGTGCGTCGAGTTGGATCAGATGGCCGGCGCCTGGGATGAGCGTCGGCGTGGCGTGCGGAATCGATGCAGCCAACCGGTGGGCACGATCTACCGGTATCCAGGTGTCCTCCGTTCCCCAGATGATGTGCGTCGGTTCGTCGATGGCCCCGTACAGCGGCTCGATCTCCTCGGTGTATTTCTCATCCGCCTGGGCGATCTGCCGATAGAAGGCGGCCTGTCCACGGGCATCTGTCCACGGCCGGACGAGCATCTCGAGTTCGTCGTCGCGGAGGCCTCGGTGGCTTGCCCCGCGGATGTAGGCCTCGACCGCGCCGCGATGGACTGCCGGAGGCAACTGCTCGAAGACGTCCGAATGCTGCTGGACGAGCCTGAAGAAGGGCGACCCCCACGGTCGCAGCGCCACCACGTCGATCAGACACAGAGATGCGTATCGGTGGCCGTGGAGCAGGCGGGTCCGCAGCGCGACCGCGCCGCCGAAGTCGTGGGCGATGACATGTGGCTTGTCGAGATCCCACACGTCCAGGAGATGCGCAAACAGCGCACCCTGGGTTTCCAGGTCGACCCGATGGTCGTCCGCCTTCGAGGATGTTCCGTATCCGGGCATGTCCCACAGATGGACGGTGAACCGTGCCGCCAATGCCTCGGCATACGGACGCCACAGGGCCGATGACCAAGGTGTCCCGTGCAGGAACACCAGCGCAGGTCCAGCGCCGAGGCGGTCCCAGCTGACAGTGCGGCCTTCCCAGCGGAGGGTGCGTCCGAGATCATGGTTCGTCATCGGGTCAGTGTCCCAGCGTTGCGTGCCCGGGCTGTCCGCCACCCTGGGCTCGGGTCATTTCTGGATCAGGGCGCTCTCGTCGACCAGCGCCGGTGTGTCGCGGCGGAGAGTACGGCCGGCGAAGAAGTCGGGTGACAACGCACGCATCACGAACATCAGGACGAGACCGAGCGCGAGGAGTCCGAACCCCATGTAGAAGACGAGCCCGATCCCGAAGATTGATGCACCACTGCCGTTGTCGGGGTCCATGCTCTCGCGTACCGAGATCACGAAGACCGCGGTGAGCATGATGCCGCCCAACAGGGGGAACAAGAATTTGAACACCGCGTTGCGGGTGCTGGTGAACAATTCGCGGCGGAAGAACCAGACGCAGGCGAAGGCGGTGATTCCGTAGTACCAGCAGATCATGATGCCGAGTGCCGCGATGGTGTCGAGAAGGGTGTGCTCGGAGAGCAGGCTGACGACTGTGTAGAAGATGCCGGTGATGGCACCGGCCACGATCGTGCTGTAGGTCGGCACCAGGAAGCGCGGATGCACGGCTGCCAGACGCCGTGGGAACGCGCCGTACGCGCCCATCGCCAACATCGTGCGAGCTGCCGGGAGAAATGTGGTCTGGAGGCTCGCCGCGGACGACGCGAGGATCGCGAGGAAGAGGAGCGGTCCCGCCCAACTGCCGAGGACCGGATAGGCGAGCGCACCGAAGACGTTTTCGGAGATCTCCTCGTTGCCCAGCCCGATACCCGTGGTCCCGACGCCCGCGTACATCATCACCGCGACCGCCACGAGCAGGTAGGTGATGAGAATCGAGATGACGCACAGCAATCCCGCACGCCCCGGCACCTTGGTCGGGTCCTTCGACTCCTCGCCCAAGGTGAGGCAGGTGTCCCAGCCCCAGAACGCGAAGATGGAACCCGTGACGCCGATGACGAATGCGCCGAGGGCCAGACCGGAGAACGGGTTGAACCAGTCCAGGCTGAAGTGCAGGCCGGCGGGTGCGTTGCCGTTCACCGACTCGACGATCGCGGCGATCGCGAAGGCGACGAGGACGATCATCTGGAATCCGACCAGGATGTATTGGACTCGCTCGCTCGTGGTTATGCCACGCCCGGATATGTACGTGGCGAGCGCGATGAAGGCGAGAGTGGTCAGGATGTTGACCGCTCGGTTGTCCGCGAGATCAGCGATGTCGGGCGCGTTGAACACTCGTGCGATGAACAGGTAGAAGAACTCGACCGCGATGGCGGCCAGGTTCGACAACACGATGATGGTGGCGAGGACCATGCCCCAACCGCACATCCATCCGACGTAGGGCCCGAAGGCCTTGGTGGACCAGGTGAAGGAGGCACCGCAGTCGGGTGCCCGCGAGTTGAGTTCCCGATAGGCGTACGCCGTCAGGAACATCGGGATGAATCCGGCAATGAAGATCGCCGGCATCTTGAGGCCGACAGCGGCGACGATGAGCCCGATGCTTGCGGTCAGCGTGTAACCGGGGGCCACGCAGGAGATGCCGAGGACGGCTCCCGCGAAGGTACCGACCTTCCCGGAGGCAAGGCCCTTGTCGACCAGGTCCGTCGAATCCTGTTGCGTCGTCGACGGCGTGCCCGGATCGGTCATTGTGGTTCCTGTCGGGGAACGACGATCATGGGTACCGCGAGTACCCGGAGCATCTTTGCCGCAGTGGAGCCCAGAAAGAGTCTTCGGGGTGCGGCGAGCCTGCTGGATCCGACCATGATGACGTCGCCGTGGTGCCAGTCGACGGTGGCGACGGCGTCTTCGACGCTTCGGCCCTCGGCGACCGCGGACGTCAACGGCGTGCCGTCGGGAAGGCGCTTCTGGGCCGTGTCGAGCGCTCGCTGTGCGAGTTCGACGGCATGGGCGGTCGCCTCTTGCTCGTCCTGCGGCGAGCGGCGCGGCGGCATGTCGTCACGCGACACCAGAGATAGAAGTCGAAGCGGCAGGACGCCCTGCGCACTCAGCTCGAGTGCGGTGTCCAGCAGGATCTCCGCGCCGGGCCGGCGACCGATGGCCGCAGTGATCGCCCGGACGCGAGACGATCCGGTATGGCCGAACCCTCTCGGCGCCAGCGCCACCGGGATCGACGAACTGTGCAACAGATCGTTGACGACCGACCCGAGGGAATGACGGCCGATCAGTCCGCCCCCAGAGGCGCCGACGATCAGCAGCGTCGACTGCAACCGTTCCGCCTCTTTGAGGATGCCGTCTGCCGAGTTCTCGTCGACCGCCACATGAGTCGTGACCGTCACGTCGTCGGGGACCAGCGCCGCTGCCTGGGCCAGCCATTCCTTTGCCGCGTCGTCGAGGACGTCTGCGTAGCTGCCCGTGCTGGCGAAGGCCTCGGGCCGGTCGGGCGGGATCACCAGCGAGATGTCGAGTGAGGCCTTGAGTGTGCGGGCCAGACAGACGCCCAGTGCGACGGCATCTTCGCCCCCCGGCGTGGCGAGGTACGCAACGAGCAACTTCATCGTGCACTCCGATCGTGGGCTCGAGAACGACGCAGATGAACTCACTGTGCGCCGGTGATGAGGCCGACGCATCTGACAAGATGTCGCGCCCCGGGGTGTGGCGTTGTACATCGTGGAGCGGTCCGCTGATGCATGGTGTGCGCCGATCGCAGGTCGACGACCGGCCTTCGCCACGCAGGCCGAATGTGGCGTCTACGACTGCGTCTCTGTGGTTGCCGGCGGATCACCCATCGACTCGACGACGGGTGCCCATCCGAGTCGATCGGGCGGTGATCATCGCCCGGACGCCTCAGCCGTTGATCGCGAGGTCGTCGAGGATGGCGGTGGCCGTCCGCTTGCCCATCCGGATCGCTCCGTCGACATGCTGATAGCCCTCGGCGGCGATGTCGGAGCAGGAGAAGTGGATCGGGCCGACGGGCGTCCGCTGGTCTCTGCCGTAGCGATGCAGGCCACCGAGGTCGAAACTCGCGGCGTATGCGCCACGCGTCCATTCCTCCGAGCCCCAGTCGGATTCGTAGTAGACGACCGGCTCGGCGGCCTTCGGCCCCAGGAACCGGGCGATCGAGGCGAGGATCGTCTTGCGCCGCTCGTCGGCGGGCAGGGCGAACATGGCGTCGGCCTTCTGGTCCGAGACGAAGCCGACCAGGGTGCCGCGTTCGTCGCCGTGATTGGTGTTGTCGTACACCTCCTGCACCAGTTCGGAACCGCTGAAACCGGTGCCCGACAGTCCGTCTTCGCGCCAGAACGGCGTCTCGTAGACCGCATGGACTTTGATCACCAGGCCCAGCGACATGTGCTGATGCATCTGATGCTGCAATCGGGGCAGCGGCGGATCGAAGGAGATGCGGGTGTAGAGATTCGGCGGCACGGCGAGGACGACCCGCTGCGCGTGACACTCCAGTCCGCCGTCGGCATGGACAATCACGCCCCCGTCGGTCCGTCGATGGATCGAACGAGCGGGTGACTCGAGGAACACATTGTCGCCCAGTCGGTCCGCGAGTCGCTGGGACACCTGCTGCATCCCGCCGACGACCCGCCGATCGAGAATGAAGTCCTCATCGACCAGGTTGCTGAACGAGCCGGCCGAGGCAGCCATCAGTACGGCCTGCAGCGTCGAGAACGCGTGTGCCGGCTTGGTGAGCATGCCCCCGGCCACGAAGAGGCTGATGTTGTCGATCGCCTCGGCGTCGTCGGTCTGATCCTCCAGCCAGCGTCGGAACGAGATCGTGTCGAGTTCGGCCGCGCGCGGATGGGCCCACGGCTCCTCGGCGCCGACCTCCGCGACCAGACCGTCGATGATGGCGATGAGTCGGTTCATCTCGGCGACCGTCCGCTCGGAGACGGGGAAGTCGCTGCCGTCGTAGACGATTCGCTCGCCGGTGGGTGTCACGTATACCGAACTGCCCTCGCGGTGACGTGGGTAGGTCTCCAGCCCGAGGACATCGAGCATCTCGTAGAGCGCAGTCTGGTCCGGTGACACCCACTGCCCGCCGATCTCGAGCACGGCACCGTCGACGGTGTCGGTCCAGGTGCGTCCACCTACGCGATCACGGGCCTCGAGAACTGCCACGCTGCGACCGGCCTCGGCCAGATGATGCGCCGCGCTCAGCCCGGACGGTCCGGCGCCGATGACGATCACGTCGCGGTTGATGGTGGTCATGAATGACTCCTGTTCCGATGGTGAGACCACCGGACGGTACGAACCGCCCGGCAGTTTGTCCGAGTGGAGATGAGTTGTGAGGGATCGCTCAGCGATTCACGGCCGAGGGCTCGTTCTGGGTGATGCAATGGATCCCGCCGCCGCGCTCGAAGATGGCACGCGCGTCGATCGAGACGACCTCACGACCCGGGTAGGCGGTGCCGAGGATCTCGGCCGCCTCTGCATCGTGTGGATCGGAGAACGAGCAGGCGATCACCACCCCGTTCGCGACATAGTGATTGAGGTAGCTGTAATCGACGAATCCCTCGACGTCGGTGAGGGTCTTGGGCGCGGGCACCTCGACGATGTCGAGGGTGCGCCCCGCGGAGTCGCGCGCCTCTCGAAGGGTCGCCAGGAGCTGTTGCGAGACAGCGTGATCGGGGTGGTCGGGATCGCGCTGGACGTGGACGAGTGCGGTACCTGGCGACGGCAGCGCCGCGCAGATGTCGACATGTCCGCGCGTCCCGAAGCGATCGGAGTCGCGCGTGAGCCCCCGGGGCAGCCAGATCACCGTGTCGACGCCGATGGTGCGTCGCAGCTCGGCTTCGACCGACTCCTTCGACCACCCCGGGTTCCGTCCGGGATCGAGTTGGACGGTCTCGGTGACCAGCACGGTCCCGGCGCCGTCGACCTGGATTCCGCCACCCTCGTTGATCATCGCGGAATCGGTCAGCTCCACGTCGGCACCGTCACCCGCGGACCCACTGTGTGCGACCACGAAGCGGCCGATCTCCTGGTCGTGCTCCCAGCTGGCCCAATCCTGGGCGCCCCAACCGTTGAACACCCAGTCGACACCACCGACCCGCCCCGCGTCGTCGACCACGAAGGTGGGGCCGATGTCACGCATCCAGGCGTCGTCGAGAGGGGCTTCGAGGATGTCGACCGCGCGCCCGAGATAACGCTTCGCGGCGGGGACTTCCGCCGGATCGACGACCACCACCACCGGTTCGAACTCGCTGACGGCGTTCGCCACCGCAGCCCACGCCGAGCGGGCCTCATGATGCTCTGCGGCGGTGTCGCCGAGCGAATAGCCCTGGCTGGGAAAGGCCATCCAGGTCCGCCGGTGCGGCTCGCGCTCGGCGGGCATCCGCCACCCCATCAGACTCTCCCGATGGGGTGATCGGCATCCACCGGCGCCGTCAGCGCTGCGTAGGTGTCCGGCCGCCGGGTGGCCAGGAACGGGAACAGCGTCAACCAGTCGCGACGCTGGTCGAGGTCGAGATCGGCGACCAACACCGCGGACTCGTCACGCGGCGCCTGCACCAGGATGCGGCCGTATGGGTCGGAGATGAACGACGACCCGTAGAAGGTGATGGCGCCTTCGTCGCCGTGCCGGTTGGGCGCGACCATGAAGGTGCCGTTGGCGATCCCGTTGCCGACGATCACCTGTTGCCACAATGGTGCGGTGTCGAAGTCGGGGTGATCGGGTTCCGACCCGATCGCCGTCGGATAGACGATGATCTCGGCGCCCGCGAGCGAGTACATCCGCGCCACCTCGGGGAACCACTCGTCCCAGCAAGTGGGCATGCCGATCTTGGCGTCCCCCAACCCGGCCGGGGTGTGCACGGTGTAGGCCTCGTCGGAGGCCGGGCCACCACGGAAGTAGGTGTCCTCGTAGTACCCGGCGGTCACCGGGATGTGCAGCTTGCGGGTGCGTCCGATCAGTCCGTCCGGACCGACGAGGATGGCGGTGTTGAATCCGAGGCCGTCGTCATAGGTGACCCCGGCCTCCTCGTCGGCGTGCTCGTAAAGCGACGCGTGCACGATGATGCCGTGCCGCTTGGCGGCATCGGCAGCGAACCGGAACGTGGGCCCCGCCAACAGATCCTCCGCGGTCGAACCCGCATCGTCGCCGCCGCGCACGAAAGCGGGATACCGGCTCAGCGTGAGTTCGGGCAGGAAGACGACCTGCGCACCCTGTTCGGCAGCCGCGGCGATGCCGTCGGCGAATTCGGCCTCGAGGGCGACCGGGTCCTCGTGCCAGCGATGCTGCACCAGGGCGACGCGTACAGGCTGCCGGGTGGGGGCATCGACGCGAGCGGGGGACTCCGGCGGGGTGAGGGCGGTGAGAACCTTCATGGGTCCATTCTTTCTCGTACGGCGGTCAGGACAGGGGAGTCGGTACTTCGGTTCGGGCCGACGCAGATCGGGACTCCGGTGTTGACCGGGGAAGCGTCCGCCCGCGGAAGAAGTCGGGATGGGATGCGCGGAGCACGATCATGACGGCCGCACCCAGGAGTAGGAGCCCGAACCCGATGTAGAAGACGAGTCCGATCCCGAAGATGGATGCGCCGCTGCCGTTGTCGGGATTCATGCTTTCGCCGACCGAGATCACGAACACGGCGATCAGGGCTGCGCCGCCGAGGAAGGGGAACAACAACCGGAACACGAAGTTGTGCACACTCGCGAACAGGGTCCGTCGGAAGTACCAGACGCAGGCGAAGGCAGTGATGCCGTAATACCAGCAGATCATGATGCCGAGCGCGGCGATGGTGTCCAGAAGAGTGCGGTCCGACAGTACGGTCACGACGGTGTAGAAGACGCCGGTCACGACGCCTGCCGTGAGTGCCGCGAAAGACGGTGCCAGGAAACGCGGGTGGATCTCGGCGAACTTCTTCGGGAAGGCGCCGTAGGTACCCATGGCAAGCATTGTTCGTGCGACCGGCAGGAACGTCGTCTGCAGGCTGGCGATCGAGGACACCAGGATCGCCAGGAAGAGCAGGATGCCGCCCCACCGGCCGAGGATCGGCTCTGCGAGCGCCCCGAAGACGTTGTCGGCGTTGTCGGGGTTGCCCAGTCCGAGGCCTGCTTCTCCGACGCCGGCGTACATCATCGTCGCGACGGCGATCAGCAGGTAGGTGATCAGGATCGAGATGACGCACAGCAGACCCGATCGACCCGGTGTGCGTTTCGGGTCCTTGCACTCCTCGCCGAGGGTCAGACACGTGTCCCAACCCCAGAAGGCGAAGATCGATCCGGTGAGGCCGACGGCGAATGCGGCCATCGTCAGACCGGTGAACGGGTTGAACCAGTCGAGATCGAAATGGAGGTGAGCCGGCGCCTGGCCGTCACCGACCTTCACGAACGCCACGACGGCGAACGCGATCAGCACGACCATCTGGAACGCCACCAGCACATATTGGATGCGTTCGCTGGTGGTGATCCCGCGCATCGAGACCCAGGTGGCGATGGCGAGGAACAACAGCGTGGTGACGATGTTGACGACCTTGTTGCCGCCCAGATCCCCGAGCCACACCGAGTCGAACAGGCGCCCGAGGATGAGGTAGAAGAACTGGACACCGACGGCTGCGAGATTCGACAGGACGATGATCGTCGCGATCACCATGCCCCAGCCGCACATCCATCCGACATAGGGTCCGAACGCCTTGGTGGACCACGTGAACGACGCACCACAGTCCGGGTTGTCGGAGTTGAGCTCGCGGTAACCGTAGGCGGTGAGGAACATCGGGACGAACCCGGCGATCAGGATGGCCGGCATCTTGAGCCCGACCGCCGCGACTATCAGGCCGATGGACGCGGTGAGCGTGTAACCCGGTGCGACCGTCGAGATGCCGAGAACGGCTCCCGAGATCACCCCGATCTTGTTGGTGGCCAGTCCCTTGGTGGAGATGGGGTCCTGTCCACCACCCGGTGGTGGGGTGTTGGTGGTGGTCAACTCGGCGGTCATGGCGACTCCCCTCAGGCCTCGAGCGCTATGTATTTGGTGTTGAGATACTCGGAGATGCCCTCGGTGCCGCCCTCGCTGCCGAGGCCGGACTGCTTGACCCCGCCGAAGGGAGCCGCGGGATCGGAGATGATGCCCCGGTTGACGCCGACCATGCCGACGTCGAGGGCGGCGGCGACTCGCATCGCGCGGCCGAGGTCGCGGGTGAAGAAGTATCCGGCGAGGCCGTAGGGCGTGTCGTTCGCAGCGGCGATCGCCTGCTCCTCGGTGTCGAAGCCGGTGATCGCGGCGACCGGACCGAAGATCTCCTCGTCGAGGATCGTGGCTCCGGCCGGGATGTCGTCGAGCACCGTCGGCGCGTAGAAGAACCCCTCGCTCGCAAGCGTTTTGCCACCGGTCCGCACGGTGGCGCCGTCGGCCACCGCTTCGTCGACGAGTGCCGCGATCCGGTCGAGCTGCCGCTGGTTGACGATCGGTCCGAGATCGGTCCCGTCCCGCCAGCCCGGGCCGGTGCGCAATGCACTCATCCGTTCGGCCAGAGCTGTGGTGAAACGTTCGCGGACGGAGTGGTGCACCAGGAACCGATTGGCAGCGGTGCACGCCTCGCCGCCGTTGCGCATCTTCGCGGCCATGGCGCCGTCGACCGCGGCGTCGAGATCCGCGTCGTCGAAGACGATGAACGGCGCATTGCCGCCGAGTTCCATCGACGTCCGGAGCACATGATCGGCGGCCTGCCCGAGCAGTGTCCGGCCGACCTGGGTGGAGCCGGTGAACGAGATCTTGCGCAGCCGCCCGTCCGACATCAGGCTGCCGACGACACCGACCGCGTCGCTGGTGGGCAGCACCGACAGGACGCCGGCCGGAAGGCCTGCCTCCGTGAGGATTCGGGCGAGCAACAGCATCGTGAGCGGCGTATCCTCGGCCGGCTTGACGACCACGGTGCAGCCGGCCGCGAGTGCGGGCGCGATCTTGCGGGTACCCATCGCGAGGGGGAAGTTCCAGGGCGTGACCGCCAGCGTGGGCCCGACCGGTTCACGCGTCACCAGGATGCGGCCGTTGCCGGACGGTGCGTCGGCGGTGCGGCCGCCGATGCGGACTGCTTCCTCGGAGAACCAGCGCAGGAACTCGGCGCCGTAGGCGACCTCACCGCGGGCCTCGGCAAGAGGTTTGCCCATCTCGAGCGTCATCAGCAAGGCGAGCTCGTCGGTGCGGTCGATGACCAGTTCCCACGCCCTGCGCAGGATCTCCGACCGTCGTCGTGCCGGCGTGGCCGCCCATTCGTCCTGCGCGGCCACGGCCGAGTCGAGAGCCGCGCGCGCGTCATCGAGGCCCGCGTCGGCGACCCGGGCCAGCACCGCGCCGGTCGCCGGGTTGATGACATCGAACTTGGCGGCATCGTGCGCGGGTGCGGGGCCGCCGTCGATCCAGAGCCCGGTCGGCACGCCGGCGGGGAGGTCTGGCAGGTCGGACATGGTCGCGCTCCTCGGATGGGGTGGAGAGATCTCGGTCGGCATCAGTTGCCCGCGGCGGCACGGATGGCCCCGGCCAGGACATCGAGTCCGTCGGCGAGCAGGTCATCGTCGATGACCAGCGGCGGCAGCAGCCGTATGACGTTGCCGTAGGTGCCGCAGGTCAGGATGATGACTCCGTCGTCGAGGCACCGGGCGGCGACGCTCTTGGCAAGGTCTGCATCAGGCTCCGTGGAGCCGGGTCGCACCAACTCGACGGCGATCATGGCGCCGCGGCCTCGCACGTCGCCGATGACGTCGAGATCGGCGGCCAGGGCCCGCAACCGACGCGTCGCGGTGTCACCGATGGCGCGCGCTCGCGCCGGCAGATCATGCGAGCGCATCGTGTCGAGTGCTGCGAGGGCAGCCGCGCACGCGACCGGGTTGCCCCCGTAGGTGCCGCCGAGGCCACCGGCGTGCACCTTGTCGAGGAGGTCGCTGCGCCCGGTGACAGCGGCCAGGGGCATGCCCCGGCGATGCCCTTGGCCATCGTGATGAGGTCGGGCACGACGCCCTCGTCGTCGCAGGCAAACCATGCGCCGGTGCGGGCGAAGCCGGTCTGCACCTCGTCGGCGATGAAGACGACGCCGTTGTCGCGCGCCCAGTCGGCGAGGGTCGGAAGGAAGCCGGGGGCGGGCACGATGAAGCCACCCTCACCCTGGATCGGCTCGATGATGACGGCTGCGAGCGCGTCGGCACCGATCTGCTTCTCCATCTGCGAGATGGTGCGGCGCGCGGCCTGCTCGCCGGTCAAGCCCTCGGAGTCGCGATACGGGTAACTCATCGGCATCCGGTAGATCTCTGGTGCGAACGGACCGAAATTGTGCTTGTACGGCAGCGTTTTCGCGGTCAGCGCCATGGTCAGGTTGGTCCGGCCGTGGTAAGCGTGATCGAAGGCGACGACTGCGTTGCGTCCGGTTGCGAGGCGGGCGACCTTGATCGCGTTCTCCACGGCTTCGGCGCCGGAATTGAACAGCACCGTCCGCTTCTCGTGGTCGCCGGGCGTGAGCTCCGCGAGTTCTTCGGCGACGCGAACGTAGCCCTCGTACGGGGTCACCATGAAGCACGTGTGGGTGAAGTGGCCGGCTTGTTCCCGGACGGCCTCGACGACGCCGGGGTCGGAGGCGCCGACACTGGTGACGGCGATGCCCGAGCCGAGGTCGATCAGCGAATTGCCGTCGACGTCGACGATCACGCCGCCGTCGGCGTCGGCCGCATAGACCGGCACCGACGACCCGACGCCGGCGGGCACAGCCCGACGCCGCCGTTCGGTGAGCGCCTGCGACCGCGGGCCGGGCAGAGGCGTGATCAGGTGACGCTTCTGCGCGAGGCGGTAGGTGATGTCGGTCATGGTTGCTCCCCACGTGTTGTCTGCATCGCTGCAATCGAGTGTTTCGTCTGGGCGTGTGACGCGACAGCTCCATTTCGGTGAAGGTTGTCGCGGTCGGATCGACATTTCGTCGTATTGACAGGGTCGTGTCGACCGGTGTCGGGTCGTACGGTCAGCCGTCGCCTCTCGGGACCACGACCATCGGCACCGCGAGAACACGCAGCATCTTGGCGGCGGTCGATCCGAGGAAGAGCCGACGCGGCTGGGCCATGCGGCTCGACCCGACCAACATGAGGTCGCCGTCGTGCCAGTCGAGCGAGTCGACCGCCCCCTCGACGGACGCACCCTCGGCCACACACGCGGTCACCGACGTCGCCGGTGGCAGTGCGGCGACGGCCTTGTCGAGAGTTTCCTGCGCATGGGTTGTCGCCAGGCGGGGCCGCTGCGGGTCGTCGGAGTCGTCGAGCCCTACGAGGGAGACGAGCCGTAACGGCAGCTCGCCCTCTGCGCTGATCCGGACCGCGGCGTCGAGTAGCTCGTCGGACCCCGGAAGAGTGCCGATGGCGCAGGTGATCTCGCGAATCCGTTCTGCTGTGCAATGGCGAGCTCCGCGCGGTGCCAGCACCACCGGCACCGACGACGCGTGCAGGAGTTCGTCGACCACCGAGCCGAGCGAATGGCTGCGGGCCAGTCCGCCACCTGATCCGCCGACCACCAGCGCATCGGCGCCGAGTCGATCTGTCTCGTCGAGCAGACCTTGTCCTGCCGAATCGTGCAGCACCACATGGGTGGTGACCTTCACGTCTGCGGGCACCATCTCGACTGCGTCGGCCAGCCATTGCTCGGACTGCTCGATGAGCACCTCGTCGTAGTTCGCGGTCGGCAGCAGGGGAGCGGTCCGGTCGCGGGGCACCACCATGCAGACGTCGAGCTCGGCGTCGAGGGTACGGGCCAGTCGGACCCCCACCGAGATGGCATCGGCACCACCGGTCGTGGCCAGGTAGGCGACGAGCAACCGCATGTCGTGTCTCCATCCGTCGGAAGGTGCCCCGCATCGGTGCGGGAGAAGGGCCGGCAGGCTTGCCCGCCGGCTCTCACTGTGCTCTTGTGCAGAGAGGCGTGCATGCGCCGAAACGTCGGAGATCAGGGGCGGATCATCGACAGAATGGAGTGATGACCGTGGGAGTGCCCGTGCGCTGGCTGCTCGGACGCCGGGAACTCGGCCTGCGCCGGATGGCGGGTGGTGCCGGCGACGACGCCGAGATCACCTTCGTGGTGACCTCGGAACTCGAGCGACCCGGCGAATGGTTGTCCGGTGGCGAGGCCGTGCTCACCACCGGGATCGCGCTACCTCCCGGTCCGGACGACCGGCGGCGCTATGTCGCCGAGCTCGCCGAGTGTGGTGCGGCCGCACTGGGATTCGGCCTCGGGCTGAGGCACGACGACGTGCCGGACGAGTTGATCGAGGCGGCCGACGAGCACGACCTGACACTTTTCGCGGTCCCGTTGCCCACACCGTTCGTGGCAGTCGCCAAGACGGTCACCGATCGACTCGCCGAGTTGCAGTACGAGGCGGTGTTGTTGGCATCGCGAGCTCAGCCACGCATGACGCGGGCCGCTGTCAGCGGTGGCGCTTCGGCAGTGCTGAAGGAACTGTCGGTGGCGTGCGCGGGGGCGGTGGTCCTGCTCGACACCCAGATCCGCGTCGTGGACACCTATCCGGCGGACCTCGACGAGGACGTCGTGGGTTCCGTCGTGGATCTGGTGACGCGCGATGCGTCGAGCGCGGTGAGCAGCGTGTCGTCGGGGCCGTTCGGCATCGTCGTCACGCAGTCGATCCGGGTCGAGAAGCGAGGTCACGGCCACCTCGGTGTGGTCTTCGCGCATGAGCCGCGGCCCACCGACCAAGTCCTGATCGGCCACGCGAACTCGTTGCTGGCGCTCGACTTCGAGAAACCCCGGCGACTCCACGTCCAGCAGAACCGGGTCCATGCCGCGGCATTGCGAATCCTGCTGTCGGGAGAGGCAGACCGCGGGATGGCCCGCGACGTGGTGAACGCGGCGAGTGATCAGCGGGAAGAGATCCGGGTGCTGACCGTTCTCGACCTGCCCGCCGCGTCCGAAACGGTCGTGCGTGCTGTCGACGACGCGCTGGCCGCGGCCACCCGTCCCGTGTTCCTGCTCGAGGACGACGACAGACTGGTGATACTGCTGCGCGGTGGCGACACAGTGGAATTCGCCGACCGCCTTTTCGAGGACGTGGCCCCGGCGAAGCGCCGGGGACTACGTATCGGGCTCAGTTCGGCTCATCGCGTCGACGATCTGCCCACCGCCGTCGAACAGTCCCGGATGGCCGCTGCGTCAGCGGAACGCCGGGGACGGCCGGAGGAATCCACCGCCCTGGCAGGGCGGGCCTTGCTGTCGTTCCCGGAATCACGACGAGTACTCGATGGGCTGGCCGAGATCCTGGTGGCTCCGGTGGTCGATCACGACGCCAGGCACGGCACCGAACTCCTGGCGTCGGTGCGCGCCTACCTCGAGGCGAACGGCCAATGGGAAGCCGCCGCCGCGTCGCTGGGCGTGCACCGGCACACGCTTCGTGGCCGGATCGCACGGGCCGAGGAGATCCTCGGCTGCGACCTCTCGATCGCCAGGGTGCGTGCTGAACTCCTGCTCGCGATCATCGCCCGCGGCTAGGCCACGCGGGCCCTGTCCGTCGTCAGCATCCGAACCTCTGCGGTTGCCACGAGACCACGTGCGCCGGTGATCGGACCGTCGCGGTGCAACCGCGTGAGCGTGTCGGCCAGCCGGGTCACAGCACTCGGATGCCGGTGGGCCCACGCGTCGACCACCGCAGATATCGGTTGGTCGTTCGGTGCGCCCGCCAGGATCTCACGCACCAGCGCGTGCCGGTGATCGCAGAGCTGGTCGGCGACGATCGCCGACGAGATGGCATCCCAATGGTCCTGTGTGACGCGTTCGGTGACCGAACGGTCCGACAACGAAGCGGCGAGGCGATCCAGGTCGAAGCGTTCACCGACGCAGCGCCAGGCCTGCGCAACACGGGCAACCGGGGCCTCCGAGCCGATGGCCCCGTCCGCGATCGCGAGGGACTGCGCCAGCAGGTCGATGGTGCCACCGTCCACGGTGGCGTCGCCGGTCAACGGTGGGAGCGAGGCGTGCAGTTCGCCGACAATCGGTGCGAGCCGGGCGATCTCGTCCGAGAGCGCAGGCGTACCCGGTCCGTCGGGCCCCGACTCTCCGGCAGGGCATCGGCGCAGCGCCCAGCCGGTGGCCTCCTCGATCACCGATTGGAGGGCCGTCAACATCGTCATCCTGACATCGGGAGCGAGGTCGTCGCGATCGACCACCGAACGCCACCACGCCGGGATGTCGAGGGTCTCCGACACCAGGACGTAGGCGCGCACGATGTCGGGGGTCGCCACGCCGAACCGTTCTTCGGCGCGGAAGACGAAGCCCGGCCCGACGTGGTCGATGAGGTCGTTGGCAAGGCTCACGGCGACGATCTCACGCGCCACCCGATGGCCCGACAGATCGCCGAGACGTGCACGAAGACCGGCCGGGAAGTACGCCGCCAGCACCTCGGACATAGCGGGGTCATCGGGCAAGGAGGAAGCCAGCAGATCGTCGCGCACCAGGTTCTTCGACATCGCCAGCAGCACCGCGATCTCCGGTCGCACCAGGCCGCCGCCCTCGCGGATGCGGGCGGCGAGTTGCCCCGCCCCGGGCAGGACCTCAGCGGTGCGGTCGATCCCGACGGTCTGCTCCAAGTTGTCGATCAGTCGTGCGTGGCGGCCGAGCAGGAACGACGAATTGTTCTCCGCCAACGACAGTGCGAGGGTCTGACGATCACAGTCCGCGAGTACATCCGCGGCCACCTCGTCGGTGGCCGCGGCCAGAATGGCATCGCGTTCGTCCGGGGGCACCACGCCCGTGCGGATGGCGTCCTCGAGTGCGATCTTGAGGTTGACCTCCCTGTCGGAGGTGGCGACGCCCGCGGCGTTGTCGATGAAGTCGCCGTTGATCCGCCCACCTGCCAACGCGTACTCCACCCGCGCTCGCTGGGTCAGACCGAGATTGCCACCTTCGCCGATCACATCGGCACGCACCGTCGCCGCGTCCACGCGCAGCGCGTCATTCGCGGTGTCGGCCGCCTCGGTGTGCGACTCCGTCGACGATTTCACATAGGTACCGACGCCGCCGTTGAAGAGCAGATCGACATCTGCCCGCAAGATGGCGGTGATCAGTTGGTGGGGAGGCAGTTCGGTGGCGTCGACATCGAGTGCGCGCCGGACCGGACCGGAGAGCGGGATCGATTTCGCGGTCCGCGGCCAGACCCCGCCACCCGGTGAGATGGCGGCGCGATCATAGTCGTCCCAGCTGCTCGTCGGCAGATGGAACAGGCGTTGACGTTCGAAGTATGACGATGCGGCGTCGGGGGTCGGGTCGAGGAAGACGTGCCGATGATCGAATGCGGCGATCAGCCTGATGTTCGTCGAGGAGAGCATCCCGTTGCCGAAGACGTCCCCGGACATGTCGCCGATGCCGACAGCGGTGAATTCGTCGGTGTCCACATCGATTCCGACCTCGGACAGGTGTCGCCGGACCGCCGACCATGCACCACGTGCGGTGATACCCATCTTCTTGTGGTCGTAGCCGGCGGACCCGCCGGAAGCGAAAGCATCGCCGAGCCAGAAGCCACGCCGTACCGCGATCTCGTTTGCCAGGTCGGAGAATCGCGCGGTGCCCTTGTCGGCGGCGACGACCAGGTAGGGATCAGGGCCGTCGGTCACCACGGTGTGGTGGGGGTGGACCACTGCACCGTCGACGAGATTGTCGGTGACGTCCAGCATCGCGGCGATGAATTCGGTGTAGGCGCTCCGAACCTGGTCGGGTGTCGGGGCGCCGGCGCGCACCACGAACGCGCCTTTGGCCCCGACGGGGACGATGAGCGAGTTCTTGACGATCTGCGTGCGCATCAGACCCAACACCTCGGTCCGGAAGTCGCTCGGCCGCTCCGAATGGCGTAGTCCACCTCGCGCGATGGCCCCACCGCGGACATGGCTGCCCTCAACGGTGGCCGAGTGGACGAAGAGTTCACGGTGGGGGACCACGGCGGCAGGCAGTTCCAGGTGTGCGGGGTCGGTCTTGAGTACCAGCGCGTCGGTGAGTGGTACACCAGGCCGGAACCAGTTGGTGCGCAACGTGGCCCGCACCACTGAGCGCAGCGCGCGGAACAGTCGATCTTCGTCGAGGGTCGTGGCCGCGGCGATCGACCTGTCGAGTTTCCGCTCCGCGTCGTCGATCGCGCGCTGCCGGTTGTCGCGTCCCGGCTTCAGGCGCGCGGTGAACAGTTCGACGAGTTCGCCTGCCACACAAGGCCGACCGGACAGCATGCTCGCCACCACATCGCCGACGATCGCCAGGCCACACTGAGCCGCGTACCGGGACAGAGCACGGATCAGCACCACTTCGGGCATCCGGAGCCCGGCGGAGGTGACCAGACGCAGAAACCCGTCGACCTCGACGCGATCGGATCGCAGCATCGCGAAGACCTCGGCGATCCGTTGCCCGGCCGCCTCATCCCAGAGCACGGGATGAGTCGTGGCCAGGACCAGGCGGTGTGCCGGTGAATCGTCCTCGGTTGCTTCGATCTCGTGAGACAGCACGGTGAGTCCGAAGTGCCCGAAGGTCTCGACGAGGCCGGTCATGGTCGGCGAGTCGTCCGGCCAGACGAGCCGTGCACGTAACCGCGTCGCGGTGGTTCCCGCCGATTCGAACGTGAGCGATGGATGGACGAGGTCGGGGGACGTGGCCGATGGGGCGGAGATGGTCACCTGAGGACTCCTTTGTCGTCGGCGGGATCTCGACCTACTGTGCCGAGTCGTCCCGGCGGGGACCATCGACGAAATGGTGCACGAACATCCGGTGGCACCACCACTTCGGAGGTTGTCGCGGGTGTGGTGCGGAAGCTTGTCTGTCCCGCGCCTCCGTTCTGGCCTACATTCGCTTGTGTGACCTCCCTCGTCCACGGGTATCTCAGCCACATCACGTCCGCCTGCGTCGCCGATCGCTCCGGAGCGGTGGCCGACTACATTCCCGAACTCGCCCAGGTGTACCCGAGGGATACGGGCTGTCGTTGTGTGTGCACGACGGCCACATCTACTCGTGCGGCGACAGCTCGGTGGAGTTCACCATCCAGTCCGTCTCGAAGCCGCTCACCTACGCGATGGCGCTCGCTCGTCACGGATACGTGCAGGTGGACACCAAGATCGGCGTGGAGCCCTCGGGTGAGGCCTTCAACGAGATCAGCGTCGATGACCGTCTGCGGCCCAAGAACCCGATGATCAACGCGGGCGCCATCCTCACCGCGTCGATGTTGTTGCCACCCGTCCGGGATGTCGCCGCGCGCACGGTCGACGATGTCTTCGAGGACTTGGTGTCCTTCTACTCGGCGTGTGCCGGGCGCCTGCTGTCGCTCGACACCGCGGTCTACCGTTCGGAGGCGGCGACCGGTGCGCGCAACCGCGCCATCGCGTACATGCTCGACAGCTTCGGTGTGGTGGACACCGACCCGGAGGCCGCGCTCGACCTCTATTACCGGCAATGCTCGTTACGGGTGACCACCGACGACCTGGCAGTGATCGGTTGCACGATCGCCAACGGCGGTGTCAACCCCCGGACCGGTCGTCAGGTGCTGAACCAGGAGGTGGCCCAGCGAGTGCTGTCGGTCATGACGACCTGCGGCATGTACGACGGCGCGGGCGACTGGGTGTCGTCGGTCGGATTGCCCGCCAAGAGCGGGGTGGGCGGCGGGATTCTCGCGATCCTGCCCGGCCAGCTGGGAATCGGTGTGTACTCGCCGCGGCTCGACCGGCACGGCAACAGCGTGCGGGGCACCGACACGTGCCGCCATCTGTCGTCGGATCTCGGTCTGCACATGTTCAACCTCACGCGCGAGAGCCGGGTGACCATCCGATCGATCCGTGACCTCGGTGAGTTCGAGGTCAGCGAGGATTGGGGCGACGTCGACCGCCTGTACCTCCGGACGTGTCGCGACCGGGTCCGGATCTACGAACTCCAGGGTGATCTGACCTTCTCGGGCGCGGAGAGCGCGATGCGGCGATTCGAGCGGGACCTCGACGATGTCGACGTCCTGATCGTGGACATCTCCCGGATCGGGATCATCGACCCGGTCGCCCGGACGATGATCCTCAATTTCAAACACACGCTGGACGAACGGGGACTCCGGGCCATGCTGGTCGACCCCGACGGGGTTGTCCGGGCCAGCGTGGAGCGCCATCGCAACGACAACAATCTGCCGGATCTTGCTGCACCGCAATCTCTTCAAGGGTTCGATCCGACGCTTCCGCACGTCCACGGCACCATTGCCGACGCGGTTGTCGACGCGGAAGCGTTCCAGCTGAAGCAGCGGTACTCCGCCTGAGGCGGGTTCGGTGGGGAGTGCGTCGACGCCGGGGCGCGGTCGCTAAGCTGGCCAGCGTGCGTCTGGTTATCGCGAACTGCCAAGTGGACTATGTCGGGCGATTGACAGCACATCTGCCGATGGCGAAACGTCTGCTGCTGATCAAGTCGGACGGGTCGGTCAGCGTGCATGCCGACGACCGCGCCTACAAGCCCCTGAACTGGATGAGTCCGCCCTGCTGGATGACCGAACTCCCGGTTCCCGAAGGCGTCGACGCCGAGGCGTATTGGGTGGTCACCAACAAGGCAGGCGAGGAACTGCGGATCACGATCGCATCGATCGACCACGACTCCGTTCATGAGCTAGGCGTCGACCCGGGCCTGGTGAAGGACGGCGTCGAAGCTCACCTGCAGGAGCTGCTGGCCGAGCACGTCGAGACGCTGGGGACCGGTCATTCCCTGATCCGGCGTGAGTACATGACCGCGATCGGCCCGGTCGATCTGCTGTGCCGCGACTCCGCGGGCGCGACGGTGGCGGTGGAGATCAAGCGCCGTGGGGAGATCGACGGGGTGGAACAGCTCACGCGTTACCTCGAGTTGCTCAATCGCGACCCCATCCTGTCGCCGGTGTCCGGCGTCTTCGCTGCGCAGCAGATCAAACCACAGGCGCGAACGCTGGCCGAAGATCGTGGAATTCGGTGTCTGATACTCGATTACGATGCCCTCCGAGGGGCCGAGAGCACCGAGTTCCGATTGTTCTGAACACTCGTGCGGGCCGTCAGGCCGACGGCGTCAACGCGACCACCGCGATCCTGCGACTGACCTTGTCCTGATAACCCTGGAAGTCGAAGACCTTCTCGTTGAGGGTCCGCCACATCTGCTCTCGTTCGGCGCCGGTGATCTCGGTGCCCCGAACCGGCGTCACCACGTCTCCGATCGCGATCTCCGCCGCGCTGCCGGCCTTGAGGTTCAGCCACCAGCCCGGCTCCCAGTCGCCGCCGCCATTGGAGGCGACGACTATCCAACGATCGTCGTCGGGCATGTAGATCAGGGGAGTGGTGCGTTGCGCCCCGCTCTTGCGGCCGGTCGTGGTCAGCATCAACAGGTCGGCCCCACGGAAGCGTCGTGGACGGATCCGTCCGACCACTGCGTTGGTGGCACGGTTCACCAGTACGAATGCTCGCCTTTTCATGGCGAGATCGTAGTCAGCTCAGCAGCGATCTGCCGGTATTTGTGGCAATGCGGCTACTTGTTGGCCGTCTGGCCGCCCGACACGCTGGATGACTGCGTCGCGGAAGAACCGTTGGTCCCGCCGTTGGGGGCCCCGGGGCGCTTGATCTGCGACTGGCTCGAGAGCGCGCGGTTGAGCAGTTCGAGATCGTCGGAATCGGTGAGCTCGGCGAGATCCTTGTGTCGTTCGGCCAGTTGCTCGGGCACCTTGGCCAACTGCTCGCGCACCCGGTCGAGCTGCTCGACGACCTGTTTGCGTGCCAGATCGGCCTTGTTCGCGAGTTCCCGCGACCGGGCCAGGCGCTCTGTTGCGATCTCTTGGGCGGTGTCCTTCATCCGCTGCGCCTCCTGGCGCGCGCGGTCGCGCTGGGCGGCCAGTTCGGCGTCGTGCCGCTCGCGCTCGGCCTGGCGTGCACGGGTGCTCTGGAGTTCGAGCTCCGCGGCCTCGCCCTTGGCCTTGGTGACGATCCGACGAGCCTCGTCGCGCGCCGCGCTCATCGTCTCCTTGTGCTCGGCCTCCATCGCCGCGGCGCGCTCGGCGATCTGCGCACTCGCTTCCTCGGCTTCCTCGACGGACTGCGCGGTCAGAGCGTCGGCCTTCTCTCGTGCCTGGCGCGCACGCTCGTCGGCCTCGTCGATCAGTTTCTGCGCTTTGTTCTCCGCATCCTCGCGGATGCGGTCTGCGTCGGCCGCCGCGTCGTCGCGCAGGGCGGCGGCTTCCTGCCGAGCGATCGAAGTGGTCTCTGCCGCCTCCGCAGCGGCATCGGCGCGGATCTCCGACGCCTCGTCGGAGGCGAGCTGGAGCATCCGGCCGAGCCGCTCGCTCATACCCTGTGCGGTGGTCGGCGGCACCGAGAGTTTGTCGACCTCGCGTCGCAGCTCCTCGATCTCGTCCCGCGCCTCTTCCAGGTGCGCGGCGAGTTCGTGCGCGTTGGCGGTGGCCGCATCGCGGTCCGCCGAGAGAACGCGTAATTCGGCGTCCATGCGCTGCAGGTGTTCGGCGACCTGCTCGCGGTCGAAGCCGCGCATGACGATCGCGAACGGGAGTTGCCGCGGTGCGGGAGCTGACATGCGGCACAGTCTATCTCAGTGGGAAATGTCAGTGACCTGTGGAATCGGTCGCAGGCTCGACCAGTTCCAGGAGCACGCCACCAGCGTCCTTGGGGTGCACGAAGTTGATCCGCGAGTCGGCGGTGCCACGACGCGGCTCGGGATAGAGGACACGGATTCCGGCGTCGGTCAGGCGGGCGCTCACAGCCTCGACGTCGGTGACCCGCACAGCCAACTGCTGCAGCCCCGGCCCGTTCCGGTCGAGGAACTTCGCGATCGTGGACTCGTCGGTGAGGGGAGCGAGCAACTGGATCACGGCGCCGCCGGACTCGCCTGCGCTGCGCGGACCGACCATCGCCTCGATCACGCCCTGGTCGGTGTTCGTCTCCTGGTGGAGGGTCTCGAATCCGAGGTGTGTCAGGTACCACTCCTTCGCGGCGTCGAGGTCGGGAACCGCGATGCCGACGTGATCGATCGCGACGACGAGGTCCGAGATGAGCTCGGTGGCCGAGACGGTGGCGGGGTCTGTTGCAGAGGTGGTCATGCAACAACGGTAGCGTTGGACGTACAAGCGCACAGAGCGGGCGCTCGGTCTGCCCGCGTTCACCGGAGATCCTGGAGGTCCCATGTCCACGAACACCGAACAGTCGTCGACGGTCATCGTCGCGGGAGCGCGGACGCCGTTCGGCCGCCTGATGGGGTCGTTGAAGGACTTCAGCGGCGTGGACCTGGGCGCGATCGCGATCGAGGGTGCCCTGCAGAAGTCGGGTGTGCCGGCCTCTGAGGTCGATTACGTGATCATGGGGCAGGTGCTGACCGCGGGCGCCGGTCAGATGCCGGCGCGTCAGGCCGCGATCAAGGCAGGTATCGGCTGGGACGTCCCGACCCTGACGATCAACAAGATGTGCCTCTCCGGTATCGATGCGATCGCGATGGCCGACCAGATGATCCGCGCCGGTGAGTTCGACGTGGTGGTCGCCGGAGGCCAGGAATCCATGACGCAGGCCCCGCACCTGCTGCCGGGAAGCCGTGGTGGCTTCAAGTACGGCAACACCGAGCTGGTCGACCACATGGCTTTCGACGGCCTGTGGGATGCCTTCACCGATCAGCCGATGGGGGCGCTGACCGAGGAGGGCAACGACGTGGCGGCCGATGCGGCGTCCGACGTGACCCGCGGTTTCTCGCGCGCCGCGCAGGACGAGTTCGCTGCGCAGAGCCACCAGCGCGCCGCGATCGCGTGGAAGAACGGGGTGTTCACCGACGAGGTGGTGCCCGTGAGCATTCCGCAGCGCAAGGGCGATCCGATCTCCTTTGCCGAGGATGAGGGCGTGCGCGCGGACACGACGGCCGATTCACTGGCCGGTCTGCGCCCTGCGTTCCGCAAGGACGGCACCATCACCGCGGGGAACTCGTCGCAGATCTCCGACGGCGCGGCGGCAGTGATCGTCATGAGCAAGGCCAAGGCGACCGAGCTCGGCGTCACCTGGCTCGCCGAGATCGGTCCGCACGGCGTGGTCGCGGGTCCGGATTCGTCGCTGCAGGCACAGCCCGCCAACGCCATCGAGAAGGCGTGTGCGCGCGCCGGGATCGTGCCCGCCGACCTCGACCTGGTCGAGATCAACGAGGCCTTTGCCGCAGTCGGGCTCGCCTCGACCGCGCAGTTGGGAATCGATCCGTCGATCGTCAACGTCAACGGCGGCGCCATCGCGGTCGGGCACCCGATCGGGACGTCGGGCGCGCGGATCACCCTGCACCTCGCGCTGGAACTACAGCGTCGCGGTGGCGGGGTCGGCGTGGCTGCGCTGTGCGGTGCGGGCGGCCAGGGCGACGCACTGATCGTGCGGGTTCCGAAGAGCTGACCGTCCGCCCGACGAGACTTCTACTACACCTGGTCGTAGAATCTTGTCCGATTCGGCACAATGGAGACCATGTCGCAATTCTTCGATCTCAGCACCCCGGCCAAGCGCTTCCGTCTCGTCGCGGTCCTCGAGGCGATAACCTGGTTGGCGCTGCTCGTCGCGATGTTCTTCAAGTGGGTGCTCGGGCACACCGAAGCGGTTGCGGTCCCGGGCATGGTGCACGGCATCGTCTTCGTTCTCTTCGTCATCGTCTCGCTGATCACGGCAGTCCAGTTGCGCTGGAGTCTCGGGGTGACCGCACTCGCCCTGGTGTCGAGCATTCCGCCGTTCGGCACGCTCGTGTTCGAGTGGTGGGCACAGCGCAACGGCCACCTCGCCGAGCTCTCCGAGCCGGTCGCCGATCAGCTGGCCGCGTGAGTCCGGACCCGGCATGATCGTCGCCTTCAGTCTGACGCCGTCGGGCGGCGATGCGGTCGGCGATGACGGCGGCATGAGCGCAGCCGTCGCGGCAGCGGTGCGAGTCGTTCGTGAGTCGGGTCTGCCGCACCAGACGACTGCGATGTTCACCTACGTCGAGGGCGACTGGGACGAGGTCATGGCGGTGGTCAAACGTGCCACCGACGCCGTCGCCGCGCACGCGCCGCGGGTCGGCCTGGTTCTGAAAGCCGATATCCGGCCTGGGCACACCGACGAGCTGACCGGAAAGGTCGAGCGGGTCGACCGCCATCTCGCGTGACCGAGCCTCGTCGGGGGGTGCAACGCGACGTCGTGGTCGGGAGCGCTGAACGACGGGCGCGCGGGTCGGTCATCGTCGTATTCGCGCTGAACGGATTTCTCGCCGCGATGTGGGTGGCCCATATCCCGGTGATCACCGAACGAACCGGCGTCTCACATGACCAACTCGGCGGTCTCCTCCTGCTCCTCGGGGCGTCGGCGTTTGTCGGCATGCAGATCTGCGGACCGATCATCGATCGGTGGGGCTCGCGTCCGAGCACCGTCGTCGCGGCCCTCGTCCTCTCGCTCGCGATCCTCGCCCCGGTGAGCGCGGTCAACGGCGCAACACTGGCCGCGGCCATGGCCGGCTTCGGATTCGCCAACGGGGCGCTCGACGTCTCGATGAATGCCCAGGCAGTCCAGGTGGAACGCGCGTACGGCCGTCCGATCATGTCGTCGTTTCACGGATTCTTCTCGGTCGGGAGTCTGATCGGGTCCGGCGTGGTGGCGGTGACGCTTTGGCTGGATGTGGGCGTCCTCACCACCGTTGCCGTCGCCGGACTCGTCGGTCTCCTGGTCGCGGCGGTCGCCGCGCCCGGTCTGTTGCCGCGTGCAGTCCACGACCCGGTGCCGGACGTGGCGTCGGCCGAGGTGGCGGGGACGCGGCGCTGGTGGACCGGCGTCGACCTGCGCCGGCTGGTGTTGCTGGCCGCGGTGGCTTTCGCTCTGATGCTGGCTGAGGGCACCGCATACGATTGGAGCGCGCTGCACGTCGTCGAGACATTCGGTACCCCGGAGTCCATCGGCGCGATCGCTTTCGGTGCGTTCAGCGCCGCCATGACGGTGTCCCGATTCGGTGTCGATGCGGTCGCGGCGTCGGTCGGGCCGATCGCGGTGATCCGTTGGGGCGCCCTCATCGGGATGGCCGGCATGCTGCTCGCGGTGCTCGCACCGTCGGCAGGCTGGGCGATTCTCGGGTGGACCGTCTTCGGCGTCGGCCTGGCCGGACTGATACCGCAGATCTTCACCGCGGCCGGGAACCTGACGGCGGCGTCGAGTGGCCGCGCGATCTCCATGGTGGTCGGATGCGGCTATCTGGGCATGCTCGCGGGACCGGCCGTCGTCGGGTTCATCAGCGATCGCAGCACTCTCTCCGTCGGATTGGTCGTCGCCATCGTGGCGCTCGCGTTCGCGGCGGCAGCAGCCGGGGTGGTGCGTGCGCCGACCGGCCACAGCAGCGATCGACCGTCGCGGGGCATGACACACTAGAGGGGTGAGCAGACCAACTAATCGGCAGCAGGCGGCCGCCGCGGCCGCACGGCAACAGGCTGCCGCGGTAGCGATGTCGGGTGCGGTCGACCTGTCGGCCCTCAAGGAACGCGCCGACGCGCAGCGGCAGCAATCGGGTACACCCTCGCCCGCCCCAGCACGTCGGGCCCAGCGCAGGCCGCGCCGGAAGGCGCGCCCGCCGGCGGCACACCTGACGGCTCCGGCGGAGCGGTCATCGACGTCACCGAGGCGACGTTCGAGACCGAGGTGCTCGGTCGGTCCCAGCAACAGTTGGTCCTCGTCGACCTCTGGGCTGAGTGGTGTGGCCCCTGCAAGCAGCTCTCGCCGGTTCTCGAGTCACTGGCGGCGCGTGCGCAGGGTGCCTGGGTTCTCGCCAAGATCGACGTCGATGCCAACCCGCGCATCGCCCAGGCGTTCCGGGTCCAGTCGATACCGATGGTCGTGGCGATCGCCCAGGGCCAACCGGTGGCCGCATTCAACGGTGTGCGATCCGAGGCGGAGATCTCGCAGTGGGTCGGCGAGATCTTCGACCAGCTCGGCGACGCCCTGCCGGGAGCTCCGGCCGGCGAGGCCGAGCCCGAACCCGACGACCCACGCATGGTGGCGGCCGAGGACAAGCTCAACGCCGGGGATTTCGAGTCTGCGCTCGCCGACTATCGGGCGATCGCCGAAGCCGAGCCCGGCAACCTCGAGGCGGCATCCGCGGCGCGGAATCTCGAATTCGTGCTCCGCGCCCAGGCTCACGATCCGTCGATCGTCGACACGGCGGCACCGGCCGACGTCGATGCCCAACTGGCCGCCGCGGATGTCCTGCTGTTGGCACAACGGCCCGAGGACGCCTTCGATCGTATCGTCGGGGTCATCAGGGTGACGTCAGGCGACGAGCGCACACGCGCGCGCACACGGCTGCTCGAATTGTTCGAGCTGTTCGATCCCGCGGAGCCGTTCGTGGTGGCCGCGCGCCGCAAGCTCGCCAGCGCGCTCTTCTGACGTCGCCGAACGGGCGCAGGAATTCTCCGATCGGGCACAGGGATTCGCCGATCGTGGGCACGCCCGCCGCTGAGCACAGTCGGCCGGAGCTGTACCCGTTCGGCGCGAACCTGCGCCCGGTCGGCGTCAGCTCGACGACGCGGCAGGTACCAAGAAGACCGCGGAGTTGGCCGGGAGCATCACTGTCGCCGAGCTCTCGCGGCCGTGCCACCCTGGTCCGTCGGCGACGACCTGCCCGAGATTGCCCTTGCCTGCGCCGCTATAGGCGGTGGAGTCGGTGTTGAGCACCTCGGCCCATGTCCCCGCACGCGGAAGGCCGACGCGGTAGCTCTCCCGGTCCGACCCGGAGAAGTTGAACAGGCAGGCCATCACCGAGCCGTCTGCGCCGTGGCGCAGAAAACTGATGACGTTGTTGGCGGTGTCGTTCGCATCGATCCACGAGTACCCGTCCGGCGTGGCGTCCTGGCTGTAGAGCGCCGGGCTCGCTCGGTAGACGCGGTTGAGATCGGACACCAAAGTCGATATGCCGGAGTGCAATTCGCCTTCCCAGCCCTGGAGCTGGTGCCAGTCGAGGCTCCGGTTGTCGGCCCACTCACCGGTCTGTCCGAACTCCTGCCCCATGAAGAGCAGTTGCTTGCCGGGATGCGACCACATGTAGGCCAACAACACACGGACCCCGCACGCCTTGGTGAACGAGTCGCCGGGCATCCGGCTCCACAGGGTGCCCTTCCCGTGGACGACCTCGTCGTGCGAGATCGGCAGCACGAAGTTCTCGCTCCAGGCGTACATCAACGAGAAGGTGATCTCGTGATGATGGAAGCTGCGGTGGATCTGGTCGCGGGACAGGTATCCGAGCGTGTCGTGCATCCAGCCCATGTTCCATTTGAACGTGAAGCCGAGACCGCCGAGCGTGGTCATCTGGGTCACCCCGGGCCATGCGGTGGACTCCTCGGCGATGGTGACCACGCCGGGAAAGTGTTTGTGCACGGTCGCGTTGGTCTCCTGGAGGAATTGCACGGCCTCCAGGTTCTCGCGGCCGCCGTAGACATTCGGGCGCCATTGTCCGGCCGGACGCGAGTAGTCCAGGTACAGCATCGACGCCACCGCATCGACGCGAAGTCCGTCGATGTGGAACTCCGCGAACCAGTAGAGGGCGTTCGCGACCAGGAAGTTGCGAACCTCGCGTCGACCGAAATCGAAAACCAGCGTGCCCCAGTCCAATTGTTCGCCCCGCATCGGATCGGCGTGCTCGTAGAGAGCGGTGCCGTCGAAGCGGGCCAGGGCCCAGTCGTCCTTCGGGAAGTGGGCAGGTACCCAATCGACGATCACGCCGATGCCCAGCGAATGGAGGTGGTCGACGAGATACCGGAAGTCGTCGGGCGAACCGAAGCGCGCTGTCGGTGCGTAGTAGGAGGTGACCTGATACCCCCACGAACCACCGAACGGGTGTTCGGCGACCGGCAGGAATTCGACGTGGGTGAAACCTTTTTCGACGAGATAGTCGCCGAGTTCGATGGCGAGTTCCCGGTAGGAGAGATCGATTCGCCACGATGCGATGTGCACCTCGTAGACACTCATCGGCTCGTCGACGCGAGATCCCTCGGCGCGCCGTGTGATCCAGTCGTCGTCGGTCCACGAGTACGTGGACTCGCTGACCACCGACACCGTCGACGGGGCCGTATGGGTACGTCGGGCCATCGGGTCGGCCTTGTCGCGGATCACGCCGTCGGCACCGTGGACCCGGAACTTGTAGCGTTCTCCGTCCGAGATGCCGGGGACGAACACCTCCCAGATGCCGCTGCTGCCGATCTGTCGCATCGGCGTCTGCCGCGCGGTCCAGTTGTCGAAATCACCGATGACCGCAACGCCATGCGCATTGGGAGCCCACACCGAGAACGCGGTCCCGCGGACCGCACCGTCGGGGTTGTGTACGAGACCACGCGGGCGCCGAGTACCTCCCACAGTGATTCGTGCCTCCCCTCGGAGAACAGGTGGACGTCGACATCGCCGAGGCTGGGCAGGAATCGGTATCCGTCGGCCACCAGATGGTCATCACCGCCCGGATAGGAAACCCGGTAGCGGTAGTCGATCAGACCCGTGATCGGTACCGCGACGACCCAGAGGTCGTCACTCTGGCGTCGCATCGGATGATCGACCTCGCCGATCACCGCGACGACGGCGGAGGCATCGGGCCGCAGGGTACGCAGGATCGTCCAGCCGTCGTCGGTCTCGTGTGCGCCGAGAAAGGAGTGCGGGTCGGGATGGGTCAGACTGAACAGGCGGCGTAGATCGTGGTCGGAGGCATAGGGTTCAGGGCTCTTGGTCGTCTCGGTCACGGCAACCTCACTGCATCCGGTAGGCGAGTCGTCGGGCGGTGGACGGCGCGAGCGGCGGTAGTGCCAGGATGTGTGCCACGGAACGCCACGGCTCGAGCTGGATGTAATTGGCCTGTCCCCAGTGGAATTCGTGACCGGACACCTCGTCGCGGACGGTGAAACGGTCCTGCCAGTCGTAGCCGAGAGCGGGGAGATCCAGCCAGAGCGTGGATGTCTCGGTGCCGAACGGATTGAGATTGATGACGACGATCACGCGGTCGCCGGACACCGGGTCGAACTTGGAATAGGCGATCAGCGCGGGATTGTCGAGATGGTGAAAGGTGATGTTGCGCAACTGCTGTAGCGCCGGGTGACGACGACGGATCTCGTTGAGTGTGCTGATCCACGGTTCGAGTGATTCACCGTTGCTGGCCGCCGCCTTGTAATCGCGGGGCCGCAACTCGTATTTCTCCGAGTGGAGGTACTCCTCGCTGCCGTCGGCCACGGTGATGTGCTCGTAGAGCTCGTAGCCGCTGTACACACCCCACGTCGGCGCCAGGGTGGCGGCCAGCGCCGCCCTGAGGGCGAACATCCCGGGGCCGCCGTGCTGGAGGCTCGCGTGCAAGATGTCGGGAGTGTTGACGAACAGGTTCGGGCGGGCCTCGTCGGCGTGGGCGGCGATCTCGCGGCCGAACTCCTCGAGTTCCCATTTCGCCGTCTTCCAGGTGAAGTAGGTATAGGACTGGGTGAAACCGATGCGAGCAAGGCCGTACAGCCGAGCCGGACGCGTGAACGCCTCGGCCAGGAACAGGACGTCGGGGTCACGCTTCTTGACCTCGTTGATCAGCCACTCCCAGAAGTTCGGTGGCTTGGTGTGCGGATTGTCGACGCGAAATATCTTGACGCCCAGTCCGACCCACTTCAGAGTCATCTTGAGAACGGCGCGATAGAGTCCGTTGCGATCGTTGTCGAAGTTCAGCGGGTAGATGTCCTGGTACTTCTTCGGAGGATTCTCCGCGTAGGCGATCGTGCCGTCCGGCTGGGTGGTGAACCACTCCGGGTGCTCGGTGGCCCACGGATGGTCGGGCGCACATTGCAGGGCCAGATCGATGGCGACCTCGAGGTCGAGTTCGCGGGCCCGCGCCACGAAGTAGGCGAAATCGTCCTCCGTGCCGAGTGCGGGATTGACCGTGTCGTGCCCGCCCTCCTCGGAGCCGATCGCCCACGGTGAGCCGACGTCGTCCGGACCGGCCACCAGCGTGTTGTTGCGGCCCTTGCGATTGACCTTGCCGATCGGGTGGATAGGCGGGAGATACACGACGTCGAAGCCCATACCGGCGATGCGCGGGAGGTCGTCGACGGCGCTCAGGAAGGTGCCGTGGACCGGGTTCCCCTCGTTGTCCCATCCACCTGTGGAGCGCGGGAAGAATTCGTACCACGAGCCGAAGAGCGCCCGACGACGATCGACCCACACGCGGTAGGACCGCGATTTGGTGACCAGTTCCCGGATGGGGTGCTCGGTGAGCAGTTCGGCGACCTCGTCGGAGATCGCGAGCATCACCCGATTCTCGATACGTCGCCGCCGTGCGCGGAGCAGTCGGATGGCGTCGTCGAGGGTGTCGTGAGCCTCGACCGGTACCACCTCGTGTGCCCTGGTCAGGAGTTGTGCACCGATCTCGAGGTCATTGGCGAGATCGGCGGCGCCCTGGCCCGCGTCAATCTTCTTGACGATGGCCGACCGCCATGTGGAGTACGGGTCACTCCAGGCCTCGATCCGGAACACCCAGTACCCGACGGCGTCGGGGACGAATGCGGCGTTGAACACGTCCGGTTCGCCCGCCGGGTGCATCCGGATGTCGAGGCCGGTCCGCTCCGGACCGTCCACCCGCAACGTGACGCCGAGGGCGTCGTGTCCTTCGCGCCATGCGGTCGCGCTGACCGGGATGAGCTCACCGACAACGGCTTTCGCCGGCTGCTGTCCGGCCGACACCAGGGGTTGGATATCGTCGATCCCCATCCGCCCGATCACCAGCGGCCTCCTCTCGTCAGACCCGCGATCTCTGGCGCACGCTCGGGTGCGGCGACGCCGGCATCGCTGCCGTTCTCAACCGTAGGGGATCGCGGCCAGTCTGCCCAACGCAGAACGCACCAGATCACCGTCGGTCGTACGCCAGAACGGCGGCAACGACGCAAGCAGATACCCACCGTATCCGGCCGTCGCCAGACGGGAGTCCAGAACGGCGACGACACCGCGGTCGTCGGTGGAACGGAGCAGGCGGCCCGCACCCTGGGCGAGGAGCAGCGCGGCGTGATTGGCCGCGACCGTGAGGAATCCGTTCCCGCCACGCGCCTCCACCGCGCGTTGACGTGCGGTGAGGAGCGGATCGTCCGGACGGGGAAACGGGACGCGGTCGATCACCACCAGGCTGCACGACGGCCCGGGCACGTCCACACCCTGCCACAACGAGAGGGTTCCGAACAGGCAGGTCTCCGGGTCGTCGGCGAATTTGCGGACCAGGGCGGATGTGGTGTCCTCGCCCTGACAGAGCACCGGGTGATGGGTGCGTCCCCGGATGGCTTCCGCGGCCTCCCGCGCCGCGCGCATCGAGGAGAAGAGCCCGAGGGTGCGTCCGTCCGCCGCGGCGACGAGACCGGCCAGCTCGTCGAGTGTCGCCTCGGCGATCGCATCGCGGCCCGGTCGCGGTAGGTGGCGCGCGACGTAGAGGATCGCCGCCTTCTGATAGTCGAACGGTGAGCCTGCGTCGAGACCGGTCCAGCGCGGGGGCGCGTCGTCGGAGGGCGCGGTCTTGCCGATCGCCATGGCGTCGATGTCGCCGGTCGGCACCTCGGCCGACGGATCGACACCATCGGTGTCACGGCGGCCCGCCGCCGGTAGACCCCATGTGGCGGCGAGTGCGTCGAAGTTTCCGCCCACCGTCAGCGTGGCCGACGTGAGGATCACCGTCGCCTTGGCGAACAGGGAGGCCCGGAGCAGGCCGCCGACCGACAGTGGCGCGATGCGCAGCACCGCTCGGGTGTCCTGTCCGACCTTGTCGTGCGCCACCCACACGACATCACGTCGTTTCGACTCGTCAGGGGAGTCGAAGGCGCCGAGGAGGCGCACCACGGTGTCGTGGGTGTCCTCGAGCGATGTGAGCGCGGCCGAGCGCGCGGCGGCCGAATCATCGCTCGCGCCGGGCATCCGGACCGGCCCGATCGCAGTGCGCGCCTGCCACAGGCGATCACGCAGCATCGCGAGCGCCTCGGCCATGCCGGAGGGCAACCGGAGCCACTCGCGGGCCGGTGTCTCGGCCAGCAGACCTTCGAGGTTCTCGCCGGCGCCGAGCAGCGCATCGGTGGTCTCATCGTCGATCAGTTTGCCGCATCGCCTCGCGACCAGGGTGATTCCGGCACCGGAGATCTCGGCGGTGGAGACGGAGGTGATGCGGTCCACCAGCTCGTGTGCCTCGTCGATCACCACCACGTCGTGTTCGGGCAGGATGCTCGCCGGGCTCATCGCGTCGATCGCGAGGAGGGCGTGGTTGGTGACGACGACATCGACCTGTCCGGCCGCCCGCCGCGATCGTTCGGCGAAACAGTCGTCCGCGTAGCTGCAGTTGGCGGCGCCGAGACATTCTCGCGCCGTGACACTCACCTGGCGCCACGAGCGGTCGGAGACGCCGGGGGAGAGGTCGTCGCGGTCGCCGGTCTCGGTATCCGACGTCCATTCCCGTAGGCGGGTCACCTCTCTGCCGGTGCGCGACAGTTCGAAGGCGTCGAACAGTTCGGTGGCCGGCTCTTCGGCAGTGCCACTATGGATCTTGTTGAGGCACAGATAATTTCCACGACCCTTGAGGATCGCGAAGGTCGGCTCCCGGTGCAGCGACCCGGCGAGCGCCGGTGCCAGCCGCGGCAGGTCCCGCTCGATGAGCTGACGTTGTAGCGCGATCGTCGCCGTCGAGACCACCACCGTCCGACCGGACTCGACCGCGTGGCGGATCGCCGGGACGAGGTAGGCGAGCGACTTTCCGGTGCCGGTGCCGGCCTGGACGGCGAGATGTTCACCGGTGTCGATGGCGTGCGCGACCGCTGACGCCATCCGAACCTGGCCGTCACGGCGACTGCCGCCCAGAGCGGTGACCGCGGTGTCGAGCAGGGCGGTCACCGAGGGGGTCTGGCTCATCCGATCGGCGCCGTTGCGTCCGGCCCGGTGCGTGGTGGCATGTCGGGCGGTGTCATTCGATGTGTGCAGAACCGTCGTAGAGCAGATCACCCGTGAGATCGACTCCTGCCGCACGCATTTCGGAGAGCGCCCGCGTCGATGTGACGCTGGCGACCGCAGCGGTGAAGTTCAGCAGGACGCGTGTCTCGAATCCCTCTCGCACAGCGTCGAGTGCGGTGGCCCGCACGCAGTGATCGGTGGCGATCCCGACGATGTCGACGTGTGTGATCCCGTGGTCACGCAGCCAATCCGCCAGGGTGGTGCCGTCGTCGGCGGACCCCTCGAAGCCGGAGTAGGCGGCGCTGTAGTGCCCCTTGGAGAAGACCTCCTGAGCGACTGATGCGTCGAAGGCCGGGTGGAACCAGACGCCGTCGGTGCCGACCCGGCAGTGTGGGGGCCAGGAGTCGACAAAATCGGGTTCGTCGGAGAAGTGTGCGCCGGGATCGATGTGGTAGTCGCGGGTCGCCACGACAGTGCGGTACTCGGGGACGAGTGTCTCCAGAGCGGCCGCGACCGCGGCACCGCCGTTGACACCGAGTGCGCCGCCCTCGCAGAAGTCGTTCTGCACGTCGACCACGATCAGCGCATGGTCCTTGGGTTCCTGATCGGACATCGCGTCTCCTAACCGAGCAGGTAGCGGGTGGGGACCGCCGGGTCACCGTGCGACAGGCCGAGGCCCTCCCATGGGAGACTCACCAGCCCGTCGGCGAGATGGGTGCGGCTGTCGCCGAGTGACGGCAGCCCGTCGACCGGATCCCCGCCGCGGACCAGTGGGATCTGCAGGGGCCGGACGGACAGGCCGTCGGTCGGCGGCGGATCGTCGGTTGCGCGATACAGGATCTCCTCCACGATGGTCCCGCTGGCCCGAGCTGCCCGCACCGCGGATTTGGCGCCGCCCTTGGATTCCTTGTGACTCGAGCGCTTGGCGACCGGGATGCCGTCGACCTCGACGAGCTTGTAGATCATGCCGGCGGTCGGGGCACCGCTGCCCGTGACGAGTGATGTGCCCACGCCGTAGGTGTCGACCGGCTCGGCTCGCAGCGAAGCGATCGCGTACTCGTCGAGGTCACCGGACACGACGATCTTGGTGTCGGTCGCGCCGAGGTCGTCGAGCTGGTCGCGGACCTGTCGGGCGAGGACGCCGAGATCGCCGGAGTCGATCCGCACTCCGCCGAGTTCCGGCCCCGCCACGTCGATCGCGTTCCGGACGCCCTGGGTGATGTCGTAGGTGTCGACCAGGAGGGTGGTACCCGTGCCGAGGACCGCGATCTGCGCGGCGAAGGCGGCCTTCTCGTCGGGGCCGTCGGGGCCGGCGAAACCCAAGGTGAACGCGTGCGCCGCGGTGCCCGCACTCGGCACCCCGTAGGTTCGGGCCGCCTCGAGGTTGGAGGTGGCCGCGACACCGGCCAGATAGGCGGCGCGGGCACTCGACACCGCAGCACGCTCATGCGTGCGGCGGGAACCCATCTCGATGATCGGGCGCGATGCGGCGGCGCTCACCATGCGGGCTGCCGCAGACGCGATCGCGCTGTCATGGTTGAGGATCGACAGCACGAGCGTCTCGAGGAGGACACCCTCGGCAAAACCCGCCCGAACCGTCAGGATCGGCGATCCCGGAAAATACAGCTCACCCTCGCGGTAGCCGTCGATGTCTCCGGAGAAGCGGTAGTCACGGAGCCAGTCGACCGTGTCGGCGTCGAGGAAACGGCTGACCACTGCGAGTTCGTCGTCGCCAAAGCGGAATCCGGCGAGCTCGTCCATGAGTCGCCCGGTACCCGCCACCACGCCGTATCGACGCCCGTCGGGGAGTCGTCTGGCGAAAACCTCGAACACGCACGGACGGTGCGCGACAGGATGCCGCAACGCGGCCGAGACCATGGTCAGTTCGTACTGATCGGTCAGCAGCGCGGTGTTGTCGATGGTCACAATCGCTTACCCTAGGTCCTATGGCGCCTGACGAAACTCGTGCGCACGAGGCTACCCCGGGCGAGCGTAGCGACGGGAGAAGGCTCGGCGAGCGTAGCGACGGGAGAAGGCTCGGCGAGCGTAGCGACGGGAAATTACTCGGCGAGCGTAGCGACGGGAAATCCACGCCCGGTGGCACGGCGGTTGCCGAACCCGGCGTCGCCGAGGGCGCGTCCGCCCTGGACCGGCCCTGGGTGACGATCGTCTGGGACGACCCGGTCAACCTCATGAGATATGTCACCTTCGTCTTCCAGAAGATCTTCGGATACTCCGAATCCCGGGCCAACGAGCTCATGATGCAGGTCCACAACGAGGGCAAGGCCGTGGTGTCGGCCGGCGCGCGCGACAAGGTCGAGGCCGATGTCCGGAAGCTGCATGCGGCAGGCCTCTGGGCCACCATGCAGCGGGACGCCTGAGACGGGAACCCGACAACACGTGCGTACTTGGAAACGTAAGGGTCGTGGCCCTTCGATGCGTATCTGTTCGAACCTCGACGTACACGAGGTCGAATTGCTGGCATCGATGGTGATGTCGTTGAGAGAGTTGCTCTCCGAACGCGAATCCACCGCCCCTCGTGACGAACTCTCCGATCTCACCGGCATCCGGACCGGACACACGGTGGCGCCAGGGGACGCCACCCTGGGGCGTCTGCTGCCCGATTTCCACCGGCCCGATCAGGATCGCGAACTGACCGCCGACGTGGTCAACGGCGACGTCAACGGCGCGCTCCGGAGCGTTCACGAGCCGCACATCATCGACGCGAAGATGGCGGCCGCACAGGTCGTGCTCGACACCCTGCCGCAGGGCGGCGGCGATCTGGCCCTCACCGAGGATCAGGCGATGGAATGGCTGACGGCGCTGAACGACGTCCGCCTCGCGCTGGGGGCGATGCTCGGAATCTCCGAGGACACTCCGGATCAGCTGCCCCCGGATCATCCGCACGCGGCGCATCTCGACGTCTACCACTGGCTGACGGTGATGCAGGAACTCCTCGTGGAATCGTTGCCGTGATCGCGCCGTCGGGTGACCGGATCACCGACGTCGCCGGTATCGAGGTGGGTCATCACCACCGGATCGACCCGGACGCACTGGTCGCCGACGCCGATGCCGGCCGCGAAGGGGCCGGATGGGCGACGGGCGCCACGGTGGTCCGCATCCACGGCCCGGGCGCGGTGTGCGCGGTCGATGTGCGCGGCGGCGGACCGGGTACCCGGGAGACCGACCTTCTCGATCCCGTCAACACCGTGCAGACCTGCCACGCCATCGCGCTGACCGGTGGCAGCGCATACGGGCTGGCGGCCGCCGACGGCGTGATGTCGGGTCTGGAGTCCGCGGGGGTCGGATTACGGATGGACGACCTGGATCATGTGGTTCCGATCGTGCCGGCGGCAGTCATCTTCGACCTGCCGGTGGGTGCGTGGGATCGCCGGCCCGACGCCGCGTTCGGTCGGGAAGCACTGTCGGCGGCAACGGTCGACCTCGAGGTCGGCAGCGTCGGTGCGGGTGCGGGCGCACGTGCCGGGGCGCTCAAGGGCGGAGTCGGCACCGCGTCGGTCACGATGGTCGCCGGTCCGGCCGCCGGCGTGACGGTCGGCGCGCTCATGGTGGCCAACCCGGTCGGCTCGGTGATCGACCCGGTCGTCGGATTGCCATGGGCGGCAACAAGTGTGGATCTCAATCGTTTCGGCTTACGGAGGCCATCGGAGCGCCACCTGGCCGATTACGCCGCCTTGGCAGCCAAACAGACGGTGCTCAACACCACCATCGGTGTGGTCGCCACCGATGCGGTCCTCGATCCGGCGTCGACGCGCCGGGTGGCGATGGCCGGCCACGACGGCATTGCGCGCGCGATCGTCCCGGCACATTCTCCGCTCGACGGGGATACCGTCTTCGCGGTCGCGACGGGGGCGCGTCGTCCCGAACAGCCGGACGTCCCGGCCGGCATGAATCCCGACGTCGCGTTGCTCGCAGCGGTGTGTCGTGCTGCTGCCGATGTGGTGCATCGGGCGATCATCGGAGCGGTCCTGACCGCGACAACGGTGGCCGGCATACCGACATACCGGGAGGTCTTGCCGTCCGCGTTCCGAGTTCCCGATTGACATCGATGCCGCTCCTGCGCCCGCCATTTGCGTTCGGCTGCGCTGGTCGTGTGACCTGGACAGGTCCGGGTCCGGAATAGGGACAGCCGGTCAGGCGTTGTCGCCGAGCGTGACGAGAGGTGGGACGAAGTGCTGACGATCGGTCAGGAGTTGGTCGACGCGATGGTGGCGCACGCGCGCGCCGACCACCCGGACGAGGCGTGCGGGATCATCGCCGGCCCGGAGGGTTCCGATAGCCCCGAGCGGTTCGTCGCGATGGTCAATGCCGAACGCTCGCCGACGTTTTATCGTTTCGATTCGACCGAGCAGTTGAAGGTGTGGCGGGAGATGGATCGCCTCGACGAGGAGCCGGTGGTCATCTATCACTCGCACACTGCGACCGAGGCGTACCCGAGCCGCACCGACATCTCGTTCGCCAGCGAACCGAACGCCCACTACGTGTTGGTGTCCACCCGGGACGCCGAGAGTGCCGAGATCCGCAGCTATCGCATCGTCGATGGTGTGGTGACCGAAGAGCCGATAGAGATCAGGAGCTGACCCCATGGCGGTAACCGTGTCCATCCCCACCATCCTGCGTACGCACACGGGTGGTGAGAAGCGTGTCGAGGCGTCCGGGGCGACCCTGTCGGAGGTGATCGACAACCTGGAGTCGGCCAATCCGGGGATCAAGGAACGTCTGGTCGCCGACGGCAAACTGCACCGTTTCGTCAACATCTATGTCAACGACGAGGACGTGCGGTTCTCCGGTGGTCTCGACACGGCCATCGGCGATGGCGACGACGTGACGATCCTGCCCGCCGTCGCGGGCGGATAGATCTCGGTGGCTCGCTACACATCGCTCATCGACTCGGTGGGGCACACGCCCCTGATCGGGTTGCAACGTCTTTCGCCGCGCTGGGACGAGACCGATGACGGTCCGCATGTGCGGTTGTGGGCCAAGCTCGAGGACCGCAATCCGACCGGTTCCATCAAGGATCGTCCCGCGCTGCGGATGATCGAGCAGGCCGAACGGGACGGGTTGTTGTCGCGGGGTTCGATCATCCTCGAGCCGACGAGCGGCAACACCGGGATCTCGCTGGCGATGGCGGCCAAGCTCAAGGGCTATCAGCTGATCTGTGTGATGCCCGAGAACACTTCGGAAGAGCGCCGGTCTCTGCTGAAGATGTTTGGTGCACAAGTCATCTCATCGCCTGCCGCCGGCGGCTCCAACACGGCGGTCGCGATGGCGAAGGAGCTGGCCGCCGAACATCCCGACTGGGTGATGCTGTACCAGTACGGCAATGAGGCCAACATGCTGGCGCACTACGAGGGGACCGGGCCCGAGTTGTTCGCCGATCTCCCGGAGATCACGCATTTCGTTGCCGGTCTCGGAACCACGGGCACCCTGATGGGTGTCGGCCGATACCTGCGTGAGCAGAATCCCGCGATCGAGATCGTGGCCGCGGAACCGCGCTACGGGGACGAGGTCTACGGTCTGCGCAACATCGACGAGGGCTTTGTGCCCGAGCTCTACGACGACTCGGTGCTGACCCGACGCTTCTCCGTCCAGGGGGTCGACGCCGTTGCCCGGGTCCGCGAGCTGATCGACACCGAGGGGATCTTCGCCGGTATCTCCACCGGGGCGATCCTGCAGGCAGCACGCGGCGTGGGCCGCGGAGCCATCAAGAACGGTCACCGTGCCGACATCGGCCTGGTCATCCCCGATGCAGGCTGGAAGTATCTGAGCACCGGAGCGTACGAAGGTAGCCTGGAGCAGGCAGAGCAGGCTCTCGAAGGCCAGCTCTGGGCGTGAGCCCCGACCGCTGGTCGAGTGGTCGGCGAGCGGAGCGAGCCGACGTATCGAGACCACCACACCGACGAGGACCTGCATGACAGCCAACCCGGCGCCCGCACGGCCCACCGCACGGCCCCTATGGCAACGCTCGGCGCTCATCATGGTCGCGATCGCCGTGCTGCTGTTCGTGATAGAGGCGATCGACGCGGCGACGGATTACCGGCTCGACGATGCCGGGATCGTGCCGCGTGAGGTCGATGGCCTCGACGGCATCCTGTGGGCGCCGTTTCTGCACGTCGACTGGGCGCATCTCATCGGAAATCTCATTCCCGGGATCATCCTCGGATTCCTTCTGTTGCTGACGAGGCGCTTCGTCCTCGTCACCGTCATGGTCTGGGTGGTGTCAGGGATGGGGGTGTGGCTCTTCGGCCCCGCGTATACGCCGACGGTCGGGGCGTCCGGGATCATTTTCGGCTGGCTGACCTACCTGTTGATCCGGGGACTGTTCAATCGCGACCTCTGGCAGATTCTGGTCGGGGCTGTGCTGTTCCTCATCTACGGGTCGATCCTGTGGGGAGTCCTGCCGGGAAATCCGGGTGTCTCCTGGCAGGGGCACCTCTTCGGTGCGCTCGGAGGCGTCCTCGCCGCCTGGTTCCTCGCCGACCGGGACCGCAGGCGCAAGGTGACCACACCCCGATTCCCGGAGGTGTCGTCATAACGACGCACAGCAACGGCAACGCACGCGCAGCGGCCGGACTGGCCGATCCGACAGCCCCGATCGGCATCTTCGACTCAGGTGTGGGCGGGCTGACGGTGGCGCGCGCGATCATCGATCTCCTGCCCGACGAGGACGTCATCTACATCGGCGACACCGCGAACGGTCCGTACGGTCCGCTCGCCATCCCCGACATCCGTCGGCATGCTCTCACCATCGGCGACGACCTCGCGGAACGAGGCGTGAAAGCACTTGTGATCGCCTGCAATACGGCCTCGGCCGCGTGTCTCCGTGATGCGCGGGAACGCTATGCGCCCATCCCGGTCGTCGAGGTGATCCTGCCCGCCGTGCGGCGCGCGGTGGTGGCCACCAAGACCGGGCGCATCGGGGTGATCGGCACCGAGGCGACCATCGCCTCACGCGCCTACCAGGATTCGTTCGCGGCGGCCCGCGACGCGGAGATCACCGCGGTGGCGTGTCCGCGATTCGTCGACTTCGTCGAGCGAGGCATCACCAGTGGCCGGCAGATACTGGGTCTCGCTCAGGGCTACCTCGAACCTCTGCAGGAGGCCGACGTCGACACGGTGGTCCTGGGGTGTACGCACTATCCCTTGCTGTCGGGCGTGATCCAGCTGGCCATGGGGGATCAGGTCACCCTTGTGTCCAGTGCGGAGGAGACGGCCAAGGACCTGTTCCGGGTGCTCACCGAGCGGGACCATCTGCACCCGCACTCGGACCGTGAGGCCGTCCGGGAGTTCCGGTCGACCGGCGATCCCGAGTTCTTCGCCCGCCTGTCCAGCCGTTTCCTCGGGCCGGCGATCAGCCAGGTACAGCATCTCTGATCGGCGCATCGCTTTTCTGAACAGTCGTTGGCCAGTTGTGACCCGTACCTGGTTTGAATCCGACGGCAGCGTGGCACAGTAGGGCATATGCGTCTGACGGTCCTCGGGTGTTCCGGAAGTGTGGGCGGCCCCGACGCCGCCTGCTCCGGATATCTCCTGTCGGCCGAAGGACGCCGTCCGGTGTTGATCGACTGCGGTCCCGGAGTGCTCGGTGAATTGCAGCGCGTGGTGGACCCCGTCGACGTCGACGTGGTCCTCAGCCATCTGCACGCCGACCATTGCCTCGACCTGCCCGCGATGCTGGTGTGGCGACGGTATGCGCCGTGCCCGGCCCCCTGTCGTGCCCGGCTGTACGGACCACCCGGTACCGCGCTGCGGGTGGGTGCCGCGTCCGCGGAGATCCCCGGAGACGTCGACGACATCTCGGACACCTTCGACATCGTCGAATGGCAAGACGGTGTCCCCGAGATGCTGGACGGCGTGGAGATCGTCCCGACGAAGGTGAACCATCCGCCGGAGACCTTCGGGATGCGTCTCACCGGCCCCGAGGGGCAGGTGATCGCCTACAGCGGTGACACCGCGATGTGCGACGAGGTGGTCGATGTCGCTGCCGGCGCCGACATATTCCTGTGCGAGGCGACCTGGACCCACGCTCCCGACGAGCGGCCACCCAACCTGCATCTCTCGGGATACGAGGCCGGTCAGATCGCGACCAAAGCGGGTGTGCGGTCGCTGGCATTGACGCACCTGGCCCCGTGGTTCGATGCGGAGGCCATCCTGAGTGAGGCGCGGTCGACCTTCTCCGGGCCGGTCGACCTGGTGCGGCCCGGGCAGGTCTTCGATCTCGTTCCCTGACGTCCCCTCGGCCCGGTAGGCCGCTCGATCACCACAGTCGTGGATCGTTAGAGTTGGGACCGTGACGACACGAGCTGACGGCAGGGCCGACGACGAACTGCGACCGATCACCTTCACCCGCGGATTCACGAGCCACCCGGCGGGCTCCGTGCTCGTCGAGTTCGGCCAGACCCGGGTGATGTGCACGGCGAGCGTGACCGAAGGTGTGCCCCCGTGGCGTCGCGGTTCGGGACTGGGCTGGCTCACCGCCGAGTACGCGATGTTGCCGTCGTCGACGCACGAACGCTCTCGGCGCGAATCGGTGAAGGGCAAGGTCGGTGGCCGCACCCACGAGATCAGCCGTCTCGTCGGACGGTCGCTGCGCGCGTGCATCGATTTGGCGGCGCTGGGTGAGAACACCATCGCGATCGATTGTGACGTCCTTCAGGCGGATGGCGGGACTCGGACGGCAGCGATCACCGGCGCCTATGTGGCACTCGCCGACGCCGTGACCTGGCTCGGTTCGGCAGGACGGCTCAGTGATCCGCAGCCGCTGTCGTGCATGATCGCGGCGGTCAGCGTCGGCGTCGTGGACGGTCGTGTCCGGCTCGACCTTCCGTACGAGGAGGATTCGCGCGCCGAGGTCGACATGAACGTGGTCGCCACCGACGCAGGCACGCTGGTGGAGGTGCAGGGGACCGGCGAGGGCGCGACCTTCCCGCGCGCCACGCTGGACAAACTACTCGATGTGGCGATGCTGGGAACCGAGCAGCTCTTCGCTGCCCAACGGGAGGTGCTGGCAGAGCCGTACCCGGGCGAGCTGCCCTCGTCGCGATGACGACTGTCCTCGTCGCCAGCCGCAATGCCAAGAAGTTGGCCGAGTTGCGCCGAGTACTCGATGCCGCCGGGATCACCGGCATCGACGTGGTCGGTCTGGACGCGGTGCCGGCGTACCCGGAAGAACCGGAAACCGGGGCAACGTTCGAGGAGAACGCGTTGATCAAGGCGGTATCCGGTGCGCGGGCAACCGGATTCGCCTGTCTCGCCGATGATTCCGGTCTGGCCGTGGATGCCTTGAACGGGATGCCGGGAGTGCTCTCGGCGCGCTGGTGCGGCCGGCACGGCGACGACCAGGCCAACAACGACCTCTTGCTGGCACAGATCCACGATGTTCCCGACGATCGACGTGGCGCGGCTTTCGTATCCGCCTGCGCGCTGGTGGAACCGTCGGGCCGGGAGACCGTGACGCGTGGCGAATGGCGCGGCACCATGCTCCGCGCGCCGCGCGGGGCCAACGGCTTCGGCTATGACCCGCTCTTCGTCCCAGATGACGAACCGGCGCGGGGTCGTTCATCGGCCGAACTGTCCGGGGCGGAGAAGGATGCGCTCAGTCACCGTGGCAAGGCGCTGGGCCAACTGGTCCCCGCGTTACGGGACCTCGCCGCGCGCTGAGGTCATCGGTCGCGACCGATGTACCCTCTCACCCCCCGGTGGACGGCCAGCATCCGGGCGACCGAGTCGGTCCAGCGGTATCCGGAGGCGCGCCTGCGTGCCGCCGACTCCCGCTCCGTCCGCGGTAGCGCGAGCACCTGCTCGATGGCATCGGCGAATGCGGCAGGCGAGTTCGCCGCCAGCGCACCGCAACTCGCGTCGACCATCCCCGCCACGGCCGACGACGTGGACGCGACGACGGGTGTCCCCGATGCCAGCGACTCGAGGGCCGAGAGACAGAAGGTCTCATGTGGGCCGGGCGCCAGGGAGATCTCGGTGGTGGCGAGCAGGGCGGCGATCTGTCCGCGGTCGGCGACGTGTCCCAGGAACGTGACCGGCAGGTCTCGCGCGGCTCTCTGCAGAGCGGGTCGTCGGGGGCCGTCGCCTGCGACGACGAGATGCACCTTGCGCCGGGCGGCATGTAATCGTCCGATTGCCGCGATGCTGCGGTCGGCGCGCTTCTCAGGCGACAGCCGCCCACAATGGGTGATCAGCGTGGTCGCAGTGTCGGCGAATCGGGCACCGACCGAAGGGTCGGCGTGACGCGGGTCGAAGACGTCGAGGTCGACGCCGAGGGGAGCGTGTTCGATGTTGGTCGCGCCGATGCGGTCGAACTCGGCGGCCGCAAAGCCCGTGGTGCACACCACGGTGTCGAAGGAGTCGGCGGTCCGGCGGTTCGCCTCGTCGGCGAGTGCACGTGCCAACGTGTGCGGCATGGTCATCGAGAGAAGTCGGTCGAGCCGTTCGTGCGACACCATCGTCGAGTGGATGTTTCGACGTCGCGCCCAGCGGCCGAAACCGCGGAGGGTCAGACGGTCCGACACCTCGAGCGCGTCGGGTCCGAGATGGTCGAGGATGCCGGCCACACGTCTCGCCGGTGCGACACGGTAGCCACCCGAGAACGGGATTCGCGGCGCGCGCACCGAGATACGGTGGACCCCGGTGGGCAGGGTCTCGGTGCGGTCGTCGATCCCGGGGACCACCAGGATCACCTCATGGCCGCCTGCGACGTACCCGGCACCCCAGCGATCGATCGCGGTGCGCAGTCCACCAGACCGGGCTCCGTAGAAGTTGGCGAGCTGGACGATGCGCACGCGCTCAGTTTTGTCCGTGGTGGGTGAACGGACGGCGACAGCGGTGTCGCCCGGTGGCGATCACCTCATGAAGCTCTGGCGACCGGCCCTCCGTGACACCCCTCCGTCGGCGCTCCGGGATTCATCAGGGGTCGGGGTCGGTCGGCGGCGAGGGTGGCCACTGGTCCCTGAGGAGCGAGCTTGCGAGCGTCACGTTGGTCCCTGAGGAGCGAGCTTGCGAGCGTCACGAAGGGCCGGCACCTCAGAGGTGGTACTGCGCCTTCACTTCCTTGGTGCGGATGTGCTCGACGTAGAACGAGAGGAATGGGATGGTGCCCGCGATCGCCGTGACGATGATCTTGCCGAGCGGCCAGCGCACCTTGATGGCCAGGTCGATCGTGACGATCAGGTAGACGAAGTAGACCCAGCCGTGCACGATCGGCACGAAGTCGAGTGCGTCGACGCCGAATCCGTACTTGAGGATCAGCTCGGCGACCAGCAGGAGCAACCACAGGCCCGTGATCCAGGCGAGGATCCGGTAGCGCAGCAACGCTGGGCGAACCTTTTCCACGGGTGTGCCGGTGGTTGTGCTGGTTGTTTCGGTCACCTGCGATGTTCCTCACTGCTCGTTGGAGATTCGTCCGACCGACCGAGTTCGGTCAGGTAGGCGTTGTACTCGGCCAGCGTCGAGTCATCGTGGTCCGACGGCGCAGACGAGAACGACGACGCGCTCGGCGTGGTGGGTCGCTCGGGTAGCAGACCGGCGGGGATCTCGGTCGCGCCTTTGGCGCCGGGAGCGATCTTGGCCTTCTCCTCGGGATCACTCTCGAGGACGACGAACCGCCGGTAGGCCCAGATGACGGCCACGGCGAACGCGGGCCACTGCAGGGCGTATCCCAGATTCTGGGCGGTGCCGGACGCGGACTCGTACCTGCTCCACTGCCACCATGCCAGCATCAGACACGCCAGCGCCGCGACGATCACCAGGACGATGAGTGCCGGTCGGTGCCGACGCCTGGGTGTGGTGGAGCCCGATTCCATACCCTCGACGGTACCTGGCCAGCGATGATCGGCTTGCGGGCGGTACTCTGACCCAGGCGCCGGTGTGGCCGGCGACACGCGCGAGTGGCGGAATTGGCAGACGCGCTGGATTTAGGTTCCAGTGTCCTAGGACGTGGGGGTTCAAGTCCCCCCTCGCGCACTCTTGTCCTCCGACGTCACGGGCGTCGTCCCGCGGATGACGTCGACGCAGGCCCCGATCACGGTCGCCTGCCACGATCCTGCCGTCACTCTCCTTCGAAGACGATCCCGATCTGGGCTCGGATCCGGTCCATCGCGGTGAGGGTCGCGATCACGTCGGTGGACGGATGAACGGCGGAGTCGACAGCCCCGGCGGCGATACGTCGGGCCGCATCCGCTGCCGAGAAATGCAGCCCGTCCAGATGGGACGTCGGCTCCTCCTCGTGGACGAGTGGTTCGCCGCCGCGTGGGACGAAACGGAACGGTCCGGGCTGATAGAACGGCCCGGGGAGATCCAGATATGCGTCTTCGCCTGCGACGAAGGCGGTGGTCGGAGTGTCGGCCAGGATGGTCGTGGACAGCAGGGATTCGCCGCCTGCGTGACCCAGGGTGGCCGAGATCTGGCCGTTGACGTGAGCGTCGGCGGGCCGACCGATCGCCGACACGGTGTGGGCCTCACCGAGCACCCACTGGGCAAACGCCACCGGATAGGTGCCGAGGTCCAGCAGCGGGCCGCCCGCGAGTGCTGGATCGTAGATCCGGTGATCGGTGGTGAAATACTCGCCGTGGTCGGCGACGAGGGCGCACACGGCACCGAGCAGTCCGTCGTCGAGAATCTGGCGGATCACGTCGAACTTCGGTAAGAACCTCGTCCACATGGCCTCGCCCGCGAAGACGTCCGCCGCGTGCGCCGCCGCGAAGATCTCGCGCGCCTGGGCGGCGTTGATCCCGACCGGCTTCTCGACCAGGACGTGCTTGCCCGCCGCGATCGCATCCAGCGCGCACCGGTGGTGCTGTGGATGGGGCGTGCTGATGTAGACGATGTCGACGCCGGGGTCATCGAGGAGCGCGTGGTAGCCGGCGTACGCGGTGGGGATCTCCATGCGCCTGGCGAACTCGTCGGCACGATCGGCGGATCGTGAGGCGACTGCGGTGACCCGCTGACCGGTGTGCTTGTGCAGCGCGCCGACGAAGCGCCGCGCGATCCAGCCCGGCCCCATGACCCCCCAGCGCAGGGCGGGTGCCGTCGACGGATCGAGGGTGCGCGGGACCGGCAGCCGTGCGTGCACGTCAGCCCCGGTACTTCTCGACGTAGTCGGTCATGGTCGCCAACTGGTATCGCGAGACCTCGCGCGCGTTCTCGTTCTCCGCGAAGACGCTGGACACCATGATGGTCTCGTCGCGATCGTAGAAACCGATCTCGCCGAGGGTGCCGAAGAATTCGTCCCAGTTCACGTCCCCGTCGCCGATCTTCAGATGCTGGTGGACGCGGACCGCGTTGCCGGGAGGGTTGGTGATGTACCGAAGCCCGTGGGACGCATGGTGATCCATGGTGTCGGCGACGTGGACCAGCCGCAGCAGGTCGCCGGCGGCGGTCATGATCTCGGCCATGTTCCCGCCCATGTGGAACGAGTGGCACGCCACGTACACCAACCCGAAATTCTTGGAGTTGATCCCGCGGATCATCCGGATCGCGGCGAGCCCGTCCTCGACGAAATCGTCGGGGTGCGGGTCGATCCGAACGTCGATTCCCTCACGCTCGATGATCGGTACGAGTTCTTCCATCGACCGATAGAAGGCGCGTTCGGATTCCTCGGGCTTCTCCGGGCGCCCGGAGAACTCGGTGTTCATCACGTTCACGCCCAGATCGATGGTGATCTGGATGGCCCTCTTCCAGTACCGGACGGCGGCCTCACGAGCGTCCTCGTCGGGACCCGACCACCGCAAGACCGGCAGTACCGAAGCGATCCCGACGCCCGCATCCGCGCACGCTTTCCGGAACGCCGCGACCAGATCGTCGTCGGCCTTGGGGTGGTTGAAGAAGGGGATCATGTCGGCGTGCGGCGTCAGTTGGAGGTACTCGTAGCCGAGATCGGCCACCACGCGTGGCAATTCGAGCAGTGAGTGGTTGTGGTGGAACGGGGTGGGGTCGAGTGCGACCTTCATGGTGTGACTCCTCGGGGATGGGGTCCGCGCGGGTCAGCGGAAACGTACGGCGGGCACGCCGCACGACCCCAGGTACTTCTGGGTGCGCTGCGCGATGGGGAGCGGGGCGTCGGGGGCACACGGGTACATGTCCTGTTCGACGATCGCGAAGATGTCGATGTCGAGATCCGCGACGGCGTCGAGCAGGGGCGGCATGTCCGGGATGCCTCGTGGAGGCTCGGTCATCGCACCGAGGCGGACGGCCTCGCCGAATGGGAGGTCGTCGGCGGCCACCTTGGCGCGGACGGCCTCATCGACCTGTTTGAGGTGCAGGTAGCCGATTCGTTCGGGATGCTTGTCGATGATCGCGAGATTGTCTCCGCCGCAATAACTCACGTGTCCGGTGTCGAGGCAGAGGTTGACGAACTCGGCATCGGTGTTCTCGAGGAAGCGATAGATGTTCTCCTCGGTGTCGACATGACTGTCCGCGTGCGGGTGGTATTGCGCACGCACGCCGTACTTCTCGAACATGGCCCGACCGAGTTCGTTCATACCACCGGTCTTGGCCGACCACTGATCGTCGGTCAGAGTGCGGTCCTCGAGGACCTCGCCGGTCGCGGGGTCGCGCCACATCTCCGGGATCACGACCACGTGCTTGCCGCCGACCGCCGCGGTGAGCTTGGCGACGTCCTCGATCTGGGACCACACGGCGTCCCAGGAATCGTCTCGATGCAGATGTTCGAACACCGTGCCCGCAGAGAGCTTCAGGCCCCGTTCGCCCAGCTCGTCGAGGAGCTGGGCCGGATCTGTGGGGAGATATCCGTACGGACCGAGTTCGATCCATTGGTAACCGGATGCGGCGACCTCGTCGAGAAATCGAGGGTACGGAGTCTGCTTGGGATCATCCGGGAACCAGATGCCCCAGGAGTCGGGTGCGGAGCCGACGATGATGTTGCTCATAGAAGTGTCCCTTCGGGTGGCAGTCAGCTGGTGGCGGCGAACGCCGGATAGGTGATGGTCTCGAGTTCGCCCGATCGCAGAGAACTGGCGGCCGCTTCGGCGATCGCCTGGGCTTTGAGAGCTTCGGGGAGTGTGGGTCCGATCGACGTTCCGTCCTCGATTGCGGCGACGAAATGATCGAGCGCGGTTCGGTAGGTCGGCGCGACCCGTTCGAACCATCCGGGGTGCATGCCGTCGGTGACGAGATTCCCGGCGCGGTAACGCGTGACCGCACCGACGCGTTGCCGGCCCGCCTCGATCATCCCGTCGGAGCCCAGGACTTCGATGCGCTCGTCGTACCCGTAACCGGTGCGCCGTGCGCTGTCGATCTGGACGAGTGCGCCGCTGGGCATCCGGAGGATCACCACCGAGGTGTCCACATCCCCGAGCTCGGTCATGCGGGGATCGGTGAACACCGACCCCGCGGCGAACACGGACTCGGGATCCTCGCCGGTGATCCAGCGGGCGAGATCGAAGAAATGCACGGTCTGGTCGCGCATCTGGCCACCGGAGACGGCGATGTAGTCGAGTGGCGGCAGGGCTGGACCGCGGGTGGTCATCTGGATCAGCTCGACGTTGCCGATCTCGCCCGCGTGAACCGCCCGATGGAGTTCTGCGTAATCGCGGTCGAAGCGCCGGTTGAAATCGACCATCGCCGGGCACCCACCGGACGCCACGGTGCCGACGACATCGAGGGCATCGCCGAGATCCAGGTCGATGGGCTTTTCGCAGAGCGTCGCGAGTCCGGCTTCCGCTGCGCGTCGCAGATGTGCGGCATGGGTGTCGGTCGACGACGCGATCAACACCGCGTCCACCGCGGACCGGTCGAACACCTCGACGGGATCGATTGCGCGAGTGTGGTTACGGGCCGCGAGTTCGTTCGATCGAACCTCGTCGACGTCGTATACGCCGACGAACTCGATGCTGGGATGGGCGGTGAGGTTCTCGGCGTGAACCGAGCCGATGAAGCCTGCGCCGACCAACGCCATGCGGATCATTCGGCTGCGCTCCTTCTATCAGAATCCGGCGATGTGTGGGACAATTTGGGACCGGTCCCAGTCACCATACGTGTTCCAGATCACCAGAGCAATAGGATGAGCAGTTGTGAGTGTTGACGAAGCGAGTCCCGAGGGCGCGCCGGCCTCGGTCCGTGGGCGACGAGCTGCGACGATTCGCGACGTCGCCGCGCATGCGGGGGTGTCGAAGTCCGTCGTCTCACGCGTGCTGCGCGACGAACCCAACGTCAGTGACGAACGCCGGGAGCGTGTGCGCGCGGCCATGACCGAGCTCGGCTATCGACCGAACTCGATCGCGCGAGGGCTGTCGGAGGCGCGCAGCGGCACCGTCGGTGTGGTCATCAACGATCTGCGGAATCCGTGGTATGTCAGTCTGATCGAGGGTCTGGCGACGACCTTCGACGCGGTGGATGTTGCGCCCATCCTGGTGGACAGTCGGCTCGATCATCGGGTCGGCCGCGACACCGTCGGCACGTTGCTCTCACGACAGGTCGACGGTCTCGTGGTGGTCGGTACGACGGAAGCGCGGGTCGACGTCGAGCGCGCGGCGCAGTCGATCCCGGTGGTGCTCGCCGGCACTCTCGAGCCCGACCTTCCGACCGTGGACATCTCGGTCGACGACGACCTCGTCGGTGCCCGCCTGGCCACGGAACACCTTCTCGCACTGGGGCATCGCCGCATCGCGCACATCCAGGGCCCCGGCCTCGTCGGCACGCTTCGTCGTCAGGGGTTCGAGCAGACCATCGCCGAATCGGGCGCGGCGCCCGACGCTGTGGCGCTCGAGTACGGCGGCATGACCGAGGAGGGTGGTCATGCCGCTGCGGCCCGCCTGCTCGACTCGGCGTCACCACCCACCGCGATCTTCGGCTTCAACGACATGACCTGCCTTGGCGCCATGTCGGCCGCCGATGATCGTGGGATCTCGGTGCCCGCGGACCTGTCGCTCATCGGCTACGACAACACGCAGTTGGCGGGCCTGCGGCACATCTCGCTGACCTCCGTCGACAACGGCAATTTCACTGTCGGTACGCAGGCGGCGAAGTTCCTCATCCAGCGCATGGACCGCCTGGATTCTCCGCAGCGCATCTACCGCCATACGCCCGGCGTCGTGGTTCGACGTACGACAGCAGCGCCCCGGTGAAACCTCACCGGGGCGCCGCCGTGTGCGTGGACGTCAGCCGCGCGCGTACCACGCCAGGGCGACGAGAACGGGCTGGCCGAGCAGTCGGATGAACCGTTTGCGATCGGTGTCGAGGCCGAACGCGTCGATTTTGTTGCGGTACTGATGGATGTTGCCGGGGAACACCGCGACGAAGAACGCCGCCGCGATCGCGCCGAGCGTGCGCCGTTGCTTGCGCAACCCGAGAAGTCCGAGGCCGAGGCCGATCTCGGCGACGCCGGAAGCGAGGACCGTGGTGTCTGGTCCGAGGGGGACGAAGTCCGGCACCTGAGCCTGGAATTCTTTGCGCTGGAACGTCATGTGCCCGACTCCGGCGGTGGTGAGGATCGCGCCCAGAGCCAGGCCGGCGACGCGGTGGCGGTCAGTCATCGGCGAGGGAGAGGGTGACGTCGATGTTGCCGCGCGTCGCGTTGGAGTATGGGCACACCTCGTGAGCCTTTTCGACGAGGGACTTCGCCGTGGCGTCATCGACCGACGGGAGCGAGACCTCGAGCTCGACCGCGAGGCCGAAACCGCCCGAATCGGTGGAGCCGAGCGAAACCCGTGCGCCGACCGCGGAGTCGGTCACATCTGCGTCGGCCTGACCGGCCACCAGGCGCAGGGCGCTGTGGAAACAGGCGGCATAGCCTGCCGCGAACAACTGCTCGGGATTGGTGCCGACGCCGGAGCCGCCGAGTTCCTTGGGCATGTCGAGGTCGAAATCGAGCTTGCCGTCGGATGATCGGGCATGCCCGTTGCGCCCGTCGCCGGTCGCGAGAGCCTCTGCCGTATAGATGGCCTTCATTCTTCGGATCCTTTCGGTGATGCGGGCGCGTCGAGGTGTCGGCGCAACTCGTCGGTGAGTTCGTGCAGGGTGGTGCGAAGTGCGATGAGCGACGCGGGGTCGGCGCCGGTGCCTTCCGCATCGGAACCCTCCGCGGCGGCATCGGCGATCGCCGAGGCGAGGGAGTCGTAGACACAATCCGCCCGGCCGCCCAGCGCGACACCCTCGGGGGTGAGGGCCACGGTGACCGACCGCTCGTCGTCGTCTGACCTGCGGCGGGTGACGAAGCCGAGTGTCTCGAGCCGCCGCACCAGTGGTGACACCGTCCCGGAGTCGAGCTGGAGCCGACGACACAGTCGGCTGACCGAAATCTCATCTTCTTCCCACAGCACCAGCATCGCGAGGTACTGCGGATATGTGAGCCCGAGTTCGCGTAGGCCTGGGCGCTGCGCCGCGATGACCGCACGCGATGCCGTGTACAGCGCGAAGCAGAGCTGGTCGTCGAGTCGAACTGAGGTCACGTCTTCGACCATACCCGAATTTAAGTTGTGCGCAACATTGTTGTGGGACACCTATTTGCACGTCAACAACAGTTGACGATCGGCCGGACGATGGGCACTCTGGACCGTATGAGGACCGGAATCGACAGCGACGACGGCGGCACGCCGATCGAAGAACTGACCCGGGTCGCCGCACGCCGCCGCGACATCGCGCGCGACGAAGAAGTCGCAGTGCGCCGGGCGCGGCACGCAGGCCTGTCCTGGGCGGAGATCGGCATGCTGCTCGGGGTCTCGAAACAGGCGATGCACAAGAAGTATCGGAAGGTCGGATGAGCGCGGCTCAACCGCTGTTCGACATGGCGGTGACCGACGCACTCGGCGCCGACCTGCGGGCGGCCGGCTATCACACCGACGGTGTTTCCGGACTACTGGGGGAGGAGGCGAACGAGGCGCTCGGCCGTGGGATCTGGTGGCCGGCCCATTATGCCACCCGCCGGGCCCAGGCGGATTCGTCCCGGCTCGCCACCGTGATCCGGCTCTTCCTGCTTGGCTCCGACGAGTCGGAAACGGCTGTCGCACAGGCATTTCCTGCCGCCGGGGTGGACGCGCTGATCGCCAACGGCGTGCTGGCCCGGATCGGCGCCGGGGAGATCCGGGCGACGCTCGACATCCGGCCGCACGCCGACGACGTCCGTGAGTATCTGGTCGTCTCGGATCAGGACGCGGTGATGCGCTCAGGCCCGGTCGACCGCGAACACGTCCTCGGCATCGGGGGCGCGTCGGTGTCGTTGGCGCGGGCGGTGATCCGCACACCGGTGCATCGGGCGCTCGACATCGGGACCGGTTGCGGCATCCAAGCGTTGCATCTCGGTACCCATTGCGACGAGATCGTGGCCACGGACACCAACGAGCGGGCCCTCGCGCTCGCCGGTGCCACCGCACGACTCAACGGGATGCGGTGGGATCTGCGGTCCGGTAGCTTGTTCGAGCCGGTCGCCGGCGAACGGTTCGACCTGATCGTCTCGAACCCGCCGTTCGTGGTCGGGGCCGGCGGCCAGGATTACATCTATCGGGATTCGGGCATGATCGGGGACGCGCTGTGCGCCGACCTGATCAGGCAGGTCCCTGATCACCTGAATCCGGGTGGGACGGCCCAGATCCTGGCCAACTGGATTGTTCCGGCCGATACCGACTGGCGAGACCGGGTGCGCGGCTGGCTGGACGGAACAGGTCTCGACGCCTGGGTGGTCCAACGCGAGCTGGCCGACCCGATCAGTTACATCTCCCTCTGGCTCTCGGATGCGGGAGAGTCCTCCGACACCGTGGCCGAGCGCGGCGCGCGGTGGCTCGACTGGTTTGCCGAATCCGGGATCGCCGGCATCGGCATGGGGCTCATCACGATGCGCCGGCGGACCGACGGTGACGTCGGGGAGCCGGATCTGGTCGTCGAGGAGATCACCGGGGCGGGGGAGGAGGTGACGGGATCGGAGGCCCAGGCGTTCCTCGCCCGCCGTCACTATCTCAGGACCACCTCGGATGCCCATCTGCTCGGTGCCCGGTTGTCCACCGCGCCGATCTTTCTCGAGGAACAGGCGCTGCCGGGAGAGGAAGGCTGGCAACAGATCTCGGCGGCAGTGCGGAGGCCTGGTGGTCCGGGCGCCGTGCTGGGGGTGGATGAGGTGTCGCGTGCGTTGCTCGCGGGATGTCGCGGGGAGGTGCCGCTGGGCACGCTCGTCGACCTCCTCGCCGGATTCCACGGCGTCGATGAGGGGGCGCTCGCCGAGGCCGCGCTCCCGGTCGTGCGGGAAGCGATCGAGAGGGGCATCCTCTTCGAGGCGACCTGACGCACACCGTCGGGCGTCCACGTGCTGCGGCAGGGCATCTCACGCGGTGGACATCAGCCGAAGGTCGCGTCCAATGCGCCACGCAGATCTGCTTCGAGGTCGGCGTGATCCTCGAGTCCGACCGAGAACCGGAGGTGGCCCCACCGCCGGAACTCGGCTGGGTACGCCGCGACCCGGGGCCCGTCGGTGCCGACGTGCACGATCAACGACTCGTCGTGTCCGAGGGATACGGCTGAGGTGATCACCCGCAGCCGGGACACGAAGCGGTTCTGGTCGTCAGGGCTGCCCTGGACGGCGAAGGCCATCATCCCGCCGTAACCCCGGCCGCCGAATTGTCTTGTGGCGAGCTGGTGTTGTGGGTGCGACGCGAGCCCAGGGTAGGCGACATAGGCGATCCGCTCGTCGGCCTCGAGGAACTCGGCCAGTTGCTGCGCATTGGACTGGTGCTGCGCCAGTCGAAGTGGGAGCGTGATCGATCCGCGCGAGATCAGCCATGCGTTGAACGGCGAGATCACCCCGCCCACATCCACCATCGCCTCGGCCCTGATCGGTTCGATGAGCTCCTTGCGGCCGATCACCGCGCCACCCATCGCGTCACCATGGCCATTGATGTACTTGGTGAGTGAGTGGGCCACGAGGTCGGCCCCGTCGGAGATGGGGCGATAGAGCGGCGGTGGCGTGAACGTCGAGTCCACCACGAGCAGAGTTCCTGCAGCATGCGCGATCTCCGCCAGAGCCGCGATGTCGGCCACCTTGGTCGTCGGATTCGCAACGGCCTCGGTGATCAGCAGTCGGGTGGTGGGACGCAGCGCGGCACGCACGGCGTCTAGATCGGTCACGTCGACGAAGGTCGCCTCGATCCCGTACTTCCGGGGCAGCAGCGATGACCAGAGCTTGTAGGTCGCCTCGTATGTGGTGTCCGACACCACGACGTGATCTCCGGCCGCGACGTGGGTGAAGAAGATCGCGTGCAGCGCCGCGACGCCGGAGGCGAGTGCAACGGCATCCTCACCGTGATCGAGCGCTGCGAGCTTGTCCTGCAACGCAACCTGATTGGCGCCCGAGTTGCGTGTGTAGAAGAGCCGGTCGGTCGCCGACCAGTCCATCGTGGACGGATCGTCGGGCAGCAGATAGGAGTTCGCCATGGTGATCGGCGTGCGGATGGCGCCCGAGGCATCCCCGGTGTTGCCGGCGTGCACGCACAAGGTGTGGTCGCCGACCGCGGCCTGCGGTTGGTTACGCGAAGATTCTGACTGCGTCATGACGCTGCTCCGACGGTTTCCGCGGGTGGTGCCGCGACATTTGGGGGATGTGGGTGGCGCCGCTCGATGCGTCGCGCGAGGATCACGGGCAGGCGGTGGAGCTTGTCGATGTGACAGGCGCTCCGGAACTCCGACCATGCCCAGCAGAGACCGAAGACGGTGAGCACCACGCACGCGGTGGTCACCGACCCCCATGGTCGGTGGGCCACATGAATCGGTATGAGCACGAGTGCGACGGCCTGCAACACATAGGAATCCAGACTGCGGGTCCCGGTCATCACCAGCGGTCGCAGCCAGTCCTTGTGCCACCACCGCAGCAGGAGCCGGAAGATCCCGTAGATCGCCGGGACCACCAGCCACGCGCCGACCGCGCGGGCGGGCCGGAAGTCGAGCTTGTCGGCGATCGCGGGTTCGAACCGAATCCACGGGCCGGCATCGACCACGAAGTGCAGGCCCAGTGCAACGGCGACGGCAACTGCCACGATCACCGGGAGCCACCGGTCGATGAACTCGGGAATCCGCCATTCCCGCCACTTCCAACCGACCACCACCGCGGGCACGAACATGATCTGCCACGCCGCCCAGTTCTGGATCCGCGGGCCTGCATGGTCGCGGTCAGGTAGAACCAGTCCGGCGAGAACACCAGCGAGAGCACGTACACGCCGATCGATCCCCCGAGGACGATCATCCACCAGCCCCGCATCAGCATCGGGAACAGGAGATAGGCCGACGCCATCAGCACCATGTACAGCAGCAGGATGTTCCCGCCGCTCGGCAGGTATTGCATGCGCAAGGCCAGGCCCAGACCCTGACCCCAGCCGTCGATCGGCAGCAGGAGGGTCAGCCAACGATGGCCCTCGATCGCCGCGGCGACCGCGATCACGGCGATCGTCAGCTGACAGACATACAGGACGACGAGTCGTTTGGTGAGTCGCCAGTAGGCGAAGCGCAACGAGATGCGTTCGATCCAGCGCCGGTAGACCAATCCCAGGACCATCCCCGACAGCAGCACGAACGCCGACATCCCGTCCACATACGGGTACGCATGGGTGGGTGCAGCGATATGGGTTCCGGCGCCGAAGTGAAGCGAGATCATGCTCCAGATCGCGAGCCCCCGCGTCGCGTCGATGGCGAGATCTCGATTCATCGGATGACACCTTACGTTGTCGCTGTCCACGGTTCGCTGTCCACGGTTCGCGACGGCGATCGTGGACACCGCGCGATGAGAACGCCCGGCCCCGAGTGGGGGCCGGGCGTCTGCCGCCGAGCGGGGAGGGATGACCCAGGGCCGGGCTGACCCGGGCCGGGGTCAGGTGTACAGGTCCGCGATCGCCCGCTTCTGCGCGTCGTGGATCACGTTGCGCTTCAATTTCATCGTCGGCGTCAGTTCACCCGACTCGATGGTGAAGTCGGTCTCGAGGATGGTGAACTTCTTGATCGCCTCGGCCTTCGACACCTTCCCGTTGGCCTCGGTGACCGCGGCGTCGATCTCGGCGATCAACGTCTCGTTCTGGGCGAGGTCGGCGGGCGAGGTGTCCGCAGGCAGGTGATGACGCTCGAGCCATCCCGGGATCGCTTCCGGATCGATGGTGATCAGTGCGGCGATGAAGGGCTTGTTGTCGCCGACGACGAGGCACTGGCTGACCATCGGGTGCGCTCGGATGGTGTCCTCGAGCTGTGCCGGGGAGACGTTCTTGCCGCCTGCGGTGACGATCAGTTCCTTCTTGCGGCCGGTGATGAACAGGAAGCCGTCCTCGAGGCGTCCGATGTCGCCGGTGTGGAACCAGCCGTCGACGATGGACTCCTCGGTTGCCTTCGCGTTCTTCCAGTAGCCGCCGAAGACCACCGGACCCTTGAGCAGCACCTCACCGTCGTCGGCGATGCGCACGGTCACCCCCGGAACCGGGCGGCCAACCGAGCCGACGCGCTGGTGCTCCTCGTTGTTGGCGGTCACCGCCGCGGTGGTCTCGGAGAGCCCATAGCCTTCATAGACCGGGATGCCGACGCCGCGGAAGAAGTGTCCGAGCCGTGCGCCGAGAGGAGCGCCACCGGAGATGGCGCCTTCGCACTGTCCGCCGAGGGCGTCGCGCAGCTTGCCGTACACCAGGCGATCGAACAACGCGTGCTTGAGCTTGAGCCCCAGCCCGGCGCCGCCGGTCTCCATTGCCTTGCTGTACTCGATGGCGGTGTCTGCGGCGCGGTCGAAGATCTTGCCCTTGCCGCCGTCGTAGGCCTTCTGCTTGGCGGAGTTGTAGACCTTCTCGAAGACTCGCGGCACCGACAGCACGTAATTCGGCTTGAACTTGCCCAGGTCGTCGATGAGGTTGGGGATGTCGCTGGTGTGCCCGAGGATCACCCCGTTCTCGACGCAACCGACCGCGACCACGCGAGCGAACACGTGCGCGAGCGGTAGGAACAGCAGTGTCGACTTGCCCTCGACCAGGCCTGCGCCGACGGCGTCGCGGGTGGCCTCGCACTCGGCGAGGAAGTTGGCATGGGTCAGGACCACACCCTTCGGTTTGCCCGTCGTGCCGGAGGTGTAGATCAGCGTCGCGGCATCCGACGAGAGCGCGTTGGCATGGCGGGCGTCGAGCTCCGCGTCGTCGATCTTGGCGCCGCGCTTGGTGATCGTCGCGAGCGCATGGTCGTCGATGACCAGGGTCTCCCGCAGCTCGGGTGCTTCCTCGATGATGCGGATGTGCTTGGTGTGGTGGGCATGCTGCTCGACGAACAACATCGAGGTTCCCGAGTCCTCGAGAATCCATTTGACCTGGTCGGGCGCCGACGTCTCGTAGATCGCCACCGTGGTGGCACCCGAGCGCCAGATCGCGTAATCCAGGACGGTCCACTCGTATCGGGTCGATGACAGGATCGCGACCCGCGCGCCCGGCTTGATCCCCGATGCGATGAGGCCCTTGGCCACCGCGTCGACCTCGTCGGCGAACTGTTTGGCCGTCACGTTGATCCATTGATTTCCGGAGCGCTTCCGGAACAGTGGCATCGTCGGGCGCTCCGATCGGTACCGGAGAATGCTGTCGACGGTCGTCGCCTTGTCCTCGATGGAAAGGTTCGACGGGGTGGAATATTGCTCCATGGCGGGCTCCCCTGTGCGCAACGAAATTGGGACATAACGGACACGGGCGGGCCCGCGTGAACTCCGTAGCTGTCTGTTGAGTGTCACTGACAGTACCAGTATCAGTGGGCGCGATCACAGGTCGGTGCGCACCGTGAGGAGGGCGGGTCGACGCCGTGACGTCGCGGTTCGGTGAGATTCCTCGCCAGAGGCCTCGGCGGATTAGAGTGACAGTAATGAACGGACAGATCGCACATGAGTGAGTCCACCGACGAACAGAACGGCACCGGCCAGGGCGTCACCTTCGACGACCTGGACATCGACCCGCAGGTGCGTCAGGCGATCACCGACGTCGGGTACGAGACCCCGTCGCCGATCCAGGCCGCCACCATCCCACCCCTGATGGCGGGTCGCGACGTGGTGGGCCTCGCACAGACCGGAACGGGCAAGACGGCCGCGTTCGCGATCCCGATCCTCTCCAGGCTCGACGCGTCGGCGAAGCGACCGCAGGCGCTGGTCCTGGCTCCCACCCGTGAGCTCGCCCTGCAGGTGTCGGAGGCCTTCGGCCGCTATTCGTCGCACATGCCGCAAGTGCGGGTGCTGCCCATCTATGGCGGCCAGAGTTACGGCGTCCAGCTCGCGGGCCTCAAGCGCGGCGCCCAGGTGATCGTCGGCACGCCCGGCCGCGTCATCGACCACCTGGACAAGGGCACCCTGGACATCTCCCAACTGGAGTACCTCGTACTCGACGAGGCCGACGAGATGCTGACGATGGGTTTCGCCGAGGACGTCGAAAGGATTCTCGCCGAGACCCCGGATTCCAAGCAGGTCGCGTTGTTCTCGGCCACGATGCCCAGTGCGATCCGTCGCCTCGCGCAGCGGTATCTCCACGATCCGCAGGAGATCACGGTCAAGTCGAAGACCGCGACGGCCCAGAACATCACCCAGCGCTACCTGCAGGTGTCCCACCAGCGCAAGCTCGATGCGCTCACCCGGTTCCTCGAGGTCGAGGCATTCGACGCGATGATCGTCTTCGTCCGCACCAAATCGGGCACCGAAGAACTCGCCGAGAAGTTGCGCTCCCGCGGTTTCTCCGCGGTTGCGATCAACGGCGACATGGCGCAGGCCCAGCGCGAGCGCACCATCAACCAACTCAAGAACGGGGCGATCGACATCCTGGTGGCCACGGACGTGGCGGCCCGTGGACTCGACGTCGACCGCATCTCGCATGTGGTCAACTACGACATCCCGCACGACACCGAGTCGTACGTGCACCGCATCGGTCGCACCGGTCGTGCCGGGCGCTCGGGTAACGCACTGCTGTTCGTGTCCCCTCGTGAACGTCACCTCCTGAGGGCCATCGAGCGGGCGACACGGTCGACCCTGACCGAGATCGGATTGCCCAGCGTCGAGGACGTGAATGCGCAGCGTGTGTCGAAGTTCGCGGATTCGATCACCGAGAACCTGGGCTCCGAGAACCTCGACCTCTTCCGCAAGCTGGTGGAGGATTACGCCCGCGACAAGGACGTCACGATGGCCGACATCGCGGCAGCGCTCGCGCTCGAGACCCGCGACGGCGGTTTCCTGATGGCTCCCGACCCGCCGGAGGGGCAGCGTCCCGATCGGCGCGAGCGCGCGCCCCGCGGATCGAGCGGCGGCCAGTTCGCCACGTATCGGATCGCGGTGGGGCGCAAGCACAAGGTGTCTCCGGGGGCGATCGTCGGTGCGATAGCCAACGAGGGCGGACTGACCCGCGGAGACTTCGGCAACATCAGCATCCGCGACGACTTCTCACTGGTCGAGCTCCCCGAGAACCTCGACAACGAGACGCTGGCGGGGCTGCGGAACACCAGGATCGGCAAGACCCCCATCGACATCCGCCGGGACTACGGTCCGCCACGCTCGCGAGGCGGCGCCAAACGCGGACAGGGTCAGCGCGGTGGCGGACGCGACGGTCACGGCAAACGCCCGGATCACTGGGGCAAGCGGACAACCCCTCGAGTCGCGGGGCGTGGGCGTAGCTGAGCGAGTCCGACGGGGCCGTGATGTTTGGTGTTTCGTGGTGCAAAACTTGCCGGATCGAGATATTTCCGTAACCTTTTGTGGTGGGGGAGCGACAGACTGCATGGGCCGCGCGACCGCGACCCGCCCCCTCTGATCACGGGCGAGCCCGTGTGTCAGAAGCGTTTTCAGACAGACGACCCAAACAGGAACGGTGAGTCACCAGTGTCAGTGGTGGATTCGATTACAGCAGCCGACGCGAAGTCGCATTGGGAGCACGATCACGCGGTGATCGTGGATGCGCGCCCCCAGGTGGTCCGGCACCAGGGCAGTCTGCCCGGTGCAGTCGTGGTGGACCCGACGGACGTTCGCGATCGATTCAAGCCGACCCCGTCGGGGACCTTTCCCGTCGTTCGCGATCCGGACACCGAGATCGCCGTCGTCTCTGTGCGATCGCAGGCGCCGGCCATCGCCGAGGAGATCGCGGACCTCGGGTACACGAACGTGCGGTACGTCGACGGCGGTTACCCGGCCCTGCGCACCGCCTATCGCGCTTAGTCGAATCCCCACGGACCGAGTCCGATTGGTAGCTTTGTGGACGTATCCACGCCAGTGAATCCAGCCGACGACGCCGGATAGGGCGGACGGAGGAGGGAACGGAACAGGCATGGCCGACGGGACCGACACGGCGTACAGCGACACCGAGCAGACCGATCAGGTGGTGCGATTGCTCGGCTATCTCCGTGAGCTGGTGCGCTCACGGTCCGAGGTCGTCAGCGACGTGGGCCAACACCCCGGTCTCGTATGGGTGGGTAAGTCGACCGACGTGCCGCTCCGGTCCAACGCAGGAACCGGGCAGGCCGTGATCGAACTCGAACCCGACAGCCCCGGACACGACGCCGTCTCGCGCCTCGTCGACGATCTGCGCGACAGCCCGGAGACGCTCGAACTCGTGCTGGCCAACGCACTGGTGACCGTGCAGGACGCCGAAGGCGAGAATCGGATCCGCGAACACCTGGTGACTCAGCAGGTGATCGCCGAGCGCGACGAAGACACGTCGGCGATCCATGTCACCCTCGGTGGCGGCGCATCGCCGATGATGCACGACACATTCATCCTTGCCCCGATCGACGGCGTGGACCTCGCCGACGCGGTCAAGGTGCGCGGCAAGATCGCCGAACTGGTCAGCCCGGTGGGCAATCAGGTCACCGACCTCGTCGAGACGTGGCGCGGGCTGGTCGCGGTCGACTCCGATCTCGTGTCCCTCTCGGTCGACATGCGACCGGCGCTCGTCCTGCGTCGACGGGGCGTCACGGCGGCGCTGGGGTTCTACGACGCCATCCTGGCGCAGCTGCGCGAGACCGCCGGCGCCGAGGACGGTCCCGGGAAGACGGGCCGCGGGCAGGTGCCGATCGGTCTCGCCCAGCTCGTCGCGCCGATCGAGGCGCCCGAACGTCTGGAGGCGTTGGCGCGGTCGGGAGCCGTGCCCGCCGAGGAGCTCGTGCGCGATGCGCTGTATCCACTCCCGGCGAACGTGGAGCAGCGAGATGTGTTGGCGCAGCTCGGTGTCGACAGTGGGGTGGTGGTCGAGGGCCCGCCCGGAACCGGCAAGACCCACACGATCGCGAACCTGACGGCGGCACTGCTGGCCAAGGGGCAGCGCGTGCTGGTGACGAGCGAGAAAGCCCACGCCCTCCAGGTGATCCGTGACATGTTGCCCCCGGAACTGCGAGAGCTCGCGGTCTCGATCGCCGATGTCGGACAAGACGACTTCGAGGCCACGGTGTCCGGTGTGCAGGCCATCGCCGAACGCAAAGCGGGCCATCAGCCGCGGGTGGTGGCCGCCGAGATCGCCGATCTCATCGACAAGCGTGAGCAGGCGGTCCGTAAGCGGGAGCGCGTGCTCCGTGAACTATGGACGGCTCGTGAGTCCGAGACCGAGGTCCACGAATGGGTGGCCGGAGACTACCGAGGGACCGCCGCCGAGGTGGTCCGGCAGTGCAACGCCGACAGGGACCGGTACGACTGGTTGCCGGGTCCGGTCGAGGGTGCCCTGCCTCCACTCGACACCGGTGAGTTCGAGGAACTCCTCGAACTCATGCGGACCACCGCCGGCGAGACGACACGACTGGGGCAGCGGCTCCCGGACCTCTCCGATCACCTGCCCGACACCGCCGACCTGGAGCGGATCTGCGATCGCATCGCCCAGCGCCCGCACGAGCAGATGGTGGGCAGTGGTTCACTGCTGTCGATCCTGTCGGGTGTGGACAGCAATCGCCTGGTGCGGGTCAAGGACGTGTGTGATCGCCTTGCCATCGCCGCCGGTGAGGTCGCCTCGTTCCCGCCGCTGGTCGCCGACATGGCCGATCGTCTGCTGGCGGGCCAGGCCTCCCATCTGTGGTCACGCGTGACCACTCTGTCGCCGATCATCGGCGAGGCCGCCGAACGCGACCGCGGGATCGGGGCACACGTGGTCGTGACGGAGGGGGCGCGGTCGGGCGACAGCGCGATCTTCCGCGCGGCCGCCGATCATCTCGCGGCCGGCAACCGATGGCGGGGCCGACTTCTGCGATCGGCCGAACAACGTGCGGTGGAGGAGTCCGGGGTACGGGCGACCGTCGATGGTGTCGCGGCCACCGACGAACAGTCGTTGCGGCTCGTCGCAGACCATCTCGCCGTCTTCGACGCGGTCGGTCAGGTGCAGAAGGTCCTCGCCGACCTGCATGTGCCGGTCGACAACTCGGGCTCTCGGTCCGCGCAGCTGAACAGTCTCGTGCGACTCGACAACCAGCTCGCGTGGATCTCCGACCTGATGACCGGACGAGACCAACTGGTCCGGGAACTGGAGGCGATCAGCCCCGGTGGGCCTCGCCCGCGCAGCGTCGCCGAGGTGGCCGAGGTGGCAGCGCAGGCGGGGGCGATCGCAGCCACCAACGATGCCGTTCTCGCCGAGCACGAGTTGGCCGAGTGCGCGTACAAGCTCTCGGCCGAGGTGGACCGCGGACCGTCGCCGGAGGGTGACGCGTTGGTCGCCGCTCTGGCGAAAGCCGATGCGCAGGCCATCAAGTCGGCGCGGCGGGACTGGTGCGCGGCACGCGACGAGTTGCGGGCGCAGACCGCGCTCGATCTCTACACATTGCGTCTGCGCACCAAGGCTCCGGAGTTCTACAGCCTGCTGCACGACACTGCCGCCGACGAGAGCTGGCACGGCAGATTGCGTGATGTCGGGGCGGCGTGGTCGTGGCGCCGCGCACAGTCGTGGGCTGTCGAACGCAGCGATCCGACACTGGAGACCCGTCTGCAGGCCGAACTCGACGAGCACGAGGCCGACATCGCGCAGTTCACCGCCCGGCTGACGGCAGCCTACGCGTGGCGCGCGTGCCTGGACCGGATGAGCGTCGCGGAAGTCCAGGCGCTGCAGTCCTACCGGGATCACATGATCAACCTCGGCAAGGGATCGGGCAAACACGCCAACCGATTTCGCGCGGCCGCCCGCGCCGCGATGGAACACGCGCAAGGTGCGGTGCCGGCGTGGATCATGTCGATCAGCCAGGTCGCGGAAACCGTCGACCCACGCCGTGACGCCTTCGACGTCGTGATCGTCGACGAGGCCAGTCAGGCCGACATCACCAGTTCGTTCCTGCTCTGGCTGGCGCCGCGGGTCATCGTGGTCGGCGATGATCGGCAGTGCGCGCCCACCGGTCTGTCCGGGACCACCCTCGACGACGCGTTCGCCAAACTCGACTCGTACCTGCCGGACCTGCCGCACTATCTGCGCGACGGCCTCACACCCCGATCGAGTCTCTTCTCGCTGCTGCGCAGTCGATTCGGGCATCTGATCCGGTTACGTGAGCACTTTCGGTCGATGCCCGAGATCATCGAGTTCTCCTCGCGCCAGTTCTATTCGGGGCCCCGCTGCTGCCGGTACGGCAGTTCGGCGCGGACCGGCTGCCGCCGTTGCGATCTGTGGCCGTCGACGACGGCGCAGCCACCGGTCAGGGCGCCGCGTTGGTCAACGAGAACGAGGCTGCCGCGATCGTCGCGGCGCTCGCCAGGTGTCTGGACGACCCCGCTTACGATGGGCTCGATTTCGGTGTCATCGCGCTGCAGGGCACCCGACAGGTCGACGAGATCACCCGTCGCCTGCGGGCGGTGGTGAGCGAAGAGGATCGGCGTTCGCGCCGTATTCGCGTGGGGACTCCGCCGGACTTCCAGGGCGACGAGCGACACGTGATCATGCTGTCGATGGTGGTATCCGATGCGTCCGCGATCGCGCCGCTGACCCGCGCAGAATCGCAACGACGGATCAACGTTGCCGCGTCCAGGGCGATGGATCAGATGTGGCTCTTCCACTCGATCGACCTCGAGGCGCTCAAACCACATGACCTGAGGTACTCGTTGCTCGACTACGTACGGGCCGGTGAGGGGCCGACCAATCCGCCGATGCCCGCCGATGTCTCGAATACCGAACGGCAGCAACCGTTCTCGAGTCTTTTCCAGCAGCGGGTGTTCAACCGGCTCGTCGACCGGGGCTACTACGTGGTGCCGTCGATGACGGTCAACAATCGTGTGATCGATCTGGTGGTGACCGGATCGGATGCCAGGATGGCGGTGGAGTGCGACGGGGATTCGTTCCGGACCACGGGGGAGCAGGCCCGTTCGGACATGGAACGGGAACGTGAATTACGTCGCTGCGGATGGGATTTCTGGCGGGTCCGGGAGTCCGAGTTCGAACTGGACCCCGATCGCGCGCTCGACGGGCTGTGGGAGGTACTCGATCGGCGCGGGGTGAAGCCGGGATCGATCACCGCGTCGTCGACCGATGCGTCGACTGCGTCCGATCATGGCTGGGAGCCGATCGATCTCCGTGCGGGGGAGTGAGACAGGACGGTCATCCCGCGGCGCGGACTGCGGTCACCAGCGCGGGGAGTCCGACGCCGGCCGATGACGCGACACGGTGGGTGACCACGGCGCTCAACGCCGACTCGTCAGGATTGACCTCGACGACCGGGATGCCGGATTCGATCGCTCGCATGGGAAGTCCGGCGGCCGGATACACGATGCCGCTTGTGCCGACGACGAGGACGACATCGCTCGCGGCGAAGACGTTCTCGGCGGTGCGCCAGGCGTCGGCGGGCAACGCCTCACCGAACCACACGACGCCCGGCCGGATCGCGGACAGGCAGGCCGGACACGTCGGCGGTTCCACGCGCATCTCGTGCACCGCGAGCTGCGGATCGGCCCCGGTGCCCTGATACGGCCGACCGCAGTGGCTACACCGCGGTGCGAACAGACTGCCGTGCAGGTGGCTCACCACGTCGCTGCCGGCCCGCTCGTGGAGGTCGTCGACGTTCTGGGTCACCACCATCACCGCACGGTCCCGAGCCAGCTCGGCGAGGGCCTGGTGTCCCGCGTTGGGTTGCGCATCGCGGACCAGTCGGGCACGCCACTGATACCAGCCCCACACGAGTGCCGGATCGGTCTGCCAGGCCTCCGGCGTCGCCAGTTGGGCGGGATCGAACTTCTCCCAGAGCCCCGTATCGGCATCACGAAAGGTGGCGATGCCGCTTTCCGCGGACATCCCGGCTCCGGTGAACACCGTGATCCACTCGGCCCGGCGGACCGCCTCGACCACATCGTCGGGGATCTCGATACCGCTCATCGATGATCGGTTTCGAGCGCCGCCCGGAGCAGGCCGGCGGTGTGGTCGGGGTCGGGATCCCTCCGTACCACCAGACCCTTGGCGAAGCTCAGCTTGTCGCCGTTGTGGCGGGGCACCACGTGCAAATGCGTGTGGAACACCGTCTGAAAGGCCGCCCGTCCGTCGTTGACAACCAGATTCACGCCGTCGGCTTCGAGCGCACTCGACTTCATCGCCGCGGCCACCCGTTGACCGGCCGCGAAAAGACGGCCGCCCATCGCCGGGTCGAGGTCGGCGAGCCCTGAGGAATGAGCGCGCGGGACAAGCAGGGTGTGACCGCGGGTGACCGGACGGATGTCGAGAAAACCGACGACATCGTCGTCGGCGTAGACCGTCCGGGACGGCGCTCGCCCGTCGACGATGTCGCAGAACACGCACGTTGTCATGTCGAGCACCTTACGTTTCCTGCCGGGTCCGTCGTGATCTGCGGGTGCAGGACGCCTGACCTGAATCGAGAGTGCACCATGTCACATAACGATTAGATAACGGATCATGTGCGCTTTCGACGCCTCCGAGCGAGCGCTCGGAAATGATCTGTGATCAGCGACAATCCGGGCTCGATGAAAGCGGGGCCCAGTGCACACCTGTGTTACTCGCGGGGTTACCCACGGGTATACCCGTGGGTCGATGCCAAACATGAGGAAAGCCTCATTTTTGTGTGTCATCATTGGGTCACGTTCACGCCGACGACGACTCATGGGTGAGTCTCCCGTGTAGCCAAAAGTGTTGCGCGGTAGGTGTGTTCATCCAGTGCGCGACGGCGCGGCACTCGACGGTGCAGCGCAGCACGGAAAAGTCCAGGCCACCATACCGACAGACCACAGCGGGTGATTTGTGCGCCCGCGACTGCGCCCGACGACGACAAGCCATTGACGACCCGCGACACGAGCACCCTCGCCCCGCCCGTGTCGAGACAAGAGGAGAACCCGTGACAGTCGACCAATTCCGTTCAGGATCGCAGGGCGCCGCGCACTCGGATCGCCCGACCACGACGCTGATCGACCGTCTGATCGACGGTGAACCGTATGCGATCAGCTTCGGGGGACAGGGGTCGCCGTGGCTGCCCACCCTGGCCGAATTGGTCGTCGACGCCGACCTCGAACATCGGATCGGGAAGATCGTCGCCGCTGCCGAGCGCATCATCGATCCCGTTGCCGATCAGCTGACCCTCGCCGTGGTGGATGGCTTCCACCCGCTGACCTGGGTCCGTGCCCTCGACGCCGAAGAGCCGGTGCCCGGGGAGAACGAGCTCGCCGACTTCACCTTGTCGGGTCCCGGAGTGCTGCTGACGCAGCTCGCGGCCGTCGAAGCGCTGAAGAAGCAGGGCCTCGACACCACCGCCATCACGCCGACCGCGGTCATCGGGCATTCGCAGGGATCGATCGCCACGCACGCGATCGGCACCGACGGCCAGGTCGCCGAGTCGGGCGAAGGGCTGCTCTTGGCGGTCGCCCACCTCATCGGTGCCGCGGGCACCCTGGTCGCCCGTCGGCGCGGCCTGGCGACCACCACCGACGGCACCCCCATGCTCGCCATCAGCGGTGCCGTGCCCGCCCGCATCGAGGAGATCCTCGCCGAGTACCGCGCCGGACTGAGCGAGTCCGAGCTGTCGACGGCCCCCGTCGTCGCGATCCGTAACGGCCGTCGTGCCGTCGCGCTCTCCGGTGCGCCTCGCCACCTGGCCGCATTCGCCGCGCTGTGTGAGCGAATCGCGGCGACCGAGGCCGACGAGCGCAAGCGCAAGGTCGCGGGCGGAGCAGCATTCGCGCCCAAATTCGACCACCTCAACGTCAGCGTCGCCTTCCACCACCCGACCATGGCTGAGGCCGTCGACCTCGTCGCGGAGTGGGCCGACGAGTGCGGGATCGACCGTGAGACCGCCGTTCGCCACGCCAATTCCATCTTGGTCGATCCGGTGGACTGGGTGACGACGGTCGACGAGGTCGTCGAAGCAGGCGCCAAGTGGATCCTCGACTTCGGGCCCGGCGATCTGGCCACCCGTCTCACCTCGTCGCTGGTCCGCGGTCAGGGTGTCGGTCTGGTGTCGCCTGCGCTGCGCGTAGGCCAGCGCAACCTGTTCAGCCCGGGCGGCATCCCCGAGGTCGCGCGGCCGTGGCAGCAGTTCGCCCCTCAGCTCGTCGAGCTGCCCGACGGCCGGAAGGTAGTCGACACCGCGTTCACACGACTGACCGGTCGTTCGCCGATGTTGCTGGCCGGCATGACTCCCACCACGGTCGACCCGGCCATCGTCGCGGCGGCCGCGAACGCCGGGCACTGGGCTGAGCTCGCCGGAGGCGGTCAGGTCACCGAGCAGATCTTCGCCGACAACGTCGCGAAGATGACCGAACTGCTCGACGACGGCCGGCAGGCGCAGTTCAACGCGCTCTTCCTCGATCCATACCTCTGGAAGCTGCAGCTCGGCGGTAAGCGCCTCGTGCAGAAGGCACGCGCGCAGGGCGCACCGATCGACGGCGTCGTGGTGTCGGCCGGCATCCCCGAACTCGAGGATGCCGTGGCGCTGGTCGACGAGTTCGTCGAGGCCGGGCTCCGGTTCGTCGCCTTCAAGCCGGGCACCGTCGAACAGATCCGTGCCGTGGTGCGGATCGCCGCCGAGGTGCCCCACCACCCGGTCATCGTGCAGATCGAGGGCGGCCGCGCAGGTGGTCACCACTCGTGGGAAGACCTCGACGATCTGCTGCTGGCCACCTATAGCGAACTCCGTGCGCGCAACAACGTGGTGATCTGCGTGGGTGGCGGCATCGGCACACCGCAACGCGCGAGCGAATACCTCACCGGCGCATGGTCGTCGGTCTACGGCTATCCGTCCATGCCGCTCGACGGGATCCTGATCGGCACCGCGGCGATGGCCGCCAAGGAGGCGACGACCGCCCCCGAGGTCAAGCAGTTGCTGGTGGACACCGTCGGCTGTGACGACTGGATCGGGGCCGGACACGCAACCGCCGGCATGGCGTCCGGGCGCAGTCAGCTCGGCGCCGACATCCACGAGATCGACAACACCGCGTCGAGGTGCGGCCGGCTACTCGACGAGGTCGCCGGAGACGCCGACGCCGTCGCCGATCGCCGTGACGAGATCATCGCCGCGATGGCCGACACCGCCAAGCCGTACTTCGGCGACGTCGCCGACATGACCTATCGCGCATGGCTGGACCGGTACGCGACCCTCGCTGTCGGCGACGGGCGGTCGGATCAGCTGCCCTGGGCCGACATCACCTGGCAGCAACGATTCGTCGAGATGCTGCAGCGCACCGAAGCCCGGATGAGCCCTGTCGATTCCGGTGAGATCCCGACGATGTTCGCAGGCGTCGGCAGCACCGAGGATCCGCATGCCGCGATCGATGCGCTCGGCAGCGTCTACCCCGAGATCGAGACCGACGTCCTGCATCCCGCCGACGTCGCGTTCTTCCTCGAGCTCTGCCGCACCCCGGGCAAGCCGGTCAACTTCGTGCCCGTCATCGACAAGGACGTCCGCCGCTGGTGGCGCAGTGACTCCCTCTGGCAGGCGCACGATGCGCGCTACCCGGCCGACGCCGTCTGCATCATCCCCGGCCCGGTGGCCGTCTCCGGGATCACCCGTGTCGACGAGCCGGTCGGCGAGTTGCTCGATCGGTTCGAGGCTCAGGTCGTCACCGATCTGCAGGCGGCCGGGACGGACTCCTTCGCGGTCGACACGCGCAAGCGTGCCGGCCTCGTGGACGGCGACGGCACCATCGTCGCCGTGCTGGAAGCCGATGACGTCGACTGGGTCGGCCGCATGGTCCCCAGCCCCGTAGCCCTTCTCGGAGACCGTGATCGCTGGACCCTCGTCGACCGGGATCGAGCCGAGCACGAGCCGACGGGTTCGGTGCTCGAACGAACCGCTGAGACAGGCGCGTCCGAGGGCGCCGACGTTGTGCGCTACGACCTGATCACCCCGATCTCGGGCTCCACCGTCCGGATTCCGCTGCACGTCGACGCACAGCTGCTCGACGGCGGGAACCCGCGTGTCGGCGTCGACGACGCGTCGAACGCGATGCGAGAGATCCTCACGGTTGCGGCCGGTGGCGAGCTCGCTGCCGTCGAGGACGGTGTCTCCGTCACCACCGTGACGTGGGACCCGGACAGCGTCGCCGACCACGCCGCGGTGACCGGGTACACGCTGCCCGCCAACCTTCGGCCGACGACCCCGACCGAGCCGTTCGGCTTCGCGGTTCCCGACACCCTGGTCGGTGCGTCCTGGCCGAGCGTGTTCAGCGTCATCGGCGCGGCACGCACGGAATCGGGCGTGCCGGTCGTCGAGGGACTGCTGGACCTGGTGCACCTCGATCACGCCGTCGAGCTGGTCGGGGAGATCCCCTCCGCGGCAGCCGAACTGACCGTCACCGCCCGCTCGGGCGCCGTGCACGACACAGAGGTCGGCCGTGTGGTCGAGGTCAGCGTCGAGGTCGCAGGCGAGGCCGGAACGATCGCCACGATGGCCGAGCGCTTCGCCATCCGCGGACGTCTGGGCACGGCCGAACTCGCCGACCCGGTGCGCGCCGGCGGTGCCGTCAGCGACGAACGGCCCGCCACCCGAAAGCTGTTCCGTACGGCCACCATCACCGCGCCGAGCCGGATGACCGGCTTCGCCGCGGCGTCCGGTGATCGCAATCCGATCCACACCGATGCCGCGGCCGCCAAGCTGGCCGGACTCGGCGACCCGATCGTGCACGGCATGTGGTTGTCTGCCGCCGCGCAGCAGGTCGTCACCGCCACCGACAGCAAGAACCCGACACCATCGGCACGGCCGCTGGTCGGCTGGACTGCCCGCTACCTGGGCATGGTGCGCACCGGCGACTCGATCTCGATCCGCGTCGACCGCGTCGGGCTCGACGCCGGCCGTGAGGTGGTCGAGGTCAGCGCCAAGGTGGGCGACAACCTCGTGATGAACGCCACCGGCCTGCTCGCCGCACCTCGCACGGTCTACGCATTCCCGGGCCAGGGCATCCAGAGCAAGGGCATGGGGCTCGACGCCCGGTCGCGCTCGAAGGCGGCACGCGAGGTCTGGGACCGGGCCGACAAGCACACCCGTGACGCGCTCGGTTTCTCGATCCTGGCGGTCGTGCGGGACAACCCGACGACCCTGGTCGCGGGCGGCACCACATACAACCACCCCGACGGGGTGCTCTACCTGACGCAGTTCACCCAGGTCGCCATGGCGACCCTGGGTGTCGCGCAGGTCGCCGAACTGAAGGAGGCAGGCGGGTTCGTCGAGAACGCCATCACCTGCGGTCACTCGGTCGGCGAGTACAACGCGCTCGCCGCCTGTGCCGGCGTGTTGCCGCTCGAGGCCGTCCTGGAGGTGGTCTTCCAGCGCGGTGAGGCCATGCATCATCTGGTCCCGCGAGATGAGCTCGGCCGCAGCGATTACCGCATGGCGGCGATCCGCCCGAGCCAGTTCGGTCTCGCCGACGAGGATGTCACCGAGTTCGTGTCGGAGGTCGGCGCATCGATCGGCGAGTTCCTCGAGGTCGTCAACCTCAACCTGCTGGGCTCGCAGTACGCGATTGCCGGCACGGTCCGCGGCCTCGAGCACCTCGAGGACGAGATCGAGCGCCGCCGTATCGAGTTCGGTGGAAAGAAGTCCTTCATCCTGGTGCCCGGTATCGACGTGCCGTTCCATTCCACGGTTCTGCGCGAAGGCGTGCCCGAGTTCCGGTCGAAGCTCGAAGGTCTGTTGCCCGAGCACATCGATCCCGAGATCCTGGTCGGCCATTACATCCCGAACCTCGTGCCCCGGTTGTTCACGCTCGATCGGTCCTTCATCGAGGAGATCGCTGCGCTCGTGCCCTCGGATCCGCTGAACGCCGTTCTGGCGGAATGGGATTCCTGGGCGGACAAGCCCGGGCAGTTGGTTCGCGTCGTCCTGATCGAGTTGCTGGCCTGGCAGTTCGCCAGCCCGGTCCGCTGGATCGAGACCCAGGAGCTCCTGTTCGCCGGGCCGTCGCGGGACGGACTCGGTGTGCAGCGCTTCGTCGAGATCGGCCTGAAGGGCGCTCCGACGCTGGCAGGTCTGGCCACCAACACCCTCAAACTCGACGACTACGCCGCCGCGACCACCGAGGTGGCCAACGTCGAGCGCGATTCCGATCTGATCCTGGCCAAGGACTCCGGGCCCGAGCCAGAGGATGAGGTCGACGAGACGCCCGAGGCGCCCGTCGCCGACGCGCCGGCACCGTCCGCCGCTCCGGCGGCCGCACCCGCGGCGGCGCCGGCCGCCGCATCAGGACCCCGCCCCGAGGACATCTCGTTCGGTCCTGCCGACGCGGTGAAATCCGTCATCGCGCTGTGGACCAAGATGCGGACCGACCAGATCGGTTCCGCCGACACGATCGAAGCGCTGTGTGACGGAGTCTCCTCCCGCCGCAACCAGCTTCTGCTCGACATCGGCGGCGAACTCGGACTCGGTGCGATCGACGGAGCTGCCGAGGCGGACATGAACGCGCTGTCCTCGACGGTCGAGACCCTGGCTCGCGGCTACCGGCCGCTCGGCCCGGTGCTCACCGACGCCGTCGGCGACCAGGTCCGCAAGGTGCTCGGTCCGCTGGGCAAGCGTCAGTCCTACATCACCGATCGCGTCGCCAACGTGTGGCAGCTCGGACCGGGATGGGGCCTGCACGCCACGGTCGCGGTGGCCCTCGGCACCCGCGACGGCGTGAGCGTGCGAGGTGAAGATCTCGGCAACCTCCTCGACGGCGCACTCGCCAACGCCGACGCGCTGGACGCACTGATCGATCGCGCGATCACCTCCGTCGGGGCGGCACGTGGTGTCGCAGTGGCCAAGCCGGCCGCCGAGAGTGGCGGCGGCGCAACGGTCGACGCGGCTGCGCTGGGCGAGTTCACGGAGCAGATCACCGGCCGCTCCGGCGCGCTGGCCTCGGCCGCCTACACCGTGCTGGAAAAGCTCGGGCTGGCCGAGATCGATGAGGCAGGCGAGGTGGTCGAAGACCCCAACGTGGCCATCGTCGAGCGCGTCAGTGCCGAGCTCGGATCGGATTGGGCCCGGACGGTGGCTCCGGCATTCGACACCGCGAAGGTGGTGCTGGTCGACGATCGTTGGGCGACCAGCCGTGAGGACCTCGTCCGGATCTGGCTGACCGATGAGCGCGAGCTCGATACCGATTTCGAGACCGTTGTCGGCCGTTTCCACGGAGCAGGCCACACCGTCGCGACACATGCCACCTGGTGGCAGGGCAAGGCGCTGGCGACCGGAAATGCCGTGCACGCACGCACTTTCGCTGCCATTGCCAGCGCAGCAGAGCAGCCGGGTGTCGGGCAGTGGTCGGACGAGATCGCTGTCGTCACCGGCGCGGGTAAGGGCTCGATCGCCTCCGGCGTGATCGCCGGGTTGCTGGCCGGTGGCGCGACCGTGATCGCCACGACGTCGCGACTGGACAGCAGCAAGCTGGCCTTCTACAAGAAGCTCTACCGCGAGAACGCCCGCTTCGACGCGGCCCTGTGGGTGGCCCCGGCCAACATGGCGTCCTACACCGATGTCGACGACCTGGTCGAGTGGATCGGTGCCGAGCAGACCGAGAACCTCGGTGGCACCACGTCGGTGATCAAGCCGGCGATGAAGCCCACCTTGCTCTTCCCGTTCGCGGCACCTCGGGTCGCCGGTGACCTCACCGATGCCGGCGGTCGCGCCGAACTGGAGATGAAGGTCCTGCTCTGGTCGGTCGAGCGGATGATCGGGGGGCTGGGAGAGCTGCACGCCGACCACGACATCGCCGCCCGCGTCCACGTGGTGCTGCCCGGTTCGCCGAACCGAGGAATGTTCGGTGGCGACGGAGCATACGGCGAGAGCAAGGCATCGCTGGACGCACTGGTCACCCGCTGGGCAGCCGAGGACTCGTGGAACCAGAAGACCACCATCGCGCATGCCCTCATCGGATGGGTGCGTGGTACCGGCCTGATGGGTCACAACGACGGCATGGTCGATGCCGTCGAGGCTGCCGGTGTCCGCACCTGGAGCACGGCGGAGATGGCCGCGAACCTGCTCGGCCTGTGCACCCCGGAGCATCGGGAGCACGCTCGGACCGAGGCGATCGTCGCCGACTTCACCGGTGGTCTCGACCCGTCGATCGATCTCAAGGCCCTGGCCGGAGCTGCCGCCGATGCGGCGACCGACGAAGACGAGGAGATCGAGGACGAGGTGGCCACCGTGTCGGCGCTGCCCGCACCGGCCCGTGCACCGAAGGGGATGAGCCCGCAGTGGCCGTCGATCGACGCCCGTCCGGAGGATCTGGTCGTCATCGTCGGTGCCGGTGAGCTCGGTCCGTATGGTTCGTCGCGCACCCGCCTCGAGATGGAGGTCGACGAGAAGCTCTCCGCCGCAGGTGTTGTGGAGCTCGCCTGGAACACCGGTCTGATCCAGTGGGATACCGCCCCCAAGCCGGGCTGGTACGACACGGAATCCGGTGACCCGGTGCCGGAGAGTGAGATCGCCGAGCGCTACCACGACGAGGTCGTGTCCCGCTGCGGCATCCGGCGGTACGCCGACGAGGGTGCGATGGTCGACAACACGTCGCCCTTGCTCACCTCTGTCTTCCTCGACGAGGACCTCACGTTCACGGTGAGCTCCGAGGCAGAGGCACGCGCCTTCGCCTCGGCCGCGCCGGAGAAGACGCGCATCGTGGAGAACGCGGAGACCGGCGACTGGCAGGTCACCCGGCTCGCGGGCACCGAGATCCGGGTGCCGCGACAGTTCACGTTGTCGCGCACCGTCGGTGGCCAGATCCCGACCGGTTTCGACCCGACCCGCTGGGGTGTCACCCCGGACATGGCCGAGTCCATCGACCGTGTCGCGCTGTGGAACCTGGTGGCGACCGTCGATGCGTTCCTGTCGTCGGGCTTCACCCCGTCGGAACTGATGCGCTGGGTGCACCCCGGACTGGTGGCCAACACGCAGGGCACCGGCATGGGTGGCATGACGTCGATGCGTGAGCTCTACATCAACACGCTGCTCGGCGAGTCCAAGGCCAACGACATCCTGCAGGAGGCCCTGCCGAACATCGTTGCCGCACATGTCGTCCAGTCCTACGTCGGCAGCTACGGCGCTATGATCCATCCGGTGGCGGCCTGCGCCACGGCCGCGGTGTCGGTCGAGGAAGGCGTGGACAAGATCCGCCTCGGCAAGGCGATGTTCGCAGTGGCCGGCGGTTTCGACGATCTCGGTATCGAGGGCATCGTCGGATTCGGTGACATGTCCGCGACCGCGGAGTCGGCCGCGATGTCGGCGCGTGGCATCGACGAGCGTCGGTTCTCTCGGGCCAACGATCGCCGTCGCGGCGGATTCGTCGAGTCGGCCGGTGGCGGGACGATCCTGCTCGCCCGTGGTGACGTGGCTGCGCAGATGGGCCTGCCGGTGCTGGGTGTGGTCGCGTGGGCGCAGAGCTTCGGCGACGGCGTGCACACCTCGATCCCGGCCCCCGGCCTGGGTGCGCTGGGTGCCGCACGTGGCAACGATGCCTCGCCGTTGGCCTGTGCGCTCAGTGCGCTCGGTGTCAGCGCGGACGACGTCGCGGTGATCTCCAAGCACGACACGTCCACGCGGGCAAACGATCCCAACGAGTCCGAGTTGCATGAGCGGCTGGCCTCGGCGATCGGTCGCGGTGACGGGGCTCCGCTCTTCGTGGTGTCCCAGAAGTCGTTGACCGGCCATGCCAAGGGTGGCGCTGCCGCCTTCCAGCTGATCGGACTCTGCCAACTGCTGCGCGACGGGGTGATCCCGCCGAACCGCAGTCTGGACTGTGTCGACGAGCAGATGCGCGAATACCCGCACCTGGTGTGGCCGCGCGAGACCCTGCACCTCGGCGAGCGATTCCCGCTCAAGGCAGGTCTGCTGACCAGCCTCGGGTTCGGTCACGTGTCCGGCCTGATCGCCGTGGTCCATCCGGAAGCCTTTGTGGCGACCCTGGATTCGGAGCAGGCGCAGGCGTACCGGCGGCAGTCCGCGGAGCGTGCACGCAAGGGCAACCACCGTTTGCTGGAGGCCATGTGCGGTGTCGAGCCGGCTTACCGGCGCCCGCCGAACCGCCGGTTCGACAGTGCGGCCGACGAGCACGATGCCGAGGCCGAGCTCCTGCTCGATCCGTCGGTGCGGCTCGCGGCAGGTGGCAGCTATGGCCGCGCCGGCGGGGCGGAGTGAAGCCCGAGTCGGATGCGGCGATGAGCGTTCTCGGTGTGGGTATCGACATCGTGTCGATCCCGGAGTTCGGTGAGCAGTTGAAGCAGCCCGGCACGACGTTCGCGGACCGGTTCACGGTCCGCGAACGCCGTGACGCGGCGACGGGCACCGGCGACGAGGCACGCCATCTCGCCGCACGCTGGGCCGCCAAGGAGGCCGTGGTGAAAGCGTGGTCGGTGAGCCGGTTCTCGCGTTCGCCGTTGCTGCCGCTGATCCGTCACAGCGACATCGAGGTGGTCACCGACAATTGGGGCCGCCCCGCGATCCGTCTCGGCGGCGAGATCGGCGAGCTGCTCAAGGACACCCGGCTGCACATCTCGCTCACCCACGACGGGGACACCGCCGCGGCGGTCGCCATCCTCGAAGGTGTCTGATCTCGATACGTAGGCTCGCCACGCTCGCCCGCTACTCGATCGGGGGCTATTCGATCGGCGAGGGTCACCCGAACTCGTCGATCGTGCACGGTTTGCACCGAGCGTGCGCAGCTCATCCCTCGGCGGTCGTCTCCTCGAGGAGGAGGTAGCCGGCGAGCATCCGTTTGAGCTCCGCGACCGTCTCTTCGTGATCGTGACCGTCCTGTACCGAGAAGCTCAGCAGCGAGTAGGCGGTGTGCACCAGCACCTGCGACATCATCTCCCGCCGGCCACGCTGGGTCGGCGTGAGCGGGGCGAGGATGTGCGCCACCTGATCGGCGAGTACGCGCTCGTTGCGGGAGGCGGTCGCCCGCGTCGCCGGTGTGGACTGGACGGCCAGCCAGACGGCGCGCCGCGACGGGTCGTCGCGCCAGAGCGCGGCGAGGTGGTCGAGGAACCTCTCGAGTAGGTGCGGCCATTCGAGCGATGGGATCTCCGACGAGAACGCCGCCAGTTCCTCCCGGACGTCGACGGTGTCCTGTCGGTCGAGTTCGCAGACGATGACGTACTTGTTGGCGAAGTACTGGTAGAGCGTGCCGATCGGCACCTCGGCCCGCGACGCGATCTCCTCGCATGTCAGCGATTCGAACCCGACCTCGATGAGCAGGTCGCGGGCGGCGCCGAGCATCGCGGAGAACTTCTTCTTGCTACGTTCCTGCGTCGGCCGCTTTCGTGGGACCAGCGGCTCGGCGAGTGATGCGGACATCGTCGCTCCTCGAAGCCGGACTCACACGGCGATATCGCGCCGCAGCTTGGCGACGTGCCCGGTGGCGCGGACGTTGTACTGGGCCACCTCGATCTTCGCGTCTTCGTCGACGAGAAAAGTCGAGCGGATCACGCCTGTCACCGTCTTCCCGTACATCTTCTTCTCGCCGAAGGCGCCCCAGGCGGTGAGGACTTCCTTGTCCGGATCTGACAACAGCGGAAACGTGAGGCCCTCGGCCTCCACGAACTTCGCCAGTTTGGCAGGCTTGTCGGGCGAGATCCCCAACACCGCGATGCCGGCGTCGTCGAGATCCTTCAGGTTGTCGCGAAAATCACACGCCTGTTTGGTGCAACCCGGGGTCGACGCCGCTGGGTAGAAGTAGACGATCACCTTTCGCCCGGCGTAATCGGACAAGGACACCGGCGTGTCCTGCGCATCGGGAAGGGTGAAGGCGGGGGCTCGGTCTCCGACGGACAACCTCGGTGTCGCTGGCATACCGCCAGGTTAGTCGATGCCCTTGTCGCCCGGATGCGGCGTGGACGCGCGGAATGTCGGGATCGTTCGATTCCGCGCATGCCTTGTCCTGTGCCGGTCGTCGGCGCAGATGCCTGGTGAGACCGCCGATGCCGTAGTCTCGAGAGGTCGAAACTCAGGCGTCGGGCGGCGACCGGGATGCTGCCGTCAACCGTTCAGATGACGCTGTCAAACACGTATGGGAGGAACCACGTGGCCGGGGATACCGAACGTATCGAGCAGGAGATCGCACAGGCGCGCGAGGACCTGGCCAAGACCCTCGATTCGCTGGCCGACCGCGCGAATCCGCAGCGACTGGCCGACGATGCCAAGAAGAAGGTGATGGCCACGCTCTCGAAGCCCGCGGTGAAGTACACGCTGGCCGGGGTCGGGGTGGTGGTCGTCGTCGTGTTGGTTCGGAAGATCGCGCAGTGACCCACGTTCGTCTGCCCGGCGCAGGCCGGGCGCATCGTCGTGGCGCGGGGGCGGCCTTGGTGGCCACGCTCGCCGTCGTCGCACTGGCGGGTTGCTCGACGGCATCGAGCTATCCCGATGTCATCACCGACGCCCAGAGTCTCGATTCCGTGGCGCAGCCGACCATCTCGGTGACCGGCTGGCACGACCAACCCATGAACGACAAGGCCGTCGGTGTGATGCCCGGCGCGCCGATCACCGTCACCGCCCACGACGGCAACCTGTCGTCGGTCGTGGTGTCCGGGCCCGACGGTCCGGTGCCGGGGAAGACATCGTCGGACGGATCGCGTTGGGTCTCCACCGGCGCCCTCGACTTCGGCGCCGACTACTCGCTGACCGCCGCCGCTCGAGGCGTCGACGGCGCCGGCGCACGGAAGATCGGCTTCACCACCGCCTCGGCTGATTCGCTTGCCGACGCGTCCACCGTGACCGCCGACGGCGAGACCGTCGGCGTGGGTCAGCCCGTGGTGATCAACTTCGACACCCCGGTCGCCGACAAACACAACGCGGAGAACGCCATCAAGGTCACCACGGACCCGCCGGTGGAGGGCGCGTTCTACTGGCTCAACGACAGCATGGTGCGCTGGCGGCCCGAACACTTCTGGAAGCCCGGCACCAAGGTGCACGTGGCAGCCGACATCAAGGGAATCGACCTCGGCGACGGTGTGTTCGGCGAGAACAATCTGGTGTCCAACTTCAAGGTCGGCCGCAGTTTCATCGCCGTCGCCGACGACAAGACCAAACAGCTCACGGTGTCGGTGAACGGCAAGGTGGTCAAGACCATGCCGACCTCGCTCGGCAAGGATTCCACGCCCACCAACAACGGGACCTATATCGTCGCCGAGCGAGAGCCCAGCGTGGTCATGGACTCCTCGACCTACGGTGTCCCGGTGAACTCGCCGGAGGGCTACAAGGAGACGGTCTACGACGCGACGCGAATCTCGTTCAGCGGCATCTACGTCCATTCCGCGCCGTGGTCACTCGGCGACCAAGGCGTCGACGACGTGAGCAACGGGTGTCTGAACGTCAGTCCGGAGAACGCGGAATGGTTCCTCAACCATGCGTTGCGCGGTGACATCGTGATCGCGAAAAACACTGTCGGTCCGACGCTTCCGGGCGACGACGGGCTCGGGGACTGGAACATCCCGTGGTCGGTCTGGAAGAAGGGCAACGCCTGATCGGCCCGGTGCGGAGGAGCCGTCGCGGGGGCGATTTCACTTCTGTCGCCACGACATGTAAGGTTCCTTTTCGCACCGGCAAGCGCCATTAGCTCAATTGGCAGAGCAGCTGACTCTTAATCAGCGGGTTCGGGGTTCGAGTCCCTGATGGCGCACAACACACACGAGAGACGCCCCGCACATCGCGGGGCGTCTTTTGTGTCGCGTGTAACACCCTCGGTTCATCCGAGGGGCCGACTCGGGCAAACCGGTCGCAGGTCGTCTCGTACACTTGTCACCAACCGCGGGTCGGGGACGCGTCATCGTCGACGCGAGCGGTGTGATCGTCGTGGTGGTTACAAGGTTGGAGGATCATGGGGATCAGTCGTACCCGGATGGGGCGTCGTTCACCGCTCGCACTCATCGGCGTCCTCATCGCGGTCGTCGCGATGGTCTCGTCGTGCTCACAGGACCCGACGTATTCCTCGGATGTCGGGAGTTCCAACCTGATCGACGACATGCTCAAGCCGGGTGTGGAGGTCTCCGAGTGGGGTAATCGTCCGCTGGCCGACCAAGCGGTCGGGATCCAGCCAGGTGCACCGATCACCGTCGCCGCCCGCGAGGGCGCCATCACGGCCGTTCGGATCGACAAGGCCGACGGGTCACCGATCAAGGGTGAACTGTCCGACGACGGCACCACGTGGACCAGTGCGGAGCCGCTCGGCTACAACCGGACCTACACGCTGCAAGCCGACGCGGTCGGTATCGGCGGCAAGAGCACCAAGCGTGTCTCCTTCACCACCCGAGCACCGAACAATCTCACACAGGCATACCTGACCCCATCCCCGCGGGAGACGGTCGGTGTCGGACAACCGGTCGCGGTCAAGTTCGACGAGCCCATCCCGGATCGCAAGGCGGCCCAGAACGCCATCAAGATCACCACCGATCCGCCGACCGCCGGCGCCTTCTACTGGATCAGCGACTCCGAGGTCCGCTGGCGGCCACAGCATTGGTGGAAGACCGGAACAAAGGTCGACGTCGCGGTCAACACCTATGGCATCGACCTCGGCGACGGGTTGTTCGGCCAGGAGAACGTGCGGACCAACTTCCAGGTGGGACGATCGATGATCATCACCGCCGACGACAACACCAAACAGGTCAGCTTTGCCCGCGACGGCAAGGTGGTCCGCACCATGCCGACCTCGATGGGCAAGCCGGGGGCGGAGACCGACAACGGGGTGTACCTCGTGTCGGACAAGCACGACCACATCATCATGGACTCGTCGACCTACGGCGTGCCGGTGACCTCCGCCGACGGTTATCGGACACCGGTCGACTACGCGACCCGGATGTCCTACAGCGGCATCTTCTTCCACTCCGCGCCGTGGTCGGTGTGGGCGCAGGGGAACACCAACACCAGCCATGGCTGCCTCAATCTCAGCCCCGACAACGCCCTCTGGGTCATGAACAACACGTTGCGTGGGGACCCGGTGGTCGTGAAGAACACCGACGGTGCGGTCCTGTCGGGTACCGACGGACTGGGGGACTGGAACATCCCGTGGGCCGTGTGGTCGAAGGGCAACGCCTGACCGACGGTCGTCTCGCGACGTCTTCTCACGTGCCGGAACGCGTCGCGGTGTCGTCGTTCCAACGTTGCCAACGGTCACTGTTACGATCGCTGATGACAGTTGTGTCCGACGACAAAAGGTGTGCCCGACATGGCCGAACGCTCCTCCTGGGAAAACGACGATCTCACTGCGCTCCGTGACCTTGCTCGCAGCTTCTGCGAGAAGGAGATCAAGCCGAACATCGAGAAGTTCATCGAGCAGCATCACGTCGACCGCGACCTGTGGAACAAGGCCGGCGACCTCGGCCTCCTCTGCATGTCCATCCCGGAGGAGTACGGCGGAGGTGGCGGCACCTTCGCCCACGAGGCGGTGCTGATCGAAGAGCAGGCGCGCGTTGCCGATTCGTCGTGGGGTGCCAGTCTGCACAACGGAATCGTCGCGCACTACCTGCTCGCGTATGGGTCCGAGGAGCAGAAGAGGACCTGGCTCCCCAAGATGGCCGGCGGGGAAGTGGTGGGCGCGATCGCGATGACCGAGCCGGGGACCGGTTCGGATCTGCAGAACGTGAAGACCAAGGCCATCCAGCAGGGCGACGAGTACGTGATCGACGGGTCGAAGACCTTCATCACCAACGGCAGCCAGGCCGATCTGATCATCGTCGTGGCGAAGACCGATGTCGGCGAGGGAGCAAAGGGCATCTCGCTCATCCTCGTCGAGGGCGACCGTCAGGGCTTCCGCCGCGGTCGGGTCCTCGACAAGGTCGGCCAGCGCGGTCAGGACACCTCGGAACTCTTCTTCGACGGTGTTCGCGTACCGACCTCGAACCTGTTGGGCCAGGACGAAGGACAGGGATTCATCCAGCTGATGCAACAGCTGCCGCAGGAGCGACTCATCATCGCCGTGGCTTCGGTCGCCGGCATGGAGAGCGCGGTCGCCCAGACCATCGAATACACCAAGGACCGCACCGCGTTCGGCCGGCCGATCTTCGGGTTCCAGAACACCAAGTTCAAACTCGCCGAGGCCGCCACCGAGACCAGGATCGCCCGGGTGTTCGTGGACGACTGCATCACCAAGCACCTCGACGGCAAGCTGGACATCCCGACGGTGGCGATGGCGAAGTGGTGGACCAGCGATCGTGCGATGGTCGTGGCCGACGAGTGTCTGCAGTTGTTCGGCGGATACGGCTACATGAACGAATACCCGATCGCGCGGATGTGGGCCGACAACCGAGTGCAGAAGATCTATGCGGGGACGAACGAGATCATGAAGGAGATCATCGCGCGATCCCTCTGAGCGTCGCAGATCGTCGATCAGGCGACGGTGAAGTCCTTCGAGGTGCCGCGGAACGAACGCGTGGATCCGTTGGCAGCCCGGCGGTCTCCGAGGTACCGGATGCGGTGACGGCCGGACGTGCCCGGCGGGATGGTCCACTCGATGCGGATCACCGACGCCTGATTCTGATCGGGCGGTCGACGCCAATGGAGCTCGGTCTCCCAGTCGTTGTCGGTGGCGACGGTGGTCCAGGACGTGCCGTCTCGTCGTTGCACCTCGAGATACGTTCCACCGGTTCGCAGCTTGTTGTTCGGATGGGCACCGACGAATTCGGCGACCGCCACCTGGCCGGGACGGTATCGACCGGCGGGCTGCGTCAGCAGTTCTCCGTATACGTGGCCCGACACCGGACGGTCGGGTGGCACCGGCGGCTGGAGGTCGGGCTGGAAGCCTGACTTGTTCAGCGGCGCGGGACCTCGGCCGAGCGAGGTGCCCGATGCCATTGCGGCCGCGAGCGTGTGGAACTCCTGCATGTACGCCGAGAGGGTCCACCGCCCATACTGCGTCTCACCACCCTCGTACTGCTGTGCGTCATACTCTTCGGGAGTGGTGACGTATTGCGTGTAGGAATTCGAATAGCCCTGCACCAGAACGTTGTCGCGGTCGATCCGCAGCGCGTCGGCGACGACGGTCCGGAGTCGCAGGCCGGCCACGATGGTCACCTCGGCAGGGACCGCGACGAGGACGAGCTCACCGATGCGGAGGATCTGCAGTGGGACGACCTGCGGTATCCACGGGGCCGGCGGCATGATCCCGAGTGGGAACAGGATGAGCTTGGGCGCCTGCAGGTCCCGGATCCATGGGGAGACCGGTGGTCGCCTGTCACCGCCGAACGCCGACACCAGCGGGTTGGTCATACCCTCTTTCAGGAACGGCAGCTGGGATTTCCAGTTGTCCTCCGTACTCGTCGCCGCGGCGGCGGCACCCATCATCGCCGGCGTCGTCGCGGCGGGCTTGCCTTCGGGTGTGTAGGCGCCGTCGATCTGCACCGCGGACATGTCGACGTAGCGCACGATGGAGTCGACACCACCGCGGGTCATCGGCCGCGCACTGTCGAAGGCGGTACGGCCGGCGATGTATTGGCGCTCGCCGATCATCTCGCAACTCCGCTTGTTGTCGGCGGTCGGACCGCCCGGATGCGTCTTCGCCAGGTTGAGATTGGGTGTCATGTCCCCGCTGTTGGTCTGCGGGAACGCTGCGACGAAGCCGGGCTGGGCACTCTCCCAGCGATAGCTGGCGTAGCCCTTGTTGTCGCCGGCGATCAGCCGGTTTCGATCCGTGAGCGATGTGCCGTGGGTGGAGAACCACGTGATGGCGCCGACATCGCTGCCGCCTCGCCGGAACCGCAGCACGGTCACCGCGGGGTCGATCGCCTCGGGGAAGTGTTTCCGTTCGGAGCCGGGGTTCAGGTCGAACGCGACCCTCGATCGGTTGCGGCTCGCGTCGTGCAGTTCCCCGCGGCCTATCGAGAGCGTGCCGGGTGCGAGATCTTTGTGGGCCGCCACGATGGCCTTGTGGATCCCGTTCAGCTCGGCGTCGTAGGAGTTCTTCTTGAAACCGTACGCCGCAAGGGAATACGCGAAATCCCAGGCCGTCCCGCCGCAGGATGCGTGTGAGTGGGTGGCGTTGAGGTTGACGTTGCGCTCTGTGTAGAGGGAACCGAATGTCTTGCGGAGCAGGGGCATCAGGCCCATGTGGTGCGACTCGAAGAGACAGGCGATGTCGGCGGTGACGAACACCACGCGCTCACCGGTGCCGCGATCGACGACGATGTACGCGCGGGCCCAGCACCGCTGGAGCAGCCCGGACGCCACCTGGTCGGCGTCGGAGTAGCCCATCATGCCCTGGCCGGCAATCGCTCCCGTCATGTCGGCGATGCCGCAGCCGACGAGGAGATCGGAGCTCCCATCCGCAGTCGACGACGCGGTCGGCGCGGCCTCCGCAGCGGGATTGCCGGTGAGTGCGATACCCCCGACAGCAGTGGCCGCGGCTCCGGCGAGGAGTTGCCTGCGTGTGACATCCATGATCTGTCCCCCTGTCGATGGCGCGTCGCGATCGGCGCGCCGGCGTTGATCAGTTCGAGCCTGTTCGGGTCACGTGACCGAGCAACAACGTCACAGTCGCGTCGGCGATGCGTTCGCAGACTTCACGATCGCGGGTGTTGAGGTAGGCCAGGGTGATCCCGTCCGTGGCAGCCACCACGAGCGGAGCGAGTTCGTCGGTCGGACGGTCCCAGTCGACCCCGGCCTGCTCGGCGCCCCTGCGCAGGCCGTACGCGATGGCCTCGTAATAGCGGTGGTACATGTCGGTGCCGAGCCGTGCCAGTCCGGCGGTCTGCCTCGCGTACTGGTTGAGCGAGATCATCGCCTGCTCGCGGTCCGGATCGTCGATCAGTCCGTCTATGTACCCGAACAGGCTTTCCCGCAACATGATCCGGATACCGTCGAATCCTTCGATGTCATCCGAGGATGCGGAGGTCAACGCTTCGACGATCACAGACAGTTCGATGTCGGTCCCGCGCTGCACGAGATCGGCCAGCAGGTCGTCGCGAGAGTCGAAGACGTAATGGAAGGTCGAGAGAGTCATCTGTGCCGCACCGCAGATGGCGCGGGTGGTGGCACCGTCGACGCCGTCGCGGGCGATCACCCGGAAAGCCGCGTCGAGCAACAACTCGCGGCGCTTCTCGACGGACATCCTGGCCATGGTGTGCCCCGGCGTCAGCGAAGAGCGGCGAGTACTTCGCGTGCGGCGCGCTCGCCCGATCTCACCGCGCCGTCCATGTACCCGGTCCAGTAGTCCGCGGTCTCGGTGCCGGCCCAGTGAATGGGGCCGACCGGTTCGCGCAGTGCCGGACCATATCTGGTCAACGTACCCGGGGCGCTGACGGCCACCGGGCCGCCCCGCGACCATTCCTCGAGATCCCACTTGAAGACGCCGTGGTCGATGAAGTCGCGAGCCTCGGGACCGAAGAAGTCGACGAAGTTGTCGATGCACTCACGGACGATCTGGCTCTCGGGCGCATGATCGAGTCGGCGCATGGCGTCGGCGGAGATGAATCCCATCAGGATGTGACGGTCTTCGGCGTAGCTCTCGAAGGTCACGTCGATCGGCCGTCCGTTGCCGATCACCTGGCCGGACAATCCTTTGTCCCGCCAGAACGGCCGCCGGTAGAGCGCGGCGAACTTGCTCACCGCACCCATGTGATAACCCCGGCTGAGCGCGACGCGCGCAGCGGGCAACCCGGGACGGTACCTGATCTGACCGGTGATCGCGGGCGACATCGCGACGACCACCTTTCGTGCGCGGAATGTCCCGGCATCGCTGCGGACCGAGGCGATCCCGCCCGTGTGGTCGATGGAACGCACCGGTGCGTTGTACACGACACGCGCTCCCAGCGCGCGTGCCATGCGCAACGGGATCAGCGCCGCGCCGCCCTCGAAGAGACTCTCCTGCGCGCCGCCGTCCGTGCTGAGCAGGCGGATGAGCGTGCCGGGGTTCTTCTCGTCACCGGATGCCGCGATGTAGTTGATGTAGTAGAGGGCGGATACCTCGTCGGGGCGCACCGAGAGCGGTGCCGACATGGCGATGCTCGTCAGCATGCGGGCCGTCGGGTCCGTGGTGACCGAATCGGTGTACTGCTTCCACGTGATCGAATCCAGGTGGCGGGCATTCGGATGCTTCCAGGCTTCGCCGACAGGGAAGGGGAGGAGCGCCTCGGCCTGGGCGCGGGCGAGCGCGGGAAGTGCCTCGAGCGTGGAGAACTCGGCCGGTAGTGGCAGCGCCGCCGGCATTCGCGTTGCGCGGTTAGTGTTCCAGAAGATGCTGTCGCCCTGGTTGTAGGTGCGGATCGTCCGCACGTCGTACTCGCGCGCGAGGGCGGCGATGTGATTCTGCGTCGGTCCGATGAATTCGGCTCCCGCGTCGAGTGTCGCGCCCCGCTTCGGAGTGGTGATGTTGTGCACCCGGCCACCCGCGCGGTCACGCGCCTCGAGCACGATCACAGATGCGCCGGACTCGCGCAGTGTCTTCGCCGCCGACAGCCCGGACAGCCCGCCGCCGACGACGATCACGTCGACGGTGTCGCCCGGAGCTGCGGCCGCGCGACCCGCACCGAGTGTGGCCGCGCCCGCGGTTGCGAGGGCGCCGCCGAGAAAGATGCGACGGGAGATCTCTTGGCTCATGAAGGCTTCCATCCTGACCAGGGACTACTGGAGTCCGCCACCGTGGTACGACGCAACGCTAGGCAACCGCTGTTTAGGTCATTTGACCTGAAGTAACGGCAGGGTAACAGGTTGCTGTGCTGTTCGTCTCCACTGCCCTCGGACGCGTCGCGGATCACTGCGGCGACGGTCGACGAAAACACCCCACCTTCGGCGATCCGCACCCGCTGTCGGGGGTTTGATCGTCGGAGATGGGGCGACTGTGAGGTCGGTCGGCGTGACCCTGCCGGCGGGTCGGCGCCTACTTGTACTTCTTGATGATCTTGGCCGCCTCGTCGGCGTCGACGTTCTTCGCCACGAGCTTGGCGTTCTTCGTCTTTCGGATGGAGTACTTGCCATCCTTTTTCGCGGCGGCCACGTGCAGACCCACCTTCTTGGCGGCCTTGTTCAGATCCTCGAGCATGGGCGGGATGCTACGGGATGGAGGTGAACAGTCTGCGTCGCGGCGTCCGCTGGATCGCCACGATGGCTCTCAGGCGGCGTCGAGAGCCTGGTTGATGGCCGCCAGCAGTGCATCGACCGCATCCCGCGTCGTCGCGTGCGATGTGACGAGGCGGGCCACTCCGGGTTCGGGATGGCCGTGATGGAAGACGAAGCCGTCGCGGACGAGCGCGTCGGCGACGGCATCGGGCAGGTGGCAGAACACGATGTTCGCCCCGCCGTTGCCGCGGACGTGCACGTCCGGTGTCGCGCGTAGGCCGGCGACGAGGTGCTCGGCCATCGCGTTGGCGTGGCGGGCATTGCGCAACCAGAGGTCGTCGGTGAGGTACGCGTCGAGTTGAGCAGACTGAAAACGCATCTTCGAGGTGAGCTGACCTGCCCGTTTGACGCGGTACCCCAGTTCGGTCTCGAACGCGGGATCGAAGCACACCACAGCGTCGGTGGTGAGGCCACCGTTCTTCGTGACGCCGAAGGAGAGCATGTCGACACCTGCGCGCCAAGACATCTCGGCGGGGCTGACATCCAGCGCGACAAGGGCATTCGCGAACCGGGCGCCGTCCATGTGGACCCGGAGGCCGGCGTCGTGGGCGATCGTCGTGAGGGCGCGGATCTCGTCGAGACCGTGGAGGGACCCGCTCTCGGTGGCCTGCGTGATGCTGACGACCTGTGGCTGCGCGCTGTGGATGCTGCCGGCGCCCGCGCGCACGGCTCGGCTCAGTTCGTCGGGATCGATCTTGCCGTCCGGCCCGTCGAGGGGTATCAGCTTGCCGCCCGCGGTGAAGAACTCCGGCGCGCCGCACTCGTCGTAGAAGACGTGGCTCCCACGGTGACAGAGAACCGACCCCCAGGGATCGAGGAGGGTCGCCAGGGCCAATCCATTCGCCGCGGACCCCGTCGAGACGCAGTGCACGGTCGCCGCGTGTTCGAAGACCTCGGCGACCTTGCGCCGGGCTTCGGCGGTGAAGACGTCCTGACCGTACGCGAGGTGGCCGCCTGCGGCCGCGCGCGCGACCGCCTCGACGATCTCGGCCGAGGCACCGACCCCGTTGTCGCTGGCGAACATCCGATCGACCGGGTGGCCGATGAGCGTGGCGTCCGATTCAGGCATGAGCACAGTGTAGGTGGGCCCGACACGGCCTCTGGCCCACCGACGAACAACGCCCCGCCTGCGATGCAGGCGGGGCGTTGTCTCTCGGGGTGGATGACGGGACTCGAACCCGCGACAGCCAGGATCACAACCTGGTGCTCTACCAACTGAACTACATCCACCATCGGCGTCCGTCACCCAGGATCGCTCACCGGGTCCCAGAGCCAAGGTCATACTCTAGCCGGTCGGGCCGCCCGAACTCCAATCGGTCGGCCCTTGGCGTGTTCACGCAGGTCCGAGGTCGGCCACGATGGCGGCAAGGTCGTCGACGTCAGGACCGGGCGCGGCGACGAAGGCGGCAGCCCGGTAGTACTTCAGTTCGCGGATGGATTCGCGGATGTCGGCCAGCGCCCGGTGGGCGAGGCCCTTCTCGGGCTGGCCGTAGTAGATCTTGGGGTACCAGCGACGGCTCAGCTCTTTGATGGAGCTCACGTCGACCATCCGATAGTGCAGGTAGGCGTCGAGTTCCGGCATGTCCCGGGCGATGAAGCCGCGATCGGTGGCGATGGAGTTTCCGGCCAGTGGCACGGCGCCCGCCGTGGTGACCTGGGTGCGGATGTAGTCGAGAACCTGTTTCTCCGCTTCGGCGAGGGTGACGGTCGAGGCGCGTACCTCCTCGGTCAGACCCGACGCGGCGTGCATCTTGGTCACCACGTCGGGCATCGATGCGAGGTCGTCGTCGGATGCGTGGATCACGATGTCCACGCCGTCCCCGAGGACGTTGAGCTCGCTGTCGGTGACGAGGGCGGCGATCTCGATCAACTTGTCCGATTCGAGTCGCAGGCCGGTCATCTCGCAATCGATCCACACCAGTTTGTCCTGCATCCGGTCAACCTTAGTCGTCGGAGCCGTGTGGTCGACGCGCCGCGTGGTATCCGGGTCTACGGAGTCGCTGGGCTGTCGCCGCCGAGTTTCCGGTAGAAACCGCCGACGATCGGGGCGACCACCGCGCGCGGGCTGTACCCCCGGCCACCGACATGGCCTTGGACAGCGCGCCCGGCACCACGCGCATCTTGTTGTGTTCCAGCGCATTGAGGCTCATCTCGGCAACTCTGGCGCTGGAGTGCCACAGAAAATCGGGGACCATGCGGTCGACGATCGAGGCGTTCTCGGGCGCGGGCGTCGACGTACGTACCGGGCCGGGAGCGAGCAATGTGACGTGGACGCCCCGTGCGCCGACCTCGCCGCGTACCGACTCGCTGAAGGTGTTGACGAACGCCTTCGTGGCGGCATAGGTGGCGTTGTTGGGGATGGGCATGTTCCCGGCTGCCGAGCCCACCATCAGAATGCCGCCGGAGCCGCGGCGCACCATCTGCGGCAACACCGCCAGGGTGAGGTCGTGGACCGCGTTCACGTTCAGGCGGACCTGTGCGCGCTCGTAATCGGGATCGAGGTCGCTGACCGAGCCGAACGTCGCGATGCCTGCGTTGTTGCACAGGATGGAGATCTCGCGGTCGGCGAGTTCTGCGCAGAGCACCTCGACCGCGGCCGGATCGGACAGATCCACTGCGCGGACCTCGGCCTGGACCGCATGCTGTGCGCGGAGTCGGGCGGAGAGATCCTCGAGGATGTCGCCGCGGCGGGCGACGAGGACCAGCGAGTGTCCGCGTGCGGCCAACTCCCACGCGAGGGCCATTCCGATGCCCGATGAAGCGCCGGTCACCACGGCTCGAGCGGACTCGTTCGGCGCAGGTATACCCATGACAGAAATCCTAGTCGGGCGCCGACCGAAGGCCGGCGCCCGATGGAGCACAATCGACGGTTGCGTCAGGCGATGCCCGCCGCCACCTCCGTGCCCTGACGGATGGCGCGCTTGGCGTCGAGTTCGGCGGCCAGATCGGCGCCGCCGATGACATGTGTGGTGACCCCCGCCACGGTCAGCGGATCGACGAGTTCACGCACCGATTCCTGTCCCGCGCACACAACGACGTTGTCGACCTCGAGGACGCGCGTCTCGGTCACGGAGCCGTCCTCGCCGCGGAAGCTCAGATGCAGGCCCTGGTCGTCGATCTTGTCGTAGGTCGCACCCGAGATCTGCTCGACGCCCTTCATCTTGACGGTGGCGCGGTGGACCCAGCCGGTGGTCTTGCCGAGTGACTTGCCCTGTCGGCCGGCCTTGCGCTGCACCAGGAACACCTCCCGCACCGCCGGCAGCGGGCGCGGCTTGGTGACGAAGCCGGGCTTCGACAGATCCTCGCTCACGCCCCATTCCTGCTCCCACTCCTTGAGGTTCAGGGTGGGCGACTCGTCGACGGTGAGAAACTCGGTGATGTCGAAACCGATTCCGCCCGCGCCGATCACCGCCACACGCTTGCCGATCTCACGATGACCGAGGACGGCATCGGCGTAGGACATCACCATCGGATGGTCGATGCCGGCGATCTCGGGAATCCGTGGGGTCACGCCGGTCGCCACGATCACCTCGTCGAACTTCGCGTCGATGATCTCCGCGGCGGTGATCCGCGTGTCGAGGTGAACGGTGACGTTGTTGATCTCGAGCTGCCGGGTGAAGTAGCGAATGGTCTCGGAAAACTCTTCTTTCCCGGGAATCCTTGCGGCGATGGAGAACTGGCCGCCGATGTGATCGCCTGCCTCGTACAGGTGGACGTTGTGGCCGCGCTGGGCAGCCGACACGGCTGCAGACAGTCCGGCCGGACCCGCGCCGACCACTGCGATCCGCTTGGCTCGGCGAGTGGCCCCGAGTGTGAGAGTCGTCTCGCGTCCCGCGCGCGGATTGAGCAGGCATGACACCTTTTTGCCGACGAAGGCGTGATCGAGGCACGCCTGGTTGCACCCGATGCAAGTGTTGATCTCGTCGGCGCGACCGGTCTCGGCCTTCGCGGCGAAATCGGGGTCGGCGAGCAGGGGCCGTGCCATCGAGATCGCGTCGACCTTGCCGCGCTCGAGGATCTCCTCGGCGATCTCCGGGGTGTTGATGCGGTTGCTGGCGATCAGCGGGATGGAGACCTCGTCGCGGAGACGCTCGGTGAACTTCACGAACGCGGCACGCGGCACCGAGGTCACGATGGTGGGCACACCGGCCTCGTGCCAACCGATGTCGGTGTTGATCGCATCCACGCCGTACTCCTCGGCCTTGCGCGCCATCAGCGCGATCTCGTCCCAGGTCTGGCCTTTGCGGACGAAGTCGGCGATCGACTGACGCAGGATCACCGGGAAGTCGCGCGGCACCTGGCGACGAATCTCCTTGATGATCTCGACCAGGAACCGCTGCCGATTCTCGGTGGAGCCGCCCCACCTGTCGGTGCGATCGTTGGTGTGCGGGCACAGGAACTGATTGATCAGATAGCCTTCGCCGCCCATGATCTCGATGGCGTCGTATCCCGCCTTACGGGCGAGCTTGGCCGAACGACCGAACGAACGGATGACGTGCCGGATGATCTGTTCGGTCATCTGCAGATGCTTGTAAGGATGGATGGGCGAGGGCTCCGAACCCGCGGCGACCTTCAGCGGCGTGTATCCATACCGTCCGGCGTGGATCAGTTGCATCGCGATCTTGCCGTCCTCGCGGTGGACCGCGCGTGTGATCCGCTGGTGCCGTTTCACATCCGCGACGTTGGTCATCTTTCCGGCGAAGGGCAGCAAGAGGCCGGTGCGTGACGAGCTGAATCCGCCGGTGATGATCAATCCGACCCCACCACGCGCGCGCTCGGCGTAGTAGGCGGCGAGCTTGTCGGTGTCCCACACGCGATCCTCGAGGCCGGTGTGCATGGAGCCCATGACGAGCCGGTTCTTGAGTGTCGTCCCGCCGAGCTGTAGCGGCTCGAACAGTCGTGGGTAGTGCGGATTCGGATCGGCCGTGTGGGCTGACATGGCGGACCTTTCGGGTCGGATGGGTGACCGGCCGATGCCGGTCAGGCGGACAACTCCCGTTCGAGCGCGACGATGACCTCGTCGCACCATTCGATGAAGCCTTCTTCTTGGCGGATACCGCCGCGCAGCACCAGGAACTGGTGCAGCTTGCGGCCGGTCAGTGCGGCCGGATTCGGGTAGTAGCTCTCCTCGAATCCGGTGAAGATCTTGAGCTGGGCGAGATGCTCGTCGCGGTGCGCCTTCAATTCGCCGATGATGGCGGCGAGATCGCCGAATTCTGCCGCCCGCAGTTTGACACCCAGGTCGCTGCGTAGCGGCTGCAACGGCGTCGGGCTCATCGCCCACGCGGAGAGGACGTCACGGCCCTCGTCGGAGATGGTGTAGACCTTCTTGTCCGGCCGGCCGTCCTGACTGATCGACTCGAAACTGACCAGCCCGTCGGAATGGAGCTTCTTCAGCGTGCGATAGATCTGCTGATGCGTCGCCGACCAGAAGTAACCGATCGACCGGTCGAACTGCCGGCCGATCTCGTAACCCGTGCCGGGTCGCTCGGCCAGTGACACGAGAATCGCATGCTCGAGTGCCATGGGATCAAACTAGCAGTGCAACTCCGCACTATGCAATTAGGTTCATATGCGAGGCCCGCGATGGGGGCGGTCAGGCGACGGCGACACCGCGGGTGTGGAGGTGTCCGTCACGGAGTTCGACGACGTCGTCGGCGATCTCCGTCACACGGGCGTCGTGTGTGATGAGCAGCGTGGATCGTCCGTGCGCGAGGCGGCGCAGTGGCTCGAGGATGCGCTGGGCGGTCGCGTCGTCGAGACCCGACGTCGGTTCGTCGAGGATCAGGACCGGGCTGTCGCGGAGAAATGCGCGTGCCATGGCGATCCGTTGCCGCTGACCGCCGGACAGGGTCAGACCGTCCTCGCCGAGGGGGAGTCGTAGCCCATCGGCAGTTCGGAGATGAAGCCATCGGCATCCGCGGCGATGGCGGCGGTGATGATCTCCGCGCGGGATGCCTCGGGCCGGCCGTACGCGATGTTGTCTGCGATGGTGGCCGCCTTGATGATCGGATGCTGTGGCAGAAGGGTGACGTGGTCGCGGATGGAGCGGCCCGTGAGGGTGGTGAAGTCGTTACCGCCGAGCATGATCTGTCCGCTGTCAGGATTCTCGAAACGGCAGAGCAGTGATGCCAGCGTGGATTTTCCGGCACCGCTGCCACCGACGAGGGCAGTGATCTCCCCGGGTCGCAGATCCAGCGAGACGTCGTCGAGGATCGTGGCCCCGCCCCGGCGCAACGTCACATGGCGGACTGCGATCGCGTGATCGGCGCCGGCATGCTCCACCGCATCGTCGCGGTCGGAGTCCGTGGGAAGGAGGTCGAGTAGTTCGGAGATCCGTTCGGCGCTCACCGCCGCGGAGGCCAACGAGAGCCGAACCTCTGCGAGCTCCTGCATCTTGGGATACAGCATTCCCAGGTAGCCGGTCAGCGCGAGCAGTTCTCCGACGCTCAGGTCCCCTCCGCGGACCTGCCAGACGCCCGCGATGGCGATGGCGAGGGTGACCACCACCTGGCCGAAGCCCATGACGGCACCGAAACCGGCTTCGATCCTGGTCTGCGACATGCGTGCCCCCAGCCACGTGACGCCAGAACGGTGCAGTCGCGCGTGTTCGCGATCCTGCTGGTTGTACGCGACCGCGGTCTCGTGCCCGCTCAATGCGGTCTGGACGGCGACGGCGATGTCGGCGTTGGCGTTTCGTTCGTCGCGGGTCACGAGGGTCTGACGGCGCCCGTAGTAGGCCGAGATCGCCCACAGGACCGGAACCGCCGCGATGGCGACCAGCGCGACCTGCCAGCTCATGATGAACGCCGCGACGACGAGGCCGAGAGTGTTTGCCACCGCGATGATGAACTGCATGACACCGGACCCGACGAGGTACTCGACGGCTTCGAGATCACTGGAGTGCCGGGTCACGAGGTCGCCGAGGCCGAACCGGCGATGGATGACCGGGTTGAGCCGCTGCACATGGGCGAACAGCGAATCGCGGAGACGCAGGACCACACGTTCGGAGATGCCGATGGCAGTGACCTGGCCGTGATAGTCCGCGCCGGTCGACAGCGCGGTGATGAGTAACCACAGGACCGCCAACCGGGCGAATCCGACAGCGCTGTCGGCGGTGAGGGCTCCGTCGATCACATCGGAGAGCACGAAGATCGCGACGATCTCACAACCGGTCGCGACGAGCAGAAGTGTTGCGGCAAGCGCGAATCGGGCGCCTTCGCCTCTGAGCGCAGGAAAGAAGCGGCGGAATGCGTCGCGTGCGGTCATCCTGTGATCCGATCGAGGACAGGCGACGTCCCGGTGCCGTCCGTCGTCGACGGAGGGGCACCGGAACGTCGCGTGGGGTGGTCAGGAACGACGGTGGCTCAGAACCACGCCCAGTCCCACCGATGCAGGTGCCGGTTCCAGACGCGACGACGGCGGCGCTTGCGCGGCGGCGCGGGGTGCTGCTGCTGCGGGCGGGGGCCGTTTCCGGGTTTGGGTCCTGGCTGAGGCATGAGTGCTTCTCCTTGTTCGGGCCGGCCGCATCGCCGACATGGAGAAGCTATGGGCGCCACCTTCGGACGGCCTTGGCCACAGCTGCGAGAACGCTGTCAGCCCATGGCGGGGACCGGCGCCGACAACACCGCGATCCCGAGCCATACGAGCGCGGCGACCTTGATCAGCTCGAGCAGCACGTACACGAGGTGTGCGTGGCTGCGTGGACCCTCGTGGCCTGAGAGGACCGCATCGGATCGGCGGGAGAGCCGCGGCCGGACCGCGGTCAGTTGGACGGTCAGCATCGCGATCGAGAGTCCGGCCGCGAGTGCGATCGCGGTGGTCGAGAACGAACCCGCGCCGATCGCCACGACGATGACGGCGGCCCAGAGCAACTCCGCGATGTTGAGAGCCCGGAAGACGAGTCGTCCGATGCCGAGTCCGATCGGCAACGTCACCCCCGGCGCCCGGAATTTGAGCGGTGCCTCCACGAACGAGATCGCCAGCACCATACCGAGCCAGAGAAACGTGGCCGCGGTGGTGAGGGCCGCGGCCGCGGTCACCGCGCGCCCGACCGCAACAACTCCGGTCCGAAGGTCTCGTAGTGGATGTGGCTCGCGTCGACATCGCGGTCGAGGAATGCTCCACGCATCGACGACAGGAATCCTGTCGGACCGCAGAGGAGGACGTGGGAGTCGTCGCAGATGTCGATGTCCTGCAACGACATCTGACCGACCCGGATGGTGTCCGAGACGACGTGCGGCGAGGCGTTCTCGTACCACTGGAACAGTCGGCCGTCCGGTAACGACTCCACCAGGGCGGCGAGCTGACCGCGATGGGGCTGCCGGTCCCGCGACCGATCCGCGTGCAACACCGTCACGGACCGGCGATCGCCCTGCTCGGCCATCGCGGTGAGCAGTCCGATGACCGGCGTGCAACCGATGCCGGCCGACGCCAACGTGATCGGCGCATCGTCGTCGGGCAGGACCAGATCGCCGAACGGGGTGCTGACGCGCAGCAGGTCACCCTCGAAGACATGCTCGTGCAGATGGGCCGAGACCTCGCCGGCGAACTTCACGCTGAATCGCCACTCCGGCACGGTGGGTGTGCCCGTGAGGCTGTACTGCCGGATCTGGTGGGCGCCGTCGGCCAGCGGGACCTGGACGGAGATGTACTGTCCCGGGCGAAAGCCGGGGAGACGATCGGAGTCCTCGCGCCCCGCGACGGTCAGCGAGATGGTGTCGGGGGAGACCTGCGTGCGTTCGGTCACCAGGGCCTCGCGCCACACGTCACCCGCAGCGACCCCGGCGCGAGAGTACAGCTCTGTCTCGGATCGGATCAGCAGATCGGCCATGTCCCAGTACAACTGGTCCCAGGCGTCGGCGACGGGGGGCGTGACCGCGTCACCGAGCACGTCGACGATGGCGGCGAACAGATGTTCATGGACGATCGCGTACTGCTCGCAGGTCACGCCGAGTGAGGCGTGCTTGTGCGCGATGCGGTCGAGGATGAACCGCTGGCGCCGTACGTCGGGCTCGAGCTGCAGCCGCGCGAACGCGGCGATCGATCCGGCAAGGGCCTGCGGCTGTTCGCCGCTCTTCTGGTGGGTGCGGTTGAAGAAGTTGTCATGGAGCTCGGGGTGTGCGGCGAACATCCTGCGGTAGAACCGCTCGGTGATGTCGGCGAGACCGTCGGCGACGGCGGGTAGGGTGGCCGCGATGGTGGTGCGTTGGGTGTTGGACAGCATGATGACTCCGATCCTTGGATGACGTTGTCTGTCAAAGGTTCTGGGCGAGGTGCGGGCGGTCCGGCAGAACGTCGGACGCGTCGGGTCGGCGAGGAGGTGACAGCGACAGGAGGACGGCGGCGGTCGGCTCGTGGACGAGGTCGGCGACCGTCTGATCGTCGAGACTCGCGAAGAATGCCGCGCGTGCCCGCGCCAGTGCTCCGCGCAGTCGGCATGCGCTCCGCAGCGGACATGGTTGCGGGCGATCGCAGTCGACCACCTCGCCGTCACCCTCGAGCGTCGATGTCAACCAGCCGACGCGGGCGTCCCGACCGAGATCGGTGATGGCAAGACCGCCGGTGCGTCCGCGCCGCGCATGCACCACACCCATCTCGGACAGGCGTCCCACCACCTTGGCGACGTGCGTGTAGGGCACCGCGAGTTCGTCCGAAAGCTGCCGGGTTGTCATCGGCGTTGGGGCCGTGTGGTTCTCGCCGGCGACCGCCAGGCGCATCACCACCCGGAGGCCGATGTCGGTGAACCGGGTGAGTTGCATGAACTGAGTCAATCATAATTGGAGTATCAGATGAATATTTTGTTGTCGTGATCCGCGCCACGCCGACGGGGTGGGCAGAGCCGCCACGCAGGTGACTCGGGATGTCGCACACTGATACTCATGGCGACACCGGAAACGCGGTCGGGTGGTTTCCTGTCCTGGCGGAGGGTCGACGGCGGGGGAGTCATCGCCCCCGGAGAACGGCTCAGCTGGCCACGCACGGTGGGCATCGGACTGCAGCATGTGGTGGCGATGTTCGGTGCGACCTTCCTCGTCCCGGTCCTCACCGGGTTCCCTCCGTCGACGACACTGCTGTTCTCCGGGTTGGGCACGGTGCTGTTCCTGGTGATCACCCGGAATCGGTTGCCCAGCTATCTCGGTTCCAGTTTCGCGATCATCGCTCCCGTGTTGGCGGCCAGTGCGTCCGATGGTCGATCGGCGGCGCTGGGAGGGATCGTGCTGGTCGGGGCGCTGTTGATCGTGATCGGTGCCATCGCCCACTTCGCCGGGGTCGGTTGGATCGAAGTTCTCATGCCGCCGGTGGTCACGGGCACGATCGTCGCGCTCATCGGACTGAACCTCGCGCCGACCGCGAAGGCGAACTTCGAGAAGGACCCGGGCATCGCGACGGTGGTTCTGCTGCTCCTCGTCGTTTCGGTGGTGTTGTTCCGGGGATTGCTGGGACGCCTGGCGATCTTCCTCAGCGTGCTCGTGGGATATGTGATCTCACTGATCTTCGACAAGGTGGACACCAGCGGGATCGGAGATGCAGCGTGGGTCGGCCTCCCCGAGTTCGACACGCCGACTTTCCATCTGTCGGTACTGCCGATGTTCTTGCCGGTCGTGCTCGTGTTGCTGGTGGAGAACATCGGACATGTGAAATCGGTGGCGACGATGACCGGGATCGACTACGACCGCCGGATCGGGCGGGCGCTGGCCGCCGACGGATTGGCGACGGTGCTCGCGGGCAGCGGAGGTGGCTCGGCGACCACGACCTACGCCGAGAACATCGGCGTGATGGCTGCGACCAAGGTGTACTCGACCGCGGCCTACTGGATTGCGGGTGTGGGGGCCGTGGTGCTCGGGCTCTCGCCGAAGGTGGGTGTGGTGATCGCCGCCGTGCCGCCGGGAGTGCTGGGCGGGGTGACGACCGCCCTCTACGGTTTGGTCGGCATTCTCGGTGTGCAGATCTGGGTGACCAACCGAGTGGACTTCTCGAGACCGGTCAACCAGTTCGCCGCGGCGATCCCGCTGGTGATCGGCATCGCGGATTTCACCTGGGTCGTCGGCGATCTCGACTTCGGGGCATCGCCCTCGGAGCCGGTGCGGCGCTGGCCATCTATCACTCGATGTCGCTGATCGGGCGGTGGCGGGGCACGGTGGTGCCGGCGGGCGGCAAAGACGAGGCGACGATCGATCCGGCAGCCGACCTGTGAGGTCGTCGAGATGGTGGAGGAGTCCGGAGTGGAGGCAGGCGACGTGGAGGTCAGCGCGTTGGCGATCAACGTCACCGTCCCCGAGAATCTGCGCTGGACGGATGTGCGGCGTGACGAGGAGTTCACGTTGACGACACTGAACGTGCGTCTCCTGCCGGACGGCCGGCTCGCGGCCAAGGCATACGGGCGCCCGACACGGGGCGGGCGCGGTGCCTACACGTCGTTCCGGGTCCCGGACGATCCGGAGATCTCCGCGCTCATCGACCGGGCCGCCGCCCGCGCCGCCATCCTGTGGTCGGGTAACCGCGGACTCGGCTGACGTCGCCGCGATCACGCGGCGGACAGTGCCCCCGGCAGGACTCGAACCTGCGACCTAGGGATTAGAAGGCCCTTGCTCTATCCACCTGAGCTACGGAGGCAGCGCCGCTCGGGGCGGCAGCGTGGGCGAGTATATCCCGTCCTAGAGTGGTGCCATGACCAGCGCAACGCCGACAGTTCCGGCCGAGCCCGGCCGGGACGCGATGCGCGAGCTGCGTGGCGTCGCGGCGGGCTTGTCGTGGGCGCTCGGCTGGCTGGCCGGGATCGTCGCGATCCTGGTGACGGCGCTGTCGGCGGCGACGGCCGTACAACTGGCCGGGGTGCCCGATCCGGGCTGGCTGACGACGTACGGCCTGCCCGCGGTCACCGCGATCGGTGAGGTGAGTGCCGCGATCGCGCTGGGATCTGCGCTGTTCGCCGCGTTCTTCGTACCTCCGCAGTCCGACGGTGTGCTCGACGTCGGCGGCTATCGCGCGATTCGGATCGCGGCGGCGGCAGCGCTCACCTGGAGTGTCTGCGCCGTCCTGCTGATCCCCCTGTCGATCTCCAATGTGAGTGGGCAACCGCTGTCGGAGTCGCTCAAGCCTGCCAATCTCATCACGTCCTACTCTCAGGTGGCCGATGCCCGCACCTGGCTGTGGACGGCGATCTTCGCGGTTGCCGCCGCGGCGCTGTCGCGGGTGATCCTGACTTGGGGGTGGACGTTCGGCGCGGTCGCCCTGGTGGTGCTGAGTCTGATGCCGGCGGCGCTCGCCGGGCACTCGTCCACGGGCGGCGATCACGACGTCGCGACCAACAGCCTGATCCTGCACATCGTCGGCGCGACGCTGTGGATGGGTGGGCTGTTCGCAGTGGTCGTCTACGCGCTGGCCGACGGCCGCTGGCGGGTACTGGCGGTCAGACGGTTTTCGAGGGTCGCCTTCTGGAGCATTGTCGTCGTCGGTATCAGCGGTGTGATCAACGCGCTCGTGCGCATGCCGCTCTCCGATCTCTTCACTGACATCTACGGCCGGCTGGTGCTGGCCAAGATCTGTGCGCTGGTGGTTCTCGGGGCAATCGGTGCCTGGCACCGGCGGGTCACCATCACCCGGCTCGAGGACGAGCCGGCGCAACGGTCGACCTTCGTCCGGTTCGGCATCGTCGAGACGCTGGTGTTCGCAATCACCTTCGGTCTGGCTGTCGGATTGTCCAGGACCCCGCCGCCGGCCGGCGAGAACGCCGACGTCTCCGCTGTCGAGGCGCAGATCGGGTACCGGATCGACGCCGCGCCCTCGCCGTGGCGAATCCTCGTCGACTGGCGGTTCGATCTTCTGTTCGGGACGCTCGCGATCGTCCTGGCCGTCGTCTATCTGCGTGGGGTGCTGCGACTACGCCGCCGCGGCGACGACTGGCCCGTGGGGCGGACCGTGGCCTGGATACTCGGCTGTGCGTTGCTGCTGTTCACCACGTCGTCGGGCCTCGGCCGGTATTCGCCGGCGATGTTCAGCATGCACATGATCGCGCACATGCTGATGTCGATGATGATCCCGGTCCTGCTGGTGCTGGGCGGGCCCGTCACACTCGCACTCCGCGCGCTGCGGCCGGCGGGGCGCGGTAATCCACCTGGGCCGCGGGAATGGATCCAGTCGGCCATCCACAGCCCGCCCTCGCGTTTCCTCACGCACCCGGCGGTCGCGGCGATCCTGTTCGTCGGCAGCTTCTATGTCCTGTACCTCGGTGGCGTGTTCGAGACAGTGGTGCAGTATCACGCGGCGCACATCCTGATGAACGTGCATTTCCTGCTCAGCGGCTACCTCTTCTACTGGATCGTCATCGGCATCGACCCGGCTCCGCGTCAGGTCCGACCGGTCGCCAAACTGGGCATCGTCATGGGTTCGTTGCCGTTCCACGCGTTCTTCGGGGTGGCGCTCATGATGACCAGCGCTGTCATCGCCGAGGGTTACTACCGCAGCCTGAACCTCCCGTTCGCATACGACCTGTTCGACGATCAGCGAGCTGGTGGCGGGATCGCCTGGGCGGCAGGCGAGATACCGCTGGTGGTGATCATGCTCGCGCTGTTGGTGCAGTGGCGGCGACAGGACGAGAAGCAGGCCCGCCGCTACGATCGCCGGGCGGCGCGTGATCACGATGCCGACCTCGAGAGCTACAACGAGATGCTCAAGGAACTCCACAACGGGAAGTGATCGGCGTCGGTCCGGGGAATCTGTCCACAGATCGGCTCGCGGCCACCCGCTGAGCCGTACCGTGATCGATGCTGACTCCAGCCACGAGACACTCGTGGCGCGGGAGAACCCGAGGAGTCGAGCATGTACGAGACATACACCACCATCATCGGCACTGTTGTTTCCGAACCGCGGCGCAGGCAGACCACGACCGGAGAGGAGGTGATCTCCTTCCGCGTGGCATGCAACTCGCGACGGATCGACAAGCGGAGCCGGGAGTGGATCGACGGGCCGACGCTGTATCTGACAGTGAGTTGCTGGCGCCGACTGCTGGTGGGGGTCGGTCTGGCCGTCGCGAAGGGTCGCCCGGTCATCGCGCACGGGCAGATCAAGACCAATGAGTACGTCACCGCGGACGGAGAGAAGCGCTCGGACCTGGAGATGACCGCCAACGCGGTCGGTCTGGACCTCAGCCGATGCGTGGTGAGCTACCAGGGGATCCCCGGCTCGGACCGGCCGCAGGTGGTCGAGACAGCAGACCAGTCGGCGCAGGTCGACTCGGCCCCGACGGCGGCGTGACGGCCCGTCGACCACCACGCCTGAACAGCCACAACTGACAAGTGACCCCGGTGAGCGAGCGATCGGGGTCATTTGTCCTGTTCTGTTCCCGCACACACGGTCGACCGTTTTGTCAGCGCCGACGTCGCGGATACCGTCGTCACCGTGCACCAAGCCATCCATCCCGGCGAGATCCTCGCCGAAGAGTTCATGAGTGACCTCGGCCTGTCGCCGCGTCAGTTGGCGGGTCAGTTGGGCGTGCCCGTCGGAGACGTCCGCGAGATCATCGAGGGCCGGCGGGCAATCTCCCTGACGATGTCGCAGAGGCTCGGAAAGCTGTTCAACCAGAGCGAGACGTTCTGGTTGACCCTGCAGACCGACCACGACAAGGAGGTCTCCGCGCGCGGGGCCGGAGGCAACGTCGAAACGCGTTGAGCGCGAACCGGCGACCGCCGACCATCGGGTCCCTCCAGCCGGTCGGGCATGGCAGGGCCCGAGGCGGCGGGGCGTGGGCCCCGACGTGAACCACTAGACTGAACAACCGTTGTGTCATGGGTTGGACCTTTCGCCTGGTTCCTTCCTCCCCGCGGGGGAGGCGTGCGGGGGATACCACAGTCCAGAGACCCGAAATCGCTGCTAGAGAGGTGCAAGCGTGAGCGAGTTCATCTACACGATGAAGAAGGTGCGCAAGGCGCACGGCGACAAGGTCATCCTCGACGATGTCACCATGTCGTTCTATCCCGGCGCCAAGATCGGCGTCGTCGGGCCCAACGGCGCGGGCAAGTCGTCGATCCTGAAGATCATGGCCGGACTCGACCAGCCGTCGAACGGCGAAGCCTTCCTCGACCCCGACGCCACTGTCGGCATCCTCCTGCAGGAGCCTCCCCTCAACGAGGAGAAGACGGTCAAGCAGAACGTCGAAGAGGGCATGGGCGAGATCAAGGTGAAGCTCGACCGCTTCAACGAGATCGCCGAACAGCTCGCCACCGACTACTCCGACGAGCTGATGGAGGAGATGGGCAAGCTCCAGGAAGACCTGGACAACAATGACGCGTGGGACCTCGACTCGCAGCTCGAGCAGGCGATGGACGCATTGCGCTGCCCGCCGGGGGATTCGCCCGTGACCCACCTCTCCGGAGGTGAGCGGCGCCGCGTCGCGCTGTGCAAGCTCCTGCTGCAGAAGCCGGATCTGCTGCTCCTCGACGAGCCGACCAACCACCTGGACGCAGAGAGCGTGCTGTGGCTCGAGCAGTTCCTCGCCGGCTACGCGGGTGCCGTGCTCGCCGTGACCCACGACCGGTACTTCCTGGACCACGTCGCCGGCTGGATCTGCGAGGTCGACCGCGGCAAGCTGCACCCCTATGAGGGCAACTACTCCACCTATCTGGAGAAGAAGGCCGAGCGTCTCGAGGTCCAGGGCAAGAAGGACCAGAAGCTGCAGCGCCGTCTGAAGGAAGAGCTCGCGTGGGTCCGTTCGGGTGCCAAGGCCCGGCAGACCAAGAACAAGGCCCGTCTCGCGCGCTATGAGGAGATGGCGACCGAGGCCGAGAAGACCCGCAAGCTCGACTTCGAGGAGATCCAGATCCCGACCCCGCCGCGCCTCGGCGACGTGGTTGTCGAGGTCAACAACCTCGACAAGGGCTTCGACGGTCGGGTCCTGATCAAGGACCTGTCCTTCACCTTGCCGAGGAACGGCATCGTCGGTGTGATCGGTCCCAACGGCGTCGGCAAGACGACGCTGTTCAAGACCATCGTCGGCCTCGAGGAGCCCGACTCGGGCACCGTCAAGGTCGGCGAGACGGTCAAGCTCAGCTACGTCGACCAGAACCGCTCGAACATCGATCCCAAGAAGAACGTCTGGGAGGTCGTGTCGGGTGGGATGGACTACATCGAGGTCGGCCAGAACGAGATGCCGTCGCGCGCGTACGTGAGCGCCTTCGGGTTCAAGGGCCCCGACCAGCAGAAGCGCGCCGAGGTCCTGTCCGGTGGTGAGCGAAACCGGCTCAACCTGGCGCTGACCCTCAAAGAGGGCGGCAACCTGATCCTGCTCGACGAGCCGACCAATGACCTCGACGTGGAGACCCTCGGTTCACTGGAGAACGCGCTCGAGAAGTTCCCCGGCTGTGCCGTCGTCATCTCGCACGACCGCTGGTTCCTGGACCGCACGTGTACCCACATCCTGGCGTGGGAGGGCAACGTCGCCGAAGGCCAGTGGTTCTGGTTCGAGGGCAACTTCGAGGCGTACGAGGCGAACAAGGTCGATCGACTCGGCGCGGACGCCGCACGCCCGCACCGTGTGACCCACCGCAAGCTCACCCGCGACTAGACGTGAATCCGAGCGCGGACACGCGTCGGATCGGCTGACCGCGCCGACTCCCGGTCATTACCATCGCAGGGGAGAGGGCACACTCCGGAAACTCCGGGTCCCTGCCCTTCCCGCGATGGGGTGAGTGCCGTTGTCGAACGTGACATCGCTTCTGCCGCAAGCGATTGCGCGGTACTTCAGTTCGTCGTCGGGGCGACCGGCCGAACCGTCGGATCTCGAACGATTCGCGCCCGACGAGGTGGACCGGGTGCGTCGCCATCTCGACGTCGCCCAGCGTCGCGGCCACGGTGAGCGTCTCGTCGACATCGTCGCGAGTGAGTCCGGCGGTGTGGAAGTCGTCGTCGTCAACGACGACATGCCCTTGTTGGTCGAGGCTGTGCTCGCAACCGTCGAGGCACACGACTTGGCCGTGACCCGCATCGACCATCCGGTGCTGCCGGTGATCCGCTCCGACGATGGGTCCCTGTCGGGGTTCGGCGACGAAGAGTCGACCGCCATCGAGTCGTGGATATTCGTGGTCGCCCTCTCTCGAGCGCCCGACTTCGATCTGGAGGCCCTGCGGGCCGGATTGACCGAGGTGATCGGCCGGGTCGCCGATGTGGATCGAGACGTCGACCGCATGCGGACCGGATTGACCGAGCTGGCCGTCGAATGCGCGGCCGTCCAGGAGTCCGGTGCGACGGGTCTGCCCGCCGGTGACCGCCAGGAGTACGCACGTCTCCTCGAGTGGTTCGCCGGCAACCACTTCCTGCCGCTCGGATACGCACGCGCGCCCGCGGGCGGTGCCGACCTCACCGACCGACTCGGGGTGTGGCGCACCGACACCGTGGTCTCGGCGTTCCCGGTGGCGTCCGAGACACCGTTGCCGCGGGTCTCGCGCATCTACCTGGAGACGGGCATCCAACGCTCCGACTTTCCCACCCTGCTGCAGATTCCGGCATTCACCTCCGACGGCGAGCATGCCGGCGAGCACCGGTTCGTCGGTACGTTCACCTCGTCGGGCCTGCACCAGACGGTGCTCGATGTCCCGGTGTTGCGAACCAAGGTGCGCGGGGTCCTGGACCGGGCGGGGGTCGACGCGGATTCGTTCGCCGGGCAGGCGATGCTCGAGTTGCTACAGAACTATCCGCTGGTCGAGATGTTCGCGGCCACCGATGCCGAACTGGGCCGTCAGGTCGACGAGATGCTCGACGCGGTCGCCACGCGATCGCTGCGGCTGTTCGTCCGCATGAACCCCGACGGACGGATGGCGGCCGCTCTGGTCTACCTGCCACGGGACCGGTACAACACCCAATCGCGGCTGACCTTGCAGGCCGAGCTCCTCGACGCGCTGGGTGGTACGGCGATCTCGTACACGGCGCGGGTGAGCGAGATGCCACTGGCGCTGCTCCAGGTGTTGGTACGGGTCGACAGTGACCGCGCGCGGGCGCTCGGGTCGCTCGACACCGGGGGACGACGGCACCAGGAGATGCAGGCGAAACTCGCCGGATCCATACGCAGCTGGGACGAACGCGTCCGTGCACTCGGCCGGGCCACCGCCGAGGGGGAACAGCCGGCGGCCTGGCCGGCCGGCGGGGTCGACACGTTGCTGCGCGCCCTGCCCTCGCTTCCGGAGGACTACAAGGAGCAGCGGAACCCACGCGCCGCCCTCGCCGATCTGATCCATGTCACCCAGCTGGAACCGGGCGGTGTCACCGTCACGCTCAGCCGGTTTGTCGCCGATGAGCCGGATGATCGGGAACTCGGCGACCGGTGGATCTTCACGCTCTACCTGTGCGGGACGGCCGCCACCCTCACCGACGTGTTGCCGGTGCTCCACAGCCTCGGTCTGGATGTCCTCGACGAGCATCCCTATCACCTCATCCGTCCGGACGGAACATCGTGCTGGGCGTATGAATTCGGCGTCACCCTGACCGCGGGCATGTCGGTGGACACCGCCGCCCTCGACGATCTCGAACACCGTTTCACCGACGCGTTCCGGCAGATCTGGCGTGAGAACGCGGAGGTGGACGCGTTCAACGAACTGGTGATCCGCTGCGGGCTCGACTGGCGGTCTGCGGCGATGTTGCGTGCGTACGCCCGATATCTGCGTCAGTGTGGATTCTCGTACACCACAACGCATGTCGCGTCCGTTCTCGGTGAGTACGGGTCGGTGACCCAGGGTCTGGTCGACCTGTTCGCGGCATCGTTCGACCCGGACGGTGCGGATGAGGGCCGACGCGACGACGTCCTGAGCAGACTGCGCCACGACGTCGGCACGGTGATCAGCCTGGACGCCGACCGCATCCTGTCGGCATTCGTCGCGGTGGTCACCGCAACGGTGCGAACCAACTACTACGTCACCGGTGATGGCGGGCGTCCGCCGGTCATGTCCTTCAAGCTCCGGCCGCGCGACATCCCGCAGGCGCCGGAGCCGCGGCCGATGCACGAGATCTTCGTGTACTCGCCACGTGTCGAGGGTGTGCACCTGCGCTTCGGGATGGTCGCACGCGGGGGACTCCGCTGGTCGGACCGGCGCGAGGATTTTCGTACCGAGGTCCTCGGACTGGTGAAGGCGCAGGCCGTGAAGAATGCGGTGATCGTCCCCGTCGGGGCCAAGGGGGGCTTCGTGGTGAAGCGTCCGCCTGCGCCGACTGGCGACCCGGCCGCCGACCGCGACGGCCACCGGAACGAAGGCGTCGAATGCTACCGCGCCTTCATCTCGGGGCTGCTCGACGTCACCGACAACATCGATCATCAGAGCGGGACGGTGATCCCGGCGCGATCGGTGATGCGCCGCGACGGCGACGATCCGTATCTGGTGGTGGCCGCGGACAAGGGCACCGCCGCGTTCTCCGACATCGCGAACGATGTTGCCGCACAGTATGGTTTCTGGCTCGGCGACGGGTTTGCCTCGGGTGGGTCGGCGGGATACGACCACAAATCGATGGGAATCACCGCGCGCGGTGCGTGGGAGTCGGTGAAACGTCATTTCCGCGAGATGGGCCGTGACACCCAATCCGAGGAATTCACGGTGGTCGGCATCGGGGACATGAGTGGGGACGTCTTCGGCAACGGCATGTTGTTGTCCGAGCACATCAGGCTGGTGGCGGCGTTCGACCACCGGCACGTCTTTGTCGATCCGGACCCGGAGGCCGCGGTGGGACGGCGGGAGCGTGAGCGCCTCTTCAGCCTGGCCCGCTCGTCATGGGCCGACTACGACACATCATTGATCAGTGCGGGCGGCGGTGTCTGGTCGCGGGAACTGAAGTCGGTGCCGGTCAGCCACGAGATGCGCGGTGCGCTCGGTCTCGACGACGAGGTGACCGAATTGTCGCCGCCGGAACTGATCCGTGCCATCCTGCTCGCGCCGGTGGATCTGTTGTGGAACGGCGGCATCGGCACCTACGTCAAGGCATCGACCGAGTCCGATGCCGAGGTGGGGGACAAGGCGAACGATGCGATCCGTGTCGACGGCAACGCGTTGCGCGCAAAGGTGTTGGGAGAGGGCGGGAACCTCGGCGCCACCGAGCGCGGCCGGATCGAATTCGACCTGGTGGGTGGGCGCGTCAACACCGACGCGATGGACAATTCGGCAGGCGTCGACTGTTCCGACCACGAGGTGAACATCAAGATCCTTCTCGACTCCGCGGTGTCGTCGGGTGAGCTGGCGATGACGGACCGAAACCCGCTGCTGGCGTCGATGACCGGTGAGGTCGCCGACCTCGTCCTGGCCGACAACATCTCGCAGAATTCCGAGCTCGGTTTCAGCCGAGCCTTCTCCACCGTCCGCGTGGACGTGCACATGCGCCAGCTGGCCGATCTCGCGCACAATCGGGGTGTCGATCTCCGGTTGGAGGCGTTGCCGCAACCGGCCGATCTGCGCAAACGCTTTGCCGGTGAGTTGCAACGTGGTCTCACCTCCCCTGAACTCGCCACCCTGATGGCACATGTGAAACTCGCCGCGAAGTCGGATCTGCTGGCGACCGACCTGCCCGACAACGAGGTGTTCGATGCCCGGTTGTCCGGCTACTTCCCGATGCCGTTGCGAAACCGGTTCACCGACGGGATCCGCTCGCACCGGCTGCGCCGGGAGATCGTGACCACGACGCTGGTCAACGATGTGGTCGACAAGGCCGGCATGACTCATCTCTTCCGTCTGGGGGAGGGCACCGGATGTTCGACGGAAGAGGGTGTTCGGGCGTATGTGGTGGCGGGCACCGTCTTCGGGATGGATGAATTGTTCGAGCGCATCACTCATGCGCCGGCTCCGGCGACGGTGATCGACGAGATGACGATGTATGCGCGGCGTCTGCTGTTCCGGGCGTCGCGGTGGCTGCTGGGGTTCCGGCCGCAGCCGCTGGCGATGGGCGCGGAGATCACCCGGTACGGAGAACGGGTCGCCGAATTGTCCGCGCTGCTCGACAGCTGGTTCGGCGCGAGTTCGGCGATCGACGTCGACGCGCGTGTTGCGCGCTACCAGACGGCCGGGGTGCCGGCGGACCTCGCGAACGATGTGGCGGTGAGCCTGCACCGATTCTGCCTGCTCGACATCATCGACGCCGCCGAGATCGCCGACCGAGAGCCCGTCGAGGTCGGCGAACTCTATTTCGCCGTGATGGAACACTTCGGGCTCGAAGAGCTGCTGACTGCGGTGTCGGACCTCGCCTACGGCGATCGGTGGCACGCGCTGGCGCGCTTGGCACTTCGCGACGACATGCACGGCGCCTTGCGGGCACTCACGCTGAAGATCCTGGAGGTCGGGGAGCCCGACGAGTCGGCGGCCGAGAAGATCGACGAATGGGAGTCCTCGCACACCTCGCGGCTGTCCCGGGTGCGCACCATGCTCGCCGACATCACGGAGTCGGAGACCCTGGACCTGGCCGTGCTCTCGGTGGCGGCGCGTCAGCTACGCAGTGTGATCCGTTGAGCGATACCGTCCGGACGGTGCCCAGTGCGGTCTAGGGTTGGCTATGGCCCGAAACGCGCTGCGCATCTGCCCGCTGTGTGAGGCGACCTGCGGACTGAGCCTCACCGTCGACGACACCCGGGGTCGGGTCCTGACGGCGCGAGGCGATCAGGACGACGTCTTCAGTCACGGTTACATCTGTCCCAAAGGGGCGAGTCTGCCCGAACTCGACAACGATCCCGACCGTCTCGGCCAACCGCTGGTGCGCCGCGACGGTGAACTCGTGGCGACCGGGTGGGAGCAGGCATTCGACGTGGTCGCCGACCGGCTCGGATCGGTCATCGCCGATCATGGTGGGTCATCGGTCGGCCTGTACCTGGGGAATCCGAACGCGCACACCGTCGCCGGTGCGCTCTACACGCCACTGCTGGCTCGTGCGCTGGGCACCCGGCAGGTGTTCAGTGCGAGCACTCTGGACCAGATGCCCAAACAGGTCGCCCTGGGTTATCTGTTCGGGAACCCGTTCGCGTTCCCGGTGCCCGACCTGGACCGGACAGACCATCTGGTGATCATCGGGGCGAACCCGGTGGTCTCCAACGGCAGCGTCACCACGGCCGCCGACTTCCCGGGGAAGCTGGCCGCATTGCGCCGTCGGGGTGGCCGCCTGACCGTGATCGACCCGGCCCGCACCCGCACCGCGAAGCTCGCCGACACACATATCGCACCGCGTCCGGGGACCGACGCCGCCCTGCTCTTCGCCGTCGTCCACACGTTGTTCGACGAGAACCTGGTGGCGCCCGACCTGGGTGGGATCGCACGTCACGTGAGCGGCGTAGACGCCCTTCGTAGGGTGGCCGACGATTTCGCACCCGAACGCGTCGCCCGACACTGTGACGTCCCCGCCGCCGACATCCGTGATCTCGCCCGCGCGGTGGCGACCGCGTCGTCGGCCGCGGTCTACGGCCGGATGGGCACCACGACAGTCGAATTCGGGACCGTCGGTAGCTGGCTCATCGATGCGATCAACATCCTGACCGGAAATCTCGACACGCCCGGTGGCGTGATGTTCCCGACACCGCCCACGGCGCCGGCGCCGCGCCCGCCACGTCCGGGCCGCAGGTTCCGCACCGGGCGGTGGCGGAGTCGGGTGTCAGGGCACCCCGAGATCGCAGGCGAACTGCCGACCGTCGCGCTCGCCGAGGAACTGGATACGCCCGGGAGCGGACAACTGAGAGCGCTCATCACGGTGGCCGGGAACCCGGTCCTCTCCGCGCCCAACGGCGAGCGCCTCGCGCGCGCCCTCGACGGTGTCGACTTCATGCTCAGCATCGACCCCTACCTCAACGAGACCACGCGTCACGCGGACGTCATCCTGCCGCCGCCGCCACCGTCACAGAGCCCTCACTTCGACTTCGTGCTGAACAACCTCGCCATCCGGGCGACGGCCCGGTACTCACCTCCGGTGGTCGAGCTGCCCGAGGGGCGGCCCGACGAGGCCGAGATCGTGTCGCGGATCGCCTTGGCCGTCAGCGGGGTCGGTGTCCACGCCGACCCGACCCTGGTGGACGATCAGGCGATCACCGCGACCCTCTCGAAAGAGGTGTCGGATCCGCATTCACCGGTCGCCGGCCGTCGGGTCGAGGAGCTCGTCGACATGCTGTGCGGCGGACCGGGATACGAGCGTCGGCTCGACATGATGCTGCGGCTCGGCGCCTACGGGGACGCATTCGGCACCCGGCCCGGCGGTCTGACCCTCGCCGTCCTTCGCGACGCCCCACACGGCATCGACCTCGGTCCCATGAGGCCGCGTCTCCCCGGAGTCCTGCGGACCGAATCGGGCACGATCGAGCTCGCCGCAGAGGAACTGATCGGTGACGTCGAACGGCTGCGAGCCGCGGTCGACCGCGGACCCGATGACCTCGTTCTCATCGGCAGGCGCAACCTTCGCTCCAACAACAGCTGGATGCACAATCTGCCCGCGTTGTCCGGGGGGACCAACCGGTGCACTCTGCACGTTCACCCCGACGACGCGGACCGCCTCGGACTCTCCGACCTCGCGGTCGTCCGCGGGCCGGGTGGTGAACTGTCCGTCGCCGTCGAGATCACCTCCGACATCCGTCCCGGTGTCGCGTCGCTGCCACACGGCTGGGGTCACGACCTCGAGGGCACCCGCCTGTCGATCGCGGCCGCGGCGCCGGGCGTCAACGTGAATCGGCTCAACGACGGGACGGTGCTCGATCCGTTGTCGGGCACCGTCGTGCTCAACGGGCTGCCGGTACAGATCGTGCCGGGCTGATCGGCTGATCGTGCTTGCGTAGGGTTGAACCCGCGACCTCGAGTCGCGGGTCGATGCCATCTGGGAAGGGAAACGCGTGCTCTACGAGGACGAGGGAACGAAGACCGACGCCGGCTACCTGGTGAAGGTGCCCGTCCGGTGGTCTGACATGGATGTCTTCGCCCACATCAACCACGCACGGATGGTCACCCTCCTCGAAGAGGCCCGGATACCGTGGCTCTTCTATGACGGTCGCCCCACGGCTTCCTTGCGAGAGGGGTGTGTGGTGGCCGATCTGCACGTGAAGTACCGAGAACAGGTGCGTCACGATGAGGGACCGATCGAGGTCACCATGTACATCGAGCAACTGCGCGCAGTGGACTTCACGGTCGCCTACGAGGTCCGACCGAAGGGCGCTGACCCGGCGAGCAAACCGGCGGTCACCGCCAGCACCCAGCTCGTCGCGTTCGATGTCGATGTCCAGCGTCTGCGTCGGCTCACAGCGGACGAGAAGGAGTTCCTCGCGTCATTCCGCCGTGCGGACGCGGTGGCACGATGACCGCACCGGAACGTCACATCACCGTGACCGGGCCGGGCGACCGGTCCGACGCGGCCGCCTTTCTGGGTCGCGCTGTGCGCCTTGATGACACGGCGGCAGTGCGAGTGGCCGCCAGGCGTGATGGTCTGCTCGGATTCTGGGTCAACACCGGATTCGATGTCCTCGCGAGCAGATCCGTGTTCGGGACGATGCGTCCTGATGATCTCGTCGCCGATGCCGGGATGTTGCGCGCGTCGTTGTCGGCGGCAGAGCCCGGGACCGCGGTGGATCCCGGCTTCGGTCTGGACAGCGCATGGCGCGGCGCGTTGCCCGCCAACACCGGATTCACGCAGCTCGACGACGTACCGGCCCGGACAGTTGTCGAGTTGTCGCGTGGCGGTGCGCATCTCGCACGCACCGAGGGAAGTGCGCACGGCCCCGCGACCGGACTGCTCGATCAGGACGTGCTCGATGTCACCTCGCGCGAGGGCGACCGGCGGGCAGGGGTGTCGATGCGGTCGATCTTCGCAGTCACCGCGATGGGATTCATCCGCGACGCCGACGGACACGAGGTCACCGAGTCGTCGCCGATCGATCGCATCGCCGCCGACGAGCCGGTGCGGATCCGCGTGTCCGGCGCCTGGATTCGGATCGACGCCCGGTACGGGTCGGTCTTCCAGCGTCGGGAGAAGATCGCGATGACGACGGTGTGACCGACTTCGGGTCGCACCGTCTCTCGCGTATGGCGTCAGACCAGCCAGGCGGCCGAGTTCGGTGCCAGCTGCCCGTCGATGAGTGGGTAGCTGGTCAACAGGATCTCACCACCGGGTGGTAGCGGAACCGGGACGTCGCCCGTGTTGAGCGCACACGTCAGGTGTCCCACCGACCTGCGGAACGCGAGGCAACCCTCCGGCGCCCCGTACCACTCCACCGTGTCGCCCTCGAATTCCGGCCGTTCGTAACGCATCTCGATCGCCTGTCGGTACAGAGACAGGGTTGATCCGATGTCCTCGAGTTGCGCTTCCACGGTGAATCGCGCCCACGATCCGGGCATGGGCAGCCAGGTGTCGGGATTGCTGCTGAATCCGAACGGGGGCTCGGACCCCTCCCACGGCAACGGGACCCGACATGCGTCGCGCCCGCGTTCGGTGTGCCCGGAGCGTTCCCACACCGGATCCTGCAGGGCTTCGTCGGGCAGTTCCGCGTTCGGCAGTCCGAGCTCGGCGCCGTTGTAGATGAAGACCGTCCCGGGCAGCGCGAGTTCGACGAGCAGCATTGCGCGCGCCCGCAGGATGCCGAGATCGATGTCGACATCGCCGGATTCGACATCGCCGGATTCGACATCGCCGGATTCGGCGTCCTCGGGTTCGGTGTCCTCCGATGCGCCCTCGTGCGACTCGAGATCGAGCGCGGTCGGGTCGGACGCGGCCGGCGAACCCGCGATCCGGCCGTATCGGCTGACCTCGCGGTCCACGTCATGATTCGACAGCGTCCAGGTGGGCACGCCCGACACAGACAGCACCGCCTCGAGCGAATTCTCGATCGCATCGCGGATCGATTCGGTGTCGAATGTCGCCTTGGCGAGGCGGAAGTTGAAGCCGAGGTGCAGTTCGTCGGGCCGCAGGTACTCCGCGAATCGCTCGTTGTCGTCGACCCAGATCTCACCGACGTTTGCCGCGCCGGGATAATCGTCGAGCACCTTGCGGATCTTGCGATGGATGTCGTGCACCGCATAGTTGTTGAACCGCGGATCGTCGTCGTCGTTCTGCAGCAGGCCTGCCGACTCGAGGTCCATATCCGGCAGGTCGGTGGGCTTGGCCATGCCGTGCGCGACGTCGATCCGGAAGCCGTCCACCCCGCGGTCGAGCCAGAACCGCAGGGTCTTCTCCAGATCGTCGAAGACCTCAGGGTTCTCCCAATTCAGATCCGGCTGCTCGGCGGCGAAGATGTGGAGGTACCACTGACCGGGCGTGCCATCCGGATTCGGCACCCGGGTCCAGGCCGGCCCGCCGAAGATGCTCTGCCAGTTGTTGGGCGGTTGCTCGCCGTCGTCGCCGCGCCCGTCCCGGAAGATGTACCGCGCCCGCTCAGCGCTGCCGGGTTCGGCCGCGAGCGCGTCGACGAACCACGGGTGTCGGTCACTGGTGTGGTTGGGAACGAGGTCCATGGTGACGCGGATGGAACGCTCATGGGCCTCGGCGATCAGCTCGTCGAAGCGTGCGAGATCGCCGAAGATCGGGTCGATGTCCCGCGGGTCGGAGACGTCGTAACCGTGATCTGCCATGGGGGAGCGCATGATCGGACTCAGCCACAGCGCATCCACCCCGAGGAGCTCGAGGTAACCGAGCTTGTCGATGACGCCGGCGAGGTCACCTATGCCGTCGCCGTTGAGATCCGAGAACGAGCGCGGGTAGATCTGATAGAAGATGGCCGACTTCCACCACGTTTCGTCGGTGGTGTCGAGTTGCGTTGCGGTGCTGGTGGGTATCACGACGTCGTCGGCCCCGGAAGACGGATCCTCTTCCACGGCGACGTCATCGGCCGCGTCGGCGGATGTGACGACGTCGTCGGTGTTCGCTTCTCCGGTCTCGTTTTCGGAGCCGGCGTCGTCCTCGTCTTCGTCTTCGTTCTCGTCGTCGTTCTCGACGACGTCGACGTGCTCGTCCCCGACGGTGTCGCCGCCTCCGTCCGCGACGATGTCGGAGTCCGGAACTCCGGTCTCCTCGGTCTGATCCGTCGCGTCCGTCTCACCTGTCGCGGAGATCCCGGCTTCGGCCGGGGCAACGTCGTCCGCGTCGTCCGACGTGTCGTCGACCGTGGCGGCCGCGTCCTCGTCTGTGCTGTCCGTGGCCGCGTGCGAGGAATCCTCGGAGGTCACGTCGTTCCCGTCGGCATCAATGGATGCGGCGTCGGCCGCACCATCGGGATCCGGTTCGGCGGGGACAGCGTTCGATGTCTCGTCGCTCACCGTCGTCATTGTGCCCTACCTGTGTTTTCGGTGAGAACTACAGGTCATCTCGGCGCGTCGGAACCGACGTGTCGGCGTGTCAGACGGGCGAATTCATCATCGACTGCGCGGCCATCTCCATGTAGTCGACGAGGGCACGCCGGTGTGGGTCGTCGAGGGTCTGGGCGTCGATCGACGCGATCGCGGTGTGCATGCAGCGCAGCCAGGCGTCGCGTTCGATGGGGCCGATACGGAACGGATGATGCCGCATCCGCAGCCGCGGATGGCCACGCTCCTCCGAATACGTGCGGGGTCCGCCCCAATACTGCTCGAGGAACATCCGCAGCCGTCGTTCGGCGGGTACGAGGTCCTCTTCCGGATACAGCGGACGCAGCACCTCGTCAGCGGCGACCTCCTCGTAGAACCGCGCGGTGAGCTTGCGAAAAGTTTCCGCGCCGCCGACCTCGTCGTAGAAGGTTCGCTGCGTCGAAGGGTTGTTGGGCTGTATGCCGCCGGGGACCTCAGTGCTCACGGTCTCCATTGTCCTGACCGCGGGCGCAGGCCTCAACCGCACATCGTGTGCAGGCGAGCGGGCCACCCGGTGTTCACCGAGCCGACCTGCGGCGACACACACAATTGTCGTGCAATAGTCGGTGTTCCATGGTCAACTTGACCTCGTCGTGTTGAGGTGGGAGACACATATGACGAGCAGGAGAGCAGCAAAGACGGTATCGGCCGACGGCGGCCGAGCGAGCATCACTGCGCTCAACCCCCTGCCCGGTGCACGCGCACACGAGGCCGGCACCGTTCCTCCGACGCGTTCTGCACTGCTCTGGGGCCGTCGCCGGGTACTCCTGCTCAATGCCACCTACGAGCCGCTGACGGCCATCTCGTTGCGCCGTGCAATCGTGCTGGTCCTGCGGGAGAGGGCCGACGTCGTCCATGCCGACGACGGCGGGCTGGCCGTGCACTCGGCCGACATGTCCGTCCCGGTGCCGTCGGTCATCCGGCTCCGATCCTTCGTCAAGGTGCCGTATCGCGCCGTCGTGCCCCTCACGAGGGCCGCACTCATGCATCGCGACCGATTCCGCTGCGGGTACTGCGCCGCCAAGGCGACCACCATCGACCACGTGTTGCCCCGTAGCCGGGGCGGATCACACACGTGGGAGAACTGTGTTGCCTGCTGTGCGAGCTGCAATCACCGCAAGGCGGATCGGCTCCTGAGCGAGTTGGGTTGGACGCTGCGTGTGCAGCCAGGCGCTCCCAAGGGGCGTCATTGGCGTCTGCTCGCCGCGGTGAAGGAGATCGATCCGGCGTGGGCGCAGTACATCGACGCCGGCGCGGCCTGACATCGCTTCGGAGTCGAACGACGTGGTCGGCGGTTTCTGTCTACGACGCACTGTAGGGGTCACCGCCCGGGTGCCGCGTGCGTCGGCTAGATTGATCACAATGACCTGTACATCGGATGTTCCGCAGGTCACCGCAGTGCAGCCGATCGAAAGGGTGACATGGACAACCTGATCGTCGCCATCGGAGTGCCTGTCACGATCATCTGTGTGGTCCTTGTCGTGGCATGTGTCATCGCGATGGCGTTCACGTTCAACACGAAGTATCCGAAGGTGTCGCTGTACACCCTCGATCAGCGGTGGGATCACGCACCACTGCTCTTCAGCGCCACCGACATCGAGCCGATGGCGCTGGCACATCATGCGGAATCGACCGATGTGGACGGAGGCTCGGCCAGTGGCAAGTGGTGAGGTAGCAACAGGTCGTCACGCCGGCGTCGTCGAAACGACGTCGGCGGCCGCGCTGCCGGTCGGCACGGTCATCACCAACAGCGGTCGGGTGTCGGCGACCCGGTTCCCGGGTCAGGCACCCACGACGCCGCCGTTCACCCGCGAAGAGCTGATCGGTCTCGACGAGGCACTCAAGAGTGCCAGCGAGAAGGCGCTCGTCCGGTTCTCCGTCTATGTCGGTGAGCTCGGCACCGATGCCGTCGCCGATGCCCGCGCGGTGCTGCTCCGGTCGCCGGAGCCGGCCCATGGCGCGCTCATCGCGGTGTCCCCGAATTCGCACGAGGTCGTGGTCGTCTCGGGTGTCGCCGTCGCCGATCGGGTCAACGATCGTGTGGCCCAGCTCGGTGTGACCGCAGCTGTGACCGGCTTCCGTCAGGGCGACCTGATCGACGGGCTGATCGCGGCGCTGCGGGTAATGTCGACCGCCGCAGCAGCCTCCTGACCAGCCGAACTCTCGATCAATCCAACAGGCGGCCGCTCACCTTTCGGGTGAGCGGCCGCCTGCTGTTCTCGGTGGACGTGTGATCAGTGATCGGTGAGTGTTCTGTCGGCGCGGTCCGAACGCGACGATGTCCGGTCGGCGCCCTCGTCGGCAAGACGGTCCACCGGTTCGTCGTCGACCATGTCCGACTCGTTGAACGGCGCGCCGCCACTCAGTACGGTGTCGATCCGGTCCTTGTCGATGGTCCCCGTCCACGACCCGACCAGCAGCGTCGCGACCGCGTTGCCGGAGAAGTTCGTCACCGCGCGTGCCTCCGACATGAACCGGTCGATCCCGACGATGAGACCCACTCCGTCGAGCATCTCCGGCCGGTGGGCCTGCAATCCGCCCGCGAGGGTGGCCAGCCCCGCGCCGCTGACGCCGGCGGCGCCCTTCGAAGCGATGATCATGAAGGCGAGCAGCCCGATCTGTTCACCGATCGACAGGGGATCGCCCATCGCGTCGGCGATGAAGATCGAGGCCATCGTGAGGTAGATGGCCGTGCCGTCGAGATTGAAGGAATAGCCGGTGGGCACCACCACACCCACGGTGGTCTTCTCCACGCCCAGGTGTTCCATCTTGGCGATGAGGCGAGGGAGGGCGGACTCCGACGACGAGGTGGCGAAGATCAGCAGATACTCGCGCGCCAGGTAGCGGACCAGACGGAAGATCGACACGCCGGCAACAGTCCGCAACAGGACGCCGAGGACGCCGAACACGAAAACCACGCAGGTGATGTAGAACGCGAGCATCAGGATCAGCAGTTGCTGGACTGCGGCCCAGCCGGTCTGGCCGACGACGTTGGCGATCGCACCGAACGCGCCGATCGGTGCAACCCACAGGATCATCGACAGCACCTTGAAGACCAGCTTCTGGAAGTACGACACCGCGGTCAGTATCGGCTCGCCGGTGCGACCCATGGCCTGGATGGCGAATCCCACGAGGAGGGCCACGAAGAGCGCCTGCAGCACGTTGCCCTCGGTCAGGGCGGAGAGCATCGAGGTGGGGATGATGCCCTCGACGAAGTCGAGTGTCCCGCCGGATTCGTGGGCCTCGTTGGCCAATTCGGCGCCCTTGCCGGCGGTCGTCGCGATGTTGAGGCCATCGCCGGGTTTGATCAGGTTTCCGACCACGAGGCCGATCGCGAGTGCGACGGTCGACATCACCAGGAAGTAGACGAACGCCAGACCCCCGACCTTGCCGACGGTCGCAGCCTTTCGGACCGATCCGATGCCGAGGACGATCGTGCAGAAGATGACCGGGGCGATCATCATCTTGATGAGGCTCACGAACATGGTGCCGAGAAATGCGAGGTCCTTGCCCAGCTGGGGTGCGACCAGCCCGACGATGACGCCCGCCACCACCGCAACGATCACGGCGATGTACAGCCAGTGCGTCCGATCTCGTTTCCTGGTGGTCGGCACCCCGGTGGTGGACACCTCACCGGAGGGCTGTTCGCCCGATTCGCCCGGTCGTGATCTCAGATTCATCGGAGTTCCTCTCATCGTCGCACCGCGTCATGGACCGCGCGGTCACCGCCCGTGTATGGATTGTGGGACGGACGCGTGACGCGGGTCACGATTGAGTTCGTTTCGTTCAGCGAACGTAACCGATGAATTGCGTGCGGAGGTGGCACATGCGTCGAGTGGTGCCCCGGACCCTCGCGGGGCAGGCGGTGGCCTGGCTGCTCATGGTGGTCGCCGTGATCGTCGTCGCGGGCAGTGTCCTCGCCGCGATCGATGCGCGTGTCGACGGCGACCGCGCCGCCCGCGACGAGGTGACCGCGATCGCGGTCAGTCTTGCCGATTCGCCGTCGACGGCGCGGGCGCTGATGTCACCGAACCCGGCGGCGACGCTGCAGCCGGTCACCGAACAGGTCCGGACGTCGACAAACATCGCCTTCATCACGATCATGGGCACCGACGGCACGCGCTACACGCACACCGATCCCGCGCTCATCGGACGCAAGTACATCGGCTCCACCGCCGAAGCGCTCGCGGGCGAGGTGTACACCGAGACCTACACGGGCACGCTCGGGCCCTCGATCCGCACGGTGGCGCCGGTGCGTGCGCGTGACGGGCGGATCGTCGGTCTGGTCGCGGCCGGGATCACCCTGCAGTCGCTCAGCGCCGCATGGCTGGCGCAACTCCCGCTGATCGCCGCGATCGGGCTGGCGGCGCTCGTCACGGCCGGGTTGGGCCTGTGGCTGATCCGCCGACGACTCCTCCGGCAGACCGGCGGGTTGGCGCCATCGGAACTCCGCCTCATGTACGAGCATCACGACGCGGTGCTCCACGCGGTACGTGAAGGGCTGGTGGTGACCGAGCGCGGTCGGCCCGCCCTTGTCAACGACGAGGCACGGCGGTTACTCGGCGATCCTCGCGACGGTGAGATCGACCTGCCGGCGTTCCTGGCGACGGGAGACGAGCCGTTGGTCGACATGCTCTGGGCAGAGCAGGGCCGGACGCTGGTGGTCAGTCGTTCGCCGGTGCCGAGTGATCCCACCTCTGCCGTCATCACGATTCGCGACCGAACCGAGATGGCCGAGGCCATGGGCGAACTGGACGCGATGACGCGTTTTGCCGAGGCCCTGCGCTCGCAGCTGCACGAATCGGCGAATCGGCTGCACACCATCGTCGCGATGATCGAGACGGGGCGCAGCGAGGAGGCCGCCTCGATGGCCACGACCGAGATGCAACTGTCGCAACGCTTGATCGATCGCATGACCGAGGCGGTCGCGGAGCCGGCGTTGGCGGCACTCCTGCTGGGCAAGTCGGCGCAGGCCGCCGAGCGCGGTATCTCGTTGACGCTCACCGAGGATTCGCAGGTCGGCGACGATGCCACCCAGCTGCTCACCGTCGATGAGATGATCACCGTCGTGGGCAACCTCATCGACAATGCGCTCGACGCGTGCGATCCGGCCGATCCGTGGGTGGAGGTGACCGTCGTGGGTGACATCCGACGGCTCGAGGTGGTGGTCGCCGACAGCGGACCCGGAATGGATCCCGACGAGTTCGGGCGCGCACAGACTCGCGGGTACTCGACCAAGGCGGGAGGTGATGCCGCAGGCCGCGGATTGGGCCTCGCGCTTGTCGCCGGCGTCGTCGATCAGCACGCGGGAAACCTGTGCGCGGAGAACACCTATGCGTCTGTGGTGACGGCGACGTTCGCTGCGGCGGACCGCGCCGTGGACGAAGGCGCCGGCGACAGGCCGGCGGGCGCCGACCGATGATTCGCGTGCTGATCGTCGAGGACGAACCCCTCATCGCAGAGGCGCACCGCGAATATCTCGCTCGCTTGGGTGGTTTCGAGGTCGTGGCGTCTGTCACCACGGCGCAGCAGGCGATGCGTGTCGCGACAGAGGCGGCCGCCTCGCCCGCGCCCGTCGATCTGGTGCTGCTCGACCTCGGATTGCCCGACGCGCGAGGCGTCGACCTCGCCTCGGCGTTGTCGGGGCTGCGATCCGGGCCCGATGTCATCGCGATCACCGCACAGCGGGATCTGGCCACGGTGCGTAACGCGATGTCGCACGGCGTGCTGCTCTATCTGCTGAAGCCCTTCACCTTTGCCGCCTTCGGCGAGAAGATCAGGCAGTATCTCAACTATCGGGGTGCGCTCACCGCGGGCAGCGACGCGGTGAGTCAGCGTGACGTCGACCGCGCGCTCGCGGAGTTACGGACCTCGGATACGCGGCGTACCGCCAAGAAGGGTGCGGCCCCGGAAACCGAGGACGCCGTCGGCCGTGCGGTCCGCGACAGCGACGGCGGGCTCACCGCATCGGAAGTCGCTGCAGTGCTGGGTAGTTCGCGTGTCACCGCGTGGCGTTATCTCGAGCGGCTGGCCGAGGACGGCGCCGTCGAGCGGATCACCGAGTACGGCAACACCGGGCGGCCGCAGGTCAGGTATCGCTGGCGTAATCGTTGAGGGTAGGGTCCGGCGACCGAGATCGCCGGACCCGCACACTCATTGCTGTGCGTCGAACTCCCGGGCGCGCAGGGACCGGGCGACGGTGTCACGGCCTTCGGAGATCAGGCGCTTCAGCGCGGGCGGGTGATCGGCCGCCAAGAACTCGTCGGCGGCCGCGATGGCCTCGGCGTCGATCGCCCAGTGCGGATAGAGACCCACCACGACCGTCTGCGCCACCTCGCTCGACCGACGGCTCCAGATACCGGGGATCGCCTCGAAGTACTTGGCCACGTACGGCTGCAACAGTTCACCCTGACCGGCCCGAGCGAACCCCTCGATCATGGTCCGCGTGTAGACGTTCGAGAGTGAGTCGTCGTCGACGGCCTGCGCCCATGCATCGGCTTTCGCCTCGGCGAGCGGTCGTGACGCGCGGGCGGCGGCCGCCTGGCGTTGACCCGTGGCAGTGTTGTCGCGCTGCGCCTCGGCGTCGATCACCGGCGAACTCGTGGGATCTGTGTCGATCGCGCCGGCGGATGCCAACGCGCGCACCAGCTTCCACCGCATGTCGGTATCCACCACCAGACCGGTGAGGCCGTGCGAAACCGGATCGTCTCCGTCGAGGAGACCGCGGGCGGCTGCCACCTGATCATCGTTGAGTTTGCCTGCCAGCCAGGTGTTCACGAACGCGAGTTGGTGATCGGAACCGGGCTGGGAACCACGGGCGAGCTCGAGCAGTCGGGCACTGAAGGCGGGGCGTCCGGTGGACGACACCCACGCGGGATCCGCGTAAGCCTCGATCGCACTGCTCGCCTGCATCAGTACCCGCTGGACGACGCCGATCTCCGACTCGGAGGCGATGCCTCGCTGTACCAGCTCGGCGAACTCCCGGGCCGCCATCTCGGCCTGCCTGGTCATCTCCCAGGCCGCCGACCAGACGAGCGTGCGCGGCATGGGGTCGGCGATGTCGCCGATCCGTGCGGTCGCGGTGGCCAGCGAATCGGCGTCGAGGCGAACCGACGCGTAGGTGAGATCGTCGTCATTGAGCAGGATCAGGGCGCCGCGGCTCGTCCCGACGAGCTCGGCCACCTCGGTGCGCGCACCCTCGACGTCGAGTTCGACGCTCGTGACGCGCTCGAGGGTGCCGGTACCGTTGTCGTCGTAGATGCCGACCTTCATGCGGTGGACGCGGGTCTCGCCGGCGCCGGGGTGGGCGCCGTCCTGGATGATCGAGAACCTGGTGAACTTCCCGTCGGCGTCGACCTCGAAGTCGGGGCGCATCACGTTGATTCCGGTTGTCTTGAGCCACTGGGAACCCCAGTCGGACAGGTCACGTCCGGACGACTTCTCCAGTGCGGCAAGAAGGTCGGAGAACGATGCGTTCCCGAACTTGTGGGCAGCGAAGTAGTCGCGCAGGCCGGCGAGGAAGTCCTCGAGGCCGACATAGGCGACCAGCTGTTTGAGCACCGAGGCGCCCTTGGCGTAGGTGATGCCGTCGAAGTTGACCTCCACGGCGGCGATGTCGGGGATGTCCGCGGCCACCGGGTGGGTGGAGGGCAGTTGGTCCTGGCGATAGGCCCACGATTTCTCGACGTTCGCGAACGTCGTCCAGGCGTTCTTGTATTCGGTCGCCTCGGACTGGGACAGGACCGACGCGAACGTCGCGAAGGACTCGTTGAGCCAGAGGTCATCCCACCACTGCATGGTGACGAGGTCGCCGAACCACATGTGGGCCATCTCGTGAAGGACGGTCTCGGCGCGACGTTCGTAGAGGTACTTGGTCACGCGTGACCGGAAGACGTAGTCCTCGAGGAAGGTCACGGCGCCGGCGTTCTCCATCGCGCCGGCGTTGAACTCCGGCACGAAGAGCTGATCGTATTTGCCGAAGGCATAGGGGATACCGAAGTTCTGATGGTAGAAGCCGAATCCCTGCTTGGTCTCGATGAACAGCCGTTCGGCATCCATGTGCTCGGCCAGCGATGCGCGGCAATAGATTCCGAGCGGGATGGAGCCGTGGTCGTCGGTGTAGGTATCGGTCCACTCCGCGTATGGACCGGCGATCAACGCCACCAGGTAGGTGCTCATCGGTGGTGTCGCGCGAAACCGGTGCAGTCCCGGTTCGGCGGCGAGCGTGTTCACCACGGCGGAGTTGGAGATCACCTTCCAGTCCTCGGGTGCGGTGACCGTCAATGTGTAGGTGGCTTTCAGGTCCGGCTGATCGAAGCAGGCGAACATGCGCTTGGCGTCGGCCGTTTCGAACTGCGAATACAGATAGACCGAATCGTCGGTGGGGTCGACGAAGCGGTGAAGCCCTTCGCCGGTGTTGGAGTAGGCGCAGTCGGCGACCACGGTGAGGGTGTTCTCGGCGGCCAGCGACGGGAGCGCGATACCCACCGATTCGTCGAACCCGGACACATCGAGGTCGGTACCGTTCAGAGTCGCCGAGATCAGTTTCGGTGCGACGAGGTCTATGAAGGACTCGGCGCCCGGCTCCGCGGTGAAGGTCACCGTGGTGACCGATCGGAACGTGTCGGTGCCCGGGGCCCCGTCACCGTCGGTGAGGTCGAGATCGATCGCATAGTTGCCGACGTCGATGGTCGCGGCGCGTTCGCGGGCTTGGTCGCGGGTCAGGTTGGGAGCAGTCACAGTCGGGTCAGTCCGCCTCTCGAATCGTGGTCCGTGGGCCAGCTTAACGGGAATGACGGTCGGGGAATCTGGTTGTAGTTTGCGAAGAGACATACCCACGAGACACGCGGAAGGTCAGGTCGATGGCGACAGAGACACAGGCAGGTCAGCAGAAACGGGATCGGGTGGACTTCTGGTTCGATCCGCTGTGTCCGTGGTGCTGGATCACCTCGCGATGGATTCTGGAGGCCGAGCAGGTCCGCCCGATCGACGTCAACTTCCACATCATGAGCCTGGCCGTGTTGAACGAGGGCAAGGACGTCCCCGAGGAATACCGTGAGGGGCTCAAGCATGCCTGGCGTCCGGTCCGGGTGATCGCGGCGGCCGCGGCTGCCCACGGTGACGAGATCCTCGCGCCCCTGTACACCGCCATGGGCACCCGGATTCACAATCAGGGCATCAAGGACTTCGATCAGGTCATCAGCGAATCGCTTGCCGAACTGGAGCTGGATCCGTCGCTCGCGAAGGCCGCCGACTCCCAGGAGTTCGACGAGGTGATCCGCACCAGCCATCACGAGGGTATGGACAAGGTCGGCGATGACGTCGGCACGCCGACCATCCACGTGAACGGCGTGGCGTTCTTCGGGCCGGTGCTCTCACGTATACCGCGCGGCGAAACGGCGGGAACCGTGTGGGACGGCGCGGTCGCCCTGTCGTCGTACCCGCACTTCTATGAACTCAAGCGCAGCCGCACCGAAGATCCGGAATTCGACTGAGGTCCCGGCCGGGCCGGCGTGACATGCGCGTGCGCTGCGCCGGCTCAGAGCTTGGGTGGCATCTCCAACCCGTTGGGTAGTGTGCCCGGCGCGACGGCCGCCGGGTGCGCCGGTGGTGCGACCGGCACGACGTTGCCGCTGCCGACCCCGCGCACGATGGCCTTCGGTCGGAACAACATCGCGCCGGCGCGTGTGCGATCACGAAGCGCCGCCGCGCGCCAGGTGAGCACGGGGTGCGAGGCCAGCGCGTTGACCGCCCAGGTGAAGAAGCCACGCTCGTGGGTGGCCCGGTCCGCGAACTGGTCGAAATCCACCGCAGACAACATGTACTTGCCTGCCGACAACACGCCCATCGCGCCCGGCGCCCCACGTGGCTTGGTGTAGTACCCGTAGTTGTCGGCGGTGTACTCCTGGGCCCGCGACAATGCTGCACCGACCAGGGGGATGTTCATGCCCACCACGGTCGCCAGCTGCCGCCAGTAGGAGGTGTGACCGGCCGCGATGTGACCGACCTCGTGTCCGATGATGAACTCGAGCGCTTCCGGATCCCGGGCACGTCCACCGACCTCGAAGAGATCCGAGTAGACCACCACGTACCGCCGGAATCCGTGTCCGGAGGCGAAGGCGTTGATCATGCCGTTGCCGAGCACCACGTAGGCGTCGGGCACGTATTCGAGGCCGTAGCGAGCGGCCGCCTCGACCACGATCCGGTAGCCCTCCGGGAACTGGGTCGGGGTCATCTGCACGCCGTTCACCCGGGGCCGGGCGTAGGTGAGTCCACGAATCAGCAGCAAGACCAGGGGAGCGGCGAGGAGTGCGAGGAAATACTCGCTGAACTGGCCCAGCACTACCAGCCACACGATCACCAGGTAGCCGATGAGCGTGATCGCGACGATCAGCACGAGCATCGGGATCTCCCATGGATGAAGGCGAGGCCGCAACGCATACTGCGCGGGCGGCAGCCAGTAGGCGCCCTGATCGGTCTCCTGAGGCGCTCGGGTCCGGTCACGGTCGGCGTCCGCGTGCGATTCCGAGACACCGGGAACATTGGGTATCGGCGATTGTGCGTCCACCAGACCAATCTATAGTGACGCCATGCGTGTCTACCTCGGTGCCGACCATGCCGGATTCGAATTGAAGAACGCGATCGCCGAACACCTGAAGGCCAACGGCCACGAGGTCGTCGACTGCGGTGCACTCGCCTACGACGCTCAGGACGACTATCCCGCGTTCTGTATCGATGCTGCGCGTCGCACGGTCGCCGATCCCGGCAGTCTGGGAATTGTCTTGGGCGGCAGCGGAAACGGTGAGCAGATCGCCGCGAACAAGGTTCCGGGTGCGCGGTGTGCGCTGGCGTGGAGTACCGAGACCGCCCAACTCGCGCGTCAGCACAACAATGCGCAGCTGATGGGGATCGGCGGCCGGATGCACAGTACGGAGGAGGCCCTCGCGATCGTCGATGCCTTCATCGCGACGCCGTGGTCTGAGGAGGCGCGTCACCAGCGACGGATCGACATCCTCGCTGATTACGAGCGCACCGGCGAGGCGCCGGCCGTTCCCGGACAGGTCTGAGACCACCCGCACCGCGAGCTGGGTGAGTCGTGCCCGAAGGTCATACCCTCCACCGGCTGGCGCGGCGGCAGCAGCGCGTGTTCGGCGGGTCGGCGGTTTACGTCACCAGTCCGCAGGGGCGTTTCACCGACGGTGCTGCCGCCGTCGACGGAATGGTGTTCGCCAAGGCGGAGGCGTGGGGCAAGCATCTCGTCCAGCACTTCCGCCCGGTCGGCAACCGAACGCGAGCCGGACGACAGATGATCCACGTTCATCTGGGTCTCTACGGCGCTTTCACCGAGGCTCCGGTCCCGATGGGGGACCCGGTCGGCCAGGTACGGATGCGGATCGAGGGGCCCGAAGTCGGCACGGAGCTGCGCGGGCCGACGGCATGCGAGCTGTTCACCCCGGCGGACCTGGACGCCTTGATCGCCCGGCTGGGTCCCGACCCGTTGCGGGCCGATGCCCGACCGGCACGCGCGTGGGATGCCATCCGACGCTCACGCCGACCGGTCGGTGCGCTGTTGATGGACCAGCGGGTCATCGCGGGAGTGGGCAACGTCTATCGGGCGGAGGTCTTGTTCCGCGCCGGTATCGATCCGTATCGGGAGGGTCGCCGGGTCGATGCCGACGAGTTCGACGCTCTGTGGACAGATCTCGTGACCCTGATGCGAATCGGGGTGCGCCGCGGACGCATGCATGTGGTGCGTCCCGAAGACGACCACGGGGCGCCGTCATATGCGAGCGATCGGCCGCGTACGTACGTGTATCGCCGTGCGGGGGAGCCCTGCCGCATCTGCGGTACGACGGTGTGTGGTGCCGAGCTCGACGGTCGAAACCTGTACTGGTGCCCCGTCTGTCAGAGTTGACGAGTCAGCGGGACTCGGCGCGCTGCGCCATCACGAGCAGCTCGTCGCGCTGGGTACTGCTGGCGAGCGCGTGGATGTCGTCGTAGAGCTTGCGCTGGGCGAAGGGGACAAAGCGGGCACGAATTCGTGCGAAAGACATGGGGGAACAACTCCTGAAATTGCGGTGCTTCGACTCCCATTCTCCGTGTTACAACCAGGTAAATCAATCTGACCTGGGGTGATGTGCCTTACGTCTGATGTGAAATCACAGCGAACCCTCAGCGTCGGCCACGGGAATTCACACCCGGACCACGCACCATGGCCTCATGGGCGGGTTCTCTGAGATCGGATCACGGCAGTCCCGGAGCGTGACCGTGCTCGCGGTTGGTGGCACCGGGGAGTCCTTCGACGGCGACCGGCGACGGGATGTGACCGGCATGCTCCGTGGCGTCACCGACTGTCTCGACGACCGGTTCGACTGCCGTTGGGTCGGATACCCGGCCAGCTACGGACCTGCGCCGCACATCGGCGGCATCAGTTATCGCCGCAGTCTCGACACTGGCGCCCGAGCGCTCCACGCCGCCCTGCAGCAGTCCGAAGGTCCTGTTGTGCTGATCGGTTACTCCCAAGGCGCCGTGGTGATCCGGGCTGCCCTGCACGAACTCGAGGACGCCGCCGACCCAGTGCTCGATCGCGTGCTGGCGGTCGGTTTCGTCGCCGACCCGCATCAACCACCGGGCGTCGTGCCGGGCTGTTCAGGATGGGGTGTCGCCGGCCAGGGGCCGACGCTGCCCGCAACGGTGCCGGTGCACTGGGTGGGCACGCCCGAGGACATGATCTGCAACGCGACCGCGGACTCCTTCCTCCGTGACGTCGCCGATCTGACGGCAGGCTTCGCGGTGGGGAGGGTTCGCTCCTGGTTGAGCCAGACCTGGAACATACTGCGGCACAATGCCTTCCAGAACGCGCAACGAACCTCGCCGGGATTCACGCAGGTGGTCCGTGACGTTGGACGGCTGTGGTCGGCGGCTCTGGAGGTGCTCGGTTACCTGCCCGGGACCCTCGCGTGGCGCGGTCTGGTCTTACGCAACCACCGGGGAGGGCGGCACACGTCGTACGCACGTGAGCCGTACCGGCGTGGTTCCTGGACGGACCCGGACACGACCGGATGCGAGGCGCTCGCCGCCTGGCTGCAGGTGTGCGCGACCTTCTCGGGTGTCGGATGCTCGCGGACATCAGGCGATGTCGCGTTCGCGGCGTGAGGTCGGGGTCGTGGCCAGATGACTCATCGCGACGAGACGAAGAAGGCCCGGTCCGTGTGGACCGGGCCTTCTTCGTCGTTCAGTCGCGCATGACGCTGGTGCGCTCGCTCAGTCGCCGGTGTACTTCGGGCCGACGGTGCCGCGCACGACGATCGGTGTGTTGCGCGGGATGGTGTTGAACACCCACTTGCCGTTCTCGGTGCTGATGTTGATGCACCCGTGGCTGGCGTTGCTGCGGCCCTGCTGCGACACCGACCACGGCGCGGCGTGGATGAAGATGCCGTCCCACGACATGCGGGTCGCGTACTCGACGTAGGTGCGGTACCCCTCGGCGGAGTCGACCGGAACGCCGTACGTGGACGAGTCCATGTACATGTCGCGGTACTTCTCCTTGGTGTGGTACACGCCGTTCGGGGTCGGGTGATCGTTCGTCCCCATCGAGATCGGCATGGTCTTGACCTGTGTGCCGTTGTGCCACCAGGTGATCTGGTGGGAGGCGTCGTCGGCGAGTGCGACCCAGCCCGTCGAGGTCTTCACACCCGGGATCGCCGGACCCTTCGGCTTCTCCGGCGTGGTCGGAGTCGGCTTCGGCTTCGGGGTGCTCTTCGGCGTCGACGGGGCGCCCGGGATCTGCGGGGCTCCCGGGATGTCCGGGATCGTCAGCGGAGGCAGCCCCGGCACCGGGCTGATGGTCGTGGGTGCGGCGCTGGCCGCGATCGGCAGAGCGAGCACGACGGCGAGCGCACCGATCACGATGGCGATCGCACGTTGTGTCAGGCCGCGACGGACGCGACGTGAAGGCTTCGATGTCAACACGGAGAGACCTTTGCAGTTTGAGTTACTGAAGCGCTTCCCCCGGAGCGCTCAACCATCGTTACACAAACGTTGTCATCGGGCCAAAGCCGATACGCCGAACATTTCACCGATTCTGCCCGGCGGCCGGGGTGAGCCGACGAACAGCGTGGTGACCGGGGCGCATGACCCAGTGGCGGTGACAACCGTCACATTCCGGGAGGTGCCCCGTGGCGTCGAAGCGCGATCCGATGCAACGTTCCCGCGGGGTCACCCGGATACTCGAGAGACCCCGCGCAGACTCGATCAGCAGCTACTCGGGGCGGGAGCCCCGTTGAAGCGGTCGGTGAGGTACTGGAAGGCGGGAAGCAGGCCGATGACAGCCGCCGACAGATGGTCGGGCGACGGTGTCAGCAGTCGCTGGACGCGAGCACCTGCCCGACAGTATCGGTTGATCGTGTAGTCGATCGACGAGACCGGGATGAGGACATCGGTCGGGCTGTGCCACTCGAAAATCGGGGTCCGCGGGATGCCCGGATAGAGCGACAGGCTGTTCTCTTCGACGACTCGGCGCGCATCCTTGTTGTCGAAGATCGCGCGACCGCCGATGGTGACCTGCTGGGCGTCGTGCCCTGCGCCCAGGCGCAGGATGTCGTTGGTGCACGCGTTGCGCATGCCCTGATACATCTGCCTGCCGAGCGGCGACAGGTACTTCATCATCGGGATCTGCTCGGGATACTCGCGCGCCACACCGATGGCGGCGGCGAATGCCAGGCCGAAGGCGGGATGCGGGTTGTTGTAGCCCAGCCCCTCCGCCATCTTGATCAGGTTCATCGGCACGCCGCCGTAGGCGGCACCGACGATGTCGAGGTCGGGCGCGTACTTCGGTGCGAGGGCTGCTGCCCACGCGGTTGCCATCCCGCCACCGGAATAGCCGGCCATTCCGACGCGGCTGTGGGCCACCTGCGCCGGCCCGAATCGCTGTACCGCGCGGATGCCGTCCAGTGTGATCTGACCGCCGAGCTTGGCCGCCCCATACGCGCTGCGCGGCCCCAGGTGGTCAGGGATCGCGATCGTCCATCCACGTTGGAGGGCGACGTTGAGTGCCGGGGCCTCGCGGATCGTCAGATTCGGGTCCTGGGTCCAGAGTGCTTGCGACGGTGCGCATTCCAGGCCGGTCGCGTTGATGATGTGCTGGAACGACAAGAGTGGACCGTTCACACGCTTCTTGCTGGGCACCAGCAGGGTGGTCACGGCCGAGATCGGCTTGCCCTGACTGTCGGAGGAACGGAACTTGATCTGGTAGGTCCGGACATCGAAGAAGGCGGGAGGATTGGGCCGCCCGCGCACCGATATCACGTCACCGGGCGCATACTTCCCGATGTTCTCGGGGATTCTGTAGAAGCTGTCGGGCAGAGGCGTGGGCATGGCGACGTCGTCCGCGGCTGCGTCGGGGGTGCCGGCGATGACCCCGCCCGCGATCATCGACAGGGTCGCCGCGGCGGCGAGCAGTCGGCGGCGAAGGGTCGTCGTACGACGGGTCGGCGGCGGGGCCGGGCGCGTTCGGTCGTCGGGCAAGATCATGCGTCCCCCAGGGCTGTCTCTGAATCAGGTCTCCGGCGACGTCCTCCGACCCCCTCGGTGGTATCCGCCGTCGGTACCAATGGTGCGACACATGTGTGACGAATGCCAACGCGCGTTGAGAATTGTGATTGCCCAGGCCAGTGGGGCGCGCTCACGCTCGCGACGAGCGCGCTGGTGAGATCGGTCCGTCAGGCGTGCTGTGGGTGCTCGGTCCGGATATGACGAGCCGGTTGGGAGCAGGACTCGTCGCGGCATACGAGCATGACGTCGACACGTCCCGGGCCGGCGTCCGAGTGCGTGACGTCCTTGCGGATGTACAGATTTGCACCGCAACTCGGGCACTTGCGTGGACTCTTCGAATGGCTGGACGACATGCCCCAACCCTACGCCCGATGTGGCGTACATCACAGTGACGTCCAGTGGTCGGGCCCGGTCCGGGACCATGGGAGGCCGCGGTATCGGTACGTGTGGAGCGGGTGACGGGAATCGAACCCGCGTAGCTAGTTTGGAAGACTAGGGCTCTACCATTGAGCTACACCCGCGTGCCGCGTCACCTGTGGGATCGCCACCGGAGTCGCGTGCGCACCAGACTGTACCCGGTGGGGTCGGCGATCTCGAAATCGCCACGTGATCTCTCATCCACCCAGGTGCGGGGAGCACCCGTTTAGGTCGTCGGCACACCGCAACGTACTATCTTCTGTTGGCCCTGTTCTGCGTTCTCGCCGGTCTCCGGTACGTGCCGCGACGAGGGGGTCGACCGGGATGTGGCGCAGCTTGGTAGCGCATCCGCTTTGGGAGCGGAGGGTCGCAGGTTCAAATCCTGTCATCCCGACTCAGGTGAACGACCTCGAGACTTGTCATTACCCGACGCAGAAATGCAGATGTTAGGAGCAGGCGTGAAGAGCACCGTCGAGCAGCTGAGCCCGACCCGAGTGAAGCTCAATGTCGAGATCCCCTTCGAGGAGCTGTCCGGGGAGTTCGACCGGGCCTACAAGTCTCTGGCCCAGCAGATCCGGATCCCGGGCTTCCGTCCGGGTAAGGCGCCCGCGAAGCTGATCGAGGCACGCGTCGGGCGCGATTCGATCCTCGCCCAGGTGGTCAACGATGCGCTGCCCGCGAAGTACTCGCAGGCCGTCGAGGAGACCGAGACCAACGCGATCGGTCAGCCCGAGATCGATCTCGGCGAGCTGGTCTACGGAGATCCGGTCACCTTCACCGCAGAGGTCGACGTCCGCCCGGATGTCGAGCTGCCGGACTATTCGACGCTGGCCGTCGAGGTCGATGCCATCGAGGTCGACGACGCAGAGGTCGACGAGCAGGTAGAAGGTCTCCGGGCCCGGTTCGGCACGCTGACCGGTGTCGACCGTGGTGCCGAGAACGGTGATTTCGTCTCGATCGACCTCGCGGCGACCGTCGACGGCGAGGCCGTCGACGAAGCTTCGACCGAGGGGCTGTCGCACGAGGTCGGCTCCGGGCAACTGATCGAGGGCCTCGACGACGCGCTGGTCGGGATGACGACGGGCGAGACCAAGGAGTTCACCACCAAGCTCGTCGCCGGCGACCATGCCGGTGAGGACGCCCAGGTGACCGTGACCGTGAACTCGGTCAAGGAGCGCGAACTCCCGGAGCTCGACGACGAGTTCGCCCAGATGGCCAGCGAGTTCGACACCGTCGCCGAACTGCGCGACAGCCTCGTCGAGCGCGTCGAGCAGTCGAAGAAGCTCGAGCAGGCCAACGCGATCCGTGACAAGGTTCTCGAGGAGCTCCTCGAGAAGGTGGAGATCCCGCTGCCGGAGAAGGTCGTCGCCGACGAGATCGAGGGCCAGCAGCATCAGGTGATCCACGCGCTCGGCCATGATGACGAGCAGGTCGCCAAGTTCCTCGAGGCGCAGGGCAAGACGCGCGAGGAGTGGGACAACGAGGCCCGCGAGGAGGCCGAGAAATCGGTCAAGACGCAGCTGCTGCTCGACGCCATCGCCGAACAGCAGGAGACCGAGGTCTCGCAGGACGAGCTGACCCAGCAGATCCTCTTCCAGGCGCAGCGCTACGGAATGCAGCCGCAGGAATTCATCCAGCAGTTGCAGAATGCCGGTCAGGTCGGTGCGGTCTACGCCGATGTCCGGCGTGGCAAGGCACTCGCCGGAATCGTCTCGGACGTGACCGTGACCGACAGCAAGGGCGCGGCCGTGGACACCGACGAGTTCTTCGGCAAGCCCGAGGAAGACGCCGACGACTCGGCCGACGACGACAGCACGGAGAACTGAGAATCCACACGTAGTGGCGCGAACAGCCGGAGCCGGGTCACCACCCGTCCCCGGCTGTTCTGCTCTCAGCGAAGAGCGGTGTCATGGGGACTGTCCGTCCGGTCGCATTGGTTAGTGTCGATGAAGACGTCGAGATGGCAACCGGGCCCACCCCGGGCATCGCAGCGACGAAGGTAGACCCGTAATCGGTTGACGCGGTCGAAGGCCGCATGTCACCACGACAGGCAAAGGTAGGAACTGTGAGTGAGCCGACCATCCACACACCAACGCTGAGTTCGGGAGTGGCCGGGCTGAACCTGACCGACTCCGTGTTCGAGCGACTGCTCCGAGAGCGCATCATCTTCCTCGGTACCCAGGTCGACGACGACATCGCGAACCGGTTGTGCGCGCAGATCCTGTTGCTCGCCGCCGAGGATCCGACGCGCGACATCAACCTCTACATCAATTCCCCGGGTGGTTCGGTCACCTCGGGTATGGCCATCTTCGACACGATGCAGCTGGCGGAGTGCGACGTGGCGACGTATGCCATGGGCATGGCGGCATCGATGGGGCAGTTCCTCCTGGCGGCGGGGACCCCGGGTAAGCGGCACGCACTGCCGCACGCGCGCATCATGATGCACCAGCCGTCGGCGGGAATCGGCGGTACGGCGGCCGACATCGCCATCCAGGCCGAGCAGTTCGCGGCCACCAAGAAGGAGATGAACCGCCTCAACGCCGAGTTCAGTGGCCAGCCGCTGGAGAAGATCGAGGCCGACGCCGACCGCGACAAGTGGTTCACGGCGCAGGAGGCCAAAGACTACGGCCTCGTCGATCACGTGGTCACGCGTGCATCGGTGATGCCGTCCTGATCTCCTCCGACCACCCCAGTCCCACGAGGCCACTCACAGCAACGGAGCACAAGATGACCAACTCCACCTCGCTCGACTCCCGACTGCCGGATTCGATGCCGGCCGACGTCGCGGCCGGTATCCCGGCGTCGGCGCTCGCGCTGCGCGCCATCCAGGCGCGGTACATCCTCCCGCAGTTCATCGAGCACACGCCCAACGGTCAGCGTCAGTACGACCCGTACGCGAAGCTGTTCGAAGAGCGCATCGTGTTCGTCGGTACGCCGATCGACCAGACCGTCGCCAACGACGTCATGGCACAGCTGCTCGTCCTGGAGTCACAGGATCCGGACCGGGACATCACGATGTACATCAACTCGCCGGGCGGCAGCGTGCCGGACATGCTCGCGATCTACGACACGATGCAGTACGTCCACTGCGACATCGTGACGGTCTGCCTCGGTGAGGCGGCATCGGCCGCGGCGATCCTGCTGGCCGGTGGTACACCGGGCAAGCGTGCGGCGCTGCCGAACGCGACGATCCTGATCCACCAGCCGCGGACCGGTGGCGCATATCAGGGGCAGGTCTCCGACCTGGAGATCCAGGCCGCAGAGATCGAGCGGATCCGCAATCGCCTCGACGAGATCCTCGCCGGTCACACCGGCCAGGACCCGGCCAAGATCCGGCGGGACACCGACCGCGACAACATCCTGACCGCCGAGGCGGCAAAAGAATACGGCATCGTGGACGAGGTCTTCGAATACCGCAAGAAGTCGTTCAAGAAATCGTCGTCCTGACACATCGGCATGCACATCGGCTCGACACGCCGGGCCGATGTGCGTGCCCGAGGACACCGGCAACGGTCATCCTTGACGTCTGCGCCGCGATGCCTCACAGCAGCCGATGCGCAGGGCGAAGATGTACACCAGATTGACAGAAGACGACCGAAGTCCGGACACGACATTTGTCCTTATCGGTCGAAGTTCGAGCGGCACGCGGGTACCGTCGGGTTAATGGGCATTCCGATTGCCGATCGGTGGCCCGCGCCCGGCTGCACGCGGAGACGGTCCGCCGGTTCGACCGGAGCAACAAGGAAGGTACAGCACAGATGGCACGAATCGGAGACGGTGGCGATCTGCTGAAGTGCTCTTTCTGCGGAAAGAGTCAGAAGCAGGTCAAGAAGCTGATCGCCGGGCCCGGCGTGTACATCTGCGATGAGTGCATCGACCTGTGCAACGAGATCATCGAGGAGGAGCTCGCCGAGAACGGCGACGTGAAACTCGACGAGCTGCCGAAGCCGGTCGAGATCCGCGACTTCCTCGAGAACTACGTCATCGGCCAGGACACCGCCAAGCGGACACTCGCCGTGGCTGTCTACAACCACTACAAGCGCATCCAGGCGGGGGAGAAGAAGGACTCACGTAGCGGTGAGACCGTCGAGATCGCCAAGTCCAACATCCTGATGCTCGGACCGACCGGCTGCGGCAAGACCTATCTCGCGCAGACCCTCGCGAAGATGCTCAACGTGCCGTTCGCGATCGCGGACGCCACGGCCCTCACCGAGGCCGGTTATGTCGGCGAAGATGTGGAGAACATCCTCCTCAAGCTGATCCAGGCGGCGGATTACGACGTGAAGCGTGCCGAGACCGGGATCATCTACATCGATGAGGTCGACAAGGTCGCGCGCAAGAGCGAGAACCCGTCGATCACCCGCGACGTGTCGGGAGAAGGCGTACAGCAGGCGCTGCTGAAGATCCTCGAGGGAACGCAGGCATCGGTGCCGCCGCAGGGTGGGCGCAAGCATCCCCATCAAGAGTTCATCCAGATCGACACCACCAATGTGCTGTTCATCGTGGCCGGTGCGTTCGCAGGACTGGAGAAGATCGTCTCCGAACGAATCGGTAAGCGGGGCATCGGGTTCGGCAACGAGGTCACGAGCAAGGACGAGGTCGACACCACGGACCACTTCGCCGAGGTGATGCCCGAGGACCTGATCAAGTTCGGTCTGATCCCCGAGTTCATCGGCCGTCTGCCGATCCTGGCGTCGGTCACCAACCTGGACAAGGACTCGCTTGTGAGCATCCTGTCCGAGCCCAAGAACGCGCTGGTGAAGCAGTACACCAAGCTCTTCGAGATGGACAACGTCGAACTCGAGTTCGCGCAGGACGCGCTGGAGGCGATCGCGGATCAGGCCATCCACCGCGGCACCGGCGCTCGTGGGCTGCGCGCGATCATGGAAGAAGTCCTGCTGCCGGTGATGTATGACATCCCGAGCCGCGACGATGTCGAGAAAGTCGTCGTCACCGGAGAGACGGTGCGCGACAACGTTCTCCCGACGATAGTGCCGCGCAAGGAAGGCCGCGACGAGCGGCGCGACAAGAGCGCCTGACGCTCCGCCACATCCCGAGAACTCCCGGATCCACCCGAAATGCGGTGTGTATCCGGGAGTTCTGTGTTGTGCGAGAGTTACGCCGGGGTGGGCTCGAGGCGCACGACGACCGCCTTCGACACCGGAGTGTTCGAGTCCTTCGCCACGGACCCGAGCGGGACCAACGGATTGGTCTCCGGGTAGTAGGCGGCGGCATTCCCGCGCGGCGTCGCATAGGCGACCACCTCGAACCCGCGGACCCGTCGCTCCTGTACGCCGTCCGGGCCGGCGAACTCTGAGATGATGTCCACCTGGTCGCCCGACCGCAGGCTCCAACTGACGATGTCGTCGGGGTTCAGCATGATGACCCGGCGATTGCCCTTGATCCCGCGGTAGCGATCGTCGTGCCCGTAGATCGTGGTGTTGTACTGGTCATGGCTGCGCAGCGTCTGCAGGATCAGCCGTCCGGGCGGGACGCGAACCCATTCGAGGGGATGCACGGCGAAGTTGGCGCGAGAGGTCGGGGTCTCGAACTCGCGTCGATCCCGCGGCGGATGCGGCAGGACGAATCCGTCGGACATCCGCACGCGGGTGTTGAAGTTCTCGAAGCCGGGGATCACCCGGGAGATGCGATCGCGGATCGTGTCGTAGTCGCCGCGGAACGTCTGCCAGGGCACCGGATGCTCCGGACCGAGAACGGCGGTCGCGATGTCGCAGACGATCGCCACCTCGCTGTGGAGTTCTCGTGACGCCGGCGGTAACGATCCGCGGGACAGGTGGACCACCGACATCGAGTCCTCCACCGAAACCTGTTGGGCGGCACCGTTCGCGATGTCCTTGTCGGTGCGCCCGAGGGTGGGCAGGATCAGTGCGGCGCCACCGGTGGCGAGATGTGACTCGTTGAGCTTGGTGCTGATCTGAACGGTCAGCGCGCATCGCTCGAGCGCCGCCCGGGTGTATTCGGTGTCCGGGGCCGCGGAGACGAAGTTGCCGCCCATCGCGACGAACAACCGGACGTCACCCCGCGCCATCGCCCCGATCGCCGCGACGGTGTCGTAGCCGTGCGCACGCGGACTCGCGATGCCGAACTCGCTGTCCTGTGCGGCCAGGAACGACTCGGGCATCTTCTCGAAGATCCCCATCGTGCGGTCGCCCTGCACGTTGGAGTGGCCACGGACCGGGCACAGCCCGGCGCCTGGTTTCCCGATCATGCCGCGCAGCAACAACACATTGGTGCCTTCGCCGATGGTGGCGACGGCGTGGTGATGCTGGGTGAGACCCATCGCCCAGCAGAGCACGATCCGTTCCGACGTTCTGACGGCATCTGCGAGGTCGGCGATCGCCGAATGGCTCAGCCCGGTCGCCTCCAAGATATCGGCGAAGTCCACGTCGTCGAGCAGCCGGAGGTAGTCGTCGACCCCGGCGCAATGGCGGTTCAGGAAGTCGGTGTCGAAAACCGTTCCCGGGGAAGCGCGCTCGGCCTCGAGGAGCAGGCGTGCCACTCCGCGGAACAGGGCCATGTCACCGCCGAGTCGGATCTGCAGGAAGTCGTCGGCGAGCTTCACGCCGTGCCCGAGAACACCACTCACCTTCTGGGGATCCTTGAATCGCATCAGTCCCGCCTCGGGCAGCGGGTTGATCGCGATGATCCGGGCACCGTTGTGCTTGGCCTTCTCCAGGGTGGACAACATGCGCGGATGATTGGTGCCGGGGTTCTGACCGGCGATGAGGATGAGGTCTGCGGCCTCGATGTCGGGCACCGTGACCGAACCCTTGCCGATCCCGATCGACGCGCCGAGCGCCGCACCGGACGACTCGTGGCACATGTTGGAGCAGTCGGGGAGGTTGTTGGTGCCGACGCTGCGAGCAAACAGCTGGTAGACGAAAGCGGCCTCGTTGCTGGTCCGCCCCGACGTATAGAAGACGGCCTCGTTCGGGGACGACATCGCGGCGAATTCGTCGGCAATGATGCGGTTGGCCTCGTCCCAGGTCACCTCCCGGTAATGGGTGTCGCCGGGAGCCAGGTACACGGGATGGGTGAGCCGCCCCTGCTGGGAGAGCCAGTATCCCGACTTCTCGCGCAGGTCGGCGACCGAGTGGGCGGCGAAGAACTCGGGGGTGACCCGCCGTCTGGTGGCCTCCTCGGCGACCGCCTTGGCCCCGTTCTCACAGAACTCGGCGTGCTTGCGGTGTCCGGGGGTCTCCGGCCACGCGCATCCGGGGCAGTCGAAGCCGTCGCGCTGATTGAGCTTGGTGAGGGTGCGTGCCGTCCGGACCGGTCCCATCTGCTCCAGTCCGCGAGCCAGTGCGACGGCCACCGCGGGCACGCCGGCCGCGTAACCCTTCACATGCCCGACGTGGACGGCATCGGGCTCGGTGATGGGGGTCTCCTCGTGAGGCTGTGCGGAACTCATATCACCATCTTGCCCCCAGAGGCCGGACGCTTCGCAGAGACTGGTCCCATGGCGCAACAGGATGCAGGACAGCGGGTGGCGGGGATCGTGCTGGCGGGTGGTCGCTCACGGCGGATGGGCCGGGACAAGGCGGCTCTGGACTGGGAGGGTGAGCCGATGCTGGCCCGGGTGGTGCGAGTGGTCGGGGAGCGCTGTCAACCGGTGTTGGTTGTCGCCAACGAGGAGTCGGCGGCCTACCGGTCGCTGTATGGATCCGGTGGTCCCGAAGCTCAGTGGGTCACCGATGAGGCGCCGGGTACGGGGCCGCTCGGCGGGCTCGCGGTCGGATTGGCGAGGGCCGCCGAGGCGGGTGCGGAATGGGCGTTCGTGTGCGCCACCGACATGCCGCTGATCTCCGTCGATCTCGTCGACGAACTGATGCGTGGGGTGACGGCGTCCAACCAGGTGGTGATCGCGACGGACGCGCAGCGCGACCATCCGATGGCCGGGGTCTATCGCACCGATGTGGCCGGTACGCTCGGTCGCCTGACCGACGCCGGCGAGCGTCGGATGCTCGCGGCGCTCGACCTCCTGACCACCCATCGTGTCGCCGTCAGCAACCCCGAGTGGCTCACCAACGTCAACGCGCCGGAGGACCTGCACCGGCTTCACGTGTGAGGGACGTCCGGCCGTGCCGGCCGAACACGTACGGGAGTGCAGTCCAGCGGGGACCGTTCCCTAAGATTGGGGGGTGACCACATCCGATCCCACCCGTGAATTGCCGAAGTCCTGGGACCCCGCCGAACACGAGGGCAGGCTCTATCAGGGCTGGGTGGATGCCGGCTACTTCACCGCCGATGCCACCAGCGACCGGCCGGCCTTCTCCATCGTCATCCCACCGCCGAATGTCAACGGCTCCCTGCACATGGGCCACGCCTACGAACACGTCCTGATGGATGCTCTCGCGCGTCGCCGGCGCATGCAGGGCTACGAGGTGTTGTGGCTGCCCGGTATGGATCACGCCGCGATCGCCATGCAGACGATGGTCGAGCGCAAGCTCGCCGGTGAGGGATTGACTCGCGACGATCTCGGTCGTGAGGCATTCATCGAACGGGTATGGACCGAGAAGGCCGAGATCGGCGACAACATCGGCACCCAGATGCGGCGTCTCGGCGACAGTGTCGACTGGAGTCGCGAGCGGTTCACCATGGACGACGGCCTGTCGCGCGCGGTACAGACCGTGTTCAAGCAGATGTTCGACGACGGCCTGATCTACCGGGCGGAGCGGCTGGTCAACTGGTCGCCGGTGCTCAAGACCGCCATCAGTGACATCGAGGTCAGTTATGCCGACGTCGAGGGTGAACTCGTCAGCTTCCGGTACGGCAGTCTCGACGACGCGGAGCCCCACATCGTCGTCGCCACCACTCGGCTCGAGACGATGCTCGGCGACACCGCGATCGCGGTGCATCCCGAGGACGAGCGCTACGCACATCTGATCGGCACCGAGCTCGAGCACCCGTTCTCCGATCGGAAGATCCCCGTGATCGCCGATGACTACGTCGACCCCGAATTCGGTAGTGGTGCAGTCAAGATCACGCCCGCGCACGATCCGAACGACTTCGCGATCGGACAGCGGCACAACCTGCCGATGCCCACGATCATGGATGACGAAGCCCGGATCGCCGACACGGGGACGCCGTTCGACGGAATGGATCGGTTCGAGGCCCGGGTCAAGGTGCGTGAGGCACTCGCCGAGCAAGGGCGCATCGTCAAAGAGGTACGGCCCTACCTGCACAGCGTCGGTCACTCGGAACGCACCGGGGAACCGATCGAACCGCGGCTGTCCATGCAGTGGTGGGTCAAGGTCGAAACCCTGGCCAAGGCCGCGGGTGACGCGGTGCGCAACGGCGACACCGTGATCCACCCGACGTCGATGGAACCGCGCTGGTTCGGCTGGGTCGACAGCATGTACGACTGGTGCATCTCGCGACAGTTGTGGTGGGGCCACCGCATCCCGATCTGGTACGGCCCGGACGGCGAGGTGGTCTGCGTCGGCCCCGATGACGAGGTGCCCGAAGGGTACGTGCAGGACACCGACGTTCTCGACACCTGGTTCTCGTCCGGACTCTGGCCCTTCTCCACGATGGGATGGCCGGACAAATCCGCTGACCTCGAGAAGTTCTATCCGACTTCAGTTCTCGTGACCGGATACGACATCCTGTTCTTCTGGGTCGCCCGCATGATGATGTTCGGCACCTATGTCGGTCCGGAGCTGGGCGAGGGCAACAAGGTTCCGTTCCACAACCTGTTCCTGCACGGCCTGGTCCGCGACGAGCACGGCCGAAAGATGTCGAAGTCGAAAGGCAACGGCATCGATCCGCTGGACTGGGTGGAGCGTTTCGGCGCCGACGCCCTGCGATTCACGCTCGCACGTGGTGCGAACCCCGGCAGTGACATCTCGGTGGGTGAGGACCACGCCCAGTCGTCGCGCAACTTCGCCACCAAACTGTTCAACGCGACCAAGTTCGCGATGATGAACGGCGCGGTCACCGGTGAGCTGCCCGACCGGACCGCACTGACCGAGGTCGACCGATGGATCCTCGACCGCCTTGAGCAGGTCCGCGCCGAGGCCGACGCCGGATACGAGTCGTACGAGTTCTCCAAGGCCTGCGAAGCGCTGTATCACTTCGCGTGGGACGAGGTGTGTGACTGGTACCTGGAGCTGGCGAAGGTCCAGTACGCCGAGAACGACGAGGCGCGTTCACGGTCCACCTCGTTGGTGCTCGGCACGGTTCTCGACAGCTTGCTGCGACTGCTGCATCCGGTGATGCCCTTCGTCAGTGAGGTGTTGTGGACGGCGCTGACAGGAAGGCCGTCGGTGGTGGTGGCGGAGTGGCCGCAGCGCAGCGACGCCCCCGGTGACGCCTCGGCGGCCCAGCACATCGACGATCTGCAGCGCCTCATCACCGAGGTCCGCAGGTTCCGCAGCGACCAGGGGCTGAAGCCGGGACAGCGCGTGGCCGCCGAGATCGACGGCCTCGACACCGCCGGATTGGCCCCGTCCCGGGCATATCTCGACTCGCTCGCACGTCTGGAACCCGCCGGCGAGACCTTTGCGGCCACCGCAACCATCGACGTGCGATTGTCGGCCACCACGGTGACCGTGCGGATCGATACGTCGGGAACAGTCGACGTGGCGGCCGAACGGAAACGCCTGACGAAGGACCTCGCCGCCGCGGAGAAGGAATTGGCCGGCACGACAGCGAAACTCGGCAACGATCAGTTCTTGTCGAAGGCGCCCGACCACGTGGTGGCCAAGATCCGCGAACGGCAGCAGGTGGCCACCGAGGAAGTCGACCGACTCGGTGCCGCACTCGACGCACTGAGCGGCTCGTGAGCCCGCGCGACATCGGGCACGGCAGCGCCGACGACGAGGACGTCGACGACATCGACCGTGACCACCTCGGAGACGATCGGTTCGTCCACGACGAGCTCGCCGCCGATCCGCTCGGTGCCGCACCGCTGCCCACAGACATCGGGTCGTTGCTCGCCGGCCGCGGCGGCGCCCCGGACGACCTCTATGCCGACGACGTGGAGGCGGAAGACACGTATACCGACGACGAGGATCGGCCGTCGTCGCGGGCCGCCGACGGCCCGCGTGACGACGCGGCCACTCTCGCCGAACTCGCCGAGCTCGAGGCCGAGCTCGACACGCGCTGGCCGGAGACCAGGATCGAGCCGTCGCTGACCCGCATCTCGGCGCTGATGGATCTGCTCGGCTCGCCGCAACGCAGCTACCCCTCGATCCACATCGCGGGGACCAACGGCAAGACGTCGGTGACCCGCATGATCGATGCGCTGCTGATCGCACTGCATCGACGCACCGGCCGGATCACCAGTCCGCACCTGCAGCGCGTCACCGAGCGGATCGCGGTGGACGGCAAGCCGATCGGTGCGCGGCACTACATCGACACCTATCGCGAGCTCGAGCCGTACATCACCATGGTCGACGACTCCTCGACGGCCGGCGGCGGACCGCGGATGAGCAAGTTCGAGGTGCTCATCGCGATGTCGTACGCGGTGTTCGCCGAGGCGCCCGTCGACGTCGCGGTCGTCGAGACGGGGATGGGTGGACGATGGGACGCCACCAACGTGATCGACGGGGCCGTTGCGGTGATCACGCCGATCGCGATGGACCACGCCGATTATCTGGGTGACTCGTTGGGTGCGATCGCATCGGAGAAGGCCGGGATCATCAAGAAGGCCGACGCCGACGAGCTCCTTCCCACGGACCCGGTCGCCATCATCGCGCCACAGGAACCCGAGGTCTTGGACGTGTTGCTCCGGCAGGCGGTCGAATCGGAGACGATCGTCGCGCGTCAGGGCTCCGAGTTCGCGGTGCTCGACTCGGCGACCGCCGTCGGTGGTCAGCTGCTCCGTCTGCAGGGGCTCGGCGGTGTCTACGACGAGGTGTTCCTGCCGCTGCACGGCGCGCATCAGGCAGCGAATGCGGCGCTCGCGCTGGCCGCTGTCGAAGCGTTCTTCGGCGCCGGGGCCGACCGGCAGCTCGACATCGACGCGATCCGTTCCGGTTTCGCATCGGTGACGAGCCCGGGTCGGCTCGAGCGTGTGCGCGGTGCGCCGACTGTTTTCGTGGACGCCGCGCACAACCCGCACGGGGCCCGCGCCCTCGCCCAGGCGTTGGCCGAGGAGTTCGATTTCCGGCGACTCGTCGGCGTCATCGGCATGCTGGGTGACAAAGACGCCGAGGGTTTCCTCGAGGCTGTCGAGCCGGTCTTCGACCAGATCGTGCTGACCAACAACGGATCGCCACGGGCGGTGGACACCGAGTCGCTCGCGGAGATCGCGCGACCGATCTTCGGAGAGGACCGAATCGTGGTGAAACCGTTCCTGCCGGATGCGGTGGAGACGGCCATCGGATTGGCCGAGGAATCCGAGGGCGAACCAGTTTCCGGTGCGGGTGTGGTGATCACCGGCTCGGTGGTCACCGCAGGCGCCGGACGAACGCTGTTCGGCAAGGAGCCCTCATGACGGAACCGGTGCGTTTCACCCCGCCGGCCAATGACCCGTGGAAGGGGCTTCGGGGCGTGATGGCCGGGACGCTGATACTCGAGGTCATCGTCCTCGGACTGGCGTTCCCGATCGTGGCGAACATCGGCTCGGGTCTGACCTGGTTGTCGGGTGTGTACCTCGGCGTGGTCGTTCTCGCCCACATCCTGGCCGCCGGCCTGCAGGGCCGCTCGTATGCTCTTCGACTCGATCTGGCACTCCAGGTGCTCGTGATCGTCGGAGGCGTCTTCCATTGGTCGATCGCCGTCATCGGGGTGATCTTTCTCTGCGTGTGGGTCTACATCGCCTACATCAAGCACGACGTGGAGGTCCGGATCTCCCGGGGCATGCTGCCCGGTCAGCAACCGCTCGACGGCTGACCACGCCTGTTCGGCAGCGACCAGTGCGGGTTCGGCGAGTGCAACACGTGTTGCCCGACTGTGACCTCAAACCGCTCGCTTTTCGGCCGTCGGGACTGTGACAATGTCGCTTGCCGGGGGGCGCTTTTTCGTGCGTTCCCGGTGGTTCCGACTTCCAGTGACGTGAGGAAAAGCTTGTCTGTCAACACCCGCCTTCACCGCCCCCTGGCCGCTGCCGCGATGGCTCTGGCCGTGATCGGATCGTCGCTGGCCGCAGGTACCGCGAATGCCGAACCCCCCGTCGACCCGGCGGACCTGCCGGTCGCCGACGCGCCGATGCCGGTGTCCGAGGGGGAGTACAGCTACCTCGCCACCCACGACCTGACCGTGCGCGCCGCCTCGATGAAGGTCCCCGACGCCGTCGCGTCTCTGCCCGTGCCCGCGCAGTATCGTCCCGCGAACCTGGCGCTCGCCGCCCAGTTCGACATGGCCCTCGCCGGTGCGCTCAAGTCGCCCGGTGGGTGTCTGCAGATCGTCGTGGACCCGAGAGCGAAGTCGGGCAATCTGTTCAACTACGGTTTCTTCCCGGTCGCCGGAACCTACTGCCAGTGACTCGTCCCCCGCGGGGACGGAGTGACCGGTCGACAACGCTAAGGTGACCTCGTGACTGAACGGACTCTGGTACTCATCAAGCCCGACGGCGTCGAGCGGTCGCTGGTCGGCGACATCATCAGCCGGATCGAGCGCAAAGGGCTGACCCTCGTGGCGCTCGAGCTCAAGACCGTGAGCGACGACGTGGCCCGCGGGCATTACGCCGAACACGAGGGCAAGCCTTTCTACCCGTCGTTGCTGGAGTTCATCACCTCCGGCCCCCTGGTCGCCGCCGTGCTCGAAGGTCCGCGTGCGGTGGCCGCGTTTCGGCAGATCGCCGGCGGCACCGACCCGGTCGAGAAGGCGGTTCCCGGGACCATCCGCGGCGACTATGCACTGAGCACCCAGACCAATCTCGTGCACGGCTCGGACTCCCCGGAGTCCGCCGAGCGCGAGATTGCGCTGTGGTTCCCTGACCTGGGCGTCTGACGTCGCTTTCGCCCGCTTTCCTCGCGTCGTGGACACCCCGGCAGCGCGCAAACATGCATAGTGTGCGGGGATCGACTCGTGGTGTGGGATACTTGCACAGTTGTCGGTGACACACTTTGTCGTCGGCATCCGGATGACGCCTCCGGTATCGGTCACCCCGATTACCCGTCTTCCCCATCAGGCTCGGGCTGCCCTGGCAGCCGGACGGCTGCTCGAACGCCCGCGGCCCGATGGCGTGGAAGATCTGACCGGTTGAGGTCATCACAACGCAAGGCGCCGCCTCGTGACCAGTCTTCACAGGTCGCGGAGATGGCGCGAAGACCACATAACACCGGTCCACCAGAGACCGGGACACAGAGTGAAGCCCTCGCGTGGCCGCGTCAGCCTGACGCGCCCGGGGGCTCGAGGAGACTGAGTGACCGACAACGGGTCGCCGGCTGACGCGAACGCATCGTCAGGATCGGCGGAAGAATTTCCCAGCAGGCTTCGCGTGCATGCACTGGCCAGGACCTTGGGCCTGACCAGCAGACAAGTGCTCGCACACCTGACCGAGCTGGGTGTGGAGACACGTAGCCCGCAATCGAGCATCGATCGCGAGGTCGCGCAGCGCGTAGCGGACCGTGTGCGCGCGCACGTCGAGGTCGACGAGGCTGCCGTCGAGGCGGTCGAGGACGCGGCAGACACCGCCGGGACCGCCGAGACCGCACCCGCCGAGTCCGCACCCGCTGACACCACGGCACCTTCGGGCGACGCGGCGGCGGCCGAAGGAACCTCGGACGCCCAGACCGTGGACGGCCCGACCGGAGCCGACGAGCCCGCGACCGGTTCCGGCGCCACCACCGCGGATACCGAGGCCGCAGAGATCGACGAAGAACCGGCCGCGCAAGCACCGGCTGGTGAAGAACCGGCCGACGAGAAACCGGCCGAGCAGCCGAACAAGGCGCCTTCCGAGGCTGCTCCCGCGGCTGCCGGGATGCCGACGTTGTTCTCCTCGGTCGAGCAGACCCAGCACCACCCGATCTCGGCTGCCGAGATCGCGGTGTCGCAACCCCTTTTCCTGTCGCCGCAGGCGGTCGAGCCCGTCAAGCGCGCATCTCGCCAGACCAAGGCCGAGAACTCGGCGGCGCCGGATGGCAAGACCGAACGCAAGGGCGAGGGCACGGGCGAGCGCACGTCGGACGAAGACGCCGTCGACAAGTCGCGCGACGACGACAGCGCGACCGACGACGATTCGGCAGGCGACGGTGACCGTGGCTCGCGTCGACGCCGGCGTGGCCGTCGGGGCCGTGGTCGCGGTCGCGGGGACCAGGCCGATACGGGCGGCGACGACACGTCGGAGGCATCGGACGAGGATGCCGACAACGAGTCCGCCGACTCCACTGCAGACGACAAGAACGCACGTCCGTCCGGCAAGAAGAGCAAGAAGGCGAAGGCGAAGGACACCGACCGCGAAACGGACGACGAGAGCGGGGACGCCGAGGGCGAGGCAGCCGACGACGCGGACGAAGGGTCCAGCTCGGACGATGCCGACCAGAATTCGTCCAAGCGGCGCCGTCGGCGCCGCCGCCGTAAGGGGGGCGCGGATTCGGAGGATGCTTCGCCGGACGACCCGCCGAACACCGTGGTGCACGAGCGGGAACCGCGGAGCAAGCGCGCGCGTGACGAGGTGCAGGGCATCTCCGGATCGACGCGCCTCGAGGCCAAGCGTCAGCGCCGTCGCGACGGTCGTGACGCCGGTCGTCGCCGACCGCCGATCCTGAGTGAGTCGGAGTTCCTGGCGCGCCGCGAGGCGGTCGACCGGGTGATGGTGGTGCGCGAGCGGAGCGCGAACAGCTCGATCGGCGTTGCGGCGAACACCGGCGACGAGGGTCATGAACAGGCCGTGCCGGTCGAGGACTACACGCAGGTCGCGGTGTTGGAGGACGGGGTGCTCGTCGAGCATTTCGTGACCACCGAGACCTCGTCGTCGATGGTCGGCAACATCTACCTCGGTCGCGTGCAGAACGTGCTGCCCGGGATGGAGGCGGCATTCGTCGACATCGGTCGCGGACGCAACGGCGTGCTCTACGCCGGTGAGGTGAACTGGGACGCTGCCGGACTCGATGGCGGCTCCCGCAAGATCGAGCAGGCGCTCAAGCCGGGCGACAACGTGCTGGTCCAGGTCAGCAAGGATCCGGTCGGCCACAAGGGCGCCCGTCTGACGACCCAGATCTCGCTGGCCGGCCGCTACCTCGTGTACGTGCCGGGTGGATCATCGACGGGCATCAGTCGCAAACTGCCCGACGTCGAACGCAAACGACTCAAGAGCATCCTCGGCAAACTCGTTCCCGACGACGCGGGCGTCATCATCCGTACGGCGTCCGAGGGCGTCAGCGCTGAGGACCTCGGCGCGGACATCGAGCGCCTCGAGGGGCAGTGGAAAGAGATCGATGCCGCCGTCGGGAAGGCCAAGGGCGGTTCGGGTTCGACCTCACCCCAGGCCCTCTACGAGGAGCCAGACCTGCTGGTGCGGGTGGTCCGCGACCTGTTCAACGAGGACTTCAAGAAACTCGTCGTCGAGGGCCAGAAGGCGTGGGATCTCGTCCAGCGCTACATCAGCGCGGTCGCACCGGATCTGATGGATCGGGTGGAGCGATTCGAGCGGGCACACGCCGACGCGCCGGACTCGTTCGTCGTGCACCGGATCGATGAGCAGCTCGCGAAGGCGCTCGACCGCAAGGTCTGGTTGCCGTCGGGCGGCACCCTGATCATCGAACACACCGAGGCCATGACGGTGGTCGACGTGAACACCGGAAAGTTCACCGGGTCCGGCGGCAATCTCGAAGAGACCGTCACCCGCAACAACCTCGAGGCCGCCGAGGAGATCGTGCGCCAGATGCGGCTGCGCGACATCGGCGGCATGATCATCGTCGACTTCATCGACATGGTCCTCGAATCGAACCGGGACCTCGTGCTGCGGCGCCTCACGGAGGCACTCGCGCGTGACCGGACCAGGCACCAGGTCTCGGAGGTGACTTCGCTGGGCCTGGTTCAGATGACGCGTAAGCGCCTCGGTACCGGTCTGCTCGAGGCCTTCTCGACGACCTGTGCCCATTGCAGCGGACGCGGCATCATCGTGCACGCGAATCCGGTCGAGGTCCGTTCCGACGATGCCGCGCGCTCCGACGGTGGCGGAGGCTCCAAGCGCTCCAGGCGTAACCGGCGCAAGACAGAAGCGGCGCCCGATACGCAGAAGCCGACACACCATCCGGCCGAGCATCCGATGTTCCGGGCGATGGCGGCGCACTCCCATGATCACGAGGGCGAGCACGGTTCGCCCGAGGGCCACGGAGAATCGGTCAGCACGACCGATGGGCGGCGGAGCGGTCTGATGCCGGTCATCAGGTGGATTCGGCAGTAAAGGTCGAGAAGGCCGAGAAGGCCGACAAGGTCGAGAAGGCCGACAAGGTCGAGAAGGCCGAGAACGCCGACAAGGCAGAGAAGTCCGGGACGACCGACAGCGCCGAGGTCACCAAGACCGGCGACGTGGCGGTACCCGAGACCGCGCAGCCGGCGGGAGACCGGGTGACCGAGAGCGCAGCGGACGCGCCGAGCACGCCCGACGCCTCGCACAAGCGACAGGCCTCGTCCGGCGCGACCAAACGCCGGCGTCGGGTCGTCCGGCAGGCGGCCGCACCGCCGACAACGTCGGAGCCGGTGGTCCTCACCGCCGATACGTCGTCGTCGGCGCCGAAGACCACCTTCGGTCCGATGAGCGGAGCGACGTCGTCCGAAGCGGCCGTCGCGGTCCGACGTCGGCCTCGGCGGCGGACGGCAGGCCGGCCGGCCGGCCCGCCGCCTGCGGAGGAATGAGGATGCCGACCCGCTGTGAGCAGGCCGGGAGCGTCTACGCGAGTTTGACCGGACCGACAGCGGTCCCGTAATCTTGATTGGTCGCCTTCCGCGGAGGGCTTGCGCTGTGCCCGGAACGCCCAGGAGGACCTGGGAGCCGGCATTCACGTGAGATCCGATGGCAGGCATCTGGTGTGATCCGTAGTGACTCCCCGGCGTAGATGCGGGGCTGACGTGCGGCCCGTACCAGGCACGCACCACCCACACACCCCCGGTGCGCAACAGCGCCGTGGGTCCGACAGACGAGTTAAAGAGGACAGCTTCGATGGCAACGTACGCGATCGTCAAGACCGGCGGTAAGCAGTACAAGGTCGCTGAGGGCGACATTGTGAAGGTCGAGAAGATCGACAGCGAGCCGGGCAGCAGCGTGAGCCTGCCGGTCGCGCTGGTCGTCGATGGCTCGAACCTCACCACCGATGCGGACAAGTTGGCGAAGATCTCTGTGACCGGTGAGGTCGTCGAGCACGTCAAGGGCCCGAAGATCCGCATCCACAAGTTCAAGAACAAGACCGGCTACCACAAGCGCCAGGGTCACCGTCAGAAGCTGACGGTCCTCAAGGTCACCGGTATCAAGTAACTCGATTCCCGCACGTACCTCAGGAGGACTGCAGAGATGGCACACAAGAAGGGCGCGTCCAGCTCGCGCAACGGTCGTGATTCAAACGCCCAGCGGCTCGGCGTGAAGCGTTTCGGTGGACAGAAGGTCAGCGCAGGCGAGATCCTGGTCCGTCAGCGCGGAACCAAGTTCCACCCGGGCGTCAACGTCGGTCGCGGTGGCGACGACACCCTGTTCGCCCTGGAGACCGGCTCGGTCGAGTTCGGCACCAAGCGTGGCCGCAAGACGGTCAACATCGTCCCGGAGACCGCGTCGGTCTGACCGGACGCCGGGAGCACGTTCAGCTCTACACAGGGCGGGCATGGGTCATGACGTACCCGGCCCGCCCTGCTTGTTTTCTCAGGAAGGAAGTCACCGATGTCTCGGTTCGTCGACCGCGTGACGATTCACGTCGCAGCGGGCAACGGCGGCCACGGCTGCTCGTCGGTGCACCGCGAGAAGTTCAAGCCGCTCGGTGGTCCCGACGGCGGTAACGGCGGAAACGGCGGCTCGGTCCGTCTCGTCGTCGACCCGCAGGTACACACGCTGCTCGACTTCCACTTCCGACCGCACGCCAAAGCGTCCAACGGCAAGCCGGGTGCGGGCGACAACCGCGACGGCGCCACCGGAGACGACCTCGTGCTGCAGGTCCCCGACGGCACCGTCGTGCTGGACCAGAACGGCAAGATCCTCGCCGACCTGGTCGGCGAGGGCACCACGTTCGAGGCCGCGCAGGGTGGTCGTGGGGGATTGGGCAATGCCTCGTTGGCGTCCAAGGCGCGCAAGGCCCCGGGGTTCGCCCTGCTCGGCGAGGACGGACAACACCGCGACCTCGTCCTCGAGCTGAAGTCGGTCGCCGACGTAGGGTTGGTGGGTTTCCCGTCGGCCGGTAAGTCGTCGTTGGTGTCGGTGCTGTCGGCGGCCAAGCCGAAGATCGCCGACTACCCGTTCACCACACTTGCGCCGAATCTCGGGGTCGTGCAGACGGCGGGCGACGTGTTCACCATCGCCGACGTTCCCGGCCTGATCCCGGGCGCCTCGACCGGACGCGGACTGGGGCTGGAGTTTCTTCGCCACCTGGAGCGCTGCGCAGTCCTCGCGCACGTCGTCGACTGCGCCACCCTGGAACCCGGTCGTGATCCGATCTCCGACATCGATGCCCTCGAGGCCGAGCTGGCCGCGTATCAGCCCGCCCTCGACACCGACCACAGCCTCGGCGACCTCGCTGCGCGTCCGCGCGTGGTGATCCTGAACAAGATCGACGTACCCGACGCTTCGGACCTGGCCGATCTCGTCGAACCGGAACTCGCACAACGTGGTTGGCCGATCTTCCGGATCTCTGCCGTCTCCCACGAGGGGTTGCGCGAACTCACCTTCGCACTCGCGAAGATGGTCACCGACTATCGCGAGAGTCATCCCAAGCCGCAACCGCGCCGTCAGATCATCCGACCCAAGGCGGTCGACGAGGCGGGGTTCAGTGTCTCGGCCGATCCCGATGTCGAAGGCGGGTTCATCGTGCGCGGTACCCGGCCCGAGCGCTGGATCGCGCAGACCCAGTTCGACAACGACGAGGCCGTCGGTTACCTCGCCGACCGGCTCAACCGGCTCGGCGTGGAGGACGAACTCGTCCGGTTGGGTGCCAAACCCGGGGCGCCCGTGACCATCGGCGACGTGTCGTTCGACTGGGAGCCGATGACCCCGATGGGCGACGACGTCCCCATCACCGGGCGCGGCACAGACATCCGGCTCGACCGCAACGATCGCGTCGGAGCGGCCGAGCGCAAGCAGGCCCGACGGTTGCGTCGTGGCGTGCCACAGGCCGATGAGGACGGCGAACAGGGCCTCCGGTGAGCGACGTCCGGGAACGGATCGCCCGCGCCCGTAGTGTGGTGGTCAAGATCGGGTCGTCGGCGCTGACCGATCTGCACGAGGGCTTGGACCGGGGCCGCCTCGACCGTCTCGCCGATGCGCTGGAAGCGCGGATGCGTGCGGGTTCGGATGTGATCGTGGTGTCGTCGGGGGCCATCGGAGCGGGGATCGCACCACTGGGTCTGAAGCGCAGACCGACGGATCTCGCGACCAAGCAGGCCGCAGCGAGTGTCGGCCAGCTGGCGCTCGCGCATGCATGGGGGACCTCGTTCCATCGTTACGGCCGCACCGTCGGTCAGGTGTTGCTCACCGCCGACGACATCTCGAACCGCGCCCACCACGCGAATGCCCAACGGACACTTGATCGTCTGCGTTCACTCGGTGCTGTCGCGGTGGTGAACGAGAACGACACCGTGGCGACCACCGAGATCCGCTTCGGCGACAACGACCGCCTCGCTGCCCTCGTCGCCCATCTCGCCGGTGCCGACGCGCTGGTCCTGTTGTCCGATGTCGACGGCCTCTACGACGGTGACCCCCGCAGGGTGGGCGCCGACGGCCGGCGGGCGCGACTGATCCCCGAGGTCCACGGGCCGGAAGATCTCGACGGCGTGATCGCCGGCTCCGGAGGGGCACTGGGTACAGGCGGAATGGCCTCCAAGCTCGCCGCTGCGCGGCTGTCGGCCGATGCCGGGGTGCCGGTGCTGCTCGCGGCCGCCGAGCAGGCAGCGCAGGCACTGGCCGACGCCTCTGTCGGGACCGCTTTCGCGGCACGCGACGAACGTCTCTCGGCGCGGCGTTTCTGGGTACGGCATGCTGCGGATGCGCGCGGACAACTCGTCCTCGACGACGGCGCGGTCGCGGCGGTGGCCCGACGACGCCGGTCGCTGCTCGCTGCCGGCATCGTCGGCGTCAACGGACGGTTCTACGGCGGAGATGTGGTGGAACTCGTCGACCTCACCGGAGCGATCCGGGCACGCGGCGTCGTCGCGTATGACTCCGACGACATCTCGCTCGCGGTGGGGCGGTCGACCGCCGATCTGCCTCCCGAGCTCCGTCGGCCGGTGATCCACGCCGACGATCTCGTCGCGCTCTGACCGATCGGCGCCACCTGTACGGACTCGTCCGGATGATTGCGCGCGGCGAGGCGGCTCAGCGCGCGTGCTGCAGCGCGCACCCGCGGGTCGCCGACGCTGCGAGCGCCGGGAGCACGACGGATGCCAGATGATCGATCTTGAGATCGGCGATGGCGTCGGCGCGGGTTGCGCCGCGGTTGACGACGGCCACTTGCTTGCCGGTGCGGTGTGCATGACGCGCGAAACGCAGACCACTCATCACGGTCAGTGACGAACCTACGACGAGCAGTGCGTCCGCCTCATCGACCATCGAAAAGGCGTGGCGGACCAAAGGTTTGGGAACGCTCTCGCCGAAATAGACGATGTCGGGTTTGACGATGCCGCCGCATCGTGGGCAGTCGATCATCCGGAAATCACTGGTGTCGTCGATCGCCGCGTCCGCGTCGGGTGCAACCTCGATCGCGCCGCGACCACGAACCCGTTCGTCGAATCCCTTGTTGAGGGTGTCGAGTTCGCGGGCGAGTCGGTGACGGGATATCAGCCACTCGCAATCCAGGCAGCGGACGCGTCCGTAGCATCCGTGGAGTTCCACGACCTTGCGGGTGCCGGCCTTGGTGTGCAGCATGTCGACGTTCTGGGTGATCACGCCGGTGAGGACGCCGCGGCGTTGGAGTTCGGTCAGCGCGCGATGGGCGGCGTTGGGCCGCGCAGCATCCATGTGCCGCCAGCCGAGGTGATTGCGGGCCCAGTAGTGGCGGCGGAACGCCGGCGACGACAGGAACATCTCCAGTGTCATCGGGGTGTGTAGCGGGGCACCGGGGCTGCGATAGTCGGGGATTCCGGAATCCGTGGAGATCCCGGCACCGGTGAGCGCCACGACCCGGCGTCCGTCGAGCAGTCCGCACAACTTGTCGATGCGTTCGTCTACGTCTGCGTCGACATCTGTCGGCTCGGCAGGTTCCCAACCGATCTGCAGTCGCGTGCGCATCCCGCCAAGGGTAGCCGCACGCGCAGAGGGTCCGCCACGACGTTCGCGTCGTGGCGGACCCTCTGCGCGTGTGTGGCAGACCGGCTAGACGGTGCTGTGCTTGCCTGTCGGCGCCGGCACGGCGACCAGCGGGTAAACCCCGTTCTCGTCGTGCACCTCGGTGCCGACGACGGGCGGGTTGAAGACGCACAGCATGCGCATCTGTGTATCCGCCGTGACCTGATGGTCATCATGCTCGTTCAGCAGGTACATGGTGCCGGGGGCGAGCGGATAGGTCTTGCCGGTGCCCTTGTCGAGCAGGGTCCCGGTGCCCTCCACCAGCCACACGGCCTCGATGTGGTTGGCGTAGTGGAAGTTGTTCACCGATCCGGCGTCGATGGTCGTCTCGTGGAAGGAGAAGCCGACCCCGTCGCCACCCAGCACGATGCGTTTGGACACCCAGTTGCCGAGCGGATCCGCGACCTCGCGTTCGGTGCCGGTGATTTCCTCTGTGGTACGAACGATCATCCGATGACCTCCTTGACTGAATTGCTGATGATCTCCAGTCCGCGACCCAGGTCGTCGGTCGAGATCGTCAGCGCGGGAAGAAGTTTGACGACCTCATCGGAAGGCCCGGAGGTCTCGGCGAGCAGCCCGGCACCGAATGCCGATGCGCACACCTTGCTGGCGGTGGCGGCCTCCTCGAAGACGAGTCCGCGAACCATGCCGCGGCCGCGGGTGCTGATGCCCTCGTACCGGTCGGCCAGTTCGCTGAACGCGGTGTTGATCTGCTCGCCCTTGGCGAACACCTCCTTGGTGAGCTTGTCGTCGCTCCAGAAGTGCTCGATGGTCTTGGTGCCCGTGACGAACGCCGGGTTGTTGCCGCGGAACGTGCCGTTGTGCTCACCCGGCGTCCAGACGTCGAGTTCAGGCTTGAACAGGGTCAGCGCCAAGGGCAGGCCATACCCGCTGATCGACTTCGACAAGGTGACGATGTCGGGCTTGATGCCGGCCTCCTCGAATGAGAAGAACTCACCGGTGCGGCCGCAGCCCATCTGCACGTCGTCGACGATCAGCAAGATGTCGCGACGTTCGCAGAGCTCCGACAACGCGCGCAGCCACTCCATACGAGCGACATTGACGCCGCCCTCGCCCTGCACGGTCTCCACGATCACCGCGGCGGGCCGATTGAGACCGCTGCCGGAATCGTCGAGGACACGCTCGAACCAGCCGAAGTCCTCGGTGACGCCGCCGAAGTAGTTGTCGAACGGCATCGGGGTGGCGTGCACCAGCGGAATGCCGGCGCCTGCGCGCTTCATCGAGTTGCCGGTCACCGAGAGGGATCCCAGCGTCATACCGTGAAAAGCGTTGGTGAAACTGATGATCGACTCACGGCCGGTCACCTTGCGTGCCAACTTGAGCGCGGCCTCGACCGCGTTCGTGCCGGTGGGGCCGGGGAACTGGATCTTGTAGTCCAGTCCGCGCGGCGCGAGGATCTTCTGCGTGAAGGCCTCGATGAACTTTCCCTTGGCGACGGTGGCCATGTCGAGACCGTGGGTGATGCCGTCATCGGAAATGTAGTCCAGCAGAGCCGATTTCATGATCGGGTTGTTGTGCCCGTAGTTCAGTGAGCCGGCTCCGGCGAAGAAGTCCAGGTATTCGCGACCGGTGGTGTCGGTCATCCATGAACCGCTCGCGCGGGTGAACACCGCCGGCCAGCTACGGCAATAGCTGCGGACTTCCGACTCGTGTTGGGTGAAGACCGAATCATCAACGGTCTGATCGAGAAGCTCCATCGTGACTTCCCCCTTTTGTGTTTGACGATCAATGGATGGCGGCGGCCGAGTATGCCGGTGACCCGGAATGGCGGCACCGCCGAGTTTCACAATTGTTGTGCGAAATCAGAATTCGGAAACTGTTGGTTCGAGGATGTAGAGATCCTCGGGCTCGTGGGCGTCCGGGAACTGTTCTGCTGCGAACAGATCCCGTCGTTCGAATCGAAGACCACGCGCATCGGCGACGGACTCGAACAAACGTTGCGAGGCGCCGTTGTCGGGGCTGATCGTGGTGTGCATCGCCACCACTCCGGACCGCTGGGTGCGCTCCAGTAGACGGTGCAGCATGGTGCCGGCGATGCCGTGACCACGGTAATTGTCGTCCACCGCAACCTGCCAGACCATGATGGTCGACGGGTCGGTCTGACGGCGATATCCGGTGACGAAACCGACCGGATGGCCATCGACCTCGGCGATGATGGACGTGTTGGCGAAATCGTGACACCACAGAACATAGGCATAACTCGAGTTGACGTCGAGAACCTTTGAGTCCGAGGCGATTTCCCACAGTCGCATACCGTCGTCGGCGGTGGGCTGTCGATATTCGACAGCAAGGGCAGTTGCTGGGGCCGTTCTTGTTTGGGACGGGCTCATGACCTTTTTGACGTTAACAATGTGTGTCGGCGAAGTCATCTAGCAGCGGAAATCGGTCGGCGAAAGCCCTACCTTCCGCCTGTTCAGCGCAGGTTTGTGAAGTGGGTCACATTGATGTCACCCGGTGCCCCTGCGGAGCGGCGGGGCGGACGTCCTCGGCAGCGGTCCGGAGCGCAGAATGAGGGCAATGACCAGAATCATCGCCGGTGACTCCCGCGGGCGCAGATTGTCCGTTCCTGACAACGGTACGCGTCCGACGTCCGATCGTGTCCGGGAAGCCGTCTTCAACATGATCTCCGCGCGGTTCGACCTCGCCGGTGCCCGTGTCCTCGATCTGTACGCGGGCTCGGGCGCACTCGCCATCGAGGCGCTCTCGCGCGGTGCGGAACACGCGACCCTGGTGGATTCCCGGCGCCGCGCGACGTCGGTGATCGGTGCCAACCTCGACGCCTGCGGAAAGTCCGGATCGGCCGTGGTGATCACGCGCCCAGTGGGGTCGTTCCTGTCGGCGCCGCCCCCCGGCAGATTCGACCTGGTCTTCCTGGACCCGCCGTACGACCAGGCGAACGACGAGATGGCGTCGGACCTCGCGGCGGTCGGGGAGGCGTGGCTCGCCGACGATGGCGTCGTGGTGGTCGAGCGGAGTGCGCGGGCGCCGCTGACCCGATGGCCGGCCGGGATGACCGTGCTCGTCGAGAAGGTCTATGGGGATACGCGAGTGGAGGTGGCCGAACATGCCTGACCGAGGCGATGGTGTCGAACCGATGCGGATCGGATCATTGCAGGTCCCGGTGCCCATCCTTTGCGCGCCGATGGCCGGTGGTCCGTCGACGCCCGCGTTGGTTGCGGCGGTTGGTGCAGCTGGTGGACTGGGTTGGCTTCCCGCGGGTTACCTGACCCCCGAGGCCCTGGACGACATGGTCGCCGAACTCGAGCGGCGGTCGGACCGGCCCTACGGGGTGAACCTCTTTCTCTCCGGTCCGGAGCCCGAGGGGGACGTCGACGATCAGGTGCAGGCCTACATCGACGGCCTCCGTCCTGAGGCGCAACGATATGGGGTGGCGCCGGGGGAGCCGCGTTTCACCGACGAGCACGTCGCCGAGAAGCTCGAGATCCTGGCTCGGCATCGGCCCGCGATCGTCAGCTTCACCTTCGGCGACCCGGGCACCACGGTGGTCTCGCGCGTTCATCGAGAACTCGGTGTCCCGGTGGCGGTGACCGTGACCTCAGAGGCGGAGGCCAGAACGGCGGTGGCATCGGGTGCCGACGCGCTGGTGGCGCAGGGGATCGAGGCAGGCGGCCACCGCGGACTGTGGTTCGACGACCCGGCCGAGCCCGACGGGGGCCCGCGCACGACAACCGCCGAGCTCGTCCGAAAGCTTGTCGACGTCGTCGATGTCCCGGTGATCGCGGCGGGTGGCATCACCGACGGCGCCGCGATCGGAGCTCTGTTGGCGGCGGGCGCGGTCGGTGCTCAGTTGGGGACCGCGTTTCTGTGCTGCGACGAGGCGGGGACATCGGAGCCGCATTGTCGTGCGTTGCTGGACGCTCGCTATTCCGACACGCTGGTGACGCGAGCCTTCTCGGGGCGTTCGGCACGGTCGCTGCGCAATGGCTTCACCGAGCGGCATCCTGAAGCGCCGCCGCACTATCCGCATATTCATCACGTGACGAAACCGATCCGATCTGCGGCGACCGCGGCCGGCGAGGCCGACGACATCAACCTGTGGGCTGGGACGGGTTGGCGGTCGGTGACCGCCGGTCCGGCGGCCGATCTCATGGCGCGTCTCACCGGGGAGCTGAATGCCGGGCCATGACCCGAGCGGTGGCGGCCGCTCGCGTAGATTCCGGATATGACCTCAGCTGTCTTCCCCGGATCCTTCGACCCGTTCACCGTTGGTCACCGCTACATCGTGGAGCGAGCGGCCGCCCGGTTCGATTCCCTCGTCGTCACCGTGGTGGTGAATCCGAACAAGCAGGGGATGTTCGGAGTCGACGAACGGATCGCCCTCATCCGCGAGGACTGTGCCGATCTCCCGAACGTGCGGGTGGACAGGTGGACCGGATTGCTCGTCGACTACACCCGCAACGAGGGGATCGACACCATCGTGAAGGGTCTGCGGTCGGGTACCGACTTCGACTACGAGGTGCCGATGGCGCAGATGAACCGCGATCTCACCGATGTCGAGACGATGTTCCTGCTGACCGATCCGCGATTCGCGCATGTGTCGAGTTCGCTGGTCAAAGAGGTCGCCAAGCTCGGCGGCGACGTCGTGCCGTTCCTCTCGCCGAAGATCCACGAGCGGCTGCAGGCCCGGTTGGCGGGGGAGCAGCGAATCTGACGTCCCCGCGACACACCCCGTGCGCCTCACTAATCACAGACGCACCATTCGGCACAATGGTCACAGTTGTTTCAGTGGCAGACCGAAGGCATACGCCGGATTGGGGTAGCTGTGTACCGGGTTTTTGAAGCGCTCGACGAACTCGTCGCGATTGTCGAGGAAGCGCGAAGCGTCCCGATGACCGCGGGCTGCGTCGTTCCGCGAGGCGATGTCCTCGAACTTCTCGATGACATCAAGGATTCGATCCCAGGCGAGCTCGACGATGCCCAGGACGTGCTCGACCAGCGCGATTCGCTCGTCGGCAACGCGCGCGAGCACGCGGAGAACGTCATCAGCAAGGCCGATTCGGAATCCGAGGCGGTGATGGGCCACGCCAGGGCCGAGGCCGACCGCATCCTGTCCGAGGCCAAGGCGCAGGCAGATCGCATGGTCGACGAGGCCGGCGCCCACGGCAACCAGCTCGTCGACGAGGCGACCGCGGAGGCCCATCGCCTGTCGACGAGCGCGGCTCGCGAGTTCGAGGCCGTCACCGGACGTGCCCGGGCGGAGGCGCAGCGGACCATCGACTCGGCCAACAACACCTACGACAAGTCGGTTGCCGACGGCATCGCCGAGCAGCAGCGACTGGTTTCGGAGGCAGAGGTGGTCGCCGCATCCAAGTCCGAGGCGGAACGCATCATCGATGCGGCCCACGCCGAGGCCGACCGACTGCGCGGTGATTGCGACATCTACGTCGACGAGAAGCTCGCGCAGTTCGAGGAGATCCTCACCGGCACACTGCGTTCGGTGAACCGGGGTCGCCACCAACTGCGTACCGGTGCCGGAATGCACGACTACGTCGAGTACCCGCGCAGCGTGGACGAGCCGCCTGCGCCGCGGGGAGGGTCGTCGTCGAGCCGAGACGTCGCCGACGAGCAGGGTTCGCGTCTGGCCGTGTGAGGCGATCTGCCCGACCTCGGATGATTGGTGCGCATGTCGTTCGAACACCCCGCAGGTCGGGCGTATCGTGCAACTGTGTCTGAACATGCAACGAGCCGCGGGACCGCCGCGGGCGAGTCGGTGTCTCCCGACGGCCCGCTCAGTGGTCGACAACGACAGACGCCCGAGTCGGCAGCAGCCGTGCGCGATCCCTTCGTCCTCGACATAAGGTCCCTCGGGCGCCGCCCCGGGACGATGTCCGAGGTCCACCGCACCGCGGTCGCCCCCGATCGCCTGGGCGTCGACATGATCGCGATCCCCGAGGACTCCGAGGTCGACCTCGATCTGCGGCTGGAATCGGTCAGCGAAGGCGTGCTGGTGACCGGGACGGTGAGCGGGGAGACCGCTGGGCAGTGCTCGCGCTGCCTGGAACCCGTCGACGGCACCGTGACGGTCTTCCTCACCGAGCTGTTCGCCTATCCCGACAGTGAGACGGAACAGACCACCGACGCCGAGGACATCCACCGGATCGAGGATGATCGCATCGACCTGGAGCAATCGATCATCGACGCCGTGGCACTCGAACTCCCGATGTCGCCACTGTGTTCGGACGACTGCGAAGGGCTGTGCCCGGAATGTGGCGTTCGACTCGCCGTCGCCGAACCCGGACACGCCCACGAGGTCATCGACCCGCGTTGGGCTGCGTTACGGGAGAAGTTCGGCGCCGCGGAGGAGACCTCCCGGGACGCATCCGAACCGTCGGACGACAAAGGCGGTGACTGAGCCGTCGTGGCCGAAGGACATGGCGCGACCGACGAGTCGACGCGGACCGGGACCACCGACAGCGGATTCGGGGATCTGCTCACCGCCGTTCGCGGAGAGCTGTCGCCGGAGATGCTCACCCTCGCACTGACCCATCGTTCCTACGCGTACGAGAACGGCGGTCTGCCCACCAACGAACGCCTGGAATTCCTGGGCGATTCGGTGCTCGGCGTGGTCATCACCGAGCGTCTCTACCTCCGATATCCGGACAAGTCCGAGGGTGAACTCGCGAAGATCCGGGCGAGCGTGGTCAACATGCATGCGCTCGCCGATGTGGCGCGTGGCCTTGGTCCCGGCGGTCTCGGCCGTCATCTCTACCTGGGCCGCGGTGAGGAGATGACGGGCGGTCGCGACAAGGACAGCATTCTCGCCGATGGTCTGGAGTCGTTGCTCGGTGCGCTGTACCTCGAGCACGGGTTGGCCGAGTGCCAGACCATCATCCTCGGTTTGTTCGACGAGATCATCGGGCACGCAGGTCATCTCGGTGCCGGGCTGGACTGGAAGACTTCGTTGCAGGAACTCTCGGCCGAACACGGGTTCGGTCCGCCGCACTATCAGATCTCGTCGACCGGTCCCGACCACAACAAGGAATTCACCGCCACCGCCGTGATCGCCGGCGAGGGGCTCGGCGAGGGCAGTGGGCGGACGAAGAAAGAGGCCGAGCAGAAGGCCGCGGCCCTGGCCTGGCAGGTGCTGACCGACCGCGCCGCGGCCGCCAACTGATCGGCGGAACCCGGTGCCAGAGCTCCCCGAGGTCGAGACCGTTCGGCGCGGCCTCGCCGACCACGTCGCGGGCCGACAGATCGTCGCCGTCGAGGTGTTGCATCCACGATCGGTCCGGCGGCATCTCGGTGGCGGCACCGATCTCGCCGGCCGCCTGACGGGCAAGACCGTCACCGGTGCCCACCGACGCGGCAAATATCTGTGGCTCGATCTCGGCGACGACGCCGACGGATTCCCGGTGGTCGTCCATCTGGGTATGAGCGGTCAGATGCTCATCACCGAAGCCGGTGCCCCCGACCATGTTCACCTCCGAATTCGTGCCACCCTCGACGATGGCAACGAGCTGCGGTTCGTGGACCAGCGGACCTTCGGCGGCTGGCATGTCGACGAGTATCTGGGACCGCCGGTCGCCGACGGGGGTTCGCTGCCCGAATCGATCGCGCACATCGCACCCGACCCCTTCGATCCGTCGTTCGATCCGGCGGCCGTCGTCGTCGCGATCAGAGCGCGGCACTCGGAGATCAAGCGCGTGCTCCTCGACCAGACCGTCATCTCCGGCGTCGGCAACATCTATGCCGATGAGGCGTTGTGGCGCAGTCGAATCCATGGAACGCGAATGGCCGATCGCTTGAGCCGGGCGAAGATCGTGGACCTTGTGGCGTCGGTCACCGACGTGATGAGCGAGGCCCTCGTCGTCGGCGGGACGTCGTTCGACTCGTTGTACGTCAACGTGAACGGTCAGTCGGGCTACTTCGAACGGTCACTCAACGCGTACGGACGCGAAGGTCTGCCGTGCCGGCGTTGCGGCGCGATCATGCGCCGCGAACAGTTCATGAATCGCAGCTCGTACTATTGCCCGCGATGCCAGCGACGTGAACCGGCCCGGAAGCAATCCGCACCAGTTCGCGTTGTGGGTGCGGCAGAGACCGCGGCGGCAAGGGCCATCGGCGGGACCCGACGAAAAGGATCGAATCAGCGACCATGACGACCGATCAGCAGACCACGCAGCCAGCGCCCGAGGGGCCGTCGGCCCACCGTCCTCACACCGACCTGTGGGTCGAACGGACCGGAAACCGTCGCTACACGGGGCGGAGCTCTCGTGGCGCCGAGGTCCTGGTCGGGTCCGAGGATGTCGAGGGCGTGTTCACCCCCGGGGAACTGCTCAAGATCGCGTTGGCCGCCTGTACGGGCATGTCGTCGGACCGGCCGCTCTCGCGACGGCTCGGTGACGACTACGACGCAACCGTCCGGGTGAGCGGCGCCGCCGATCGTGAGAACGAGCGTTACCCGGTCCTCGACGAGGTCCTCGAGGTCGATCTGTCGGAGCTCGACGACGCTGCTGCCGAGCGGCTGCTGGTGGTCGTCGAGCGCGCGATCGATGCGGTGTGCACCGTCGGGCGGACGATCAAGGCCGGCGCCACCGTGAATCTCGCGATCGAGACCGACTGAGCAATGTCCGACAACGGCGACGTCCGGCTCACCGCGTACGTGCACGGACATGTTCAGGGTGTCGGGTTTCGCTGGTGGACGCGCTCTCGGGCGCTCGAACTCGGGCTCGTCGGCTATGCCGCAAATCTGGCTGACGGACGTGTCCTCGTGGTCGCGGAAGGGTCCAGGGACGCGGCCGACGCGTTGCTGGCCCTGTTGAGGTCGGGGGAGACCGCTGGGTCGGTCGACCTCGTCGTCGAGCGGTTCGAGGGCGCACGCGGCGACCTGAACGGGTTCGTCGAGCGCTGACGGCCGTCGCCGGCGGCCATCCGGCGCACGGAAGGGACGTGCGCCCTGCCGCGTGGTGACGGTGATCAGGCCACGATGGTGAGTATTCTGTACCGTCGTGCACCTCAAAAGCCTCACCCTGAAGGGCTTCAAGTCGTTTGCGTCCTCGACGACGCTGCGATTCGAGCCCGGGATCACCTGCGTGGTGGGGCCGAACGGGTCGGGTAAGTCCAACGTCGTCGACGCGCTGACCTGGGTCATGGGTGAGCAGGGAGCCAAGGCGCTGCGCGGCGGCAAGATGGAGGATGTCATCTTCGCGGGCACCTCCGGACGGCCGCCCCTCGGCCGCGCCGAGGTGACCCTGACCATCGACAACTCCGACGGCGCGTTGCCCATCGAGTACTCCGAGGTCTCGATCACGCGACGGATGTTCCGCGACGGGGCCGGCGAGTACGAGATCAACGGGAACTCCTGCCGGTTGATGGACGTGCAGGAGTTGTTGAGCGATTCGGGTATCGGCCGGGAGATGCACGTCATCGTCGGACAAGGCAGGCTGGCCGCCATTCTCGAGTCGCGGCCCGAGGACCGGCGGGCGTTCATCGAGGAGGCCGCGGGTGTCCTCAAACACCGCAAGCGCAAAGAGAAGGCGGTCCGCAAGCTCGACGGCATGCAGGCCAACCTGGCACGGCTGACCGATCTCACCGCGGAACTCCGCCGTCAGCTCAAACCACTGGGACGTCAGGCGGAGGTGGCGCGCCGGGCACAGACCGTGCAGGCGGACCTTCGCGACGCGCGGCTGCGGCTGGCGGCCGACGACCTGGTGACCCGACGTTCCGAGATGGCTGAGCACACGGCGGTCGAGGACGAGGTCCGTCATCAGCAGGACGAGGTGACCGCCGCCCTCGACCACGTGACGGCCGAACTCGCCGAGCACGAACGCCACCTCGCGGAGGTCGCACCTGCCGCGAGTGCCGCCGCCCAGACCTGGTTCCGGCTCTCCGCGTTGGCCGAGAGGGTGGACGCGACGTGCCGGGTGGCAGCCGAGCGCACTCGTCATCTGAGCGAGCCGTCCAATCCGCCGGGTGGGCCCGATCCCGACGAACTCGAGCGCGAGGCCGAAGAGGCCGCGCTGACCGAAGCCGAACTCGACGGCACCGTGGAGGCCGCCGCGGAGTATCTGGATGCCGCGAAGGAAGAGCTGTCCCGATGTGAGCAGGTGGCCGCCGAGGCCGAACGTGCTCACATGGCGGCCGTACGGGCCATCGCCGACCGACGCGAGGGACTCGCGCGACTCGAGGGACAGGTTGCCAACCTACGGACCAAGTCCGAGTCGGTCGATGCGGAGACCGCGCGACTGACCGCTGCGATCGCGGCGGCCAACGAGCGCGCCGAGGCGGCCCAGGCCCAGCAGGACTCGATGGCCGAGACCCTCAGCGCATACGAGGCCGCCGAACACGGACTCGACGAGCACCACGAACGTTCCGTGACGGCGCTGAACCAGGCGAACGAGCGGGTGGCGTCGCTGCAGGCCGGCCAACGTGAGACCGAGCAACGGATCGCGTCGCTGTCGGCCCGGATCGAGGCACTCGAGGTAGGACTCGAACGCAACGACGGTGGTGCCTGGCTGCTCGACAATGCCCCCGACGGGCTGGTCGGGCCGATGTCGGAACTGCTCACCGTCGACACCGGTTATGAGACCGCGATCGCCGGCGCGCTCGGGCCGTCCGTCGACGCGATCGCGACCGTGGACGCCATCGCCGCGGTCCGAGCGCTCACCGCGCTGAAGTCGGGCGACGGCGGCCGAGCCGCGCTGATCCTGGGCGGACTGCCCGAAGCGGCGGCTCGCTCGGACATCGACCTACCCGACGGCGCGCGTTGGGCGTCGTCGGTCGTGACGTGCCGCCCGTCCATCCGCGGTGCAGTCGACCACGTGCTGGCCGACACCGTACTGGTGGACACCGCCGAGCAGGGCCTCGACATCGCGCAGCGGCACCGCGTACGGACCGTCACGCTCGACGGTGACCGCATCGGGCCGGGATCCATCGAGGGCGGGTCATCACATCGCCCGTCGTCGCTCGAAGTGCAGTCGGCCATCGATGCGGCGACATCCGAGCTGTCGGCGGCCCGACACCGGCTCGAGGAGATCGAGGCCGCCCTCGACGGAGCGATGGCCGAGCAGGTGGACAGACGCGAATCCGCCGAAGAGGCGTTGGCCGCTTTGCACGAGTCCGACGCCAACGTCGGGGGGCCTATGAGCAGATGGCGCGCCTGGGCCACGAGATCCGCGTGGCGCGCTCGGAGAGCGATCGTCTGACCCGCCAGCGGGGCAAGGCCGAAGAGGGCCGCGCCGAGTCGCTGACCACCCTGCATGAGCTCGAAGAGCGATTGCGTTATGCCCGTGACGAATCCGACGACGCCCCGGCCCACGCCGGCGACGACACGCCCCGCACCGCGGCGGCGGAAGCGGTGACCGCGGCACGGTCGGCGGAGATGGAGGCGCGGCTGCAGTTGCGCACGGCCGAAGAGCGACTCGCCTCGGTGCGCGGGCGAGCGGATTCCCTGCGCCGCGCCGCGCAACGCGAACGCGAGGCGCGACTGCGTGCCGAGCGCCAGGATCTGGCGCGGCGTCGCGCGGCGGCGGTCGCCTCAGCTGTCGTCGAAGCCGGAGCCGAGGTCTCCCAACGGCTTTCGGCCGCCGTGCAGAATGCGCAGGCGGGGCGGGACCAACTCGAACAAGTACGCGTGGAGCGGACCGCGGCTGTCGACGAACTCAAGAACAAGACCGCGGAGCTCACGGCGACGCTCAACGCCCTGCGCGACACCGTGCACCGCGACGAGCTGGCCAAGGCGCAGGCCGCCCTCCGGATCGAGCAACTCGAGGAACAGATCCTGGACTCGTATGCCATCGCACCCGACGACCTCGTCGCCGAGTACGGTCCCGAGGTGCCGATGCCTCCGTCGGCCCTCGAGATGCAGGAGTACGAGCAGGCCAAAGCACGTGGGGAGCCCGTGGTCGCGCCGGCGCCACTGCCGTTCGACCGTTCGACCCAGGAGAAGCGGGCCAAGCAGGCACAGAAGGACCTCAACACACTGGGCAAGGTCAATCCGCTCGCGCTCGAGGAGTTCGCGGCGCTCGAGGAGCGCTACAACTTCCTGTCGGCTCAGCTCGAGGACGTCAAGGCCGCCCGGCGGGACCTGCTGTCTGTGGTCGAAGAGGTCGACGCTCGCATCCTGCAGGTCTTCACCGAGGCGTACGCCGACGTCGAACGGGAGTTCGCCCAGGTCTTCACGACACTGTTCCCCGGCGGCGAGGGACGCCTCGTGCTCACCGAACCGGGTGACATGCTCACCACGGGGATCGAGGTCGAGGCCCGTCCGCCGGGAAAGAAGGTCAAGCGTCTGTCGCTGCTGTCCGGTGGCGAGAAATCATTGACCGCGGTCGCGATGCTGGTGGCGATCTTCCGGGCCCGGCCGTCGCCGTTCTATGTGATGGACGAGGTCGAGGCCGCGCTCGACGACACCAATCTGCGCAGGCTGATCTCGCTGTTCGAGCAGTTGCGCGAGCGGTCGCAGCTGATCGTGATCACACACCAGAAACCGACCATGCAGGTTGCCGATGCCCTCTACGGCGTGAGTATGCGCGGGGACGGCATCACAACGGTGATCTCACAGCGACTGCGCGGTGTCGACATGCCGGTCACGAACACCGACGCGACCTGACGGCGGCCCACCGCCACATGCGACCCTGATCGGGTCAGCTCGTTCGTACGAATCAATCGACAGGGGTCTACCGGAGTGAACACCGCAGTCATCATCGGCATCGTTGTCGCCGTCATCGTGCTCATCGCGCTGATCGTTGTCGGCGTGATGCTGTCGCGGCGGCGGCGCATCTCGCTGTCCGACGATTCGGCGACGCAGGGTCCGATCGACGGCACGACGAGGCAGGTCGACAGATCCGGCGGATATCAGGCCGGGTCGGGGTTCAACTTCAGCCAGGGCGGAGGCGGTGTCGGTCTCGCCGAACCGCCGGAGCCGGTGGTGCGCCCGGGTGGGGAACGCACCGAGGTCGACGGCCAGCCCGGTGTCGGCGACGACGCGTCGGTGCCCCGCGACTCCGCGCAGCGAGGGATTCGGGAGGTCGCGCTGCCCGATGTCGATGCCGATGCCGCCGAGCCTGCCGATGCCGCCGAGCCTGCCGATGCCGCCGCGCCTGCCGATGCCGCCGCGCCTGCCGATGCCGATGTCGCCGCGCCGTCCGAAACGCAGACCCTTCCCGACGACGCCGTCGTGGCGCCGCCCGAGCCTGCCGAGGTCGTGGAAGCGCCGACGGCTGAGCCCGAGGAGCCGGCCACCGGGATCGTGGAGCCGGCGCCTGCCGATGAGAAGCCGGCGGGCCTCGCGGCTCCCGCCCCCGAGCTCGACGAGATCGCTCCGACGGCGGGGCGGCTCGGCCGTCTCCGTGGACGGCTCTCGCGTTCGCAGGGCGCGATCGGCAAGAGCATGCTCGGACTGCTGGGCGCCGGCGATCTCGACGAGGAGAGCTGGGAGGACATCGAGGACACTCTGCTGATGGCGGATCTCGGCACGGCGTCCACGATGGCCGTGGTGGAGCGTCTGCGGACCGAACTCGCCACATCGAGCGTACGTAGCGCCGACGAGGCGCGTGCCCTGCTGAAGCGGGTGCTGGTCGAGCAGTTGCGTCCCGAGTTCGACCGTTCGGTCCGAGCCCTCCCGCACGCCGGCCGCCCCGCGGTTGTGCTGGTGGTCGGCGTCAACGGAACAGGGAAGACCACGACCACCGGCAAGCTGGCCCGGGTGTTGGTGGCCGACGGGCGACGTGTGTTGCTGGGTGCCGCCGACACCTTCCGTGCGGCCGCCGCGGACCAGTTGCAGACGTGGGGGGAACGAGTCGGCGCTGAGGTGGTCCGCGGCAGAGAACAGGCGGACCCGGCGTCGGTGGCATTCGACGCGGTCGTGAAGGGTATCGATCACGGCGCGGATGTGGTGATGATCGACACGGCGGGTCGACTGCACACCAAGACGGGACTCATGGACGAGCTCGGCAAGGTCAAGCGCGTCGTCGAGAAGAAGGCACCGGTCGACGAGGTCCTGCTCGTCCTCGACGCCACGGTGGGTCAGAACGGACTCACGCAGGCGCGGGTGTTCGCCGAGGTCGTCGACATCACGGGCGTGGTCCTGACAAAGCTGGACGGCACCGCCAAGGGCGGCATCGTGTTCCATGTGCAGGAAGAACTCGGCGTACCGGTGAAACTCGTCGGTCTGGGCGAGGGCGCAGACGACCTGGCGCCGTTCGAACCGGAGGCATTCGTCGACGCGTTGCTCTAGAAGATTCACTGCCGTGAAAGCACCGTTATCGGAACGTGAATTCGCGGCCGCCGATACTTCGACGCGTCTGAGAACACGCTGAGGCACGACCTGCGCTGTTACCCGTAGGAAATATAAACCGGCGAGTGGTTCACATTCTCGAAACGCCAGAGCACCACGGATGAAACCGACTGCCGACAGTCTCTTTGCAGGCGCCGAGCCGTCGGCGCACTCTAGGGAGGTTTCTACAGTGGTTTTGGCGCTGCCAGACGATGCTTTCGCAGTACCAGATGCCGGCAACACAGCGTGGTTGCTCATCAGCGCGTCTTTGGTGCTGCTGATGACACCGGGACTCGCCTTCTTCTACGGGGGGTTGGCACGGGGTAAGTCGGTTCTGAACATGATGATGATGTCCTTCGGCTCGATCGCGACCGTCAGTGTCGTGTACGTGCTGTGGGGCTTCTCGATGGCCTTCGGGAACGGCATCACCGGAGAGGACGACATCTGGGGCGTCTTCTCGAACCCGTTCGCGCTCTTCGGGTCCAACCAGTTGATGGAGACCAAGGAGGTGACCCAGGGCGGGGAGGCGGTCGAGCAGGTCGTCACCGGCGGGCTCACGATCCCGTCGACGGTGTTCCTCGCGTTCCAGCTCACCTTCGCCGTCATCACGGTTGCGCTGATCTCCGGCGCCCTGGCCGAGCGGGTGAAGTTCTCGACCTGGCTGGTGTTCTCCGTGCTCTGGGCCACCATCGTGTATTTCCCGCTGTCGCACATGGTCTGGGGCGGCGGAATCATGTCGGGTGCCGAGAACGGTTTCGCCTCTTGGATGTTCGGCAGCACCGACGGGGCCGCCAACGTCGCACCGATCGACTTCGCCGGCGGCACCGTGGTCCACATCAACGCAGGTATGGCCGCGTTGGTCCTCGCGCTCGTGGTCGGTTCCCGCGCAGGCTTCGGCAAGACGGCCTATCGCCCGCACAACATCCCGTTCGTGATGCTCGGCGCCGCGCTGCTGTGGTTCGGTTGGTTCGGCTTCAACGCCGGCTCCGAGCTGGCCGCCGACATGGTCGCGGGCAAGGTGTGGATCAACACCACCGCCGCCACCGCGGCCGCGATGATCGGCTGGCTGGCCGTGGAGTGGGTGCGCGACCGTCATCCGACGAGCGTCGGTGCCGCATCGGGCATCGTCGCCGGTCTGGTCGCGATCACTCCCGCCTGTGGTGCTCTCACCCCGGTCGGCTCGCTGATCCTCGGTGTGGTGGCCGGTGTGCTCTCGGCCCTGGCGATCAGCATGAAGAACAAGTTCGGATACGACGATTCGCTCGACGTCGTCGGCGTCCACCTGGTCTCAGGCCTGTGGGGCACGGTCGCGATCGGCTTGCTCGCCGAGGAGACCGGCCTGTTCTACGGCCATGACTACAAGCAGCTCGTCGTGCAGGTCGTCATCGCGCTTTTCGCCCTGGTGTTCACCGGTGTTCTCACGGCGATCATCGCGCTGGTCCTCAAGCCGCTCGGCTGGAAGGTCAGCCAGGAAGACGAGCACAACGGCATCGACGAGGCAGAACACGCGGAGACGGCATATGAACTCGCATGAATCCGTGCACTTTCGCTACTACGCTGATTCTTGTGGAGAGGGATAACTCATGAAGCTGATCACCGCAATCGTGAAACCGTTCACGCTTGAGGACGTCAAAGCAGGTTTGGAGCAGGCCGGAATCCTGGGTATGACCGTCAGTGAGGTCCAGGGTTACGGGAGGCAGAAGGGCCACACCGAGGTGTACCGCGGTGCCGAGTACTCGGTCGACTTCGTACCGAAGGTCCGCGTCGAGGTCGTCGTCGACGACGCGGCGGTGGACAAGGTCGTCGACGTCATCGTGGAGGCCGCACGCACCGGCAAGATCGGTGACGGAAAGGTATGGGTGTCGCCGGTCGAGTCGGTCGTTCGCGTCCGTACCGGTGAGCGCGGCGCCGACGCGCTGTAGACCGCGCCGATGCCCTTTCTCAACCCATCTCACGGCCCCGCGTCCGATGATTCGGACGCGGGGCCGCGTCCTGCACGTCCGATTCCTGAGACACCAGTTGCCGCAACCGATCTCGCCGCGACGCGTCGTCAGCTTCTGGAATCGGGCAAGAGCGGGAAACTCGATGCCGCGGGTCTTCGGCAGGTACTCGTCGACCTCCACGAATTCTGGCTGACCTCAAAGGGAGTGGAACTCGGGATCCGTCCCGACAGCGGCTATTCGATCATCGCGGTCGGCGGACTCGGGCGTGGCGAACTGTTGCCGTTCTCCGACCTCGATCTGATCCTGTTACACGACGATCGGCCACCGGACGAGGTGGCCGAGGTGGCCGACGGTCTGTGGTATCCGTTGTGGGACGCCAACATTCCGCTCGATCACAGCGTGCGTACGGTGCCACAGGCGCTCCAGGTCGCCACCGAGGACGTCAGCGCCGCGCTGGGATTGCTGGAGGCTCGGCACATCGTGGGCGACGAAGATCTGTCGACCTTGTTGATCGGTGGCATCCGTCAGCAGTGGCGCACCGACATCCGCGATCGTTTCCCGGCGGTCGTCGCGCATGCCCAGGACCGCTGGCGTCGCGCAGGCGACATCGCGCATCGAGCCGAGCCGGACCTCAAGAACGGACGTGGCGGCCTGCGCGACGTGCAGCTGCTCGGTGCTCTCGCGATCGCGCAACTCACCGACGGGATGGCGAGTCTGCGGCCGGATTCTCCGGGTGCCGGGCCGCAGGTCGCCTACGGTCGACTGCTCGACATCCGGACCGAATTGCATCGGATCGCGGGCCGGCCGCGGGAGCAGGTCCGCGCGCAGGACGCCGACGAGATCGGCGCTGCGCTGCGGATCGGCGACCGGTTCGACCTTGCGCGGGTCATCAGCGATTCGGCTCGCACCATCAGTTACTCCATCGATGTCGGACTCCGGACCGCGGGCAACGCGTTGCCGCGACGCGGGCTCGCCAAACTGCGCCGATCGCCGATCCGCCGGCCGCTGGACGAGGGCGTGGTGGAGCACAACGGCGAGATCGTGTTGGCGCGCAACGCGATTCCCAGCAAAGATCCGGGGCTCATCCTGCGCGTGGCGTCGGCGTCGGCGCGCACCGGTTTGCCGATCAGCGCGTCGACCCTCAGCCGTCTTGCCGATTACGCCCCCGAACTGCGTGAGCCGTGGCCCGCCGAGGCGCTCAGCGACCTGCTCGTGCTGCTGGGGTCGGGACATCACATGGTGGACCCCATCGAGGCCCTCGATCGGACCGGACTGTGGGGCCGGCTGTTGCCCGAGTGGGGCGCGGTTCGCGACCTACCGCCCCGCGATGCCATCCACACGTGGACCGTCGACCGCCATCTGGTGGAGACGGCGGCACACGCAGGCTCGATGACGACGCGGGTGTCGCGGCCGGACCTGTTGATACTCGGCGCGCTGATCCACGATCTGGGCAAGGGGCGTGGTGCCGACCACAGCATCGTCGGTGCCGAGCTGGCGGTGCAGGTGGGCAACCGGTTCGGGTTGTGGCCCCAGGACGTGACGTTGCTCTCCGAGATGGTCCGGCACCATCTTCTCCTGCCCAGTGTGGCCACTCGGCGGGATCTCGACGATCCGGCCACCGCACAATCGGTGGTCGACACGCTCGGCCACAATCGGGTCCTGCTCGAGTTGTTGGCGACGCTGGCCGAGGCGGATTCCCTTGCGACCGGTCCCGGCGTGTGGGGTGAGTGGAAGGCCTCGTTGATCAACGACCTGGTTCGGCGGTCGCTGCGGCTCATCGACGGGGACGAACCCGTCCGCCCGGAAACCTTGTCGCCGGACCAGATCGCACTGGCCGAGGCCGGTGGGTTCTCCGTGAGCATGTCGCCCGCCGACGGCCCGCACACCTTCCGGGTGACGATGGTCGCGCCGGACCAGCCCGGCCTGCTGTCCAAGATGGCGGGCGTGCTGGCCCTCAACGGGCTGCGCTCGCACTCCGCGACGGTGCAGAGCCACCGGGGCAGCGCGGTGAACGCGTTCGTCGTGGTCCCTGTCTTCGGAAGTCCGCCAGAGGCCGGTCTGATGCGCCAGCAGTTGATGGCGGCGGTCGACGGCAAGACCGATGTGCTGGCCCGACTCGACGCACGGGAGGCCGAATCGCCGATCCCGACCATCGGGTCGGTGTCCGCGACGCCAGGGGTCTCGGCGGGTACGGGCGCATCGGCAGGCAGCACCGATCCCGCGGTGGACGGTGCCGGGCACCCGAAGACCGCGGTGCCCGCCCTGTTCGCGGTCGCGCCGCCCCGGATCATCTGGATCGACCTCGCCGCCGACGATTCGTCCGCCGAGGCCGCTGGTGTCCTGATGGAGTTGCGGACAGATGACCGGATCGGGCTGTTGAGCCGGGTCAGCGCGGTGATCGAACGACATGGTGCGCAGGTGCGGTGGGCCAAGGTCGCGACCTTGGGCAGCACGGTCGTCGACACGTTCTGTCTGCGTCTCGACGACGACGGTGAGGCAGCCAGGACCCTCTTGGCCGACGACGTCATCGCGGTGTGTCCACCCCCGCAGCCACGGGCCGAGGGCGACGACGGGAATGGTCCGCAGAACCATGGCGGGACCTCGCGGTCGGGCGTGCCGATCAGCTGACGGGCACCCGTCGGAGGGTGCGTCGACCCTCGCCACCACGCCTCGGTGATCCACTCCGACACCGGAGGTGATCGCGCCGGGGCACGAGCATGGAAGACTGGAGGCATGTTCGATTCGCTTTCCGATCGGTTGGCCGATGCCCTGAAGGATCTCCGCGGCAAGGGCCGGTTGTCCGATGCCGACATCGACCGCACCTGTCGGGAGATACGGCTGGCGCTGCTCGAGGCCGACGTCTCCCTGCCCGTGGTCCGTGGCTTCATCGCAAAGGTCAAGGAGCGTGCCAAGGGAGCCGAGGTCTCCGGCGCGCTGAATCCGGCCCAACAGGTCGTCAAGATCGTCAACGACGAGCTCGTCGGCATCCTCGGTGGCGAGACGCGGCGGATCACCTTTGCGAAGAACCCGCCGACGGTGATCATGCTGGCCGGCCTGCAGGGTGCCGGTAAGACCACCCTGGCGGGAAAGCTCGGTCACTGGCTGAAAAAACAGGGCCATACGCCGCTGCTCGTGGCGTGTGACCTGCAGCGGCCCGGCGCGGTCTCACAGCTGCAGATCGTCGGTGAGCGTGCCGACGTCAAGGTCTTCGCGCCGCATCCGGGGACCAGCATCGGCGGGGAGGGGCAGCTCGGCGTCACCGCCGGCGACCCGGTGTCGGTGGCCCGAGCCGGTGTGGCAGAGGCGACCGCCCAGCATCACGACGTCGTGGTGATCGACACCGCGGGTCGTCTGGGCATCGACCAGGAACTCATGAAGCAGGCATCGGACATCCGCGATGCGACCGATCCGGATGAGGTCCTGTTCGTCGTCGACGCGATGATCGGTCAGGATGCGGTGTCCACCGCCGAGGCGTTCCAGGATGGCGTCGGGTTCACCGGTGTCGTCCTGACCAAGCTCGACGGCGATGCCCGTGGCGGTGCCGCGCTCTCGGTCCGCGAGGTCACCGGTCGGCCGATCATGTTCGCGTCGTCGGGCGAGAAACTCGACGACTTCGATGTCTTCCATCCGGACCGGATGGCCAGCCGGATTCTCGGCATGGGTGATGTGCTGTCGCTCATCGAGCAGGCCGAACAGCATTGGGATACCCAGCAGGCCGAGGCCGCGGCTGCCAAGATCACGCAGGGGGAGCTGACCCTCGAGGACTTCCTCGAGCAGATGCTGATGATCCGCAAGATGGGGCCGATCGGCAACATCCTGGGCATGTTGCCCGGCGCAGGTCAGATGAAGGACGCGTTGTCGCAGGTCGACGACAAACAACTGGATCGGGTGCAGGCGATCATCCGCGGTATGACACCAGCCGAGCGCGACAACCCGAAGATCATCAACGCGTCGCGCCGACTACGCATCGCCAACGGATCGGGTGTCACGGTCAGCGAGGTCAATCAGCTCGTCGACCGGTTCTATGACGCCCGCAAGATGATGTCCCAGATGTCGGGCCGGATGGGCATGGGCGGCGGCGGACGCAAGTCCAACCGCAAGAAGGGCAAGGGCAAGAAGGGCAAGAATCGCGGGCCCACGCCACCGAAGGCCGCGCGCGCCGGGTTCCCCGGCATGGGCGGCATGCCCGGGATGCCCGCCGGTTTCCCGGACCTGTCCAACATGCCCGCCGGTCTCGACGAGCTGCCGCCGGGACTCGAAGGACTCGATGTGAGCCAGTTCCAGCCGAAGAAGAAGAAGTAGCGGCGGTGGCCGGACCGATCGGGATCGGGTCGGCGCCCGCCGACGACGTGCGGCACTACCGTGGGCGCGACCCCTTCGGCGACGAACAGATCGACCTCTGGGTGGTGGGTGACACCATCACCCGCGAACCTGTCGCGTCGGCTCGTACCGTCGTCGATGACGGCTGGATCATCCCTGGTCTGGTGGATGCGCACAACCACGTAGGAATCGCACCGGGGCTCGGCGTCACCATCGACCGGGCACGCGACTACGCGAAGGCGGATGCGCGCGCGGGCACGCTGCTGATCCGAGAGGTGGGTTCGCCGCTGGACACCCATCCGCTCGACCACGATCCGTCGTGCCCGCGATTCATCCGCTCGGGCAAGCACATCGCACGACCCAAGCGCTATCTGCGCGATTACGGCGTCGATCTGGAGAACCCCGACGAACTCGCCGACGAGGTGACCAAACAGGCCCGTGACGGTGACGGCTGGGTGAAGATCGTCGGCGACTGGATCGACCGTGAGGTCGGGGATCTCGCGCCGCTGTGGACCCGGCGGCAGCTCGACGCCGCGGTGGCGGCTGCGCATGCGGGGGGAGCACGGATCACCGCCCATGTCTTCGGCGCCGACGCATTGCCCGACCTCATCGAAGCGGGCGTCGATTGCATCGAGCACGGCACCGGACTGACGACCGACCTCATGGACGCGATGGTCGAGCGGTCGATCTCGTTGGTGCCCACGTTGATCCAGGTGGAGAACTTCCCGGGTATCGCTGATGGCGCCGATCGGTTCCCGACCTACCAGGCGAACATGCGCAAGCTCCACCAGAACGCGGAGGCGGTGTTCGCCGCTGCCCGCGAGGCGGGTGTCTCGATGTTCGCCGGCACCGATGCGGGTGGTTTCGTCGAGCACGGCCGCATCGTCGACGAGATCGAGGCGATGGCCGCGGTCGGCTTCGGCGCGCTGGGGGCGTTGCGAGCAGCCAGCGTCGCGCCGCGGGAGTGGCTCGGCGCCGGGGTCCTCGGTGAGGGCGACCGCGCCGACTTCATCGTCCTCGACGACGACCCCCGCGAAGACCTGACGACGTTGCGTCGCCCCCGTGCGGTCGTTTGCTCCGGGCTAACCATCTCCTGATCTCGTCGGGCGCAAAACCGCAGTTCGCCACCCCGTGTGTGACCTGTTCGTGTGAGATACTCCACGTTCTTCGAGTTGGTACCGCTAACTTACCGGCTGGTAATGTGACGACCGCGTTGCACGGGTTCGCGGGCGTGAGGGACATCACCGGACATCACCCGGTGGCAGGTCAGGGGAGGGCCGCCGCCGGGATATCGGTGAGTCGGGGTCTTCGCGGTCGGCACGCGGCATGTGGTTACCTTCAGCGGGGTGGGTAACCACATGTCGAACCCCGTGCACCGGCCCCAGGCGGTCGGCGGCTGGGTTCGAATCGACGCGATTTTTGCTCCCGTGGTCCGGTCTGGCAGAATGGCACGCTGGTTCGTCGGAGCCGGTTACGTACCGACCGACGGTCACACCACAACAGATCGCAAAACCGGGTCCGTCACCGGACGGGCCGCTGAATTGCGCAGTGACCACTCGAGGAAAGAAACATGGCTGTCAAGATCAAGCTCACGCGTCTCGGCAAGATTCGCAACCCGCAGTACCGCATCGTCGTCGCAGATTCTCGGACCCGCCGCAACGGCCGGGTGATCGAGACCATCGGCAAGTACCACCCGAAGGAAGAGCCGAGCCTGATCGAGGTCGATTCCGACCGCGCACAGTACTGGCTGGGTGTCGGCGCACAGCCGACCGAGCCCGTGGCGGCGATCCTCAAGGTCACCGGCGACTGGCAGAAGCACAAGGGTCTCCCGGGCGCCGAGGGCACGCTGAAGACCAAGGAGCCGAAGCCGTCGAAGCTGGACCTCTTCAACGCCGCGTTGGCCGCCGCCGACAGCGGACCGGCTGCCGAGGCCACCACGCCGAAGAAGAAGGCTGCCAAGAAGGCCGACGAGGAGCCCGCTGCCGAGGCTGCCGCTTCGACCTCCGGTGACGACAAGGCCGACGCGTGACCGCAGTCGTCGCTGACGCGGTCGAGCATCTCGTCCGTGGCATCGTCGCCAACCCGGACGACGTCCGCGTGGAGATGATCACCGGTCGTCGCGGCCGCTTGGTCGAGGTGCACGTGAACCCAGAGGACCTGGGGAAGGTGATCGGCCGCAACGGCCGCACCGCGACCGCTCTGCGCACCCTCGTCACCGGCATCGGTGGCCGGGGCATGCGCGTCGACATCGTCGACACCGATCGCTGAGCGAGAACAACTCCGCGATGGATCTCGTGGTGGGCCGTGTGGCCAAGTCGCACGGTGTACGCGGTGAGGTGGTCGTCGACATCCGCACCGACGACCCGGAGTCGCGTTTCGCTCCCGGCACCCACCTGCGCGGTCGTCTGCCGCGCGGGGCGGGGAGAAGACATTCACGGTGACAGCCGCCCGGCACCATGCCGGGCGGCTGTTGCTGTCCCTGGCCGACGTCGCGGACCGGACGGCCGCCGACAACCTGCGCGGCACACTGTTTCTCATCGACAGTTCCGAGGTGGACTCCGGTGAGGATCCCGACGAATTCTACGATCACGAACTCGAGGGCTTACCGGTCGCGACTGTCGACGGGACCGAGGTCGGCGTGGTCAAGTCCGTGCTGCACCTGCCCGGCGGCGAGATCCTCGCCGTGACGACTCCGGCGGGCACCGAAGTGCTGGTTCCGTTCGTGCGCGAGATCGTGCCCACCGTGACGTCCGAGCTCATCGAGATCGATCCCCCGACGGCTTGTTGGATCCCGAGGCCTGACGATGCGCATCGACGTCGTATCCATTTTTCCCGAGTATCTGGACCCGTTGCGGGTTGCCTTGCTGGGCAAGGCGATCGACGCCGGCCGCATCAGTGTCGAAGTACACGATCTGCGCAAATGGACCCATGACGTGCACCGCAGTGTCGACGACTCGCCCTACGGCGGCGGGCCGGGGATGGTGATGAAGCCCGAGGTGTGGGGCCCGTGTCTGGACGATGTGTGCCCCGATGAGGCGTTGCTGGTGGTCCCGACGCCCGCGGGCGTGCCGTTCACGCAGGCGACCGCACAGCGCTGGAGCCACGAAGATCATCTGGTCTTCGCCTGCGGGCGCTATGAGGGCATCGATCAGCGCGTGTTCGACGACGCGGCTCGCCGGGTACGGGTGGAGGAGGTGTCGCTCGGCGATTTCGTCCTCATCGGTGGTGAGTCCGCCGCGATGGCGATGATCGAGGCCACCGTGCGGCTGATCGACGGCGTCCTCGGCAATCCTCGATCACACCAAGAGGATTCATTCTCCGACGGGTTGCTCGAGGGGCCGAGCTACACGCGCCCGGTGACGTGGCGAGGTCTCGACGTGCCACCGGTGTTGCTCAGTGGCGACCATGCGAAGGTGGCGGCCTGGCGGTATGAACAGTCGCGGGCGAGGACGCAGGCGCGCCGGCCCGATCTGCTGCCGGGCGACTGGCCTGGTGATCGAGGCGAGTGAACGCCCCGCGGGACGAGTGGCGGCATTAGCCTTGGCGTGTGCACCACTGGCTCTCGAACAGGGCCGCCGACTGGATGTCGCACGACATCATCGAGCGGGGACGGTTGCCGCTGTTGGTGTTCTTCCTGGGCCTGATCGTCGGATTCGTCGTGATCCGCATCAGCGTCCGGCTGATCCGAGCCGATGTGCGGTGGTGGTTCTCCAACGTCACCGCGGGTGACACCCACATCCACCACGTGGTGTTCGGTGTGGTGCTGACCTTGTTGTCGGGACTCGGGTTGATCGCCTTCGCGCTCAGTGGCGACCAGGCGGCCATGTCGGTCCTGGCCGGACTGTTCGGCATCGGTGCCGCGCTGATCCTCGACGAGTTCGCGCTGATCTTCTACCTCCGTGACGTCTACTGGTCGCAGGAGGGGCGGACGTCGGTGGATGCGGTCTTCATCGCACTGGCCGCCACCGGCATGATCCTGCTCGGTTTCCGGCCCCTCGACCTCTACTTCGACGCCCTCCACGACCTGCGCGTCGGACGCACGTTCGTGGTCGATCTGATCGCCGCCGTGCTCAACCTGGCCCTCGCCGCGATCGTCGTCCTGAAGGGCAAGGTGTGGACCGGGGTGATCGGGGTGTTCGCGTGGCCCCTGCTGATCGTCGGTGTGATCCGACTGGCGCGTCCGACCTCGCCGTGGGCGCGGTGGCGATACCTGTCACGACCGAGGAAGCTGGAGCGCTCGATCGAGCGGGAACGGAAGCTGCGGCGCCCGTTCGTCAGGGTGAAGATCTTCCTGCAGGATCTCATCGCCGGTCGACCCGACGTCTTGCCGCATGTCCGGACCGCAACCGAGGATCGGCTCGACCACGTGGTGCATCCGGCGCCCCCGCCACCGGCGATTTCGCCGCAGCGGGGTCTGTCTGGCACAATAGTCGGGTTGCCTGGCGATGATGTCCCACCTGCGGGACGTGGTCCCGGGACGCACCTTGACTCGGAGCACGAACCGGTCGAACCTCACACATGATCACCCGCCGGTCGGGGGTCGAGTGCGGGCCGCCAGGTTCCTCTGTTCACGCGAACCGCCAGATTGGACCCATCACGATGAACACCCTCGACTTTCTCGACAAGCAGTCGCTGCGCGACGACATCCCCGATTTCGGACCCGGTGACACCCTCGACGTCCACGTCAAGGTCATCGAAGGCTCGAAGGAGCGCGTCCAGGTGTTCAAGGGCGTCGTGATCCGTCGTCAGGGCGGCGGCGTGCGCGAGACCTTCACCGTTCGCAAGGTGTCCTTCGGCGTCGGCGTGGAGCGTACCTTCCCGGTGCACAGCCCGAACATCGCCAAGATCGACGTGGTCACCCGTGGTGACGTGCGTCGCGCGAAGCTCTACTATCTGCGCGATCTGCGCGGTAAGGCAGCCAAGATCAAGGAAAAGCGCTGACGCGTCTACCCTGACGACGTGGCCGACACACACTCCACGGGTGGGGAATCCGAACACACTGCCGACCGCTCGTCCTCCAAGGCGGGGGACTACGGCTGGGACCACGACGGCGACCACCCTGATGAGCGCCCGTGGCGCACCAAGGGTGACAAACCCGAGAAGCGTGGCTCGCTGCTTCGCGAAGCCGTCATCATCATCGGCTGCGTTCTGCTGCTGACCTGGCTGTTGCAGACGTTCATCGGACGGCAGTACGTCATCCCGTCCGAATCGATGGAACAGACCCTGCACGGTTGTGCGGGTTGCACCAACGACCGGATCGTCATCGACAAGCTCTCGTATCGCTTCGGCGACCCCAGCCCCGGCGACGTGGTGGTGTTCAAGGCCCCGAGCGAATCGTGGGACGGCGCGTGGCTCTCGCCCCGCTCCGAGAATCCGGTCGTGCACGGTCTGCAGGACGGTCTGTCGTGGTTCGGATTCGCACCGCCCGACGAGAACGACCTCGTGAAGCGCGTGATCGCGACCGGCGGCCAGACGGTGGAATGCAAGAACTCCGAGAACGTCGGTGTGAAGGTCGACGGCAAGCCGTTGAACGAGCCGTACGTCGACAAGGCGTTGCAGGCCGAGGACGTCGCGGCCGGCAACGAGATGGCCGCAGGTCCCGACGGTCAGCCGAACGCCTGCTACGGGCCCGATTTCGGCCCGGTCAAGGTGCCCGACGGCAATGTGTGGGTGATGGGGGACAACCGCGCCAATTCGGCGGACTCCCGATTCCACATGGAGGACGAGTTCCACGGCACGGTGCCGGAGAGCGACATCCGCGGCAAAGTTCGTTTCATCATCTATCCCTTCTCGCGGATCGGTGGTGTGTCCTCGCACAATCCCCAGTCATGAACTCGGGGATCGCGCTGGTGTGGGGAGGTGAGGTGTGAGCCGTTGGCCTCCGCGGTTCCCGATTCGTCGTGCCGCCAGCCTGCGCACCTTCGAGTTCGCGCTGCACCGCAATGGACTCGGGCCGGTCGCCGGCGTCGACGAAGCAGGCAGAGGAGCGTGTGCGGGCCCGCTTGTGGTGGCCGCGTGTGTCCTCAAGCCCACGCAGATCGCGTCGCTCGCCGATCTCGACGACTCCAAGCGCCTCACCGAGACGGTGCGTGAGTCGTTGTACACAGCGGTGACGAAGTACGCATTGAGCTGGAGCGCGGTGATCATCGACGCGGACGAGATCGACCGGATCGGCATCCATGTCGCGAACATCGAGGGGATGCGCCGCGCGGTCGCCGGGCTCGACGTGACCCCGGGTACGTGCTCTCGGACGGATTCGTCGTGCCGGGACTGACGGTACCGTCGCTGCCGGTGATCGGGGGCGATGGCGCGGCTGCCTGCATCGCGGCCGCCAGCATCATCGCCAAGGTCACCCGAGACCGGATCATGGTGGCGATGGACGCAGACCTGCCAGGCTACGATTTCGCGGTTCACAAGGGCTACAGCACGGCCCGCCACATGGCGTGCATCGACCGTCACGGACCGTCGGTGCAGCACCGTATGTCCTACCGGAATGTCGCCGCGCGGGTGACGACCGGCCCCGACCCGACCACGATAGGCTTGACGAATGAGTGCTGAGGATCTCGAGAAGTACGAAACCGAGATGGAACTCTCCCTGTACCGCGAGTACAAGGACATTGTCGGTCAGTTCACCTACGTGGTGGAGACCGAACGGCGCTTCTACCTGGCCAACGCGGTGGAGATGGTGCCCCGCAACACCGAGGGCGAGATCTACTTCGAGCTCCGGATGTCCGACGCCTGGGTCTGGGACATGTACCGGCCGGCCCGCTTCGTCAAACAGGTCCGGGTCATCACGTTCAAGGACGTGAACATCGAAGAGCTCGAGAAGCCGGAACTCCGCCTCCCCGACGAACCCTGATCGGTTTCGTAGCAACAGTCCGCGTGTGCCGCGGATTACTGCTACGGAATCGTCGTCGGGGTGCGGGTTGGGGTGTGAGGTCGGGTGTTCACATTCTGTGAACGATCCACAGAACGGGTCGAATCCGTGGTTGCCCGACTGAATCGTCGCTGCGCGCGGCCATGCTCATGTCATGAGCGACAACGTATCCCGGCCGCCCGGGTCGAGCCCGCCCCGGCGCCCCCGCAGCGCGGACATCGGCAGGCTGGGTGAAGATCTGGCCGCCGAACACGTGCAGGGTCTCGGCTGGACGGTCCTGGAGCGTAACTGGCGCAACCGATACGGCGAACTGGACCTGATTGCCGCCGACGGCTCGGTGCTGGTCGTCGTGGAGGTGAAGACGCGCGCGTCTCGGGTCTTCGACGATCCGGCCGCGGCCGTGACGCCACTGAAGCTCGCCCGGATGCGTCGTCTGACCCGACAGTGGCTGGCCGAGAACCGCACGCAATGGTGGAGCCGGATTCGCTTCGACGTCCTGTCTGTCCAACTCGATGCGCGCGACCCCATGGCCGTCGGCCGGGCGGTGGTGCGTCGTCATCAGGGAGTGTTCGAGTGAGCGAGCCGGGGCTCGTCACCGGGCTCGGTCGTGTGCATTCGGTGGGACTGAACGCATTTGCTGCTCGCGAGATCGAGATCCAGGCGAACGTCGGGCAGGGGTTGCCGGGCTTCGCGGTCACCGGCACAGTCGACGCATCGCTCCGTGAGGCCCGTGACCGGGTACGCGCGGCAATCTCCAACAGCGCGTTGAAGTTCCCGGACATGAAGGTGACGGTCTCCCTCGCGCCGGCCGATCTTCCCAAGGCGGGATCGTCGTTCGACCTCGGCATGGCATTGGCGATCCTCGCCGCGACCGAACAAGTCGCCACCACACGGTTGGGCCGCACGGTGTTCCTCGGCGAGCTCGGCCTCGACGGCGGGTTACGGCCGGTGCGCGGCGTATTGCCTGCCCTGAAGCGGGCTCGTGACTGCGGCTTCTCCCATGCCGTCGTGCCGATCCCGAACATAGCCGAGGCGGCCCTGGTCGCCGATCTCGACGTCGGCGGTGCGCAGACGTTGGGGGAGGTCGTCCGCTGGCTGGCAGGCGATCATGTGCTGGACACGGTCTCCGACGCCGAGGGTGCCCCGCCACCGCCGGCGGTCGCCGACCTCGGTGATGTCGTCGGTCAGGCCGAAGCTCGCCACGCCCTCGAGATCGCCGCTGCGGGTGCGCATCACGTCTTGATGACGGGACCTCCCGGCATCGGCAAGACGATGCTCGCGCGGCGACTGCCCGGCATCCTGCCTGCGCTGTGCCCCGAAGAATCCCTGGAGGTGACCGCCATCCACTCCATCGCCGGAACCCTGCGGGCCGGCCATCCGCTCATCACCGATGCACCGTTCGTCGCGCCGCATCACACGACAACCGTGACCGCCCTGCTCGGCGGCGGTACGGGGATGGCCCGTCCGGGCGCCGTCTCCCGTGCCCACCGCGGCGTCCTGTTCCTCGACGAATGTGCCGAGATGGGGGCAAAGGTTCTGGACTCATTGCGACAACCCTTGGAGGAGGGCGAGGTTCGTGTCTCGCGACGAGACGGCGTGGCGACGTACCCGTCTCGTTTCCAACTCATCATGGCGGCGAATCCGTGTCCCTGCGCACCGGCACACGACATCGACTGCGTCTGCTCCGCCATCGCCCGACGGCGGTATCTCGGAAAGCTGTCGGGTCCGTTGATGGATCGCGTCGACATCCGAGTACGCATGGATCCGCCCGGCAACACAGCATTGATGAGCTCGGTCGAGGAGACCAGCGCGACGGTACGCGAGCGCGTCTCGCGCGCCCGGGCAACCGCGATCGAGCGATGGTCGGACCACGGCTGGCTGACGAACGCCGAGGTTCCGGGTGCGTCCCTGCGGCAGCAATACCGATTGTCGCCCAAGGCATTGCGGCCAATCGAACTCTTCCTGCGTGACGGAAGGGTGACCGCCCGCGGCGCCGATCGCGCAATTCGACTCGCCTGGACCTTGGCCGACCTCAAGGGCTGTACGGTGCCCGGTGAGACAGAGATCGCCGAGGCGTTGCTGTACCGGGACCGACGAGGTCACCGATGAGCGGCGACGCCGAGCGGCGAGCGTGGGCGTACCTGGCCAGGGTGGCGGAACCGCCGTGCTCTGCGCTCGAAGCGCTGTGTGATCAGCTGGGCCCTGTGGAGGCGGCAGCCGCAGTTCGCGCCCGCGTGGTGCCCGCCGGTCACGAGCGGGTGCTCGATGCCACCGGTGCGCGCGCCGACATCGACACTGCCGCAGAAGACCTCGAGATCGCGGACCGGATCGGTGCCCGTCTGATCACCCGCGACGACGCGGAATGGCCGGGCTGGCCGCTCATGGCCTTGAGTCAGTCGGACACGGCCGCCCGCGGCGGGGAACCGTTGGCACTGTGGGTCCGTGGACCGGGCCGACTGGACGAACTGGCGACGACGGGTGTCGCGCTGGTCGGTTCACGTGCCGCGTCCGGTTACGGCGAACAGGTCGCGTCGGGCCTCGCGTCCGGACTCGCCGCAGAGAACTGGACGGTGACCTCGGGTGGTGCATATGGGATCGACGGAGTCGCACACCGCGCGGCATTGGCTTCCGAAGGAATGACGATGGCCGTCATGGCGTGTGGGATCGATCGCGACTATCCGGCCGGTCACGCACGCCTTCTCGCGGCGATCGCCGAGCGCGGTCTCGTCGTCTCCGAGTACCCGCCCGGTACCACCGCGGCCAAACATCGCTTCCTCACCCGGAACCGCCTGGTGGCCGCGATGTCCGATGCGGTGGTGGTTGTGGAGGCCGGCCGTCGGTCGGGGGCGGCGAACACTGCCGCGTGGGCCCGCAAACTCGGCCGGCCGCTCGGCGCGGTACCGGGCCCGGTCACGTCGGCGACATCCATCGGCTGTCATCAGATGATCGCCGACGATCTCGCCGTCCTGGTGGCCGACACCCGATCCGTGATCGCACTCGCGGCTCCCGACGGCACACCCGACATCGTCCGGGGCCGAACGCGTTCCACGGACGATCTCAGCGGAGACGAGCAACGCGTACACGATGCGTTGCCCGGCCGAGGGGCGGTCACGATCGAGGAGATCGCGTTTTCCGCGGGTCTCGACATCCCTGTCGTGCGAACCGCTCTGGCCCGGATGGACGTCAGTGGGCACGTGGTGCATGCCGAGGGCATGTGGCGCTTGCCATGAGACGACAGCGTGCCGGGTCAGCGCCCTGTGAGCAGATCGACGAAGATCCGGGCGTCATCGTCACTGGCCGGGCCGTGGCGGCGACGTGCGTGCAGATAGCCGATCCCGGCGTACAGCAGGGTCGTCGCACGCGCGTGCGCCTCCGGTTCATCGAATCCGAGCTCACGCATCGCCTCATGCGCCACGTCGAAGATCTGGTCGTCGAGTGCGGCCACGGTGTCCGCCAGGGACTCATCGGTTTCCGCCCAGGTGCGAACGGCGGATTCGACTGTCCAGCGCCGTGGATCGGAAACCAGCCGGACCATCTCTTCGATGCGTTGCACCGGCGGCAGGGTCTGCAATTCCGCCAGGGTCTGCCGCGCCGACTCCTCGACTTCCCGGCAGTGATCGGCCAGTGCCGACATCAGCGCGGCGATATCGGTGAAGTGCCAGTAGAAGCTACCTTTGGTCACTCCGAGATGGGTGCACAGTCGTGAGATCTTGATCGCTCCGACGCCCTCGGTGATCAGTAACTGCATCGCGGCATCGAGCCAGTCGTCCACGGTCAGGCGCGATCCACGTCGAGAGGACGGCTCCGGCATGTTGACCTCGATGGGTTGTGACTCTGTACTGACAATTCGACGACCTGAACTCCCAGGTTAGATCACTCCGGGAATCGGGCGCGGCGTATCGATTTTACTTAGGATTACCTAACGCGGCGTACTGTGGTGCCCGAGAGGAGGCTTCATGGCCAAACACATGAACATCATGACGGTGCTTCGACGCGAGCAGCTCAGCCCGCACTTCGTCCGTCTTCACCTCGGTGGCGAGGACTTCGAGCGTGTCATTCCCGACGGCGATTCCGATACCTGGGACACCGATCTCTACATCAAGATCGCGTTCGGTCCCGACGGTGCGCCATTCCAGGGCGACGTCGACCGCAAGGAGATACGGCTCATGCCACCCGCGGAGCAGCCGGTCCTGCGTACCTACACCGTGCGTTCGATCGATCGGGACCGCCGTGAGATGGCCGTCGACTTCGTCGTCCACGGCGACGAGGGCATCGCCGGCCCGTGGGCGGCGACCGTCGAACCCGGTGCGGCGGTCCGGTTCTTCGGGCCGGGTAGTGGTTACCGGCCCGATCCCTCGGCTCCGTGGCATCTGTTGGCAAGTGACGAGGCCGGACTCCCGGCAGTCGCCGCGGCACTCGAGGCCTTGCCCGATGACGCTGTCGCGAAAGTGTTCATCGAGGTCGCAGGTCCCGCGGACGAGCTGGAGCTCGCGGCTCCTGCAGGCGCGCAGATCGTCTGGGTTCACCGTGGCGGTCCAGCGGGCGACGTCGGCGACGATCGTGCCGGCGACAACTCGCCTCTGATCGCGGCGGTCCGCGACGCCGACTGGCTCGATGGGGAGCCGCACGTGTTCATCCACGGCGAGGCGCAGGCGGTGATGCACAATCTGCGCGCCTACGTCCGCAAAGAACGCGGCGTCGGGGCGAAGAAGGCATCGATTTCCGGATACTGGCGTCGCGGCCGGACCGAAGAGGGCTTCCGAGAGTGGAAGTCGGAGCTGAAAGCCGCCGAGGAATCCGCGGGAGCGACCGTCTAGCGGTCCCGGGCACGATCTGGCAACGGGCCGCGTGGCCGGTTGCGCTCGACCTCGAAGACTAGTTCCCTCGACGCCATGACCGCAGAGTCCGCGCCCTCTCCGCCTTCCGGCGACGGCGGGCTCATCGACGATTTCACCACGTTTCTCACCTACGAGAAGGGGCACAGCGCGCACACCGTGCGCGCGTATGTCGGTGACGTCCGCGGCCTCGTGGCATTTGCAGGTGCGCGCGGCGTGGCGGTCGGCGACATCGACCTGTCGTTGCTGCGGAGTTGGCTCGCCGATCACACACGCCGCGGGGTGGCGCGTACATCGATCGCGCGTCAGGTGTCGTCGGCCAAGTCGTTCTGCGCGTGGGCCACACGTGAGGGCGTCTTCGGTGCCGATCCGTCGACCCGTCTGCAGGCCCCCAAGGCGCACCGGACGCTGCCCGTGGTGCTGGCGCCCGACCAGGCCGCCGCGACGATGCGTTCGGTCGGCGATCTCGGGGCCGGTGACGACCCGGTCGCGTTGCGGGACCGCGTGGTGGTGGAGTTGTTGTACGCCAGCGGTATTCGTGTCGGAGAGTTGTGCGGGCTCGACGTCGGAGATGTCGACGTGCAGCGGGGCGTCCTGCGGGTCACGGGCAAAGGGAACAAGGAACGGTCGGTGCCGTTCGGGCAGCCGGCCGCGGTCGCGATCGATCGATGGCTGGCCAACGGGCGACCGGCGCTCGCCGGCCCGTCGTCGGCGGATGCTCTCCTGCTCGGAGCGCAGGGTGGCCGACTCAATCAGCGGATGGCCCGGCGAGTGGTTCACCGGGCGGTGGAGGCCGCGGGCGGGCCGGACATGGGGCCGCACGGACTGCGGCACAGCGCCGCCACCCACCTCCTCGAGGGCGGAGCCGATCTCCGCGTGGTGCAAGAATTGCTCGGGCATTCTTCGCTCGCGACAACGCAGCTCTACACCCATGTCAGTGTGGAACGGCTGCGTGCGGTTCACCGGCAGGCACATCCACGGGCCTGACTCCGTCGACCGGTTTGAGTCGGACCCGCAGCGCGCCGATCAGAGCGAGCGGGTTCAGATAGACCGCGGACCGGCCCTTTCCCCGTCGAGCGCCCCAGTGCAGACAGGCGGGTGCCGAGCATCCCTCATGCCCCGCGGATACCGTGCCGATGGTCTGACCGCGACGAACGGTCGCGCCCGCCCGGACCGACGGTCGGACCGGCTCGTATGTTGTGATCAGCCCATCGGCGTGATGTATCGACACCACCGGGCGGCCGGCGACCACGCCCGCGAACTGCACCGTGCCGGGCCCGGCTGCGCGGATCGCGGCGCCCGGTGACGTGGAGAGGTCGACTCCGCGATGACCCGGCTGCCAGCGGAGCTCCGGAGGATCGAAGCCGCGGACGACCGCGGCGGGCGGTGCCAGTGGCAACCGGAATCGTGGACCCGCGGCCGCCCCGATCCCCGGCAGTGCGTACAGAAGCACGCCGACGACGATCAGTTCCGACAACGCGGACACGATCACCCGTACGAGACGCGAACGGTGCCGTCGTCGGGTCCGGCGGTCGTGGGTGGCCATGGAACATCAGACGCACGCGGGCGCGGATCGGCTCCCGTCGAGATGTCGCAATTGGAGATGGCCGCATCGGTTCGGGTCGACGGCCTACCCAGATTTTGTTTTTCGGCAGGTGACCGGCGTAAACTTGCCGACGCACCTCATCGGTTTCGGTGAGGTGACTTCGCGCGCCTGCGTTGCGAACCGCAAATCTCCTCGTGAGCGGTTCATCACGCCTGGTGGGCGGTCCCGGTTGCGGTCGATTGCCGCGATCCGGGTCCACCACGGCGGCAGGCGCCAGGATCGGCACCGACCGGTGTCGATGTCAACTGCACACAAAGGAAATGACGACATGGCTGTCGTGACCATGAAGCAGCTGCTGGACAGCGGCGCACACTTCGGGCATCAGACCCGCCGTTGGAACCCGAAGATGAAGCGATTCATCTTCACCGACCGCAACGGCATCTACATCATCGACCTGCAGCAGACGCTGACCTACATCGACAAGGCATACGAGTTCGTCAAGGAGACGGTCGCCCACGGTGGCACCATCCTCTTCGTGGGCACCAAGAAGCAGGCGCAGGAATCGATCGCCGCAGAGGCGACTCGCGTCGGCATGCCGTACGTCAACCAGCGCTGGCTCGGTGGCATGCTCACCAACTTCTCGACCGTCCACAAGCGCCTGCAGCGTCTGAAGGAACTCGAGACCATGGAGCAGACCGGTGGCTTCGAGGGGCGCACCAAGAAGGAAATCCTCATGCTCACGCGTGAGAAGAACAAGCTCGAGCGCACCCTCGGCGGTATCCGAGATATGGCCAAGGTGCCTTCTGCTGTTTGGGTCGTGGACACCAACAAGGAGCACATTGCTGTCGGTGAGGCACGCAAGCTCAACATCCCGGTCATCGCGATCCTCGACACCAACTGCGACCCCGATCTCGTCGACTACCCGATCCCGGGCAACGACGATGCGATCCGCAGTGCCGCACTGCTGACCCGCGTGGTCGCCTCCGCCGTCGCCGAGGGTGTGCAGGCACGTGCCGGCCAGTCCTCCGACGATTCCAAGCCGGAAGCGGGCGGCGGCGAACCGCTGGCCGAGTGGGAGCAGGAACTGCTCACCCAGGCCACCGCGCCCGCGGGTGGCGAGGCCGGCGCCGCCGGTACCGCTCCTGCTCAGTAGGAACCAGTCCTGAGGTCTCCCCGGGCCGCGACCCGGCCCGGGGAGGCATCCGACACTCTCTCTAAGGAGGCTCGCCGACGATGGCGAACTACACCGCAGCCGATGTGAAGCGTCTCCGCGAACTCACCGGCTCAGGAATGATGGACTGCAAGAACGCACTCGCGAACAACGACGGCGACTTCGACAAGGCTGTCGAAGAGTTGCGTATCAAGGGCGCCAAGGACGTCGGCAAGCGCGCCGAGCGCTCAACCGCCGAGGGTCTCGTCGCAGCCAAGGACGGCGTGCTGATCGAGCTCAACTCGGAGACTGACTTCGTCGCGAAGAACGCCGAGTTCCAGGAACTCGCCGACCAGATCCTCGACGCCGCAGCCGTCGCCAAGACCAGCGACGTCGACACGCTCAAGGCCGCGGCCCTGGGCGGGGGCACCGTGGACGAGGCCGTCGCCGCACTGTCGGCCAAGATCGGTGAGAAGCTCGAACTGCGTCGGGTTGCCTACTACGACGGACCGGTCGCCGTGTACCTGCACAAGCGCGCTTCGGATCTGCCGCCGGCCGTCGGTGTGCTGGTGTCCTACACCGGTGAAGGGGACGACGCCGCCGAGGCCGCACGTGGCGCGGCCATGCAGGTTGCCGCACTCCGCGCGAAGTATGCGACCCGCGACGAGGTGCCCGCCGACGTGGTGGACAACGAGCGCCGCATCGCCGAGCAGACCGCGAAAGAAGAAGGCAAGCCCGAGCAGGCGCTGCCGAAGATCGTCGAAGGGCGCGTCAACGGCTTCTACAAGGATGTCGTGCTGCTCGACCAGCCGTCGGTGCAGGACTCGAAGAAGACCGTCAAGGCTCTTCTCGACGAGGCCGGCGTGACCGTCAACGGTTTCACCCGCTTCGAGGTCGGCCAGTCCTGACCTGTTGAGCACTCGACAACCCCGTGTCACCGATCAGGTGGCGCGGGGTTGTTGCTGTCCGGGGTGGTGCTCGCCGCGGATACGCGATCCGAGGGCCAGCGCGAGGCCGCCGATCGCCACGCACACCACGGCGAGAACCCACAGCGTCGTCTGAAAGGCCCCGACGAAACTACGAGCGGCCACCGACCGGCCCGCCGCCCGCAATTCGTCCTGCGCCTCGACCACCAGATCGGCGGCCGGCCCGGATTGCGCAGACGGATCGGCGCCACAGCCCGGCGCCGGTCGGTCGGGATGGGGCGACGTCAGCTGGCCGGTCGCGCAGTCTGCGAACCGGTCGGCCATCGGTCCGCGGAACAGTGGCTCGACGGAGGTGTTCTGCAGATCGGCCACGAGGTCCGCACGCACCACGGGCACCGCCGACTGAGCGTGGGTCGCGACCTGACCGAAGAAGAACAAGGTCACGACGGCCAGCCCGATGGACGCGCCGATCTGCTGCACGGTCGGAACGCATCCCGACGCCGACCCGATGTTCGTCTCGGAGGTGTCGGACAGGATCGCCGTCTGCAGCGGCGCGACGAACAGGCCGGTGCCGACGCCGCCGACCACCAGTGGTGCGATCACCGCCGCGACGGACATCGTGCCGCTGGTCGGCTCCAGGATCAGTCCCACCCACGCGAGGCCTGCACCCAGGACAAGTGCGCCGGCGCACAATGTCCGGGCCGCGCCGATACGGGAGACGACGGCGGGGGAGACGACCGACCCCACGGCGCCGCCGACCGCGAACGGCAGCGCCAGCAGCCCGGTGCGCAACGGTGAGTAGCCGAGACCGAACTGGGCCGAGACGGAGACCGTGAAGAAGAAGCCGGCGAACACACTGAAGAACAGCAGCGAGAGCGACAATCCGACAGAGAAGCGACGGGACGCGAAGAGATCCACCCGCAACAGGGGTGCGCCGCCACCGGCGAGGAGGCGTCGTTCGACGACGACGAAAATCGCGAGCAGCAGTACCGAGCCACCCATCATCACCCAGAGTCGCGGCGGCCAGTCCTCCTGACGCCCCACCGCGAGGGGATACAGCAGCAAGAACAGGCCGGCGGTCGACAGGGCCACGCCACGCAGATCCAGGCGTGGCGCCGGAACCTCACGGAGTTGGGGCAGCCGGCGCCATGCCAACGCGCAGGCGACCACACCGAGCGGGACATTGACGAGAAAGATCGTCCGCCAGCCCCACCCGAGGACGTCAGAGGTGACGAGGACACCACCGATGACCGGCCCGAGCATGGCGGCGAGACCCGCGACGGCGCCATAGATCCCGAACACGAGGCCGTGCCGGGACTTGGGGAACAGTGCGGCGATGAGCGCCAACGTCTGCGCCGACATGAGTGCGGCACTCACCCCTTGGGCCCCCGGAAGACGATCAACTCCACTGGACCCCGCGCCAGACCGCAGAGCACTGAGGTCACGGTGAACGCGATGATCGCAGTGACGAACACCCGTCGCCGTCCGAGACGACCGCCCAGTGTCGCTGCGGTCAGCAGGGTGCACGCGAATGCCAACGTGTACACACTGAGGACGAAGAGTTGCTCGGAGGTGGATGCCCCGAGGTCGACGGTCAGGTCGGGCAGGGCGATGTTGACGATCGTCGTGTCCAGCATCTGCATGAACAGGCCGAGCAGACATCCGGCGAGGGCCAACCATGCCGCACGATCGGCCCGCTCGATTGTGGCGCAATCCCGCTGAGCCGTCCCGGCTCTCGTCATCTGTCGCTCTGTCATCGTGGCCCCGGGGTGGTGTCGCGGTCAGCAGGCCCCGCACAGGTCATCGCGCGAGCGCGGGGGCAACCTGGTCGTAGTCTCCCTGCCTCGACACGGCCGCCATGATGCCGATGAACTTGTCCGTGTAGTCGCGCACGGAGGCCCGCGCGATCTCCGTGTCGGGGTACAAGAAGGTCATCGATGTCTCGTCCTGGAATCGATTGATCCACATGAACACTTCCTCGCTGCTGCCCCGATTGCCGTACAGACAGCCGTTGATCGCGTCGAACATCTCCACACCGGGCAGCTTGCGAACGTCGATGTAGGAGATCATCGGAACCGACCAACCGGGTTCGACGTCGATGCCGTCCTCTGGTCGTACGAGTTCGAGCACGCGGTGGAACGACACATCGGTCAGGTCCTTGCCGGCCTCGTAGCTTCGCGCGGCCTGGGCGACCGCCGAGGTGAACGTGCTGCCGGGCCCGATCGTCACCGGAACCGGTATGAGGCTGGTGAACCAGCCGACCGAGTTCAGCTCGTTGCCCGGCCTCCGGGTGCTCTTGGGCGTCATGCCCAGATAATCGGACTTGCCGGTGAACTCGGCGTAGGCCAGCGCGGCGATCGCCATGAGGCCGGCCGTGACGTTTCCGCCATTCGCACGACAGGCATCCTCGAATCGCTGGGCGGCGTGGTCGTCGTCGAACACCGTGGTGGTCAGATGCGCACTGCGGGTATGGGTGTCGGCATCCTTGCCGAGCGGGAGGGGAAAGCGGGGGAGACGGCCGCCATGGGCCGACACGACGTCGATCCATCTCTGTACCTGAGGCGAATCCCACGACAGTTCGCGCGAAATGGACCGCTCGCGTTCACAATAGTCGACATAACTTCCGACCGGTGCCAGGGCATTGTCCATGCCGAACGCCGCATTCATGTACAGGGTCATCAGGTCGACGCATGTCATCGCCTGCGACATGCCATCGGTGTTCAGGTGGTCGACCGCGCAGTAGACGGTGAAACCGCCCTCCCATTCGATCGCGCCGAACGAGAAGCAATCCCAGTCGAACGGCCCCGGGGTCTCCTGCTGCACATGCGTACGGATCTGGGCCGGCGTGGTGAAGTCGCCGTGATCGTTCCGGATCAGTTCGATCGCCTCGGCGTCGGTCACGTGTCGCGCGACGGTCCCGTCCGTCTCGACCGAGAACCAGGAGCGGAAGGTGTCGTGGCGCCGCAGGAAGGTGGTCAACGCGGTCGTCAGCGCTGCGGTGTCGAGCGATGCCTGGATGTCGAATGCGATCAGGCACAGCCGCGAGAACCGAAAGCCCGCGGATTCGTTTCGTCGGGCGGCGCGGAGATACGCCTCCTGCTGATGTGACGGCGGAACAGGATGGATTGCGGCACTGGCTGATTCGGTGATCGATGACGGTGAGGCGATCCAGCTGGTCAATCGTCCCGGACGAGGGTTCCACTCGTCGATGAGCCCGAAACTTACCATCTCTAACCTCTATTCGGTGATTGCGGATCGAGCGGTGGCTCGCCGGTGGGCTACCGCACGCGAACGCGAGATCTCGAAACGAGTCCCGACCGGAGTGGGACATCCATCCCCGCCCCATTGCATCCACCCATGAAAGATGTTGTCTGTCAACAAAATTTATTGGACAAAAGTCCCACTTGTCCATTTCGTGCGGGTGGGTGGACAGCGGACGTGTGGTGCGGCACACTCCAACCGTCGACACCGAGAGGGTGTATCTGCGATAGGGGAAACAAAGGTGGGCAAGCCTGGAGCGGGGCGGTCGTCCTCGCGGGCCGCACGGGTTGTCGTTGCATGCAGATTGACGGCGGCGGCAGCGCTGGCCTGCGTCGCCTTGGGTGGCCAGCTGGTGCCGGCGGTCTCGTCGGCTGCCCCGATGGGTGCCACGATCGTCGCCGAGCATGCCCAGTCGACCCGGGAGATCGACCTCACGGTGCGCTCACAAGCGATGCGTATGTCGTTGCCCGTGAAGGTGATTCCTTCTTCCGGCCGCGGCCCTGCCCCGACGCTCTACCTGCTGAACGGGGCGGCCGGTGGCGAAGGAGGCAGCAGTTGGTTCGACCAGACCGACATCCGCACCTTCTTTGCCGGTCAACACGTCAACGTCGTGGTTCCGATGGGTGGTGCGGCGAGCTATTTCACCGACTGGCAACGGCCGGATCCGACGCTGGGATACCAGAAATGGGCCACCTATCTGACCTCTGAACTCCCGCGAGCCATCGACGAACGGTTCGATGGCAACGGACGCAACGCAATTGCGGGGATCTCGATGGCCGGCACGTCGGTCTTCCAGCTGTCTCTGCATGCGCCGAAGCTCTATCGGGGGATCGGATCCTTCAGCGGGTGCGCGCAGACCAGCGACCCTCTCGGGCAGGCGGTTGTCCGCATGGTGGTCGAGGGTCGCGGTGGCGGGAACACGGTCAACATGTGGGGTCCGCCGACCGCTCCGGCCTGGCAGGAAAACGACCCGTACCTCCACGTCGACGAGTTCCGCGGCAAGTCCGTCTATGTGTCCAACGGATCGGGGACACCGGGACGCTACGACACGATCAATGGGCCGGGTATCGACGGCAACGGCACCAAGTTGTTCGACCAGATCGCCGTCGGCGCGGTCATCGAGACCGCGACCGCCGAGTGCACCCGCAACCTCCAGCGCCGGATGCGGGAACGAGGTGTCCCGGCGACCTTCCACCTCTACGACGGCGGCACGCACGCCTGGCCGTACTGGCAGGACGAGCTCCATCGCGCATGGCCGCAGTTCCGACGGGCGCTCGCCGCGTGACGGCCCGTCGTCAGGGTTCTGATACCGCGGATGATCGGACCGAGGTGGACCGCGATTCGATGACGATCGCCGACATGCAGGGCTCGGCGACCTGGCTGGAGTCGAACACGTGGGACCGGCCGAAGTGGACGGTCGACGAGCTGATCGCGCTCAAGAACGGTCGCTCGATCTCCGTGGTGCTGCCTGCCCTCGACGAAGAGCGGACGGTCGGCTCGGTGATCGCGAGCATCATGCCCCTCGTGGGCGGCCTGGTCGACGAGGTCGTCGTCATCGATTCCGGGTCGGCGGATGCCACGATGACGCGGGCTGCGGCAGCCGGGGCGCGCGTGGAGAGCAGGGAATCGGCGTTGCCGGGCGTGCCGCCTCTGCCGGGCAAGGGCGAGGTCCTGTGGCGCTCCCTCGCGACGACGGTCGGCGACATCGTGGTCTACATCGACAGTGACCTCGTCGATCCCGATCCGATGTATGTGCCCAAGCTCGTCGGGCCGTTGCTGTCGGTGCCGGAGTTGCAGCTGGTCAAGGGATACTATCGACGGCCGCTCGTGGGGTCGGGTGGGATCGATCCGTCCGGTGGTGGCCGGGTGACCGAACTCGTGGTGCGGCCCCTGGTGGCCGCGCTGAGACCGGAGCTCTCTGCCCTCATCCAGCCATTGGCGGGCGAGTACGCCGGAACCCGTGAATTGCTGATGTCGATCCCGTTCGCCCCGGGCTACGGCGTGGAGATCGGCATCGTTCTCGACACGCTGAACCGGTTCGGGATGGACGCGATCGGCCAGGTGGATCTCGGGACCCGGGCCCATCGCAACCGCCCGCTCCGTGAGCTCGGGCCCATGTCACGCCAGATCGTCGCGACACTCATGGGTCGTCTCGGGATCGAGGACTCGGGAAGCCCGCTGACCCAGTTCTTGATGGAGGGCGACGGGCATCGCGTTCGGCGCGCCTATCCGGTACTCGACGATCGGCCGGCCATGCGGACCGTCCCCGGACGAACCCTGGCCGACGCCGGCGCCCGCTGAGAGTTCGCCGGCGGTCGTCTGCGGTCGCTTCGTCGCGGTGCAGGTCATGGCCCGTGCGTGGAACGCGGACGCACCGTCTGCGGCCGGTCGGGTGGGCGCGCCGACCGCTCTTCGCATTGCTGCCCGTCGAGGGACGTACGATGTTCACCGAACCGACGAGTGAGGATGTTGATGAGCGAAACCCCCGACATGCAGCAGTCCGAACGTCACGGCTACCGTCGCGTGCTTCTCAAACTCGGGGTGAGATGTTCGGCGGCGGTGACGTCGGTCTCGATCCCGACGTGGTGGCGACCGTTGCCGATCAGATCGCCGAGGTCGTCGGCTCGGGCGTTCAGGTCGCGGTCGTCATCGGCGGCGGCAACTTCTTCCGCGGAGCAGAACTTCAGCAGCGTGGTCTCGACCGGGCCCGGTCGGATTACATGGGCATGCTCGGCACTGTGATGAATTGTCTCGCCCTGCAGGACTTCCTGGAGAAGCGGGGTGTGAGCACTCGGGTCCAGACCGCCATCACGATGGGTCAGGTCGCCGAGCCCTATCTGCCCCTGAGGGCGCAGCGCCACCTGGAAAAGGGGAGGGTGGTGATCTTCGGTGCGGGTATGGGCATGCCGTACTTCTCCACCGACACCACCGCCGCCCAGCGCGCACTGGAGATCAAGGCCGAGGTCGTGTTGATGGCCAAGGGTGTCGACGGCGTCTACGACGCCGACCCGCGCGTGGTCCCGGATGCCAAGATGTACACCGAGGTCACCCATCGCGAGGTGCTCGACAAGGAACTCAAGGTCGCCGACGCCACAGCCTTCAGCCTGTGCATGGACAACAAGATGCCGATGCTCGTGTTCAATCTTCTGGAAGAGGGAAACATCGCCCGGGCGGTCGCAGGTAAGCGAATCGGCACCCTGGTGGCGACCTAGACATGTCGGTTCGCGCCCTCATGACGTGTACCAACCCGAACCTGTACCGAGGAGAAGTGGGACGACGATGATCGACGACACGCTGCTGGACGCCGAAGAGAAGATGGAGAAGGCGGTCGGCGTCGCCAAGGACGACATGGGCTCGATCCGCACGGGCCGTGCCAATCCGGCGATGTTCAACAAGGTCAACATCGAGTACTACGGTTCGCTCACCCCGGTCACCCAGGTGGCCGGCATCACCACCCCCGAAGCCCGGCTCGTCGTGATCAAGCCGTACGAGGCCTCCACGCTGCGCGACATCGAGACGGCGATCCGCAACTCCGACCTCGGCGTGAACCCGACCAACGACGGCACCATCATCCGCGTCGCGATCCCGCAGCTCACCGAGGAGCGCCGACGTGAACTCGTGAAGCAGGCCAAGGGCAAAGGGGAGGACGCGAAGGTCGCGATCCGCAATGTCCGCCGAAAGGCCGTCGACGAACTCAAGCGTATCCAGAAGGACGGCGAGGCCGGCGAGGACGAAGTGAACCGCGCGGAGAAGGAACTCGACAAGACCACCGCCGGCTATGTCACGCAGGTCGATGAACTCGTGAAGCACAAAGAGAACGAATTGCTCGAAGTGTGAGCACTGACCCACCCCACGCGTCTATACCGGAAATGATGGCCACCGAACCCTCTGCGAACACGCCGCCCGCCGATGGGGGCGAGAATTCGGGGGCACCAGGCAAGCCTGCATCCGGGGAGCCCGCGGCTCCCGCGAAGTCGCGGGCCGGACGGAACCTTCCTGCGGCCATCGGCGTCGGCGGGACGCTCGGCATCTCGATCATCCTCATCCTGCTGTTCGCACCGAAGATCTGGTACGGCGTGGTCGCGGTGGCGTTCGCCATCGCGACCTGGGAGGTCACCAAGCGACTGCGCGACGGTGGCTACCAGGTGGCGCTGTGGCCGTTGCTGATCGGCGGCCAGGCGATCATCTGGGCGAGCTGGCCCTGGGCCCAGACCGGAGTGCTCACCGCGTTCGCGGCGACCGTGCTGGTCTTGATGGTCTGGATGTTGCTGGCGCAGGGGATCGGTCACGCACCCGAGAACTATCTCCGGAATCTGGCCGCAAGCGTCCTCGTGTTGGCGTGGCTGCCGTTGCTCGCGTCGTTCGGTGCGCAGATGGTGGTACAGGACCACGGCGCGGCGCGGGTCGCGACGCTGATGGTCGTCGTGGTGTGCTCCGACGTCGGCGGCTATGCGGCCGGCGTCTTGTTCGGCAAACATGCGATGGCGCCGGCGATCAGCCCGAAGAAGTCGTGGGAAGGACTCGTCGGGTCATTCGTCGTCGGTACGGCGGGCGCAATCGGTTGCGTTGTCTTCCTTCTCGACACGCATTGGTGGGTCGGCGCGGTTCTCGGACCAGTTCTGGTCGTCTGCGCGACGTTGGGTGATCTTGTCGAGTCACAGGTCAAACGCGACCTCGGCATCAAGGACATGGGCACCCTGCTACCCGGTCACGGCGGCATCATGGATCGTCTGGACTCGTTGTTGCCGTCGGCGTTCATCGTGTGGGCGGTGCTGACCGCACTGCTCTGATCGGCGTGCGCCGGCCACGACTGCTTTCGCTACTTCTTGGCCTTGCGCATCGCGCGGCTCATCTGCAACATGCGGAGACCTCCGGCCAGCGCGACGATGAGCGCTCCGGCGATCGCCGCGATGAGAAGGCTCACACCCAGCGGCAGGTTGACCTCCCAGAAGATCAACATGATGCGCTGTGAGTCGAGGTTCTGCAGGATGAACACGAGCAGCAGCACGGTGATGATCGCGCCGATGACCAGACCGATGAAAGTCGCACGCGTGCGCGTGTGTTCGACGTTTTTCACCTTGGTCCGGAGCTCGTCGCGTTCGGCGAGCAGGGCTTGGTGATCGCGGTCGAGTTCAGGGTTCGCCGGTGGCAGGTCGCCGGGGGCCGCCTCGGGTCGCTGCGGATCAGGTGTCGTCATGTACCCATCATGACATGCGACAATGTCATCATGTCGTCATTGCCACTCGTGTTCGACGCACCCAAACGGGGGCGTCCCCCGACTCATTTCGCCGACCTCGACGCCGACGCCCGGGTGTCGGCCCTGGCCTCCCTGGGGCTGCCGAAGTTCCGCGCGAATCAGCTGGCGCGTCAGTACTACGGACGCCTCAACGGCGATGTCGCGGAGATGAGCGACCTGCCTGCGACGTCGCGCGACGCCGTCGGCGACAAGCTGTTCCCGCCGCTTCTCAGTCCGGTGCGGCACATCTCCTGCGACGACGGCGACACGCGGAAGACGTTGTGGCGACTGCATGACGGGACCCTGCTGGAGAGCGTTCTCATGCGCTACACCGAGCGCAACACACTGTGTATCTCCAGCCAGGCGGGCTGCGGGATGGCGTGCCCGTTCTGCGCGACCGGCCAGGGCGGCCTCGACCGCAACCTGTCCGCCGCCGAGATCGTGGACCAGGTCAGGGCGGCGGCGCGAGCTCTGCGCGACGGTGAATTCGGTGAGCCCGGCCGACTGTCGAATGTCGTCTTCATGGGCATGGGCGAACCGTTGGCGAACTACAAGCGGGTGGTGAGCGCGGTCCGGCAGATCACCTCGCCGGTCCCGGACGGTCTGGGGATCTCCGCGCGGTCGGTGACCGTGTCCACGGTCGGCCTCGCACCCTCGATCCGGCGTCTGGCCGACGAGGGACTCGCGGTGACCCTGGCCGTGTCGTTGCACACGCCCGACGACGAGCTCCGCGACACCTTGGTGCCGGTCAACAACCGGTGGTCGGTGGCAGAGGTGCTCGACGCCGCGCGGTACTACGCCGACACCACCGGTCGTCGCGTCTCGATCGAGTACGCGCTGATCCGAGACGTCAACGATCAGCCGTGGCGTGCGGACCTGCTGGGGGAGAAGCTGCACAAGGCACTCGGTTCGCGCGTGCACGTCAACCTCATCCCACTCAACCCGACTCCGGGGTCCGAATGGGATGCGAGCCCCAAACCGGTGGAACGCGAGTTCGTCCGACGGGTTCGGGAACAGGGTGTGTCGTGCACGGTGCGAGACACCCGCGGACAGGAGATCGCCGCCGCGTGCGGGCAGCTGGCGGCCGAAGAACGGTGAGACCGGGGTCGGTCAGTTCTTCCAGCGGCCCCGATTGCGGATCGACGGCCTGATCAGGAAGAAGGCGAGGACGGCGGCGAAGCCTGCCAGGTAGATGTCCTCGACGTGGCCGCGGTGGTTGCCGATGAACATCAGCAGCAGGGCTGCGACGCAGAACCATCCGGCGATGATGAAGGACTTGGTCGCCTGACCGTGCCAGCCGAACCGGGCCGACGGCGCATCCGCTGGTTCGCGGACCCAGCCGGTGTCGACGGGCTCAACCTCGGTGCTTGCCACGGTGGCTCCTCACTGCACGGTCAGCGATCTGACGGACGTGGCCAGAAGTCTGACGGTCGGTAGTAGTTCATCGAACAGCATAGCGGTAGCGAGGTGGGGGCGACGTACCTGCCACCACGCATCGGCGCGAGTTCGGTGACAGAATGCCGCCATGCCCGACACCGTGCACCGAACCCTGGCCGACTACCGGTCGGAGAACTATCCGCGCGACCTGATCGGTTACGGTGTGACGTCCCCGGATCCGCGGTGGCCCGGCGGCGCCCGGATCGCTGTGCAGTTCGTCCTCAACTACGAGGAGGGCTCGGAGAACAATGTCCTCGAGAACGACCGTGGCAGTGAGACTTTCCTGTCAGAAATGATCGGCGCCCAATCGTTCCCGAACCGGCACATGAGCATGGAGTCGTTGTACGAATACGGGTCTCGCGCAGGCGTATGGCGCATCCTGCGCACGTTCTCGCGACGGCAACTGCCGCTGACCATCTTCGCGGTCGCGCAGGCGATGGCCCGAAACCCGGAGGCGGCCGCGGCCTTTGTCGAGCGTGGCGACGAGATCGCGTGTCACGGCTATCGGTGGCTCAGCTATCAGATGGTCGACCCGGCGGTCGAGCGCGAGCACATGGCCGCCGGGATCGAGTTGCTGACCGAGGTCACCGGCAGCCGGCCGCTGGGGTGGTACACCGGACGCGATTCACCCAACACCCGTCGACTCCTGGTGGAGCAGGGCGGGTTCGTCTACGACTCCGACAGCTACGCCGACGACCTGCCCTACTGGGTGAAGGTGCCGCGTGGCGACGCCGCCGTCGACCACCTCGTGGTGCCCTACACGCTCGACACGAACGACATGCGCTTCGCCTCGCCCGGTGGATTTCCCTCCGGTGACCAGTTCTACGCGCACCTGCGGGACGCGTTCGACGTCCTGTATGCCGAGGGTGTGGCCGGCGCCCCCAAGATGCTCTCGATCGGTCTGCACTGCCGGATCGCCGGCAGGCCGGCGCGGTTGGCGGCGCTCGAGCGGTTCCTCGATCACGTGCAGGGGCACGACGATGTATGGATCACCCGTCGCATCGACATCGCCGAACACTGGCGGAAGGTCCACCCCGCACGCTGAAGGAAATTTTGGGCTGACCAGTCGGAGGCAGGACAATGATCCCGTGACGACGCGTGTACTCATCCTCGGCTCGACCGGGTCGATCGGTGTCCAGGCCCTCGAGGTCATCGCCGAACATCCCGAACGCTTCCAGGTCGTCGGCCTCGGGGCGGGCGGCGCGAACCTCGATCTGCTGCGCCGGCAGGCACAGGCGTTCCGGATACCGGCCGGCGCGCTCGCGGTGGCCGACCCGGCCGCCGCGGACACACTCACCGACGAACTCGGTGGCGCGGTCTTCGGTGGCCCGGACGCGATGTGTGATCTGATCGATGCCGTCGAGGCGGATGTGGTCCTCAACGCGGTCGTCGGGTCCATCGGCCTTCGGCCGAGTCTGGCCACGCTGCGATCGGGGGCGCGATTGGCGCTGGCGAACAAGGAGTCGCTCGTCGCCGGTGGTTCCCTCGTCCTCGACGCCGCGGCCCCGGGTCAGATCGTGCCGGTCGATTCGGAGCATTCGGCGATCGCGCAGTGTTTGCGGGCGGGCACCGCCGGCGAGGTCGATCGGCTCGTGCTCACCGCGTCGGGCGGTCCGTTCCGGGGCTGGACCCGCGCGGCGCTCGAGGATGTGACCCCCGAACAGGCCGGGCACCACCCGACGTGGTCGATGGGCCCGCTGATCACGCTGAACTCGGCAACCCTGGTGAACAAGGCGCTCGAGGTCATCGAGGCGCACCTGCTGTTCGGGGTCGGTTACGACCGCATCGACGTCACGGTGCATCCGCAGTCGATCGTGCATTCGATGGTCACCTTCGTCGACGGGGCGACCGTCGCGAAAGCATCGCCACCCTCGATGAAACTCCCGATCGCGCTGGCGCTGGGCTGGCCCGCGCGGGTACCCGGATCATCGGCCGCCTGTGACTTCTCGACCGCATCGTCGTGGACCTTCGAGCCGGTCGACAACGCCGTCTTCCCGGCGATCGATCTCGCGCGTGAGGCCGGACGCGGGGGCGGCTCGCTCACCGCTGTCTACAACGCGGCCAACGAGGCCGCGGCGGCCGGATTCTTCGCCGGCGCCATCCGGTTCCCGCGCATCGTCGAGATCATCCGTGACGTGCTCGGCGACGCCGATCAGTGGCGTGAAAGGCCAGGTACTGTGGATGAGGTCTTGGCCGCTGACCAGTGGGCACGCGAACACGCTGCGCGTCTGGTCAAGGCATATGCGGATGGAGTGAGTCAGTGAGTTTTGCGCTCGGCGTGGTGCTGTTCGCCGCAGCGCTGGTGCTGTCGGTGGCCTGGCATGAGTGCGGTCACATGTGGGCTGCGCAGGCTACGGGCATGAAGGTGCGCCGGTACTTCGTCGGTTTCGGTCCGACGCTGTGGTCGACCCGACGCGGGGAGACCGAGTACGGCGTCAAGGCGCTGCCACTGGGCGGGTTCTGCGACATCGCCGGGATGACGCCCTACGACGAGATCGCCGCCGAAGATCGTCCGCGAGCGATGTATCTGCAGAAACCGTGGAAGCGCCTGGTGGTGTTGGCGGCCGGGCCGGCGCAGAACTTCGTCCTCGGGTTCCTCCTGGTCGTCATCGTCGGTGCGATCTTCGGCCTGCCCAACATCAGCCAGGATCCGGTACCGGCCACCGTCTCGAAGGTGACCTGCGTACCGGCCACCACGACCTACTACCCGGACAAGGATCCGGTGTCCACCCCGTGCGGTGGTACCGGACCTGCCGGTGCCGCCGGTCTGATGGCGGGCGACACGATCGTCGCGGTCAACGGCACCTCGGTGTCGGACTACGCGGCGGTCTCGAAGCAGATCGGCGACACCGGCGGCCCGGTGTCCCTCACGGTCGAGCGGACCGTCGACGGTGGCACCGAGCAGCGCGAGTTCACCATCGATCCGCAGCCGTCGACCGTCGTGGTCAACAACGCGGACGGAACCACCGAGACCGAGCAGACCCGCAAGGTGGGCATCACCTTCGATCCGCCGCCGGCCATCAACCACTACGACGGACTCGCGGTGATACCCGCGTCGTTCGCTTTCACCGGGGACCTGTTCGTGGCCACCTGGGACGCCCTGCTGTCGATGCCGTCGAAGATCAGCGCTCTGTGGACGGCGGTCACCGGTGGCGAGCGTTCGATGGACACCCCGGTCAGCGTCTACGGCGCGTCGGTGCTGGGTGGTCAGGCGGTCGAGCGGGGCGCCTGGAGCACCTTCCTGTTGTTGCTGATCAGCATCAACTTCTTCCTCGGGTTGTTCAACCTCGTACCGCTACTACCGTTGGATGGTGGGCACATGGCCATCGTCGGCTACGAGAAGGCCCGCAACACGGTGCGCGGATGGTTCGGTCGCGCCGCGGGCGGACCCGTCGACTACCTCAGGCTCATGCCGATCACCTACGCGGTGGTGATCATCATGGGCGGGTTCATGGTCCTGACGCTCACCGCCGACATCGTCAACCCGATCCAACTCTTCAAATAGCCGGCCCGGCCGTCGAACACACAGCCCCTTCGTCATTCGAGGTGAACGAGATGAACACCCCAGCAACTCCCGGAGACGCGCTCGCGGTCGGGCTCGGTATGCCCGCCGGCCCGCCGCCCGTGTTGGCGCCCCGGCGCAGGACACGTCAGATCCAGGTCGGTCAGGTCGGCGTGGGGAGCGACCACCCGATCTCGGTGCAGTCGATGACCACCACCAAGACCCACGACATCAACGCGACGCTGCAGCAGATCGCCGAGCTGACCGCGTCGGGTTGTGACATCGTGCGAGTGGCCTGCCCGCGTCCCGAGGACGCCGAGGCGTTGCCGGTGATCGCCAAGAAGAGCAAGATCCCGGTGATCGCCGACATCCACTTCCAGCCGAAATACATCTTCGCGGCCATCGACGCGGGATGTGCGGCCGTCCGCGTCAACCCCGGCAACATCAAGGAGTTCGACGGTCGGGTGAAGGAGGTCGCGCATGCCGCGAAGGACGCCGGGATCCCGATCCGGATCGGCGTCAACGCCGGCTCCCTCGATCCCCGCCTGCTGAAGAAGTACGGCAAGGCCACCCCGGAGGCCCTCGTCGAGTCGGCGCTCTGGGAGGCCGGACTGTTCGAGGAACACGGCTTCGGTGACATCAAGATCTCCGTGAAGCACAACGACCCGGTGGTCATGGTCGAGGCGTACCGGCAACTGGCCGCGCAGTGCGACTATCCGCTGCATCTCGGGGTCACCGAGGCCGGACCCGCCTTCCAGGGCACCATCAAGTCCGCGGTGGCGTTCGGTGCGCTGCTCTCCGAAGGCATCGGCGACACCATCCGCGTCTCGCTGTCGGCGCCGCCGGCCGAGGAGGTCAAGGTCGGCGATCAGATCCTGCAGTCGCTCAACCTGCGGCCACGCAAACTCGAGATCGTCTCGTGCCCGTCGTGCGGGCGCGCCCAAGTCGACGTCTACAAGCTCGCAGACGCGGTCACCGCGGGTCTCGAGGGCATGGAGGTCCCGCTGCGGGTCGCCGTGATGGGTTGTGTCGTCAACGGTCCCGGGGAGGCCCGCGAGGCCGATCTCGGTGTCGCGTCAGGCAACGGCAAGGGACAGATCTTCGTCAAGGGCGAGGTCATCAAGACCGTGCCCGAGGCCGAGATCGTCGAGACCTTGATCGAAGAAGCGCTGCGGATCGCAGGCGAGTCGGGTGACACTGATGGGGACAGGGAAGTGGGTTCCCCGGTCGTCACGGTCAGCTGACGCCGGCGGAGCGGCCACGCCGACGGCGCCGGAGCCGGAGGTCGTGCCCTGCATGACTATTGCAGAGGAGCGGTGGTGCTGAAGCTACTGGGTGACCGCCCCCTCGGCGCTCGTGATGCGCCGGTGGTCGAGCGCGCCATGGCGGCAGACCCGGTGGCGATGTGCATGGTGGCGGCTCGCTTCGAGACACACGGCATCAATCCTCGGCTGCTCGGTGGAGAGCTCTGGACCATCGGTGACCCGACGACGTCGCTGTGCTTCTCCGGGGCCAACCTGATCCCACTCGCCGGCTCCACCCATGACATGGAGGCTTTTGCCGACCGCGCGGCATCGGCGCCGCGCATCTGCTCCTCGATCGTCGGCCGGGCGGAGCTGGTGCTGCCGTTTTGGGATCGCGTACAGCCGTGCTGGGGCCCTGCCCGTGAGGTGCGCGACGATCAGCCGCTGATGGCGCTCACCGACACGCCCGTCGTCGCGCCGGATCCGCTGGTGCGGCTGGTGACGCTCGACGATCTCGACGTCTATCTCCCGGCCGCCGTCGACATGTTCATCGGTGAGGTCGGCGTCGACCCGTGTGCCGGTGACGGCGGCCGCTCGTACCGCAGGCGGCTGGCGTCACTGGTCAGCGCCCAGCGCGTATTCGCCCGTTTCGACCGCGGCGAGGTCGTGTTCAAGGCCGAGATCGGTTCGCTCTCAAGGAGAGTGGGACAGATTCAAGGCGTTTGGGTTGCTCCGCACCGGCGCGGTGAGGGGCTGGGGGCCGCCGGGACCGCGGCGGTCGCGGCGGCGATCATCTCGTATGGCCGCACGCCGAGCCTGTACGTCAACAGCTTCAATCTCCCCGCGCGCGAGGTCTACCGGCAGGTCGGGTTCAGTGAGGTGGGGACCTTCGCGACCGTTCTGGTCGACTGACCGGGGACCGCCCGAGCATCCGCCCCAGCGTGCGGTGCAGTCTCTTCACGGCGCGTAGCGCGTGGCGCAACGGATTCCGGTCGTACACGCCATATCATCGAACCCGATGTGGCAGATGAGACGGCGTGTGATCAGCGTGACCTGTGTGTCGGTGAGTGCTCTCGTTGTCCTCGGTGTGGCCGGTTGCTCCACGGCCGACGACGGGCCCCGGCAGGCCGTCGAGCGGTTCCTGACTGCGTATGGTGCCCACGACACCGCTGCCGCCGCGCAGCTCACCGACGATGAACAACAGGCGCGTACCGATCTCGAAGCCGCCTGGAAGGGCATCTCGGCCGAGAAGCTGACTTTCAGTACGGGCAGGGCGCAGGTCTCCGGCGACACCGCGGACATCGACGTCACCTACCGCTGGGAGCTGCCGGGCGGGCGTGAATGGAGTTATCCGGGGCGCATCGCGATGATCCGGTCCGACGCCGGGTGGGGAGTGCGGTGGATGTCGACCGACATCCACCCCGACCTCGGTGCCAACCAACGGCTTTCGCTGCGGACCACGGCTGCGCCACGAGCGACCGTGAACGAGTCCGACGGGTCGGAGGTGATGGTCAACGGCACCGTCGTCGGCATCAACTTCGATGCGCAGGCCGCTGCGGCCGGCGGCTCTGTGGCGGATTCGGTGACCCAGCTCGTGTCGGTGCTCAAACCACTCGATCCGTCGCTGTCGGCGCAGAAGATCGCCGAGGAATCCACCGCGGGTGGTGGGGCATATCCCATCACCCGGCTGTCTCAGCGTGATTTCGATCGGCTCCGCGACCGGTTGGCGATCCCGGGGGTCGAACACAATGAACAGGCCGAGTTGGTGCCGAAGAACCCGGATTTCGCGCCCGCCCTGCTCACCGATGTCAAAAAGGTGGTCGACAGCGAGGTCGACGGGCGGGCCGGTTGGCGGGTGGTCACGGTCAACCCGAACGGACTCGATGCCGACGTGCTCGCCGACCACGCGGCGAGGCCGGCGCCTGCAGTCTCGCTGAGCCTGTCCCGGCAAGTGCAGACGGCAGCGCAGCGTGCGGTCGATGCCACCAACCGCTTCCAGGTGGCGATGGTGGTGATCCAGCCGTCGACCGGGCACATCCTCGCCGTCGCGCAGAACAAGTCGGCCGATCGCGACGGACCGATCGCAACCGCGGGGCTCTATCCGCCCGGCTCGACGTTCAAGATGGTCACGGCAGCCGCGGCCATCAGCCGGAATCTCGCTCATCCGGGCACCATGGTGCCGTGCCCGGGCGAGATCGAGATCGGGCCACGTCGTATCCCCAACTACGACCGGTTCTCGCTGGGGACCGTGCCGATGTTGCAGGCCTTCGCCAGTTCCTGCAACACGACGTTCGCCAAGCTGGCCAGCGAGATGGGGCCATCGGATCTGGCGCACACGGCCGCGTCGATGGGAATCGGTCAGCACTACGACATCGCCGGACTCACCGCTGTCTCCGGGTCGGTGCCGATCGCCCCGGAGTTGGTGGCGCGCACCGAGGACGGCTTCGGGCAGGGCAAGGTCCTTGTCAGCCCGCTCGGCCTCGCGCTGGTGGCGGCGACCGTGGCGCACAACGGCAAGGCTCCGGTACCGCAACTGATCCTCGGTAAGCCGACAAAGGTCGAGGGGCCGCAACCGTCGCTGGACCCTTCGGTGGTGTCGGAGCTGCGACCGATGATGCGGGCTGTCGTCCAACAGGGCACCGGCACCGTGATCGCCGGCCAGGGTGACATCCTGGGCAAGACCGGTGAGGCGGAGTTCGCCGGCGGGTCACATGCGTGGTTCGCCGGTTACCGAGGCGACCTCGCGTTCGCGACGCTGGTGGTGCGGGGCGGCGATTCCAACAACGCGGTCGCCGTCACCCGGGACATGTTCGCCTCGTTGCCGCCCGGATACGCCGCCACCGCCCGGTCGTGACCGGCGGTACGGGTCAGGTCCGGCGGGGCACCACGATCGGTTGGCCCGACGCCGGGTGATCCCAGATCTCGACCGGATGATCGTAGGTCTCGGACAGCAACCGGGCCGTCATCACATCGCGAGTCGGGCCGGTGGCGAGCAGGCGGCCGTCCTTCATCAGTGCGACCCGGTCGGCGTAGGCGGCCGCCAGCGAGAGATCATGCACCACCAGCAGAACGGCGCCCCCGTCGTCGCGGGCGGCCCGCAGGATGTCGAGCACCGATTCCTGATGGTGGATGTCGAGGGCGGCGGTCGGTTCGTCGAGCAGCATGACGGGCGTGCGCTGGGCGAGTGCCCGGGCGATCGACACGCGGGCCTGCTGGCCACCGGAGAGCTGCGTGAACGGGCGGTCGGTGATGTCTCCCAGATCGCATGCGCGCAGCGCGTCGTCGATGATCTCGGGCGACTCGGCGGCGTGCGGAGTGCGCAGCCAGGGAAACCGGCCCATCTCGACCACTTCGACGACCGTGAACGGGGTGTCGGTGCGATTGTGTTGCGTCACAAAGGATCGCAGCCGGGCCAGTTCGGTCGAGGACGCCTTGGAGACCAGCCGATCGCCGATCCGGACCGTGCCGCGATCCGGACGGCGTAGTCCCGCGAGGACCGACAGCAATGTGGATTTGCCGCACCCGTTGGGCCCCACGAGCGCGAGGAGAGAACCAGGGTCGACGCGCAGCGACACATCCTCCACCACGTGACGGCCGCCGAGGGTCACGGTGATGTTCTCGGCGATCACGCCGTCGGTCGCTTCCGCCACGGTGCTCACCACCCCGCCCCGGCGTGCCTGCTGCGTCGCAGCAGGATGAAGAAGACCGGCCCGCCGATCAGGGAGGTGAACATGCCGAGCGGGAGGTCGGCGTCACCGAGCATGGTGCGCGCCGCCAGGTCCGCTGCGGTGATGACGAGCGCGCCGCCCACCACGCTGGTCGGCAGCAGGATCGCATGTCGCGGACCGACGATCAGCCGCATCACGTGCGGTACGACGAGGCCGACGAACATGATGATCCCGGAGAAGGCCACCGCGGCCGCGGTCAGGATGGACACCAGCACGATGACCTGTCGCCGGACGACTTCCACGTTGACGCCGAGGGAGGCCGCCTGTATCTCGCCCAGCGCGAGCAGGTCGAGTTTGTGGACCAGGACCAGCGCCGCCGCGATCGCGGCGACGATGAGTGGTGCGGACACCCAGACCTCGTCCCAGGTGGCCCCGGCGAGCGACCCCAGCTGCCAGAACACGATCTGCTCGCGTGCGGCGGTGGAGGCGACGAAGGTGAGGTAGGCGATGATGCCCAGGGCGAACGCGTTGACCGCGATTCCCGTCAGCACCAGCATGATCGCCGACGTCGAGCCGTCCCGTAGCGACAACAGATAGACGGCCGCGGCGGTGAACAGGCCGAACACGAAGGCCGCACCCGCCAACGCCCAGTCGTTGGTCATCCCGCCGCCGAGCACGATCATCAGACACGCGCCGACGGCGGCTCCCGACGACACCCCGATGATGCCCGGCTCGGCCAGCGGATTCGCCAGTACGCCCTGGAGCAGGCAGCCGCCGGCGCCGAGAGCCGCACCCACGAGCAGGCCCAGAACGATGCGCGGGAATCGTACGTTCCACAGGGCCCCTTCGCCGTTGGGATGGGAGGGAAGCGGTCCGATGTCCAGATGGAAGTGATGGGCGAGGCTGCCGAGCACCTCGATCGGCGGGACCGCCACCTTGCCGACACCTGCCGAGACGACGATCAGTGCCGCGGTCGCGATCACCATGACCGAGACGACGGTGATGTTGCGGGTGCGATGTCGGGTGCGGCGGTCGCGCGTCGTGGCCGGGGGCTTCCGCGGCGTGGTCGGGGCACTCATGTGTAGATCGCCCCGGCGAGGGAGCCGATCACCTCGCCGACGTCGGGGCCGAAGGCGAGGATCTTCGTCTCGTCCATCTGGACCACCCGTCCGTTACGGCCTGCGTCGGTCTCGGCGATCCCCGGCAGGCTCAGCACGCCGTCGAGGCCGCCGACCGTGTCGGCGCCCTGGGTCATCACCATGATCACGTTGGGATCGGCCTTGATCATCGCCTCGGCGCTGATCGCCGTGAAGGCTCCGGTGAGATCGGCCTCGGCCCCGGCGTCTCGGCCGCCCAGGCTGGTGATGAGGTCGTCGGCACCGGAGCCGGGTCCGGCCAGCAGGATCAGGTTGCGACCCCGGATGTAGACGAAGGCCATGGTCGGGTCACCCGACGGTGAGGGGACCCGGCGCTGGGCCGCGGCGACCTCGGCGTCGGTCCGCGAGACGAGTTGCTCGCCCGGGCGGGGGACTCCGAGCGCACCCGCGACCGAGCGGATCAGCGCGTCGTTGGACCGGAGACTGCGGGTCCCTGGGAACGCCACGACGGTGACACCCGAATCGCGGATCTGATCGACGGCCGCGGCGGGGACGGTGTTCTCGTCGACGAGCAGCACACTGGGGTCGAGCGCCAGTACCGCCTCTGCGTCGAGACTGTGGCCACGATTGGTGACCACCGGCAGCCGTGCGGCCGCGGGGAACGCCGTCGACGTGTCCCGCCCGACGACACGCGAGCCCAGACCCAGTGAGAAGACGATGCTGCCGAGGGTTCCGTTGATGTCGACGGCGATGATGCGGCCGGTGTCGCGAACGGTGACCTCGCCGTAGCGGACGGAGTTCACCGTGGTCGGCAGCGACGGCGTGGGATCGTCGGCGACGGGGCGCACGTCGCGTTCGGGCAGTTCGGCGGTCTGGGGCCCATTGCGCAGGTGTGCCGTGGGGTCGACGGATTCGGACCCTGGCGTCTGCTCGATCGGTTCGACGAAGCATGCCGTGGTCGACGAACCCGCCAGCAGCAGCACGACCACGACGAGGAGCGGCCGCAGCATCCTGCGCATCCTCGTCACCTGCTCACCCGCATCGCTCACCCTCCGCACCCAGTCGACTGAGTCTCACCTTAGTTCGCGCCGGTGAGCTGTCGCCGTTCCGGGACTCGTGCGGTGGCGTTCACCTCGGACGCGAGGTCTGGATAAGCTGGGTGCATGACTGTTCGCGCTGCCCTGCGGCCTGGCACCGTGTCGCCGACCCGACCGGTTCCCGACTCGATCGAGCGTCCCGAATACGCATGGAAACCCACGGCGAACGAGGGAAACGAACCGTGGGTGCAGTCCGCGGAGACCATCGAGAAGATGCGACTGGCGAGCAAGATCGCCGCCAACGCACTTGCGCACGCGGGCGCCGCGGTGGCTCCCGGTGTGACCACCGACGAGTTGGACCGGATCGCCCACGACTACATGATCGACCACGGCGCCTACCCGTCGACGTTGGGTTACAAGGGTTTTCCCAAATCGTGCTGCACCTCGCTCAACGAGATCATCTGTCATGGGATCCCGGATTCGACGGTGATCTCCGACGGTGACATCGTCAACATCGACGTGACCGCCTACATCGACGGCGTGCACGGCGACACCAACGCGACCTTCCTCGCCGGTGACGTCTCCACCGAGGCGGCCGACCTCGTCGAGCGCACGCGCACCGCCACCGAGCGCGCGATCAAGGCGGTGAAGCCCGGGCGCGAGCTGAACGTGATCGGGCGGGTCATCGAGGCGTACGCGAACCGCTTCGGATACAACGTGGTGCGCGACTTCACCGGACACGGCATCGGCGAGACGTTTCACAACGGGCTGGTGATCCTCCATTACGACCAGCCCGACGTCGATACCGTCATCGAGCCGGGCATGGTGTTCACGATCGAGCCGATGATCAATCTCGGCGGTCTCGGCTACGAGATCTGGGATGACGGCTGGACGGTCGCGACCACGGACAAGAAGTGGACCGCCCAGTTCGAGCACACGCTTGTGGTGACGGAGAACGGCGCGGAGATCCTCACTCTGCCCGACGAGTGACGCCACCGGAGTGAAGGGTGCATTGCTGGTCGGCGGCACCAGTTCCGACGCCGGCAAGAGCCTGATCGTCGCGGGGCTGTGCCGCCTCCTGACCAGGCAGGGGATGCGCGTCGCGCCGTTCAAGGCGCAGAACATGTCGAACAATTCCGTGGTCACGCTCGACGGCGGTGAGATCGGGCGTGCCCAGGCGCTGCAAGCGTTCGCATGCGGGCTGGACCCGTCGACCCGGTTCAACCCGGTCCTGCTCAAGCCCGGTAGCGATCGCCGTTCCCACGTGGTGGTGCGCGGGCAACCCGCGGGTGACGTCGGTGCCCGCGACTATCACGCGTGGCGGGCTCGCCTGGTGGGGATCGTGGCCGACGAACTCGCTTCGCTCCGAGACGAATTCGACGTCGTGATCTGTGAGGGTGCCGGTTCGGTCGCCGAGATCAATCTGCGCTCGACCGACATCGCGAACATGGGTCTGGCCCGCTCGGCGGAGCTCCCCGTCATCGTGGTGAGCGACATCGACCGTGGCGGTTCCCTCGCACACCTCTTCGGCACGACGGCTGTGCTCGACGCCGACGACCAGCACCTCGTCGCGGGATACGTGATCAACAAGTTCCGGGGCGATCCGGCGATCCTCGAGCCGGGACTCGACCAGCTCCGGGGACTGACCGGACGACCGACCCTCGGGGTGATCCCGTACCGGTCCGATCTCTGGATCGACGCCGAGGATTCGCTCGCCGCTCCGGTGGGGCGTCGGGTCGGCCCGCCCGACCACGACGCCGCCGACCCGGGAGGCGTTCGCCTCTCGGTAGCCGCGATCCGACTGCCCGGGTGTCCAACACGACGGATGTGGAGGCCCTGGGCTGTGAGCCCGGCGTCGACGTGACCTGGGTCGACGATGCGGCGAGCGTGACGTCGGCGGACCTGGTGGTACTGCCGGGGACTCGCGCGACGGTGTCGGATCTCGCGTGGCTGCGGAGCCGGGGACTCGCCGACGCCGTGGTCGCCCGGGCACGGCGTGGGGGACCGGTGATCGGGATCTGCGGCGGCTTCCAGATGCTCGGCCGCCGCATCGACGATCCGGTGGAGTCGGGAGTCGGTCCGGTCGAGGGGCTCGGCCTTCTCGACCTCGAGATCGGGTTCGAACCGGGCAAGATACTCCGTCAGGTGACCGGAATCGGTGCGGGCCTGCCGATCAGCGGCTACGAGATCCATCACGGCCGCGTGCGGTCATCGCGGGAACAGCCCTGGATCACCGATGCGGAGAATGGTCCCGAGGGTGCGGTGCGCGGCGCCGTGCGCGGCACACACTGGCACGGACTGCTCGCCTCCGACGCGTTCCGGCGCGATCTGCTCCGCCAGGTCGCCGAGCAACGGGCGGTCACCGGCTTCGTCGTGGCCACCGACACCGTCGTCGACCGGATTCGACACGTCCAGGTGGACCTCATGGCAGATCTCGTCGGTGAACACCTCGACATGGCGGCCCTCGAGGCGATCATCGAGAAGGGCGCCGACCCCCGGTCGCCCGTCATCACCCATCGCCTCGATTGACCCGCGCCAGAGCCCGAACCGTCGGATCTCGCCTATCCTGGGCCGGTGGAGACGCAACAGCATGCGGTGAGGGTCGGGGAACACACATTCGACGTCCGGATCGGCGGACCCGAGGACGGCAAATGGGTGCTGCTCCTGCACGGATTCCCGGTCAACAGCTCGTGCTTCGACACCGTGGTCCCGCGACTGCACGAGAGCGGCCTGCGCACGATCGTCTTCGATCAGCGGGGCTACAGCCCCGGCGCGCGGCCAGTGGGAACCGACGCCTACCGACTGTCCGAACTCGTCGGTGACGCCCTCGGCGTCCTCGACGTGCTCGGCGTCCAGTATGCGATGGTGGTCGGACACGACTGGGGTGGCATCGTCGCGTGGCATCTCGCGGCCAAACACCTGGACCGTTTCACCAGCCTCGTCGCGGCGAGCACCGGACACCCGTCGGCGATGCGGGACGCGCTGACCTCGAGCGACCAGCGGGAGAAGTCCTCGTACATCAAGGATTTCATCGCCGACGACGCCGAGGAGAAGTTGTTGGCGCGCAACGGCGTGCTGTTGCGACGTGCCGGCGTCACCGCCGACGAGCTCAAGCCGTTGATGGAGCCGGGGGCACTGACCGGGCCGCTCAACTGGTACCGCGCCAATTTCACCGGCAACATCGCCGAGACCCTTGCCTGCCCGGCCGTCGAGATCCCCACGACGATGGTGTGGGGCGACGGCGACACCGCACTGGGACGCGAGCAGGCCGAGCTGAGCGGCCGCTATGCATACTCCGACTATCGGTTCTGCGAGTTGCCGGGCGTCGACCACTGGATCCCGCAGAACGCTGCTGCGGCGTTGGCGAGTGAGATCGCCCTGCGATCAGCGATGTTCTGACACGCCCGGGTCACCCGAAGCGTTCGGTGCGTATCCGTCCGGGTTCGTGCCTGGCCGCGACCATGGCCGCCGCGCACTGTTCGACGAAACCGTTGGGCCCGCAGATGAACACGGTTGGTTGCCGGTCGGGCCCGATGGTCAATCCCGAAAGCTCGTCCCCGGTCAGTCGGCCGACCGGGCGCACATCGTCGGCGGGGGCCTCGCGTGAGTAGGTCAGATGCACCGGCATCCGTCGCAGCCGCGCGAGTTGTCGGAGCTCATCGGCAAACAGGAGCCGATCCGGCGACCGCAGCGAGTACACCAGATTGAACGGCACCATCGGCGCGGCGATCTCTCGATTGCGGATCATCGCCATCAACGGTGCGAGCCCGGAGCCGCCGGCGATCAGCTGCACCGGCCGTGGGTCCTGCCCGTCCCAGGTGAACCAGCCACCGTGCGCACGCGTCACCTCGAGCGGCTCGCCCACCTCGACGACGTCGACCAGGTAGGGCGACACCTCACCGTCCTCCGCGCGTTCGACCGTGACCTCGATCGTCCTGGCCTCCCGGACATCGGACAACGAGTAGGTGCGCGCGGTCGAGTAGCCGTCCTCCGCGGTCAGGCGGATGTCGACATGCTGGCCCGGCAGTCCCCGGAACGGCTCGGCGAGACCGAGACGCAGCGATCGTGCGCTCGTGCTGTGACGGACGTCCGAAAGGACCGTGGTCACCTGCCACTCACTCATGAGTACCGCTGCTCGGTCCAGGGGTCGCCGTGCATGTGGTAGCCGCGGCTCTCCCAGAACCCAGGGGCGTCATCCGACATGAACCGAAGTCGGCGCACCCATTTGGCGCTCTTCCAGAAATAGAGATGCGGCACCAACAATCGCGCCGGGCCACCGTGTTCGGCCGGCAGAGGTTCACCGTCGTAGGAATCGGCGATCCATCCCCGGCCCGAGACGAGGTCTGCCACGGCCAGGTTGGTCGTGTAGCCACCGTGGCAGTGCGCCATCACATGACTGTCGCCCGGCCAGGGCAGATTGTTCATGATGGTGTCGAAAGAGACACCACGCCAGCGTGTCTCGAACTTGGACCAGCGGGTCACGCAATGGATGTCGGTGACGATCTCCTCGTGCGGCAGGTCCTGGAACTGCGCCCAGGTCCACGTGTGCGCCCGGTGATCCGACGACTGCATGGTCAACGACCAGCCATCCAGCGGGATCGCCGGTGTGGGTTCGGCCGACAACACCGGGAAGTCGAAGGTCCGGTACTGACCCGGTGGGAGTCGGCCGGCATCTCGGTCGCGACGCCCCACGAAGTCCCGGTTCACGATCGCCATGCCGAGATCCTACGCGCCGGAGCGGAAATCGCAGGGCACCATCGATCGCGCTAGATCTCGAGACCGAGCAGGGCGTTCTCGAGCACCTCGGGCATCGCCGGATGAATCCAGTACTGTCCATGAGCCATGTCGGATGCGTTGAGGCCGAACGACATCGCCTGGATGACGGGTTGGATGACGGTGGGCGCCTGCGGCCCGAGGATGTGGCACCCCAGCAGGCGGCCACTGCCGCGCTCGGCGATCAGCTTGCAGAAACCCGTGGTGTCCTCCATCGCCCAGCCGTAGGCGACGTCACCGTAGGCCTGCACTTTCACCGTGATGTCCAACCCGAGATCGCGTGCCTGCGTCTCGGTCAGGCCGACCGACGCGATCTGCGGGTGCGTGAACACTGCGGCGGGAACGAAACGGTGGTCGACGGCAACCAGGTCGTCAGCATCCCAGTCCTTGAGCAGATTGGCCTGGACCACCCGCTCCTCGTGGTTCGCGACGTGCTTGAGCTGGTAGGGCGAACTCACATCGCCGAGTGCCCATACGCCGGTGGCATCGGTACGCCCGTGTCGATCACAGACGACGCGACCCTCAGCGTCGAGGGCGACACCGATCGATCCCAGGTTGAGTCGGTCGCCGTTCGGCTTGCGGCCCGTGGCCACCAGCAACGCATCTCCGTCGATGTGGGTGCCGTCGGCGAACGTGACCCGCACCCCGCCGTCGGGCAGGTCGACCGCCCCCGTCACATGCGTGTCGAGGTGGACATCCCATTTGCCGGTGGCGATCTCGGTGAATCGCGCGGCGATCTCTGCATCGAGATGCCGGAGCAGTGCCGGGCCACGTGCGATGATCGAGACGGCGGTTCCGAGTGCGCCGAAGACGTGGGCGAATTCGGCTGCGACATAACCGCTTCCGACGATGACGAGTCGTTCCGGCAGTCGGTCGAGGCGCATGACGTCGTCGCTGGTGTGGTATCGCACTCCGCTGTCGGCGATCTCCGGTGGGGCGGTGGCGCGCGAGCCCGCGGCGATCACCACCTCCGATGCCAGGACGACGGCATCGGGGGTGACGAGTCGATATCGGCCTTCGTCGTCGCGGCCGTCGAACTCGACGTGAGCGGAGTACACGGTGACATTCGCGCAGCGGTGCTCGCGGTACTCCCTGCCGCCCGCCGAGATCGGATCGATTCGACCGAAGATCCGGTCGACGATCGCGGGCCAGTCCACGGATTCGACACGTGCGTGGACTCCGTAGCGATCGGAGTGGCGCGCCATCTCGGCGACCTCGGCAGCGTAGACGAACATCTTGGTGGGGATACACCCGACGTTGAGGCATGTACCGCCGTAGATGCCTTCCTCGAAGATCGCGATGGTCCGGTCGTCGAACCGTTCGTCGGGGATGGAGTTGCCGCTTCCGGAACCGATGATCGCGAGGTCGACGATCTGTGTGGAGGTCATGCGCCACCCACCAAGGTCTCGGCGCCGGCGCCGTCGGTGGGGAGTGCGAGGGTGGCGCGCATCCACGCATCGACCTCGCGATAGGCCTGGATCCGGGCATGTTCGACAGAGAGGAACACATCGTGACGTGCGTCGGTGACGGGCGCGACGGATACGCGATCGCCGAGGCAACCGCTCCAGCGCGTCATGTGCCGGACGTCGAGCACCACGTCGGCGTTGTCGACACCTGCCCCGTGGCCGCGATCGAACAGGGTCTTGTCCGACCGGAGTACCAACGACGCGACCCCCACGTCGATGCCGCGGTGCAACCGCGCATGGCCTCTGCGGACCGCGGTCAGGAAACCGAAGGTGACCGGGAACCCGCCCATCGGCTTGAGTGAGAGGTCATAGGCCCACTCACCGCCGGTGGTCTCATGGATACTCCGGCCGTAGCCCTCGGAAAGTTCTTGGGGGATCACGGTTTTCGGTCGTGCCGCCGCGACTCCGCGCAGCACCAGTGAGACCGGGAGGGAACGCAGGACCGGGCTGCCCTGGAGGTCGAACCAGGGGCTGTTGAGGAGGAGCCCGCTGACATGTGCGTGTCGGGCGGGGGCCTCGGTACGGAGCCGGTCGAGCCACAGGGGAGTGATGAGGCCGCCGGTGGAATGCGCGGCCACGATCACGCGTGCGGTGCGGCCGTCGGCCTCGGTCTCGGCGACGACGACGTCGAGTGCGCGGCCGAGTTCCTCGTCGTACTGGCGAAGGTCGGTGGTGAAGTGCGCAGTGTGATCGGGGCCGAGGGAGCGCCCGCACTTGCGGAGGTCGAGCGCGTAGAAGGCGTAGCCGCGCTCGTGGAAGAAGTCGGCTAGGGGCTCGTGGAAGAAGTAGTCGGTGAAGCCGTGCACGTACAGGACGGCGCCGTTGGGAAATGCCGACGCGTCATCACCTGCCTTGCGGACCAGTGTCGCGGTGATCGGATCCTCGCCGTCGGGGTCGGGTCCCAACGGCAAGGTGAGGATCTCGTAACGGTCGAGGAGGCGGTCGGGTTGCCAGTTCGCGGTGGGCGGTTCATCCTGGCGGGCGGCCCCGTGGGTTGCGGTCACGGGTTCCACTGTAGAGAAGGCCCAGCGCGCGATCGGCGGTGCCGAGTGTCGCCCAGCCCACATTTTCACCCAGGCGATTCCGTCGTTCGGTCGATGATGGGGAACAATGGCCGTTGACAGGGACGACCACAGCGGCGGCACGCCGCGGGCCTCGATCGTCCAACCTGTGCGAAGGAGAGCTCCTCGTGTCTCAATCGGTGATCAAAACGGACGTCGCGCTGGTCGGTGCCGGAATCATGAGCGCCACCCTCGGCGCGTTGCTGCGTCGACTGCAGCCCGACTGGTCGATCAGCCTGTTCGAACGCCTCGACGCCGCGGGCGCCGAGAGCAGCGATCCCTGGAACAACGCGGGTACCGGCCACTCGGCTCTCTGCGAACTGAACTACACGCCGCAGACCGCCGACGGTGACGTCAACATCGACAAGGCGCTCAACATCAACGAGCAGTTCCAGGTCTCGCGGCAATTCTGGGCGAACGCGGTGGACAACGGCATCCTGGGCGACCCGAGCGAGTTCATCAACCCGATCCCGCACGTCAGCTTCACGCACGGGCCGGCGGGCGTCGAGTACCTCCGCAAGCGCTACGACCGTCTGGCCGGGCAGGTGCTCTTCGAAGGCATGGAGTTCATCGACGACCCGACCGAGTTCAGCGAGCGGTTGCCGCTGATGTCGGCCGGTCGCGACTTCTCCGACCCGGTTGCACTCAACTGGTTCACCGACGGCACCGACGTCGACTTCGGCGCGCTGACCCAGCAGCTGCTGAATTTCGTCGGCCGTACCGGAGCGGATGTCTACTACGGGCACGATGTCACCAATCTGTCCAAGCAATCCGACGGCAGCTGGATCATCAAGGTCCGGAACCTGCGGACCAAGGAGAAGCGGACCGTCCACGCGAAGTTCGTCTTCGTCGGGGCAGGCGGTGGCGCGCTCCACCTCCTGCAGAAGTCGGGCATCAAGGAGGCGAAGGGCTTCGGCGGATTCCCGGTGTCGGGCGAGTTCTTCCGCTGCACCAATCCCGACCTGATCTCCGAGCACCAGGCAAAGGTGTACGGGCAGGCCGCCGTCGGTGCGCCGCCCATGTCGGTGCCCCACCTCGACACCCGCGTCATCAACCACCAGCCGGGACTGTTGTTCGGCCCGTATGCAGGTTGGTCGCCGAAATTCCTGAAGAACGGCAAGATCACCGACCTGCCGTATTCGGTGAAGGCGAACAATCTGCTGCCGATGCTCTCCATCGCGCCGCAGGAATTCGGGCTGCTCAAGTATCTGATCAGCGAGCTCGCGGCCAACCGTGCGGATCGTGTGAACACGTTGAGCGAGTTCGTCCCGCGTGCCTCCGGAGGCGACTGGGAGATCATCACCGCGGGTCAGCGCGTCCAGGTGATCCGTAAGACGGGCGTGGGCGGAACGCTGGAGTTCGGTACCGCGGTGGTCACCGCAGGCGACGGCACGATCGCCGGCCTGCTCGGTGCCTCGCCGGGAGCGTCGACGGCGGTGCCCGCGATGCTCCAGGTCCTCGAGAAGTGCTTCCCGAAGGAGTACGCGGGGTGGGGGCCGGCGCTCACCGAGATGATCCCGTCGTTCGGTCAGAAGCTCTCGGACAATCGCGATCTCTTCCGTCAGGTCTGGGACTGGACCACGGCGAGTCTGCAACTCAAACGAGGGTCGGTGGACACCCGCGTGGAGTCGGATCGCGCCCCTGCCGCGGCACTGTGACATCGATGCGGCCGGCGACATCGATGCGGCCGGCGACATCGATGCAGCCGGCGTGCACGCCGTGAGGCGGTCGCGGGCGTGGCTGGTGCGACCGAACGCCGATGTGATAGTCACGACACCATGACTCCGGTAGGGCAGTTGCACCAGAGCCCGGCCGCGGAGATCAGTGCGGCCACGCTGTACCAGATCCTGCGGTTGCGGGTGGACGTCTTCGTCGTCGAACAGGCATGTCCGTACCCGGAACTCGACGGCCGGGACCTCGAGCCGAGCACGCGCCAGTTCTGGATCTCCGACACCGAGGGATGCGTCGTGGCCACGCTGCGGCTGCTGACCGAACCGCCCTCGATGGACAGTCGGCCGGTGTTCCGTATCGGCCGGGTGTGCACCGAGCGCTCGCATCGGGGCGAAGGTCTGACCGCACGCCTGCTGTCGGCCGCGCTCGCCGAGGTGGGCGATGATCGGTGCCGGATCGAGGCGCAGGCCTACCTCGTCGAGATGTATGCGAAGTTCGGCTTTGTGACCGAGGGTGAGGAGTACCTCGAGGACGGCATCCCCCACGTGTCGATGGTCCGCGGACCGGCCGATCGCACCGCGGCCTCGTCGGACGCCGGTCGATGAGCGGTCGTCATCGCTCGGTGGGCGAACCGAACCCGACCAACTACCCCTTCAGCGCCGTCGTCGGGCAGGAGCGGTTGAAACTCGCATTGATCCTATCCGCCATCTCGCCGGGGATCGGTGGTGTGCTGATCCGCGGTGAGAAGGGGACCGCCAAGTCGACCATCGTCCGTGGGCTGGGCCCGCTGCTCGGTGGCGACCCCGCCCGGGCCGTCGACGACTCCCGTGGTCGCGTCGTCGAACTGCCGATCGGCGCCACCGAGGACCGCGTCGTCGGTTCACTCGATCTGACCGCGGTGCTCAGCGAGGGGCGAGCGGAGTTCACTCCCGGGCTGCTGGCCCGGGCCGACGGTGGGGTGCTCTACATCGACGAGGTCAACCTGCTCGCCGATCATCTCGTCGACGTTCTCCTCGACGCCGCTGCCAGCGGGCGTGTCACGATCGAACGAGATGGTGTGTCGCACACCCAGTCTGCGGACTTCGTGTTGGTCGGGACGATGAACCCGGAAGAAGGCGAGTTGCGGCCGCAGCTCCTCGACCGCTTTGGCCTCGCGGTGGACGTCGCCGCCGCCCGCGACATCTCCGAGCGGGTGGAGATCGTCTCGCACCGAATGGAATTCGATGCCGACCCGGAAGAGTTCGTCGCGCGTCATCGCGAGGCGGAGCACGAACTGTCGCGTCGGATCGGGACTGCTCGCGAGCTCATGTCGTCGGTCGCCATCCCCGCGACGGAACTGCGGCGGATCGCCGGGATCTGCGCCCACCTCGATGTCGACGGGTTACGCGGCGACATCGTGGTCGCGCGGACCGCGGCAGCGCACGCCGCATGGCGGGAGGCCGTCGAGGTGACCGAGGACGACGTCCGGATCGCCGTCGAGCTGGCGTTGCCACACCGGCGGCGCCGGAATCCGTTCGACGAATCCGGTTTGACCGACGAACAACTCGACGACGCAATGAACGCCGGCGACGAGGCCGCCGGTGCGGGTGAGCCCGACGACGATCCGGATCCGACCGACCCGGGGCCGGACGGCAACGGCGGCACTCGCGACGAGAACCCGCGCGGATCCGAGGACTCCGGCGCGACGACCGGCGATCCGGAGGCCGACGCGGGTGGCGACGTCGACGCCGAGGAGAACGCACCCGCGCCGGGTGCGCGATTCGGAACTCCGCCCAGCCGCGCGACCGCACCCACCGTCCGTCGGCTCCGAGTGGACGGCGTCGGCGACGGCGATCCCGGACGACGGTCGCGTGCCCGGTCCCGTCGAGGACACACCACGCATGCGACCGCCTTCGAGAACGGCCGGCCCGTTCATCTGTTCGGCACCATCCTCAATGCGGCGGAACGGCATCACAGTTCCGCGGAATCGCGGGCTCCGGCCTCGGTCCGGGTGGGCGCAGACGATCTGCGTGCCGCCCAGCGCATCGGTCAGGAGGGCAACCTCGTCGTCTTCCTCGTCGACCTGTCGGGTTCGATGACCGCCCGCCGTCGACTCACCACCGTGAGCAGCGTGTGCGTCGACCTGCTGCGGGATTCCTACACCAGGCGCGATCGGGTGGCAGTGGTGGTCGCGCGCGGGGCGTCGGCGTCGGTGGCGGTGCCGCCGACCAAGTCGGTCGACATCGCCGTGCGCCGCCTCGCCGAGATCCGAACCGGCGGTCGGACCCCGCTGGCCGAAGGGCTCAGCGCCGCGGTGGAACTCATCGAGAGGGCCGCTCGTCGGGAGCCGCAGCGCCGGCCGTTGTTGGTGGTCCTCACCGACGGACGCGCGACCGCCGGTCCCGATGCGACCGCTCGGGCACGGTCCGCGGCCGCCGCGATCGGCCGACGTGGCCTCGACTCCGTCGTGGTCGACTGCGAGCAGGGCATGATCCGGCTCGGTCTGGCGCGCGACCTCGCCGCGGCAATGGGCGCACGCTGCCTGCCGATGGACGAACTCACCGCCGACGTGCTTGCCCGCCCGGGCCGAGCTGCCTGAGAACTGTTCTGCACCAGCGAGAAACGGCAGGAGACGCCAGTGCCGCAGGGAGTACCCGAAACGATCCCCGATGACGGGCTGACCACCCGTCAGCGCCGGAACCAGCCGGTGCTCGCGGTCCACACCGGAGACGGCAAGGGCAAGTCGACGGCGGCGTTCGGGATGGCGATGCGCGCATGGAACGCAGGGATGCGGGTCGCCGTGTTCCAGTTCGTCAAGAGCGCGAAGTGGCGTGTCGGTGAGGAGAGCGCGCTCACGGCCCTGGGAGCTGTGCACGAGCAGACCGGCGACGGTGGACCGGTCGAATGGCACAAGATGGGCCAAGGCTGGTCGTGGTTGCGGGCCAACGAGGATCACGATGCCGATCACGCCGCGGCCGCGCGTGCCGGATGGGCGGAGATCGCTCGGCGGCTGGCCGCCGAACAGCACGACTTCTACGTGTTGGACGAGTTCACCTATCCACTCGACTGGGGGTGGGTCGACACCGACGAGGTGGTGACAACACTCGGTGCCAGACCGGGGCGGCAGCACGTGGTCATCACCGGTCGTCGGGCCCCGTCGGCGCTGACCGACGCAGCCGATCTCGTCACCGAGATGCGCAAGGTGGCACACCCGATGGACGCAGGTCGTAAGGGGCAGAAGGGCATCGAGTGGTGAGAACATCCACGGTGGCGGTCCGCCACCGATCGGATGGGCCGGGATGAGTTCGGTCCCGGCCATCGTGATCGCCGCCCCCGCATCGGGGAGCGGCAAGACCACGGTGTCGACCGGACTGATCGGGGCACTGCGGGCCGCCGGGCATCGGGTCGCACCGTTCAAGGTGGGCCCCGACTACATCGACCCCGGCTACCATGGCGTCGCCGCCGGTGTGCTCGGTCGCAATCTCGATCCCAACCTGGTCGGGACCGATCTCGTCGGTCCGCTGTTCGCCGCGGCGACCCGGACCGCCGACATCGCCGTGGTGGAGGGGGTGATGGGACTGTTCGACGGCCGCATCCTCGCCGACGCCGACAGCGGCGATCCCAGCGGGTTCGGATCGACAGCCCATGTCGCCCGCCTGATAGGTGCGCCGGTCGTCCTGGTGGTCGACGCCGCCGGCCACAGCCAATCCGTCGCGGCACTCCTGCACGGCTTCGTCGGGTACGACCCGTCGATCCACATCGCCGGGGTGATCCTCAACCGGGTGGGGTCGGACCGGCACGAGGCCGTCCTGCGTCAGGCATGTGCGCGTGCCGGTCTGCCGGTGTTCGGGGTGCTGCGCCGGAATCCGGATCTGCAGGTGCCGTCGCGGCATCTCGGGTTGATCCCCGCTGCCGAACGTCGCGACGACGCGGTTCGAGCGGTCGCGGCGATGACCGCCACGGTCGGTGCGGCCCTGGATCTCCCGTCGATCGTGGCGGCGGCCCGGACCCGTCGGCAACGACCGGTCGACGCGTGGTCTGCGGCGGACGCGGTCGCGGGGACCGAGAGCGGTGCCGGCACAGGCCGTGGCGAACGCCGACCGGTGGTGGCCGTCGCGGGTGGTGCCGCGTTCACCTTCGGCTACGCCGAACACAGCGAATTGCTCACGGCGGCAGGCGCGGAGGTGGTGGGTTTCGACCCGCTCCACGATCCGCTGCCGCCCGAAACCGATGCCGTCGTCGTCGGGGGTGGTTTCCCCGAAGAACATGCCGAGGCGCTGTCGGCGAACGAGCCATTGCGCAGTGGGCTCGCCGATCATGCTCGGTCCGGCCGTCCGATCCTGGCGGAATGTGCTGGATTGCTCTATCTGGCAACCGAACTCGACGGCCATCCGATGGCCGGCGTGATCGACATGGTCGGTCGGTTCGGTCCGGCCCTCACGCTCGGTTACCGTGATGCGGTGGCGGTCGCGGATTCGGTCGCGTTCGTGGCGGGTGAGCGGGTCACCGGTCACGAGTTCCACCGGTCGACCGTCGAGATCAACCGCGCGAGCACGGCGGCATGGGCGTGGCGCGATCACCAGGGGACACCCGGTACGCACGGTGTCGTCGGCTCATCTGTTCATGCGTCGTACCTTCATGTCCACCCGGCCGGATACCCCGCGGCCGTGACGCGGTTCGTGGCGGCGGCCCGCACCGCCCGGGACACGGCGCCGGTGCGAGACGTGGAGGCGGAGCGGGCCGGATGAGGAACCAGGGACTCGCCGAGGCTCTCGACGCCCTCGCCCGGCACGGCGTCGACGATCCCGCGATCCTGCGCGACCTCCTCGAGGCGGTGCTCGTCGTCGGGCAGGGGCTCGAACTCGATCAGGCTCTGCAGCGGATCGTGGAGGTGGCGACCGCCGTGGTCGACGCCCGATACGGGGCGCTCGGCGTCCGCGGACCCGATGGCGGGCTCAGCGCCTTCGTCTACACCGGGATCAGCGAAGCCCAGCGCGCACGGATGGATCATCTTCCGGTCGGCCGCGGGGTGCTGGGCCTGCTCATCGAGCAACCGCAGGTGTTGAGAATCCCGACGCTGGCAAAACACCCTGCGTCGGTGGGCTTTCCCGATGGTCATCCGCCGATGAACACCTTCCTCGGTGCGCCGATCATCGTGCGTGGTTCGGTGTTCGGCAGCATCTATCTGACGGAGAAACAGTCCGCGGAGGAGTTCGGGGAGATCGACGAGACCCTGGTGGCGGTGCTCGCCGTGGCGGCCGGGATCGCCGTGGACAACGCCCGGCTGTTCGAACGCGCCCGTACCCGCCACCGGTGGATGCAGGTCATCGCTCGTCGAGGGTCCGAGCCGCTGGCGGGAATCGCGCTGGACGACACGCTGTCCCGGCTGTGTGACGATGTCGCAGAGCTCGCCCATGGTGTGGATGTCTTCATCCTCACCGGCGGGACCGGGGTGGTGGAGGTGGTCGGTCATACCGGCCGGGCCGTGGGCTCGACGGATATATCGTTGCCGTCCAATGACATCCACACGGTTCGGCCCATCGCGGACCTGCCGTCCGAACTGGTCCGAGGTGGAGCCAGGTGGGCCACGCTGCAGCCGTTGCAGCGAGCGGCGGGGACCTTCGGTTGGATCGTGATCACCCACCGCGAGCCACCGCGATGGGATGACGAAGATGCGTCGGGGCTCGCGGGCGTCGCGGAGGTGGCCTCGCTGGCGGTCGCCTACGCCGAGCAGCAACAGGTCGCTCGTGACCTGGAGGTGCTCGCGGACCGGCATCGTATCGCGCGGGACCTGCACGACCACGTGATCCAGCGGCTGTTCGCGATCGGGATGTCCGTACAGACGCTGATGGCCACACATGCGTCGGATGACCATGCCGACGCGTCGGAACCGGGACGTGCCACCACGGCCCGGCTGGAGCAGGTGATCGCCGACCTCGACCGGACCATCGCGCAGATCCGGACATCCATCTTCGACCTTCAGACGGTTCCCGGACATCACGACACCACCACGTTGCGCCGCCGTGTCCTCGACATCGTGTCCGAACTGGCCGCGCACGCACCGATCGCGCCCGGCGTCGCGTTTGCGGGCCCGGTGGACACCGTGGTCCCCGAATCGTTGGGCCCGCACATCGATGCGGTCCTGCGCGAGGGTTTGTCCAACGCGCTCCGGCATGCGCGGGCACGGCACATCGATGTCTCGGTGAGCGCCGACGACAATGTGTTGTCGGTCGAGATCAGCGACGACGGGGTGGGCATCGGCTCCGATGTGGTCTATCGCGGCCTCGACAACCTGACACGACGGGCCGAGGAGTGCGACGGCGTGTTCAGCGTGGAGACCCGGCCGCGTGCGGGCACCACATTGACGTGGACGGTCCCGCTGACCGGCTAGGTCCGGCCGCAGGCTTGTCGTTCGCCCTGTCTACGGGGGTTTCACATCTTGCCGTCGCGCAGCTTGGTCGCCATCACGGCGACCTGCGTGCGGCGTTGCATGTCGAGTTTCGACAGGATGCGGGAAACATAATTCTTGATCGTCTTCTCCGCCAAGAACATCCGTTCGGCGATCTGGCGGTTGGTGAGTCCGTCGCCGATGTGGTTGAACACCTCGCGTTCCTGGGCGGTGAGGTCGACGAGAGGATCGGCGGCCGAGCCCTTGCCGTCGCGCAGCTTGGCGAGGAGAGCGGCCGTGCTGCGATCGTCGAGCAGCGAGCCGCCGCGCCCGACCGTTCGGACCGCAGCGACGAGGTCGTGACCGAGGATCTGTTTGAGAACGAAGCCGGACGCACCGGCCAGGACCGCCGCGAGCAGGGCGTCGTCGTCGGCGTAACTGGTCAGCATCAGGCAGTGCACCGACGGCTCCTGTGCACGCACGTCACGGCAGAGTTCCACGCCGTTACCGTCGGGGAGGCGCACATCGAGCACCGCGACATCCGGCTTGGTGGCGAGGATGCCGACCTCGGCCTCTCCCACCGACGCGGCTTCGCCGACCACCTCCAGGTCCTCGGAGGTGCTCAGCAGATCACGCAGACCGCGGCGGACCAATTCGTGGTCGTCGACGAGGTAGACGCGGACCGGTTGGTCCGGCGCACCGCCCGGTGCGGCATCGGCAGACATGCAGTCGACGGTACCGCAGGTCCAGACGACACGGCGGACATGAGCTTTGACGACCTGAGACCCAGTGGATCCGGGACTTAGTGCTCACGTGGTGACGACGTCGGACGCGCAGAGTTGGTTCACATCCGCGATGTGCGGACAGCAAGTGCGACCCATGAGGGAGAGCGATGACCAGCCTGATCAGTTCACCGGCGAGCCCAGAGACTTCGATGACCGGATCGGACCTGTTGCGGGAGTTGCTCCCGGTCTGCGAGACCGAGGTCGAGCGACACATGACGATGACCAGGGACTGGCATCCCCACGACTACGTCCCGTGGGACGACGGCCGCAACTTCGCCGCGCTCGGCGGCGCGGACTGGGATCCGTCGCAGTCCGCGCTGTCGGAGACGGCCAAGGCTGCCATGATCACCAACCTCCTGACCGAGGACAACCTGCCGTCATATCACCGCGTGATCGCCGACAACTTCAGTCTCGACGACGCCTGGGGCTTCTGGGTGGGTCGCTGGACTGCCGAGGAGATGCGTCACTCGGTGGTGATGCGCGACTATCTCGTGGTCACCCGCGGCGTGGATCCGGTGGAGTTGGAGCACATCCGGATGCAGCACATGACGCACGGCTTCAACCCGTTGCCCGAGGACGACGGTCAGCGAGATCACAGCTTCGACATGCTCTACGCCGTCAGCTATGTCAGCTTTCAGGAACTCGCCACCCGGGTTTCACATCGCAACACCGGCAAGGCCTGCGGTGACCCGATCGCGGACCGCATGTTGCAGCGCGTCGCCGCGGACGAGAACCTGCACATGCTCTTCTACCGCAACATCGTCGACGGTGCGCTCGACCTCGTCCCGGATCAGGCGATGGCCGCCATCTACGGCATCGTCTCGAATTTCCAGATGCCCGGCGCGACGATGCCCAACTTCCGCCGCAATGCGGTTCTGATCGCCAAGGGCGGTATCTACGATCTGCCACAGCACATGTCGGAGGTGGTGATGCCCGTGCTGCGCAAGTGGCGGATCTTCGAACGCGACGACTTCGGTCCGCTCGGTGAGCACTATCGGGAACTGCTCGACGGCTTTCTGGGAGAGATGACCGTCAAGGTGCGCAGGTTCGAGGAATCCCGTGAGCGCGCTCTGCTCCGACAGCAGGCCAGGGCAGGCGGAGTCGTCGAGCGCTGACGGGCCGGTCGGTCGGCGACTCCGTCAGACCGCCCGCGCCTGCGGAAGAAGTTCTGCCCGACCGTGTTTGCGGAATTCGTCGGCGAGCTCGTCGGCCCGGCGGGCGTCGAACGGGTGGTAGTCGCCGTCACGGAACTCGAAGATCGGATCGTCGGTGGCCCAGGCCGCACGTCGCAATGCGGGCTTGTCCAGTTTGCGGGTGGCGGTCAGGGGGAGTGCAGAGGTCAGTCGTACCAACGACGGCGTCCACTTGGTTCCGAGATCGGGCTGTGCGGAAAGGAACTCGGCGAAGGTATCTGGGTCGAAGTCATCGGCGGCCATCTCCAGGGCGATCATCACCCGGTCGCCGGTGCGGGGATCAGGGATGCCGTAAGCGGCAACACCTCGGGGACCGGGGAACCTGGATACGATCCGTTCGAGTGGCGCGGTGGCGAAGTTCTCGGAGTCGACGCGAATCCAGTCACCGGTGCGCCCGGCGAACCAGAAGACGCCCGCGCTGTCCCGGTATGCGAGGTCGCCCGACCAGTAGTCGCCGTCGCGGATCTTCTCGGCGGTGGCGTCGGGGTTGTTGTAGTAGCCCTCGAATCGGGCGCCGCCGCCGCGCGCGACGATCTCGCCGATTGCGTCCTCGGCGTTGGTCATGATGCCGTTCACGTCGAAAATTGCTGCACGACATGGAGTCCCATCGTTGTGCAGGATCTCCAGGCCCATCTCGGTCCGGGGGGCCCCGAGGGCCCCGGGCGGGGTGTCGGGGTCACGCAGGATGACGCATACCCCCTCGGAGGAACCGTAGGACTCGATGATCCGGCAGTTGAACCGCCGCGTGAATTCCTCGCGGTCGACGGCAGACGCCTCGGTCCCGAAGCCGAGCCGGAGGTCGGTGCGCGACTCGTCGGAAGACTCGGGTTGCGCCAGGATATAGGTCAGCGACCGGCCCACGTAGTTGAAGAACGTGGCGCCGAAACGCCGCACATCGGGGAGAAACCCGGAGGCGCTGAACCGGGGACGGATCGCGAACGTGCCGCCATGGGCGAGAATCGGCGCCCAGGCGCTCATCAGTGCGTTGCCATGGAAGAGCGGCATCGCGCTGTAAGCGACATCGTCGCGGCCGAGGCCGCGAACATTGAGTTCGCCGATCGCCGCGAGCCGTGCCGAACTGCAGATCACTGCTTTCGGCGCGCCCGTCGACCCCGAGGTGAACAGCAGCAACAGGTCGTGATTGACGCCCCGGAAGGCGCGGAAATCGTCGATACGAGCGTGACGATGCTCGTCGAGTACAGCGGCGTAGGCCGTGGAAGCGGTGTCGAGTATCTCGACGTCGCCGCAGTCGGCTACCAACTCACGGCGCGAGGCCCCGACGACGATCAGTCCACAGTCCGTCCGTGCGACGTCGGCGGCGAGTTCGGCGCCGCGGCGGGTCGGATTGACACCGACCACGGTCACCCCGGCAAGCGCGGCACCGGCGATGAGGAACAGGTACTCGGGGTCGTTGTCCATCAGGATGCCGACGTGCCACGGGCCGGACGCGTCGCGGGACAGTTCGCGCAGCGCTGCGGCCCGTACGGTCGACTCCGCGACGAACTCCCGCCACGTCCACGCGTCGTCACCCGACAACAGTGCGGTGCCCGGATCGTCGGCGCGCGCGGCGAGCAGATCGGCGATCGTCGTCGTGGTCGACGGTTTCGTCATCGGTCCACCCCTTTGTGACGTCGGTTACGTGACGGTGCCCCGCAACGTATCACCGTGTTCGCGTCGTTCGGACGGCACGACAGGCCCGGTGACCGGAGCGCCGTCCTCACCGCGAACGGCCGTGGTCCGGACGGTAGGCTCGTGGCTCATGTCGGCACCAGCATCCGCAGACGGCTCGTCGGGCGGTCACTACCTTGTCGGCCTCGATCTGATCGGTCGCAAGGTCGTTCTCGTCGGCGGGGGATCGGTGGCCCAACGGCGTCTGCCGAATCTCGTCGCCGCAGGGGCACGGGTGCATGTCGTGGCGATCGACCCGACTCCCGCGGTCGAATCGACTCCCGGTGTCACGGTGGACCGCCGCGCATATCGGGAGACCGATCTCGACGGGGCCTGGTACGTGATGGCTTGCACCGACGATCCAGAGGTCAACGCGCGGGTCGTCGCCGACGCCGAGGCCCGTCACACGTTCTGCGTCCGTACCGACGATGCGCGATTCGGCACGGCAGTCACACCGGCTTCCGGTCGGCATCGGGATCTCCAGTTCGGGGTCCTCGCAGGTGGAGACCACCGTCAGTCGGCTGCCTTGCGCGCGGCGATCGGCCGCGCCCTGGCGGAGGGGTCGCTGACCGTCGCCGACGATGCGCCCCACCCGCCGGGCGTCGCGCTGGTCGGTGGCGGGCCGGGCGATCCGGACCTGATCACCGTGCGGGGTCAGAAGCTCCTACAGGCAGCCGACGTGGTGGTGGCCGACCGCCTGGCGCCGCCCCAGCTGCTCGCCGAGCTGGGGCCGCAGGTCGAGATCGTCGACGCCGCGAAGGTGCCCTATGGGCGCGCGATGAAACAAGAGGCCATCAACGCCGTGCTGGTGGATCGGGCCAGGGCCGGGAAGTTCGTGGTCCGACTCAAGGGCGGCGATCCATATGTCTACGGTCGCGGATTCGAAGAGGTCCAGGCGTGCGTCGAGGCCGGGGTGCCGGTCACCGTCGTCCCGGGTATCAGCAGTCCGATCGCCGCGCCGGCATCGGCGGGCATCCCGGTCACCCATCGCGGTGTCACCCATGAGGTGGTCATCGCCTCCGGGCACGTCCCGCCCGGCCACCCCGATTCGCTGATCGATTGGTCTGCTGTCGCGCGCCTGCGGGGCACCCTGGTGCTGATGATGGCGGTCGAACGGGTCGACGTGTTCGCCGACGCACTGCTCGCGGGCGGAAAGCCGCCGCAGACGCCGGTTGCGATGATCGAGAACGGATCCCTGCCCACTCAACGTGTGCTGCGGACCGACCTGGTCAACGCGGCCGCCACCGCCCGGGAGCAGGATCTGCGTCCGCCGGCGATCGTGGTGATCGGCGACGTTGCCGGTTTCACCGACGCCATGCCCTGACGACCTGGCCGACCTGGACGTCTGTCCCTGACATCCGACCCTCCGGCGACGCCCGTCATCTGGCCAATGGCGATTGGCATATTCCACTCCGGGGGCGGTAGCGTCGGGCTTTATGTCCGCACCGGAAACGTCGAGCCCCGGGCACACCGCCGTGCCGGAATACCGCAACGTCTTCGGTCCGGCGATCATCGTCCTCAGCGGGATGCAACTGCTGATGGTCCTCGACGGCACCGTCGCGGCGCTGGCGCTGCCGCGAATCCGTGACGGACTGCAACTGTCCGAATCCGGCGCGAACTGGATCATCAGCAGCTATGTGCTCGCCTTCGGGGGCTGATGTTGCTCGGCGGGCGGCTCGGCGACACCTTCGGTCGCAAGCGGATGTTCATCATCGGCGTGGTCGCGTTCACCGCGACATCCCTGTTGTGCGGTCTCGCGTGGAACGAACCGAGCCTGATCATCGGTCGCGCCTTGCAGGGCGCGTCGGCCGCCATCGCCGCACCGACCGCGATGGCGCTGGTCGCGACCACGTTTGCCCCGGGTAAGGCCCGCAGTCAGGCGTTTGCGATCTACGCCGCGATGACCGGCGTCGGGTCCGTCGCCGGTCTGATCCTCGGCGGGGTCCTCACGCAGGTGTCGTGGCGGCTGGTGTTCTTGATCAATGTGCCGATCGGGGTGCTCGTCGCCGCAGGCGCACTCGCGGTACTCCGCGAGTCCCAAGGTGAGCGACTCTCGCTGGACGTGCCGGGGGCGATCCTCGCGACCCTCGGCTGCTCGTTGCTGGTGCTCGCGGTCAACGAGGGCCCGAGCGGGTGGGCCCGCCCGGTCGTCGTCGGCTCGTTCATCCTGGGCGCACTTGCGCTGATCGCCTTCGTCTTCGTGGAGCGGCGGGCCAGCAACCCGATCCTGCCGTTTGTCATCTTCGAGAACCGCAATCGCGTTGCCGCGCTGGCCGCGATCTTCCTGGCCAGCATGATCATGATGTGCATGGCGGTGTTCATCTCCCTGTACCTGCAAGGCATCCTCAAGTACTCGCCGATCCAGAGCGGACTCGCCGTCGTCCCGTTCGCATTCGGGCTCGGGGTGGCCGCCGCGATCGCCTCGAAACTTGCCTTGATGATCCAGCCGCGATGGCTGGTGCTGGTGGGCGGCGCGATCATCCTCGCGGGCTGTCTGTACGCGTCGTCGATCGCCACCGGTACCCCCGGATACTTCCCGAGCATCGCGCTACCCGTCGTCGTCATCGGATTCGGTGTCGGTTTCGCGGTCATCCCCCTCACGCTGGCCGTGGTGGCGGGTGTCGGGCCGACCGAGATCGGCCCGCTCACCGCGCTCGCACAGGTCGCGCAGAATCTCGGTGGAGCCATCGGACTCGTCGCCGTCGGTGCCGCCGTCACATCACGGGCATTGTCGGAGGGCGGGACCACCCGTCCTGTCGAGGAGATGAACCCGACCGAGCTGGCTGCCCAGGCGAGTGGATACGGCCTCGCGTTCGCTTGCTGTGCGGGCATCGCGGTGCTCGCCGCGGTCGTAGTGCTCTTCATGCGGTTCACCCCCGAGGAAGTGGCCGAAGGGCAAGCCGCCCAGGAGGCCGCGAACGCGTCTCTCGACGTCGACGAGCACTGATCGACGGAGGCGAAGCCCGGCCACGACCGGAGACGATGACTTTTCTCCGAAGAGCCGGTCATCCCTTGTATGAGGACGAAGAATCTGGCGGACCTGTACGAACTCGCGGAGCTCGATTGGGACCCGATCGCCGCGCGACTCGACGAGGGCGTGTCACAGGTGCCCGGGACCGGCGGACCCGACCGCCACACGTGGTGGCTGGCGACCATCGACGCCGACGGACGTCCTCACGTGGCCGGGGTGGGTGCGCTCTGGCATGACGGTGCGCTGTGGTTCGAGACGGGCGCTGCCACCCGCAAGGGACGCAACGTGGCCCGCGATCCCAGATGCACGATGTCGCTCGCGATGGGCGAATACGACCTCGTCGTCGAGGGGGAGGCGCACCGCGTCGCAGACCCCGACGTCGTCGCCGATCTGGCCGTCCTGTGGGCTGTCGACTGGCCGTGTCGCGTCGACGAGAGCGGGATCGCGCTGACCGCGGATCTCAGCGCCCCGTCGGCGGGCCCACCGCCCTGGCACGTCTACCGCGTCACTGCGCACGCGGCCACTGCGTTGCTGACGGTGGCTCCGGGTGGTGCCACCCGGTTCACGTTCGACTGAACGTGCCGGTCAATCGGTGACGACGACGATCGTGTGGGCGTCGGCGATCTCCACCCGCTGACCGGCGTCGGCCAATACCGCGGCCAGCGTGTCGATGTCCCGTACGTTTCGTCGGGTCCGCACCAGCTCGCGGGCCATCAGTCCCTTGTAGTGCTTGTTGAAGTGGCTGACCACCTTTCGGGCACCGTCAGCCCCCTCGGTGACGACCGTGGCCGTCACCGCCCCCCGAATCGGGCCGAGCTGTTGGTAGATGCCGGACCGTAGGTCGACCACGAAATCGCCGACGCCCTCGAGGGCCGCGGACAGGTCTGGCTTCCACACGGACGCCAAGGTCGGCATGCCCGGGAGCTTCGACCCGCCCGACAAGCGGTACGCAGGGATCCGGTCCGGTGCGCGAACCACTCCGAACAAGGCCGAGCCGACGGCGAGGCGGTCGGCGGCCTTGGTCTTACCGGCGCGGGTCAGCGATCCATGGTCGAGCGCGTCGTAGAGCACGCCCGTATAGCGCTCGATCGCGGGTCGGGTAGGCGCGAGCCAGAGGTCCGCGTTGCGGTCGATCTCAGAGAGCTGGGTGCGGCCGAGTCCGAGCGCCTCCCGGCTGGCGTCGAGGTCGCCTGCCAGATCGACGATCGCCTCCGCGATGCGCTTGCGGATCGGATTCAGGTCGGTGAACGACAGGGTGTCCAGATCCAGTGGAGCGCCTCGCCCGCCGTCGGATTTGGTCTCGGAGGGAGGCAGGATGACGAGCACCGCAACACCTTATCGGTGCGGGACGGTCGGGCCGGGAACAGTCCCATGCCGCAAGGCTGTGCCCTGAGGCTCCCGACTAAGGTGAACCCCGTGATCACACGGATGTCGACCCTGTTCCTGCGCACTCTCCGCGACGATCCGGCCGACGCCGAGGTGCCCAGCCACAAACTGCTGGTCCGGGCGGGTTACGTCCGCCGCACCGCCCCCGGCGTCTACAGCTGGCTGCCATTGGGGCTGCGCGTGCTCAAGGCGGTCGAGAACGTCGTTCGGGAGGAGATGACTGCGATCGGTGCGCAGGAGATCCTGCTGCCCGCGCTGCTGCCGCGCGACCCCTATGAGTCCACGGGCCGGTGGACCGAGTATGGCGACAGCCTGTTTCGGCTCAAGGACCGCAAGGGCGCGGACATGCTGCTCGGCCCGACGCACGAGGAGTTGTTCACCCAGCTGGTCAAGGGCGAGTATTCGTCGTACAAAGATCTGCCGGTCATCCTCTACCAGATCCAGACAAAGTATCGGGACGAAGAGCGGCCCCGTGCCGGCATCCTGCGCGGCCGCGAGTTCGTCATGAAGGACGCCTACTCCTTCGATCTCGACGACGACGGTCTCAAGGCGTCCTACAACGCCCACCGGGAGGCGTATCAGAAGATCTTCCGCCGCCTCGAGGTCCGCTACGTGATCGTCGCCGCGACATCTGGGGCGATGGGGGGCAGCGCGTCCGAGGAGTTCCTCGCGGAGAGCGAGGTGGGCGAGGACACATTCGTGCGATGCATCGAATCGGGCTATGCGGCAAACGTCGAGGCGGTCGTCACACCCGCACCCGAGTCGATCCCGTTCGACGGTCTGCCCGCGGCCGAGGTACACGACACGCCGGACACGCCGACCATCGAGACGCTCGTGCAGTGGGCGAACGCGACCCTCGAGTCGACCTACGGTGCGTCCGACACGTTGAAGAACGTGATGGTGAAGATTCGCCGGTCGGGCGGCGATTGGGAGATCACGGGTGTGGGTGTCCCGGGAGATCGCGATGTCGACATGAAGCGCCTCGAGGCCGCCGTCGAACCGGCCGAGGTGGAGTTGCTCACCGATGAGGATTTCGCCGCGAACCCGTTCCTGGTAAAGGGGTACATCGGCCCGAAGGGTCTGGCGGCCAACGGGATCAAGTATCTCGTGGACCCCCGTGTGGTGGACGGCACGTCGTGGATCACCGGCGCCGACGAGCGAGGGAAACACTATGTCGGACTGGTGGCCGGTCGCGACTTCACACCCGACGGCACGGTGGAGGCGGCCGAGGTGCGCGACGGTGATCCGTCGCCCGACGGCAAGGGTTCACTGGTGTCCGCCAAGGGCATCGAGATCGGCCACATCTTCCAGTTGGGCCAGAAGTACACCGACGCCTTCGACGTCGACGTCCTGGGCGAGACCGGCAAGCCGGTCCGCCTCACCATGGGTTCATACGGTGTGGGGGTCTCGCGGCTCGTCGCGGTGATCGCCGAGCAATGCCACGACGAGAAGGGTCTGCGGTGGCCGCGGTCGGTCGCGCCGTTCGGTGTGCATCTCGTGATCGCCAACAAGGACGATGCCGCGATCGCCGGCGCGCACCAGTTGGCCGAAGACCTCGACGCGGCCGGGCTGTCGGTCCTGCTGGACGACCGCAAGGCATCGCCGGGCGTGAAGTTCAAGGATGCCGAACTGCTCGGGATGCCCGTCGTCGTGGTGGTCGGGCGCGGTTATGCCAACGGCACCATCGAGATTCGCGATCGGTTCACCGGCGAGACCACCGAGGTCGCCGTCGGCGAGGCCGTGCCGACGGTCATTGCGGCCGCCCGCGGCTGAGCGGACCGCGGACGATCAGCCGGGACGCCCGGGGAAGGCGACCGTCGCCGGTGAGATCCGCACGGCGACCCGCCACGTGCCCGCCCGCACCGACGAGTCGCTGAGCCCGTCGAGTCCGAGCCGTCGGACGGCGCCGTCCTCGGCACGTTCGATGAGCGCGCGATACGCGACGGTGCAGTCGACCTCGGCCATGAGGAGTGCCTTCACCGCCGAGACCGAATCGTCGACGGTCAGCGGCAGCGTGTAACCGGCGGCCGACTCGGGAACCGTCGCCTTGGCTGCATCCAGTGCCGCCGCGAGCTCGTCGCGACGGGCCCGGTGGGCTGCGGCGTACTCGGCGACGGTGTCGCGCCGTGCGGCGGAGACGAAGGCCGTGGACACTCCGTAGGTGAAGATCGCCGCGTTCTCCGCGTCAACTGCCGCGGCGAGTGCATCGGTCGTGGCTGTCATCCGAGTTGCACCTCCACCATGCTGGTCACCGACGCACTGACGGCACCGGCGAGGCCTGCGGAATACCCGCTCAGATCGACGCTCGCGGCGCCTGCCGTGCGGGCAGACCGCGCGAGCTGTGTGCGTAATGCGTCGACGGTGGTGGCGGCCGGCGCGGGCGTCGGCACCGGCGAACTGCCCGGAGAGGCAGACGCGGCGGGCGATGACGCTGCGCCGGGTGTGGCGGCGATCCGTCCGGCGGTCTGCTCGTCGAGGCGGGTGATCTCCTCACGAAGGACTCGGGCGTGCTCACCGCGCTGCTCGGCCACGACGCCGAGCGCATTCGCGTACTCGGGTGTCCGCGGCGCCAGCGCCTGAGCCGCGGCCTGGTCGGCGAGTGCCGCATCGGCGAGGGGCACGAGTGCCGCCGCGGTGATCTGCTCGGGAGACGGTCCGCTGTCACAGGCCGACACCGTTACCGCGGCGACGGTCCCGACGGTCACGGCGATGCCGCCGCGCAGAACCGCACGGCGCGTCAGAGGGGAGGTCACGCGACACATGATGCCAGTAGATGTGGCGAGGCCCGGGACGGGCGCAGCGTGCATGTCCGGTGGGTCCGGGCCCGGCGCCCGAACCGATCCGGATCCACTAGGATGATTGCGTCTCACCGGCCGACCGGCCGCCCAGCGGCCGCCCCGGGGAGGGGCCGTCGGGACAACTGAAGACGAGGAGCGCGCCCGTGCTGATCACTGCCGAGCAGGTGAGTCGACTCGTCGAACCAGTGGTCACCGGTCGAGGGTTCGATCTCGAGGACGTCGTCGTCACCGCGGTGGCCGACGGCACCGAGGTCAGCGTCGTGGTCGATCGGGACGGAGGCAGTGATCTCGATGTCCTCGCCGACCTGAGTCGTGAACTCTCCGAACTTCTCGACGCCGCGCCGTCGACGTCGGACGCCGTGTACGCCCTCGAGGTCACGTCACCGGGCGTGGACCGGCCGCTGACCGCCCCGCGGCACTGGCAGCGCGCCCGTGGCCGCAAGGTCGCGGTCGAGATCTCTTCCGGCGAGGGTGCGTCGCCTCGTCGCATCACAGGCCGTGCCGGTGCAATCGACGACGGCCAGGTCGTGCTCGTGGTCAACGACCGCGGGCGAATCCGGACCGAGACGGTCTCGCTCGACTCGGTGACGACGGCGGTGGTGCAGGTCGATTTCGGTAAGCCGAGCGCCACCGAGCTGGAGATGTGCGGACTCGACGCCGACGAGATCCGCCGCAGACGATCCGAATCCTGAACCGACACGCCGGGACCTCCGGCTTCACGAACGTTGCGGATCTGCGCACAATCGAAACGGAAAAATGAATACGAAGCGACAAATGAATAGGAGCTCAACCGCATGAACATCGATATCAACGCGCTCCGCATGATCGAGGCGGACAAGGGTATCTCGATCGACACGGTCATCACCGCGATCGAGACCGCGCTGTTGACCGCTTACCGCCACACCGACGGGTTCATGCCGCATGCCCGCATCGACGTCAACCGCAAGACCGGTGCGGTGCGGGTGATGGCGCAGGAGCTCGACGACGCCGGCGAGGTCGTGCACGAGTGGGACGACACCCCGGAGGGCTTCGGCCGGATCGCGGCCACAACTGCCCGCCAGGTGATCCTCCAGCGGCTGCGCGATGCCGAGAACGAGAAGAACTTCGGTGATTTCGTCACGCACGAGGGCGAGATCGTCGGCGGCGTCGTACAGCAGGATGCGCGTGCGAATGCCCGCGGCATGATCGTCGTGGCGATCGGGAGCGACGCAAACGCTGCAGAAGGCGTGATCCCACCCGCCGAGCAGGTGCCGGGCGAGACCTACACCCACGGTGACCGCATCAAGTGTTATGTCGTCGGGGTCTCGAGGGGGCCGCGCGGCCCGCAGATCACGCTGTCGCGCACCCACCCGAACCTCGTCCGCAAGTTGTTCTCGCTCGAGGTCCCCGAGATCGAGGACGGGTCCGTGGAGATCGTCGCGGTGGCCCGTGAGGCGGGGCACCGCTCGAAGATCGCCGTGCACACCGGTGTCAGCGGGCTCAACGCGAAGGGCGCCTGCATCGGCCCGATGGGCCAGCGCGTCCGCAACGTGATGAGTGAGCTCGCCGGCGAGAAGATCGACATCATCGACTACGACACCGATCCCGCTGTGTTCGTCGGGAATGCGCTGTCGCCGGCGAAGGTTGTCTCGGTCGAGGTGATCGACCTGGCGACCAAGGCCGGCCGGGTGGTGGTGCCGGACTATCAGCTGTCGTTGGCGATCGGCAAGGAAGGTCAGAACGCGCGGCTCGCCGCACGCCTGACCGGCTGGCGGATCGACATCCGGTCAGATGCCGATCCGGCGCCGTCCGCACCGCGGGGCCACGCACCCGACGTCCCGCACGCCGACTGAGCAGCCGGTTGCCGGAGATGAGCAAGGGCGCGCTAGACTGATCGATGGTTCAGCGAACTCTCCCGACATCAGCCGAGGACGGGACCGCGCGAGATGGTTCGGCCATCCGCGGACCTGTCCGAACGTGTGTCGGATGTCGGCAGCGTGCCGAGGCAACGGCCCTGGTCCGGATTGTCGCCCGTCGGGGTGACGGTCCGCCGGTGACGGTGGTCGATCTCGCGAAGACCATGCCGGGACGGGGTGCCTGGTTGCACCCGCAGCGGGACTGTCTATCCGCCGCGGTGCGACGCAAGGCATTTCCCTCGGCACTTCGGGCGCCCGGTCTGACCGTGGAACCCGACGACCTCGCCGAAGCAATCGGTGGGATCACCGAAGTAGATGGCCTCAACGGCCGGAACAGGTAGCAGAAGACATGAGCACACCGTGAAGTACCCACGATGAGCGCGTTTCTAACGTAAACCGAGGTCGTAGCGGGCAGCCCGCTCGACCTCCAAGTGAGGAGAGCAGTGGCAGGCAAGGCCCGCGTGCATGAACTGGCCAAAGAACTCGGCGTGACGAGCAAGCAGGTGCTCGAGCGTCTGAAGGAACAGGGCGAGTTCGTCAAATCAGCGTCGTCGACCGTCGAGGCCCCGGTGGCCCGTCGACTTCGCGAATCATTCCCCCAGAATTCAGGATCCAAGGACACCCGGAAGCCGGCGGCCAAGCCCGGCGGTGCACCGAAGCCCGGAGCGAACGGTGCCGCGGCAAAGCCCGGTGCGGCTCGTCCCGGTCCCAAGCCGGGCGCCCCGGCACCCGGCCCGACGCCGGCTGCGCCAAGCGCTCCGACGCCGGCACCGGAGGCACCCGCCCCTACCCCGGCGCCTGCACCGACCCCGTCGGCACCTGCAGCTCCCGCCGCGGCGGCCCAGGCTCCCCAGACCGATGCGCCGGCCGCCCAGGATTCGGGTACGGCCGCACCGGCTCGCCCGGGACCGCGGCCGGGCCCGAAGCCGGGCCCGCGCGCTCCGCGCGTCGGCAACAATCCGTACTCGTCGGCACCGACGCCTGCTCCTCGTCCGCAGGCTCCACGTCCGGGTCCCGGACAAGGCGGTCCGCGGCCGGGTGGCGCTCGTCCCGGCGGCGCCGGTAGGCCCGGCCCCGCAGGTCAGGGCGGTCCGCGTCCGGCTCCGGGGCAAGGCGGTCCGCGGCCCAGCCCGGGTAGCATGCCCCCTCGTCCCAATCCGGGTGCGATGCCCAGCCGTGCGGCTCGCCCCGACGCCGGACGCCCGGGCCGCGGCGGCCCAGGCGGCGGTAACCGTGGCGGCGCCGGCGGTGGCGGCTACCGCGGTGGCGGTGCTCCCGGTGGCGCACCAGGTGGTGCGCCAGGTGGGTTCCGCGGTCGTCCCGGTGGCGGCGGCGGACGTGGCCGTGGCGGTGCCGCTGGTGCTTTCGGTCGTCCGGGTGGCGCACCCCGCAGGGGACGCAAGTCGAAGCGTCAGAAGCGTCAGGAATATGACTCGATGCAGGCACCCGCCGTCGGCGGCGTGCGTTTGCCACGCGGCAACGGCGAGACCATCCGGCTGGCCCGCGGCGCATCGCTGTCGGACTTCGCGGACAAGATCGATGCGAACCCGGCATCGTTGGTGCAGGCGTTGTTCAACCTCGGCGAGATGGTCACAGCGACCGAGTCGGTCAACGACGAGACGCTGGAGCTGCTCGGTTCCGAGATGAACTACACCGTCCAGGTCGTCAGCCCGGAGGACGAGGACCGCGAGCTCCTGCAGAGCTTCGACCTCACCTACGGCGAGGACGAGGGCGACGACGAGGATCTCGAGCAGCGGCCGCCCGTGGTGACCGTCATGGGTCACGTCGACCACGGTAAGACCCGACTCCTGGACACGATCCGCAAGGCCAACGTCCGTGAGGCGGAGGCCGGCGGCATCACGCAGCACATCGGTGCGTACCAGGTCAACACCCACCTCAACGGCGAGGATCGTCTGGTCACCTTCATCGACACCCCGGGTCACGAGGCCTTCACGGCCATGCGTGCCCGCGGCGCGAAGGCCACCGACATCGCGATCCTCGTGGTCGCGGCCGACGACGGTGTCATGCCGCAGACGGTCGAGGCGGTCAACCACGCCCAGGCCGCGGATGTGCCGATCGTGGTGGCGGTCAACAAGATCGACAAGGAAGGCGCCGACCCGCAGAAGATCCGCGGGCAGCTCACCGAATACGGGTTGATCCCGGAGGAGTACGGCGGCGAGAGCATGTTCGTCGACATCTCGGCGAAGCAGGGCGAGAACATCGACGCTCTGCTCGAGGCCGTGCTGCTGACCGCGGACGCCTCGCTCGACCTGCGTGCGAACCCGGACATGGACGCCCAGGGCGTCGCGATCGAGGCCCACCTCGACCGTGGTCGTGGCCCGGTGGCGACCGTGCTGGTCCAGCGCGGAACGCTGAAGGTCGGCGACTCGATCGTCGCCGGTGACGCCTACGGACGTGTCCGTCGCATGGTCGACGAGCACGGTGACGATGTCGCCGAGGCACTGCCGTCGCGACCCGTCCAGGTCATCGGCTTCACCTCGGTGCCCGGTGCGGGTGACAACCTGCTCGTCGTCGAGGAGGACCGGACCGCACGGCAGATCGCCGACCGCCGCAACGCGCGTAAGCGCAATGCGCTGGCCGCACGCAGCCGCAAGCGGATCAGCCTGGAAGACCTGGATTCGGCTCTGAAGGAGACCAGCCAGCTCAACCTGATCCTCAAGGGCGACAACTCCGGTACGGTCGAGGCCCTCGAGGAGGCGCTGCTCGGTATCGACATGGGCGACGAGGTCTCGCTGCGAGTCATCGACCGTGGTGTCGGTGGCGTCACCGAGACCAACGTCAACCTGGCCGCTGCGTCCGACGCGATCATCATCGGGTTCAACGTCCGCGCGGAGGGCAAGGCCACCGAGCTGGCCAACCGCGAGGGCGTCGACATCCGCTACTACTCGGTGATCTACCAGGCGATCGACGAGATCGAGAGCGCGCTCAAGGGCATGCTCAAGCCGGTCTACGAAGAGGTGGAACTCGGTCGTGCCGAGATCCGCGCGATCTTCAAGTCGTCGAAGGTCGGCAACATCGCCGGCTGTCTGGTGCAGTCGGGCATCGTACGCCGGAATGCGAAGGCACGCCTGCTGCGCGACAACGTGGTGGTCGCCGAGAACTTGACGATCTCCTCGCTCAAGCGTGAGAAGGACGATGTCACCGAGGTGCGCGACGGGTACGAGTGTGGTCTCACGCTCACCTACAGCGACATCAAGGTCGACGACGTGATCGAGAGTTACGAACTACAGGAGAAGCCGCGCGACTGAGTTCCGCGCGCCGTCTTCCGATCTCCCTTTCCCGACCGCCCCGAAGGCGGTCGGGAAAGGGAGTAGTTTTCCGATGGAAAGGATCGAAGATGGTTGATTCGGCGAGGGCTGCCCGCATGGCGAAACGCATCTCGTCGATCGTCGCCTCGGCGATCGGCACCGAGATCAAGGACCCGCGGCTCGCCTACGTGACGATCACCGACGCCCGCGTCACCAACGATCTGCATGACGCGACGCTCTTCTACACCGTGATGGGTGCGTCGATCGACGCCGAACCCGACTACGAGGCCGCGGCCGCCGGACTGGCCAAGGCCACCGGCATCCTGCGCTCCAAGGTCGGTGCAGGCACCGGCGTTCGGTTCACCCCGACGCTCACCTTCGTGCTCGACACGGTTCCGGACTCCGCCCGGCACATGGAGGAACTCGTGGCCCGAGCCCGTGCCAACGACGAGTTGGTCGCGCGACAGGCGCAGGAGGCCACACCGGCAGGCGATGCCGACCCCTATCGGTCCCACGAGGACGACGAGACCGGCACGAACAAGGACGGTTCCGTCGAGTGACTGCCTCGACGAGTGCGGCGGTGGCTCGAGAGCTGACCGACGTCCCGGCGGTGACGATCCTCTGTCATGTCCGGCCCGATGCCGACACCATCGGCAGCGGTCTCGCGCTCGGCATGGCGCTCGAGCGGCAGGGGGTCGACGTCGAGGTGGCCTTCCCCGACACCGTCGCCCTGCCGACGACGCTGGCCGGGTTGCCCGGCAGCACGTTGCTGGTCTCCGCACACGAAGTGGTCGGTCACCCGGTGGTCGTCTCGGTCGATGCGGCCAGCCTGGGCCGCCTCGATTCGCTCGCCACGGTGTTCACCGCCGCCGAACGGTCGATGACCATCGACCACCACGCGTCCAACTCGGGATTCGGCGACCTCGACCTGATCGACGCGGCCGCCGACTGCACGGCCGTGCTGGTGCTGTCGGTGCTCGACGAACTCGGTGTGGAGATCGACGACGACATCGCGACCTGCCTCTACGCCGGGCTCGTCACCGACACGGGTTCGTTCCGCTGGGCTCGTCCCGAGTCGTTCCGGATCGCCGCCCGGCTGCTCGACGCCGGTGTCGACGCGCGCACCTGGAGTCGCAATCTGCTCGACAGTCATCCGTTCCGGTGGTTCGAGATGGTGGCCTCGGTGCTCGGCGGGGCGCAACTGGTCCCGGAGGCCTGCCAGGGTGACGGGCTCGTGTACGCGATCGTCGGCCATGATCTCCTCACCGGGATGAGCTGGGAGGAGTCGGAGAGCGTGGTCGACATCGTCCGGACGGCCAACGAGGCCGAGGTGGCCGCGGTCTTCAAGGAGACCGGCCCGTCGACCTGGACGGTGTCGTTGCGCTCCAAGCGCCGCGTCGATCTGGTCCCGATCGCGGCCGCACACGGGGGCGGCGGACACCGGCACGCATCCGGTTACAGCGATGCCGGTACCGCCGACGAGGTCGTCGCGCATCTGCTGGAGTCCCTCTGAGTCGAGTGGGGACAGACGACGCATCGGCCGGCGGACGGCGGATAGCCGTCCTGACGGTCTCCGCACTGGCTGTGTTGATCGCACCGCCCATCTATCTGCTGCTCGACCTCGCGGTGGTGGGCAGGCTGGGTGGCCGGGAACTCGCCGCGCTCGGCGTGGCGACGCTCGTGCTGTCGGTGATCAGCACGCAGTTGACGTTTCTGTCGTATGGGACCACGGCGCGGTCGGCCCGACGCTATGGCGCCGGCGACCGTGCGGGTGCGGTGTTCGAAGGCGTGCAGGCGAGTTGGATCGCCGTGTCGGTCGGTATCGCGCTGGTCGCGGTCATGTACCCGCTGGCCCCGGTGGTGCTCGGAATCCTCGTCGGCGGCGGGTCGCCGGAGGCGCAACAGGTTGTCGTCGACGCCACCGGATGGTTGCGGATCGCGATGTTCGGCGTCCCGCTGATCCTGTTGTCCATGGCGGGCAACGGCTGGATGCGCGGTGTCCAGGAGACCCGTCGACCCGTGCTGTACGTGATCACCGGGCTCGTCGTCGCCGCGATCCTCGTCGTCGGACTCACACACGGCATCGGTCCGTTCCCTCGTCTCGGTCTACCCGGCAGTGCCGTCGCCAATCTGGTCGGCCAGGGCATCACCGGGTTGTTGTTCGTGGTGCGGGTGATCAGAGAGGCCCGCCGTTCGGCGGTGACGAGCCTTGCGCCGCAATGGGCGGTGATGCGCGCGCAACTGGTGATGGCGCGCGACCTCGTCTTGCGAAGCCTCTCGTTCCAGGTGTGCTTCCTGTCAGCGGCCGCGGTCGCGGCACGCTTCGGGGTGTCTGCGGTGGCGGCTCATCAGGTGGTCCTGCAGTTGTGGGAGTTCATGTCCCTGTTCCTCGACTCGCTCGCGATCGCGGCACAGGCGCTGGTCGGCGCCGCGCTCGGCGCCGGGACCGTCGGGGCTGCGGTCGGCGTCGCCCGCCGGGTGACCGTGGTGTCGCTGGTCGCCGCAGGTGTCATGGCCGGTGTGTTCGCTCTCGGAGCCGGCCTCATCCCGCGTCTGTTCACCTCGGACCCGGAGATCCTCGCCGCGATCGCCGTTCCGTGGTGGTTCTTCGTCGCGATGCTGCCCATCGCAGGAGTGGTCTTCGCACTCGACGGCGTTCTGCTCGGCAGCGGCGACGCCGGATTCTTGCGTACCGCAACACTTGTCGCGGCGCTCGTCGGCTTCCTACCGTTGATCTGGATGTCCCTCGTCTTCGACTGGGGACTCGCGGGGATCTGGACGGGCCTCGTCGTGTTCATGCTGCTGCGACTCGGTGCGGTCGTCGTCCGGGTGCGGTCGGGTCGGTGGCACCGAACGGGAGTGGATGCCTGATCCGCCCGGTCGGCGGGATCGCTCGGCCTCGTCCGAGAGGGTGTCCTGGTTCGGTTACCCTTACCTGATGTCGATCCGATCTGTCGTCGTCCTCGTCTCTGGCGTTCTCGCCATGATCCTGTCGGTCGTCGCGGCTCCGTCGGCGGACGCCGCGCCGACGACGACCCGGGTGCTGATCATCCCGGGTCAGTACGTGGGTGCCGTGCCGTTCGCGCCGATGGCCGACGATCTGACGTCCCGCGGGTACCCGACCGCAGTGCTCGACCTGCCCGGATTCGACATAAAGACCGATGCGAGGAAAATCGGTGCCGCGGTCGGACGAATCCATCGCGAGCATCCGGCTGATCGGATCGCACTGGTTGGCCACAGCATCGGCGGTATCAGCGCCCGCTACTACCTGAAGGAGATGGGCGGACACGCGAAGGTCGCAACCTACGTGGCGGTCGGCTCACCGCAGTACGGTTCGCCCGGCGCCTGTGGTCAGGACGCGGCGCCGGAGGTCTGTCCCGGCACGTCGTTCATGACGTCGCTGAACAAGGGCGACGACACCCCGGGAAAGACTCAGTACTACGGAGTGCGAAGTGCCCGTGAGTGGGTCGACGGTCACCTCGACGGCGGACAATGCCGTGTCACCCCGATTCCGGCGAACGAGTCCCTGCCCGCACTCGGCCTCGAGCACACGTTCGAGCCGTTGGATCCGAAGATCTGGGATGTGACGGCGGCGGCGATCGGCGGGCAGTGCCGAGGCCGTTTCGTCACGCAGCCCGACGGCGTCCTTTCCTACCGGACGTCGGCTCTGCCGGGGGCGCCGGTCCGCTGAGCCGCGCGGAGGTGATCGGGCACACATCGTTAGGCTGGTGGCATGGCGACTTTGTGGGCAATCAGTGATCTCCATGTCGCCCATCGGGGTAACGAGCACATCGTCGATCAGCTGCGGCCGCAGAGCAGCGACGACTGGCTGATCGTCGCGGGCGACGTGGCCGAACGCACCGACGACATCATCGACACCCTGCGCAGGCTGCGCGCCCGTTTCGACACGGTGGTGTGGGTCCCGGGCAATCATGAGCTGTACACCACCGCGAAGGACCCACTGCAGATCTTCGGGGTGGCACGCTACGACTATCTCGTCCAGGCGTGCCGCGACATCGGGGTGGTGACCCCGGAGGACATCTACCCGCTGTTCGACCCGGGTAACGGGGCGCAACCGGTTCGTGTGGTGCCGATGTTCCTGCTCTACGACTACACATTCCGGCCCGAGGGCACGAGCACGACGCTCACCGCACTCGCTCTGGCCCGCGAACGCAACGTGGTCGCCACCGACGAGTTCCTGCTGTCGCCGGAGCCCTACCCGACCCGAGATGCCTGGGGGAGAGCGCGCGTGGAAGCCACTCGTTCGCGTCTCGAGGCCATCGACCCGTCCGAACCGACGGTGTTGATCAACCATTGGCCGTTGCGGCGTGAACCCACCGATGCACTGATGTACCCGGAGTTCGCGCTCTGGTGTGGCAGCGAGCTGACCGCGGACTGGCACACCCGGTTCCACGCGGCCTGCTGCGTCTACGGCCACCTCCACATCCCGCGGACAACCTGGTACGACGGTGTGCGCTTCGAGGAGGTGTCGGTCGGGTACCCACGGGAGTGGAAGCGTCGTGGGCTGCCGGACCCGTTGTTGCGTGCCATCATTCCCGATCCGGGGCTGACCGAGGCGGACCTGCCCGCACACGGCGCCCGGTTCGAGCTGCCGCCCGATTACGAGGAGCGTGCCCAGGAGTTCGCACGCCGTATCCAGGAGCGTCGGGAACGGCGGGCTGCCCGATCAGGAACCCGGGACCACGGCGAGGAGCAGCGTTGATCGAACAGCTGGTGCCAACCGGCGTGGCGTCGGCCGAGGCGTTCGAGGACCCGCCGGGTATCGAGCCGATGCCTGCGGAGCGTTCCCTCATCGAGCGGGCGGTGGAGAAGCGTCGCCGCGAGTTCACCACGGCGCGGCACTGTGCCCGTCGGGCCATGTCCGAGTTGGGGATCGGTCCGACCGCGATCATGCGCGGTGAGCGGGGTATGCCGTTGTGGCCGGACCGCGTGGTCGGGAGCCTCACCCACTGTGACGGTTATCGAGGGGCCGTGGTGGCCTTCTCGCTGCAGGTACGGTCGCTCGGCATCGACGCCGAGCCGCACGAGGCGCTGCCCGACGGCGTGCTCGAGCACACCAGCCTCGGCGAGGAGCGTGCCGTTCTCGCGACTCGCCCCACAGGTCTGCACTGGGATCGACTTCTCTTCTGCGCCAAGGAGGCAACGTACAAGGCGTGGTTCCCCGTCACCCAGCGGTGGCTCGGGTTCGAGGATGCCCACATCACCTTCGACCAGACGGCCGCGCAGGCCGGCACCTTCACCTCACGCATCCTCATCGACGGCACGGCGGTCGACGGGGGAGCGCCGCTCACCGAACTGTCCGGCCGCTGGCTCGTCGACCACGGGCTCATCACGACGTCGATCGCGCTCGTCTGACATGGCCGACGCATCGATCGAGAACGCCGGCCTGGTGATCGTCGACAAGGACGCGGGCATGACGAGTCACGACGTCGTGTCACGGTGCCGCAAACTGTTCGACACCAGGCGCGTCGGGCATGCCGGCACGCTCGACCCGATGGCGACCGGGGTCCTGGTGGTCGGCATCGAGCGTGCGACCAAATTGCTCGGCCTCCTGTCCCTGACCACCAAGGCGTACACCGCGACGATCCGGCTGGGTGCCGGCACCGACACCGACGACCGTGAGGGAGAGGTCATCTCCCGCGCGGACGCCACCCACGTGACCGATGCCGACATCCAGGCCGGGGTGGCCGAGTTGACCGGCGACATCGAGCAGATCCCGGCGAAGGTCAGCGCGATCAAGGTCGACGGCAGGCGGGCGCACAGCCTCGTCCGGACCGGTGCCGAATTCGACCTCGCCGCACGGCCGGTGACGGTGTCGCGATTCGAGGTGCTCGAAACCCGGCGCGCCGGGGACGGTTTCGTCGATCTGGAGGTGGAGGTCGACTGCTCGGCGGGAACCTACATCCGCTCGCTGGCCCGGGACCTCGGTGGCGCGCTCGGTGTCGGAGGACATCTGACGGCGTTGCGACGCACCGCGGTCGGGCCGTTCGCGCTCGAGCATGCCCGCACCCTCGCCACCCTGGCCGACGAACCGCAGTTGTCGTTGACCATCGACGAGGCCGCGAAACTGTCTTTCCCGCATCGCGACATCAGCGACGACGAGGCGGAGTCGATCAGTCAGGGCCGATGGCTGGACCCGGTCGGACGCAAGGAGATCTACGTGGTCATCGACCCGTCGGGACAAGCCATCGCGCTCGTCCAGGAGAAGGGCCGGCGCGCCAGTTCGGTGATGGTCGTCCGACCGGCGACACTCCGCTAGCGGTACCTTCGGCCGCTCACGCCGTCGGCACCAGGAAGATGGCCTGGGCCGCGACGTCGCCGAGATCGATGTGGGCGTTGCCGTCCACCGAGATCGAGATGGTGCCCGCGAACGGACGTTTCTCGATCACCGTCACCTCACAGTCCAACGCCACCCCGACCTCGTCGAAGTAGCGCAGCATGTCCGGGTCGGTATCGGAAATCCGTGCCACGGTTCCGCATTCGTCCACGTCGAGTTCGGACAGGAGTTTCACGTCCGGACTGGGCACCGATCCGTCGAGAGCCGGGATCGGGTCACCGTGCGGATCGCGGTTCGGGTGACCGAGTTTGGCGTCCAGCCGTGACATCAGCCGATCGGACACCGCATGTTCGAGCACCTCCGCCTCGTCGTGGACCTCGTCCCAGCCGTAGCCGAGTTCCCGGACCAGGAAGGTCTCCAGCAACCGGTGTCGCCGGACCATCAGGATCGCCGCGGTCTGCCCCTCCTCGGTGAGAGTCACCGAGCCGTAACGCTCGTGGGAGACCAGACCCTGATCGGCAAGTTTGCGGATCGCTTCCGAGGCCGTCGATGCCGAGACGCCGAGACGTTCGGCGAGCATCTTGGTGGTGACCTTGACCTCTGCCCATTCTTGGATCGTCCAGATCACCTTCAGGTAGTCCTGGGTGACGGTGGACAGCTCGGTGACGGGCCGCTCCGGGGACGGGAAGGCCGCGCCGCCGTCGGACTCGCCGGACGGCGGTTTGCCGGCTCGGGCCGTGGGGGACTGGGGCATTCTTCGAGCTTAGGACGTGCCTTCGCCGAGAGCGAGGCAGGTGGCGGTGTGTTGGCGAGGTCGGGTGTGCGTTCAACAGTCGTCGGACCGTACGAAACTCGCTGTTCAACACCGGCGACCAGAAGTGGAGCGTGGGCCGGGCGGGCCGTAGGCTGGTGCGCGTGTTGCGTTGGCGAGGTCTCGAGGACATCCCCGCGGACTGGGGTCGGTGTGTGGTCACCATCGGTGTGTTCGACGGCGTGCACCGTGGACACGCCCAGCTGATCCACGCCGCCACCGCCGCGGCGGCCGCGCGTGGTGTACCCGCTGTCCTGATGACCTTCGATCCCCATCCGGCCGAGGTGGTGCGTCCGGGCTCGCATCCGCCACAGCTCACGACGCTGACACGCCGGGCAGAACTCGCCGAGCAACTGGGCATCGACGTGTTCTGCGTGATGCCGTTCACGCCGGAACTCGCCTCGCGCTCGCCGAAGGATTTCGCCCACGACATTCTCGTCGAGACTCTGCACGCGGCGGATGTGGTGGTCGGCGACAACTTCACCTTCGGCAAGAAGGCGGCAGGTGACGTCGAGAAGCTCGCCGAGTTCGGACAGAAGTTCGGTTTCGAGGTCCAGGGGATCTCGCTGTTCGGCGAACACGCGGTGACCTTCTCGTCCACCTACATCCGTTCGTGCGTCGCGTCGGGCGACGTGGAACTCGCCGCCGAAGCACTCGGACGGCCGCATCGGGTGGAGGGTGTGGTGGTCCGCGGCGACGGGCGCGGACGCGAACTCGGCTTTCCCACCGCCAATGTCGCACCCCCGATGTATGCCGCCATCCCCGCCGACGGCGTGTACGCCGCCTGGTTCACCGTGCTGGGTGTCGGACCGGTGGTCGGACAGGTCGTGCCGGGCGAGCGATACCAGGCTGCGGTGTCGGTGGGGACCAATCCGACGTTCTCGGGACGCACCCGCACGGTCGAGGCCTTTGTCCTCGACACGACCGCGGACCTCTATGGACAGCACGTCGCCGTCGACTTCGTCGGCCGTCTGCGGGGCATGGTGAACTACCCCGACGTCCAGGAGCTGATCACCGCGATCTCCGGCGATGTCGAGGAGACCCGGAAGCTTCTGGCCCAGGCCGAACGCTGAGGGGCGTGGGCGCCGCGATTTGGGTCGGCAGGCGCCACGCTGGTAAATTGGTCCGCTGGCGTTGCTGCGGTCCGCGGTGGCGCGCCATCCGTCCGTCATCTGGGTAGATGCGGACGGCTTCCAGACGAGCGCGGGACTGAGAATCCAGGAGTATCTCCATGGCGTTGACTGCCACCCAGAAGAAGGAAATCCTCACCGAGTTCGGTCTCCACGAGACCGACACCGGTTCGCCCGAGGCGCAGGTCGCGATGCTGACCAAGCGCATCACCGACCTGACCGAGCACCTCAAGGAGCACAAGCACGATCACCACAGCCGTCGTGGTCTGCTGCTGCTCGTGGGCCGCCGTCGTCGCCTGCTCAAGTACGTCGCGAAGGTCGACATCAACCGTTACCGCTCGCTGATCGAGCGCCTGGGTCTGCGTCGCTGAGCGACCCGATCTCCGATTCCTACGCCTCGGCCGTCTCCGTCACATACGGGGACGGCCGAGTCGTTTATGCTGCTCAACCCACAATGATAGGCTGAGCAGTGATCGTTGCCGTGAAAGTCCCGTTGGACGTGACGAACGAGCAGATCGGTCCTCGGTAGTGGCCGCCGGAACCCGGGTACGACGGTTCCGGCCGCTTCGATCGAAGGCCGTCTGCGCTACAACGCGGCGCGCATCTCGCGATCGCGCCCCCGCACGACCGGCACTTCTCTCACGGCTCCGTTCCGGGCCGGCTACCTGCACTCGCAGTCGTCGCCGCACACCGTGGTGTGCACGGGGACGTGTCGACCCGCATCCACAACCGCAGCCGCCGAAGTGCGGTGGCTGACACGAAGGGATTTCTACATCCACATGACCGATGTGAACACCGACGTCGACTACGACGACGCCATCACCGAAGCGACCGCCGTGATCGACAACGGCAGCTTCGGCACCCGCACCATCCGATTCGAGACCGGCCGCCTTGCCCTGCAGGCCGCCGGATCGGTCACCGCCTACCTCGACGAAGAGAGCATGCTGCTGTCGACGACGACGGCCTCCAAGCAGCCCAAGGAGCATTTCGACTTCTTCCCGCTGACCGTGGACGTCGAAGAACGCATGTATGCCGCCGGCCGCATCCCCGGATCGTTCTTCCGTCGCGAGGGTCGCCCGTCGACCGACGCGATCCTCACCTGCCGTCTGATCGACCGTCCGCTGCGCCCGACCTTCGTCGACGGCCTGCGCAACGAGATCCAGGTCGTCGTCACCGTGATGTCTCTCGATCCGAAGGACCTCTACGACGTCGTCGCGATCAACGCGGCGTCGGCATCCACACAGCTCGCAGGCCTGCCGTTCTCCGGACCCGTCGGCGGCGTGCGCGTCGCGCTGATCCCGACAGAGGAGAACAAGGCCGGCCAATGGGTCGCGTTCCCGACCGTCGAGCAGCTCGAAGGCGCCGTTTTCAACATGGTCGTCGCCGGGCGGATCGTATCCGGTCAGGGAGATTCGGCCGATGTCGCGATCATGATGGTCGAAGCAGAGGCCACCGACAACGTCCTCGAGATCATCGCCGGTGGCGCGCAGGCGCCGACGGAGGCGATCGTCGCCGAGGGCCTCGAGGCCGCCAAGCCGTTCATCGCGCGTCTCTGCGAGGCGCAGAAGTCGCTCGCCGACGCGGCCGCGAAGGAGACCGGCGAGTTCCCGCTGTTCCCGCCGTACGAGAGCGATGTCTATGACGCCGTCGCCGCTGCCGGGACCGATCGCCTGAGTGAGATCCTCACGATCGCCGGTAAGCAGGAGCGCGACGACAAGACCGACGAACTCAAGGCCGACATCCTGGCCCAGCTCGGCGCGCAGTTCGAAGGCCGCGAGAAGGAGATCGGCGGTGCCTACCGCTCGCTCACGAAGAAGCTCGTGCGTCAGCGGATCCTGACCGATCACTTCCGCATCGACGGCCGTGGCATCACCGACATCCGGTCGCTCTCGGCCGAGGTCGCCGTGATCCCGCGTGCCCACGGCAGCGCACTGTTCGAGCGCGGCGAGACCCAGATCCTGGGTGTCACCACCCTCGACATGGTCAAGATGGCCCAGCAGATCGACTCGCTCGGACCCGAGACCTCCAAGCGCTACATGCATCACTACAACTTCCCGCCGTACTCCACCGGTGAGACCGGTCGGGTCGGCTCGCCGAAGCGGCGCGAGATCGGACACGGAGCGCTCGCCGAACGTGCCCTGATGCCGGTGCTGCCGAGCGTGGAGGAGTTCCCCTACGCGATCCGTCAGGTCTCGGAGGCGTTGAGCTCCAACGGTTCCACCTCGATGGGATCGGTCTGCGCGTCGACCATGTCGCTGCTCAATGCCGGTGTGCCGCTGAAGGCCCCGGTTGCCGGCATCGCGATGGGACTGGTGTCCGACACCGTCGAGGGTGAGACCCGCTACGTGGCGCTGACCGACATCCTCGGCGCCGAAGATGCCTTCGGCGACATGGACTTCAAGGTCGCAGGCACCAAGGACTTCGTCACCGCGCTACAGCTCGACACCAAGCTCGACGGCATCCCGTCGTCGGTGCTCGCCGGGGCGCTCGGTCAGGCCAAGGACGCCCGGCTGACCATCCTCGACGTGATGGCCGAGGCCATCGACGAGCCCGACGAGATGAGCCCGTACGCACCGCGGATCACGACCATCAAGATCCCGATGGACAAGATCGGTGAGCTGATCGGCCCCAAGGGCAAGACGATCAACGGGATCACCGAGGACACCGGCGCCAACATCTCCATCGAGGACGACGGCACCGTGTTCATCGGCGCATCCGACGGCGAGTCCGCACAGGCGGCGATCGACAAGGTCAACGCCATCGCCAACCCGCAGCTCCCCAAGGTCGGCGAACGCTTCCTCGGCACGGTCGTGAAGACCACCGCCTTCGGTGCGTTCGTGTCACTGCTGCCGGGACGCGATGGACTCGTGCACATCTCGAAGCTCGGCAAGGGCAAGCGGATCAACAAGGTCGAGGACGTCGTGAACGTCGGCTCCAAGCTCCGCGTCGAGATCGCCGACATCGACGAGCGCGGCAAGATCAGCCTGGTGCCGGTGGACGACGACGCCGCCGCCGAGAGTGCGCCGGAGGCCGCCGAGGCCAACGCCTGATCGGCTGAACGCCTGATCGTCTGACGACGCGTACGGCCCGTCACCCAGAATGTGGGTGACGGGCCGTTTGCATCCGGCGTGGATAGGCTGTCGGATACCCCCGTGACGACCGGAGGACGAGGACCCGTGCCGGAGCCCGAAGACAGGATTCCCACCGACAAGCTCACCGTCGCGCGCCGGCGGGACACCGGCGTGCGCGATCGCGGCACCGTCGACGAGTTGGTGGTGACCGAACCCGTCGTCGGGTGGGCGGGCATGACCGTGCAGGATGCGGCCGCGCTCATGACCGAACGGCACCAGGACTATGTGCTGATCCCGATGGATGGCCACGAGTACGGGTTGCTGACCGACGCCGACATCAGGTCCCGGGTGGTGGCGACCGGACTCGGCGTCGACACCCCGATCGGCGATGTGGTCTCCGGTCCGGTCCGCGGCGTGCGCCGCGACACGGCGGCCGTCGACGCACTCGGCGAACTGCTCGACCGAGAGCTCGGTGTCCTGCCGGTGGTCGAGGCGAGCGGTGACGTCGTCGGTGTGGTCGCCGCGGCGGATTTCGTCGCCGCGCCATCCGGGCCGGCGATGTCGTTGCGCGGTCAGGTGTCCCGCGCCACCACGATCGACGACCTGCAGACGCGCGGGCGACGCGTCCCGTACCTGCTGGCCGATCTGTTACGCCGCGGGCAACCCGTCCACGAGATCACCGCGGTCGCGGCACTGATCCACGACGCCGTCGTGCGGCGCGCTCTGGAGCTCGTCCTCACCGGACACCCGGACCTGAATCCCGGTGCGCTGACCTGGCTCTCGCTGGGCAGCAATGCCCGCCGCGAACCGGTCCTGACCTCGGACATGGATTCCGCGGTCTCGTTCGACGACGAGGTCGGCGACGAACAGATCCCGGCGTACCGGTCGGCGTTCGCCGAGGTCGACGCGATCCTCCGCGGTGCCGGGATGGCGGTCGACGAGAACGGCGCGATCGCGTCGAAGCCGCTGTTCTCGCGGACACACGCACGCTGGCGGGCTTCGGCGCGGGACTGGATCGAGGCGCCGCTGGAGAACAAGGGGATGATCTTCACGTCCCTGCTGCTCGACGGCCGACCCATCTGGGGGGACCAGGGATTGTCGGCCGTCGGCGAGGTCTTCACGGACCTGCGTTCCCATCCCGGTACGTTGGGCCTGTTGTTGGCCGAAGCCTTGTCCTACAGGGCGCGTCTGCGGTCGATGCGCGACACCCTGGCCCGCCGCGGCGACGTCTTCGACATCAAGGCGCACGCGCTCACCCCGTTGGTGAACATCGCTCGATGGGCCGCGCTGAGCGTGGGGAGTGCGGAGCTGAACACGAGGTCGCGTCTGCGGGCGGCGGCCGGCAGTCCGATGTTGACCGACGACCAGGCCGCCACGCTGGTGGAGGTGTTCGATGTTCTGCAGCGGGTCCGGCTCACCTATCAGGTGGCCCAGTTCGACCGGGGCGAGCCGGTGAGCGACGTGTTGACCATGAAGCGTCTCTCGCCCCTCGATCGCAGCCTTGTCGCCCAGGCGGTACGGGAGATCGCCGGGGTCCAGCGCCGGATGTCCAATCTCAGCAACTATCTGCCGATCACCGACCAGTCGAGGTGAGTTGACAAGCCGTGTGTCTGATCCTGTTCGCCTGGAACACCGATCCCCATCGCCGACTGGTGGTTGCCGCGAATCGCGATGAATACCACCGCAGGCAGACGGCGCCGCTGTCGCGGTGGTCCGACCTCCCGATCATCGGGGGACGTGATCGCGTGGCAGACGGGACATGGATGGGTCTCGACGCCGTGAATCCGTCGCGCGTCGCGATGGTGACGAATGTTCGCGTGGGCCGTCCGGGCGCTCCGGGTCCGCGCTCACGCGGTGCGCTACCTGTGCAATTCCTCGTGGGAGCCGATGACCCCGGCACGTTCGCGCGGCGGGTGCGCCGCGAGGGACATGAGTACCTACCGGTGAACCTGCTGGTCGGTGACGAGCACGAACTCTGGTGGATGACGAACTGGCCGGAGCCACATGCCGCCCAGGTGGACGCCGGGGTGCACGGTCTCTCCAACGGTGCGCTCGACAGCGACTGGCCGAAGGTCATCGACGGGCGCGCGACCCTGGACGAGCTGCTGAGGCGTCCCGTCGAGCCGCCGACCGTCGAACCCTTTCTCGAGATGCTCGCCGACCGGAGTCGTCCCGCCCCGCGGCGTCTGCCCGCCACCGGGATACCGGACGAGCTCGAGGCCGACCTGTCACCGATGTTCATCGACATGCGCGGATACGGCACCAGGGCCTCGACGGTCCTGCGGATCGGTCGGGACGGACGCGGTGACATCACGGAGCGGCGGTTCACCTACCGCGGCCGTCGTCGAGGCACCTCCTCGATCCGCTTCTGACGCGGGCACAGGACCTCGTCGATCGGGCACGCAACCTCGCCGATCGCAGGTCGACGAGTAGCAGCGCCCGGTCCGCGAGAACCTGCGCCCGATCGATGAGAAAGTGCGCCCGGTCGGCGGAGGACGGGTCGGTCAGAACGGCATGGGGGAGACCGGGATGTCGAGGGCGGCACCGACCTCCGGGGTGAAGAGCGCGCCGTCGTGGGTGCTTAGTCCTGCGGCGAGCGACGCGTCGTCACGACAGGCCTGTTCCCATCCCTTGTCGGCGAGACGCAAGACGTAGGGAAGGGTCGCGCCGGTCAGTGCGGAGGTGGATGTCCGGGCGACGGTGCCGGGCATGTTGGCCACGCAGTAGAAGACCGTGTCGTGCACGGTGAAGGTCGGGTCGTCGTGGGTGGTGGGACGTGAGTCCTCGAAGCATCCACCCTGATCGATCGCGATGTCGACCAGCACGGCGCCCGGCTTCATCTGTGCCACAAGGCTGTTGGACACCAACACGGGAGCCTTCGCGCCGGGGACCAGGACCGCGCCGATCACGAGGTCGGCGCCGCGGATCGCTTCGGCCAGCGCCAGGCCGGTGCTGTAGCGGGTGTGGACGCGGCCGGCGAAGCGCGCGTCGACGGCGCGGAGCTTGGCGATGTCGACGTCGAACACCGTCACCTGAGCACCCATGCCAACGGCGATCGTGGCCGCGTTGACACCGCTGACGCCGCCACCGATCACGACGACATCGGCCGGTTCGGTACCGGGCACGCCGCCCATCAGCACACCGCGCCCGCCCTCGGAACGCATGAGGTGATAAGCGCCCACCTGTGGCGCGAGACGTCCGGCGACCTCACTCATGGGTGCGAGCAACGGGAGCGAACCGTCGGCGCCGCGGACGGTCTCGTACGCGATGGACGTCGTCTTCGACTGCACGAGCGCCTCCGTACACGGGCGGCTGGCGGCGAGATGCAGATAGGTGAAGAGGGTCTGTCCCTCTCGCAGCAGCGGATACTCGGCCGCGATCGGCTCCTTGACCTTCAGCAAGAGGTCGGACTGTTCCCAGACCTGTTCGGCGGTCGAGAGGATCTGTGCTCCGGCCTCCTTGAAGTCGTTGTCGTGGATGGCCGAACCCTCGCCTGCCCCCGCCTGGATCACCACGTCGTGTCCGCGATGGTGGAGTTCGGCGACGCCCGCGGGCGTGATCGCCACTCGGTACTCGTTGTTCTTGATCTCGGTGGGGATGCCGACGCGCATGACGGGTCTCCTAGCGGATGGTTGCGGAACGGGAGTGTTGAGTTCAGAGTGAAGGAACTACGGAAGTAGCACAATGTTTGTGTAGATCATTCTCTCATCGCTGTTGCTGGCGAATAATCGACGATATGGAGCGATGACATGTCCATCCAGCCGAAGGATGTTCGGAGCGCGGATCGTGCCCTCGACGACACCGATCGAACTTTGCTGCGTCTGCTGCAGGCCGATGCGCGGATGCCGAACAGCGAACTCGCGTCGCGCGCGGGTATCGCGGCCTCCACCTGCCACGGGCGTGTGCGACGGCTGACCGATCTCGGGGTGATCCGCGGATTCTTCGCCGATGTCGATCCGGCAGCGGTGGGACGCCCACTGCGGGCCATGGTGGCGGTCAGCCTGCAGTCAGAGGCCCGAGGTGAGATCCGCCATTTCGTCGGTGAGATCGCCCGGCAGGACGCCGTGATCGATGTCTTCTTCTTGGCCGGCGCCGACGACTACATGCTGCACGTCGCGACCGCCGACACCGAAGCCCTCCGCGAGTTCGTCGAGATGCTCAATTCGCGGCGCGAGGTCTCCGGCACCACCACGTCGCTTGTCTTCGAGCATCGCCGGGGTGGTGCGCCGATCTTCTGACGACGACGCGCAATAGACTCGGGTGCGGTGTATCGCGGAACGAAGGGACTTCTCGATGTCAGGTGAGATCCGGGTCGGTGTGCTCGGCAGTGCGGGCAAGGTCGGCCAGGCCATCGTCGCCGCGGCGGAGGCCGCCGACGACCTGACGTACACGGTCGGGGTGGACAAGGGCGACTCGCTGGAGAAGTTCACCGAGTCCGGCACCACCGTCGTCGTGGACTTCACGCATCCCGCCGTGGTGATGGACAATCTCGAGTTCTTGATTCGCAACGGAATTCACGCGGTGGTCGGAACCACGGGCTTCACCGACGAGCGACTCGATCAGGTCCGGACCTGGCTGTCCGACAAGCCGGGGGTAGGCGTCCTGATCGCGCCGAACTTTGCGATCGGGGCGGTGCTGTCGATGCGTTTTGCGGCGCAGGCCGCACGGTTCTACGACTCGGTCGAGGTGATCGAGTTGCACCATCCGCACAAGGCGGATGCACCCTCGGGGACCGCGTACCGGACCGCCGGCCTGATCGCACAGGCGCGTGCCGACGCCGGCGTCGGGCCGAGTCCCGATGCCACCACGGAGGAACTCGACGGCGCACGAGGCGCCGAGGTGGACGGCGTCCGCGTGCACTCGGTTCGCCTGGCGGGCCTCGTGGCGCATCAGGAGGTGATCCTCGGCACCGAGGGGGAGACGCTCACGATCCGCCACGACTCGCTCGACCGCACGTCGTTCGCCCCGGGTGTGCTGCTGGGGGTACGTGAGATCGGTGACCGGCCGGGTCTCACCGTCGGCCTGGAAGAATTGATGGACCTCTGAGAGACATGGCCGCCGAACCGAAACAACGGGATGCCCGCCCGATCGTCTGGATGATCGGGTTCCTGGTGGTGGCGATGATCGTGTACTTCGTCATCCTCGGGGAGCGCGGTATCGATCTGATCTCGTCGGGGACCGTCGCCGGGATCGGCGTGGGAATCGGTGTGCTGATCCTTCCGTTCATCGGGGCGTGGCTGATCTATGCGACGCTTCGGGCAGGCATCGAACACCAACGGCTGGCCAGGATCATGGCCGAGGAGGGGCGCGAGCTCGACGTTTCCGCGCTGCCACGCCGACCCTCCGGACGCATCGAGCGTGACGCAGCAGACGAATTGTTCGCGCAGGTCAAGGCGGAGTGGGAGGCCGATCCGTCGGAGTGGCGCAACACGTACCGGATCGCGCGCGCCTACGACTACGCCGGCGACCGGGGACGAGCGCGCCAGATGATGAAACGGGCCGTCGCGCAGTTCAAGGGGGAGGAGTCGTGAGCACCCTGCTGATCGTCCATCACACGCCCTCGCCGTACTGCCAGGCGATGTTCGAGGCGGTGGTCTCCGGCGCGACCGATCCGGAGATCGACGGGGTGGACGTGGTGCGGCGGGCGGCGCTCGCGGTCACTGCCACCGACATGTTGGAGGCAGATGGATACGTACTCGGCAGTCCCGCCAACCTCGGTTACATCAGTGGCGCGCTGAAACACGCCTTCGACAGCACGTACTACCAGATCCTCGACTCGACGAAGGGGCGTCCGTTCGGGCTGTACCTGCACGGCAACGAGGGAACCGAGGGCGCGCAGCGCGCAGTCGACTCGATCACCACCGGACTCGGGTGGGCCAAGGCGGCGGAGTACATCACGGTGTCCGGCAAGCCGGAGAAGGCCGACCTGGAGCGCTGCTGGGAACTCGGGGCGACGGTCGCCGCCGGACTGATGGCGGACTGAGCGGGGTCGACTCACGTCCCCACGAAGGGTCAGGCCGTCGGGTCGCCGGATCCGTCCTCGTCGAGGAGCAGGCGACACCACGCGTCGAACAGCCACTCGCCGAAACGCTGCTCGGACCACCCGCGGTCGATCACCAGCAGTGAGTAGTACTCGGAGCTGTTCATCGTCCAGATGACGTCGGCGATCTCGTCAGTGGTGAGGTCGGCCCGCGTGGCACCTGTGGACGCGAGATCCGCTGCGAGCACGCGCATGTTGTCAGATCGTCGTCGGGTGATCTCGTCCCACAGCGCCTTGAGTTCGGTGTCCACGGCGGAGGCTTCGCGCAGCACCAGGAACAGTGGGGCCAGGCGTGCCTGGATGGCGGTGATCGCCTCGGCGTAGACGGCCAGTTTCCGACGCGGATCGGTGGTGGCACGGATTCGCATGGCGTAGTCGCGTTGCGCGCCGGGCACCGGCCGGCCGGTCCCCGAGAGCGCGAGCTCGATGAGTACCCGGAACAGCTCCGCTTTGCGGCCCACCGTCGCGTAGACGGTGTCCGGCACGACATCTGCCTGTCGGGCGATCGCAGCGATCGTCGTCGCGGCGTACCCGTCGGCGATGAACAACCGTCGAGCAGTCGCGAGGATGCGTGCGCGTGTCTCCTCCGCAGCTGCGCGCCGCCGACTGGAATCGTAGCGGCGGGTGCGTTGACCTGGGGATCGACCATTGACGGAGTCGGACATCGGGTCTAGCGTAGCGTTCAACCAATTGATCCGATACAGAGTCGGATGAAAAGTGGGTGATCATCATGAGCTTCTACGCCTGGACTCAGAATGTCCCGATCACAGCCGAGATCTACGGTGAGATCGCCGATCGGATGGGTGCCACCCCGATGCCTGGTCTGATCGTTCACGTCGCCGTCGAGAACGAGGACAAGACCGTGAGTTACCTCGATGTGTGGGAGTCGGAGGCGAGCTGTGAGGCGGCGCTGGAGACTGTGGTGCACCCGGCGGTCCATCCTGTTCTCGCAGCGCGCGGGATACATCCGCCTGGTGAGCCGCCGCGCACACCTGCCACCGTCCTCGAGGTCCGCTTCGGCGACGGAAACCACCGACGTCTCGCGTAGGCGCTACGAGAGATCACGCGCGGCCGCCCGTAAGCTGTTCACCGTGAGCACGGCCACCCAGTCGGCGACCTCCCACGCCGCGAAGATCCCGACCCCGTACGAAGACCTTCTGCGTCTGGTCCTCGAGACCGGCACGCCCAAAGCCGACCGCACCGGAACGGGAACACGTAGCCTGTTCGGCCATCAGCTGCGATATGACCTGGCTGAGGGCTTTCCGCTGATCACCACCAAGAAGGTTCACCTCAAGTCGATCGTCTACGAGTTGCTGTGGTTTCTGCGCGGCGACTCCAATGTGCGCTGGCTGCAGGAGCACGGGGTGACCATCTGGGACGAGTGGGCGAGCCCGGACGGGGATCTGGGTCCGGTCTACGGCGTGCAGTGGCGAAGCTGGCCCACCCCCTCGGGTGAGCACGTCGATCAGATCTCTGCGGCCCTCGATCTGCTCAGGACCAACCCGGACTCGCGCCGCAACATCGTGTCAGCATGGAATGTCGGGGAGATCCCCCAGATGGCGCTGCCGCCGTGCCACGCCTTCTTCCAGTTCTACGTCGCCGACGGCAAACTCTCGTGCCAGCTCTACCAGCGCAGCGCCGACATGTTCCTCGGCGTCCCGTTCAACATCGCGTCCTACGCCCTGTTGACGCACATGATGGCGCAGCAGGCCGGGCTCGAGGTCGGCGAGTTCGTCTGGACCGGCGGTGATTGCCACATCTACGACAACCACCTCGACCAGGTGCGCAAACAGCTGTCCCGCGACCCGTTTCCATATCCCGAACTCGAACTGCGGAAACGTGATTCGATCTTCGACTACGAGTTCGACGACATCGCGGTGATGGGATACGAGTCGCACCCGGGGATCAAGGCGCCGGTGGCCGTCTGATGGCGACCACGGTCACGTTGCTGTGGGCCCAGGATCGGGTGGGTGCCATCGGGCGCGACAACACCATCCCGTGGCGGGTGCCCGAGGACCTGCGGCGTTTCCGCGAGCTCACCGGAGGCGGCGCGGTGGTGATGGGACGCAAGACCTGGGAGTCCCTGCCGGACCGTGTCCGTCCTCTGCCGGGCAGGCGAAACATCGTGATCACCCGGTCTGCCGCGTTCTCGGCCGAGGGTGCCGAGATCGTGCACACCATCGGCGACGCCCTCGACCTGGTCGACGGACCGGTGACCGTGATCGGTGGCGGACAGATCTACGAGGCGTCGATGAATGTTGCGACGCACCTGCGCATCACCGAGATCGACATGCTGGTGGAGGGCGCCGACGCCTTTGCGCCAGAAGTGGATCCGTACACGTGGGAGGTCGCCGTCGCCGGGGGCTGGGAACCGTCGTCGACGGGCGTCCACTACCGGTTCGTCGACTATCTCCGACACGCGAGCGCGCCGTCGAAGCGTCGAGGCACACAGCCACTCGCATGACCCGTACCCGTCTCTCGGCCGCGCAGGCGCGGCGAATCGCGCTCGCCGCCCAGGGATTCACCGATCGTCAACCGTCTGGCGCCCCGACGTCGGCACACTTACGCAGGGTCGTCGGGCGGACCAGGTTGTTGCAGATGGATTCGGTGAACATCGCCGCGCGTGCGCATTACATGCCGATGTTCAGCAGGTTGGGGCCGTACGATCGCGACATCCTCGACCGTGCGGCGTGGCGGCCGCGGCGCGGTACTCGACTCCTCGTGGAGTACTGGGCACATGAGGCGGCGCTCATCCCGATCGACGATTGGCCTCTCTTCGGTTGGCGCAGAGATGAATTCCGTGATGGACGCTATCGGTTCACCCGCGACGTCATGCGTCGTAACCGGGAGCTCGCCCGCGATGTGCACGCGGTCATCGCCGACGGTGGGCCCAGCACGCCGAAGCAGATCGAAGATCATCTCGGCATCGTCCGGCCGGCGGGTGTCCCCGGGGGTTGGTGGCATCGCGGGGAGGTC